>CAYTQT010000041.1:0-15178 GCA_964439915.1 uncultured Wenzhouxiangella sp. | reverse complement strand
ACCAGGCTCACCGGCGCGGCCAGCGCCCGGGCGGCGATGCGGGCGTAGCGGTCCAGCGCTTCGCGCGCGTCAGCGTCCAGCAGGCCGGTTTCGGCCAGCGATCGAAGCCGGCCGCGGTCGTGCAGATGGGCTACCGCCCTTCCTTCATCTCTCATGGACCGATTCAACCTTCCTGGGGCACAGTCTGCCGAACGTTGGTGGGTTCGGGCGAGCAAGCCCCTCCCGTCGACGAACGGCCGCTGGAGGAGTATAAACCGCGATCAGGGCCTCAATTCGAGCTCAAGCACGATGGGTAGATGATCGGAGACGCCTTCGCGCGCATCGAGGTCGAAGCGTTTCGGTGTCCCGTCAGGATGAAGCTGATCCTCATAGGCCGTGACGATGTCGATCGAATCGACATCGAGCATCCAGGCACTGGATTGCGGCCCGGAGAACAGGATCATGTCGAGAAACGACCAGCTCTGACCGCGGGACCAGTAGTTGGTGCCGGGACAATCGCTGCAGCCGACCTCGTGGGCGACGGTCCAGAACGGGCGCACCATCTCATCCATGATGGTCGTCCCCTCCATCTCCCGCTGCGGGGTATTGAAATCACCCGCGGCGAAGACGAGCCGGTCGTCGGGCAGATTCGATCGCAGACGATTCAGATGCTCATAGGCAATCCAGCGCATTTCGATCGGGTGAAACGGCGCCGGAAAATGGACGGCAAAGCCGGTCAGGACCGAGCCATCGGGCATCTCGAAGCTGGCCTCGAGCACACCGCGGGTATCCGCTGCGCGGTCCGGAAATGCCGACATGTCGAGCGGATGCAGGATGGGATCGCCCAGCAGCGGCAGCCGTGACAGGAAAGCGACATCGATACCGCGCGCATCAACGCCCTCGATCAGAACCGCCTCGCCGTAGCCTGCCGCGCTGAGATGTTCCCGCCGCAGCCGGTCGAGGACGCGCAGATTCTCCACTTCCTGCAGCGCAATGATGTCCGGGCCCCGGCCGTCGTTGTAGGCAAGAATCGTTGCCGCGAGCTGTTGGAGCTTGAAGCGCAGGGCGTCCTCGCTCCAATCCAGCCTCAGACAGTCCTCCCGCCAGCTATCGACTTCGATCAGTTGGCAGGCCGCAATATGGTCGGGGTCCGATTTGACGCTGGCCGGCAGATAGGTCGCATCGTTCTTGCCGGGGTCGTCCTGAGTGTCGAACAGATTCTCGACGTTGAAGGCCATGATGCTGACCCGTGGCATCTCGGCAGAGGGGGCGGTCGAAGGCGCAGAGGAGCAGGCGCCGATCATCAGCGCGACGAGGAGGATCAGGGGTTTGTTCATAAGGGGTGCACTAGATCAATATCTGTTGACCATGGGATCCGACGCTAACCGTTGCCGAGACGCTCGCGCAGCGCCTCAACGCGGGCGCGATTCACGCCCATATCCGAATGACCGATACGCGAGGCCGAACGCAGCTGCACGGCATCATTGGCGCGCCGGAATTCGACATCATCGGTAAACCCGAACCACTTGGAGCGGAACTCGGCGGCGAGGTAGTCGCCCTCCTGGCGAGTCATCGTGCCCCCCATGGCCTCGATCGTCGCCGGAATCCGCGACCAGGCGCTGGCCGGCAGCGGTTCCACGCTCTGTCCGGGCGGCGTTCCGGACTCGCTGGAAACGCAGTTGGGCGACGACGGACAGGCGGTCAACCGCCCGTCACTCAACCCGGGGGCGCTGCCCTCGCGGGATTTCTGCCCCATGTAGTAAAGGCCGCCAGCCACGACCGCAAGCAGAACGATGAGAATGATCAGGATCGTTTTCATGGCAGACAGCGTCCAGTTTGATACGAGTGAAAACAGGAAAGGTACCCGCATTCAGCCGGGGCGGCAAGCGATGGGCCGAGACCTGGTTACCTGCTCAAGATGGCGGTGGCGCTGTCCCCCGGCTCTGATTGGATGCCCGCAGAACGATTCCTTCGGCAATGCGGGCAACGGCGTCTTCCGGGTCGTGATCGGCATGCCGTCGCGCAAAGCCCTCGGCGGCTTGACGGTAGCCGGGCTCATCGAGCAGACGATCCAGGGCGGCCACGAACGCCTGCCGGTCACCCAGCGCCACGTTGATACCCGCACCGAGGCGGGCCGTGGCCTGGGCGTTATGGTACTGCTCGATCTGGATCGGCAGCTGGAGCAGCGGTACACCGGCCAGCAGCATGGCCGCAGTCGCGCCATGGCCGGCGTTCAGGATGGCCAGATCACAGTCTCTGGCGACGAGGCGCATATCCAGCGGTTCGCGGCTGATGCGGACCGTCGTACCCTGCCACGGCGCGGGATCGAAACCGCCGCCGACATGGACCAGGGCCGCCAGGCGACGCTGCGCCAGCTCGTCAAGGATCGCCTTGAGGCCTCGAAACGGCTTCAGATACGCAAAGATCCGGGGGCCTTCGGCCGCCGGCCAGATCGGTCGGGCAGCCATCGACGTACCCCAGGTTCCGCAATAGCTGCCGCGCTCCTCACCGGGGTAGTGGTCGAGCTCGGGAAAAGTGGCGAGCACGTTCCAGTCCAGCCGGTTGAACAACTCCCCGACGTGGGCCAGCGGCGGCTCGGCCTGCCGTTCGAGCTGCCCATTGAGCGCTTCACGAACGGCGGCCTCGGTCGCCACGATGCGATCAGGATAGTGGTTCTGCCAGTCACGCAGATTGGGCAGCGGGGTGACCGCCGGCGGGCTGGCGAAGCCCGTGCCGATCTGGATCATCGGTATCCCGAATCCCTGAAGCGCGAGCAGCGCGGTCGGGCTGTAGTCGAGCACGATGGCATCCGGCGCCACAGCCTCGACCAGCCCGCGCCAGGTCCGAACCTGGGCGGCAAGCGCAGCGGGCTCGGTCACGCCGGCGTTGAAGAGAATATCGGCGATGCTGACCGGCTGGCTGATCGGCTGCCGGGACGGCGGCAGGAGCGGAACCGGCAGCAGGCCGATGGTTTCCGGGACCAGCGAATGATGCCGCGTGGTCTGCAGCGCGAGTCGGACCTGATGGCCCTGCGCCAGAAGCCGTTGGGCGATCGGCAGCAGGCGGACCAGATGGCCCATGGCCCCTCCCAGCTCCCAGATCATCAGAATGTTGCGCGAATCATTCATGGCAGGGCCAGCGTATATTTAAGGACGACATTGCTCTGAAGAACGAGTTTCCGGTACCATCTTGAACGAGGGCGGGGGCTTTGTCGCTTGACCGTCCATCATTCTGCGCAAATTTCCTGGAAGGGAGGGAGTACCGATGTCTCGCACACTCGACAATGAACGCCTCGATCGCCGTCTGGCCTACTACACCGTTGCGGCAGGCGCCGGAATGATCGCCGGCTCGGCATCGGCCGCGCCGGTCAATGCCAACATCAATATTACCGTCACCGCAGAGGAAGGCGGATTCGAATTCGAATCGTTCGACGTCGACGGCGACAGCAATCTGGATTTCCAGCTTCAGGTCAGCCTGGGTTCCAGCGATGGTTACGGCGGCTACTGCGGCGAGGTCGTCCTGTCGGCCCAGAACGAATCGGGCTGGACCGCGTACGCGCAGCCGATCACGCCGGGCACCCAGATCGACGAGACCTTCGACTACACAGGCTACAACTGGCTCTACGAAGGTTGTCCGTTTTCCGAGCCCGGCTTTTTCGACCTCAACGAACGGGGTTTCATCGGCTTCCGGATTCCGGCAGGTGTCGTTCCAACGGGCGAACAAGCCGGTTCCTGGCACTACGGTTATATGGATGTCGAAGTCGCCGAAGGCAGTCTGAGCGGCATCATCCACGAGGTCTGGTACGAGGCCACACCGGATACGCCGATCACCGTTCCGCGCGGCACCCCCGAGATCAACTTCCGCAGCGTGCCCGTGGGCGGCGCCCTCCCGCTCGGACTGCTGATATTCGCCGCTGGCGCTGCCGCGCTGCGCCGCCGCAATCGCAGCGAGATCTGATCCGGCTCGAACACCAGTCCATTCATGACTGTCGCCCGACGGGTCCTGCTGCTCGGGCTGGGTGGCGCTGACTGGAGCCTGCTTCGCCCGCTGCTCGACAGCGGGCAGCTTCCCTGCCTGGCCGGCCTGATCGAACGGGCCGCCAGCGGTCAGGTTCGCAGCCTGCAGCCCCAGTTCGACCCCCTGCTCTGGACCTCGGTCGCCACCGGCCGGCGCGCCGATGCACATCGGGTCATCGATGCCGCAACGATCGGCCCTGAAGGTCAACCGCACCCCCTCTCGGCCCTGACTCGCCGCGTCCCCGCCTTGTGGAACCTGCTGGCCGATGCCGGCCTCGAGTCACTCCTCATCAACTGGCCGGTCACCTTCCCGGCCGAACCGGTGCCCGGCTGCTGTGTTTCCGATGCGTTCTTCCGGCTGGCCGGCGACCCGTCCGGTCTCCTGACCCCGCCCGATACGGCGGTCTGGCCTGCCGCACTGCTGTCTGGATTACTCGACCTCAGACTCTCGCCGGCCCGGCTGCAGGCCGAAGAACTGCAGTTCTTCGCGCACCTCGCCGGCAAGTCCGATCCGATGATGACTCGCCTTGCGGTCCGGCTGGCTGAACAGATTTCGGTGCACGGCGTTACCCTGGATCGCATGGTGCATCACGACTGGCGACTGATGATGGTGCGCTACGACCTCCTCGACACCCTCGGACCGGAGTTCATGGCCTGTCACCCACCACAGCTGGCATGGCTGCCCGACGAGGCCTTCGAGCGCTATTCCACCACGATGGCGCAAGCTGCGATCTATCTCGATCATCAGCTCGGCCATCTGCTCGAGGCGCTGCCGGAGGGCACCGGCGTGATCGTCTTCTCCCAGCGCGGGCTGCTCGCCGACGCCCAGCGACCGGGCTCGGCCGAGCTCGCCGCGCGCAAGGCCGGTCAGCCCTGGTATCGGGACCATGGCCTGCTCATGATGGCCGGGCCGGGCATCGCCGACGGTGCCGAACTGCAGGGCGCCGGACTGCTCGATCTCGCGCCGACCGTCCTGCACTGGCTGGGACTCGAACTGCCCGACGGGCTAGAGGGGCGCGTGCTGGCCGAGGCCTTCGAGGTTCCGTCCTCGGCCCGCTTGTCGGGACGGCCGCCTCCCTCCCTGGACCGCCGTAGCGGCGGGCATCCATCGACGCGACGACTCACTGAGTCCGAACAAGCCTGGCTTGTTGCGCGGTGGCGCGAGACGGGGATCGAGACGGATGGCGGGTCCGAGGGTGCCAGACGGTCGGCGGCGGTGATCGAACGCGATCGTCAGTTCACCCTGGCGTTGGTACACATGGACGCCGGACGCCCGATAAAGGCCAGACCCTTGCTCGAGAACCTGCACCGCCAGCTGCCCGGCGACGAGCGGATGCAATTGCATCTGGCCCGCTGTCGTCAGGCCTGCGGGGATCTTGCCGGGGCCCGCCAGCTGCTCGAAGCCGTGGTCGACCATACCCGGATCCGTCCCAATGAACTGATGGCTCTGGCCCGGCTCTACCACGCCGAAGGCCGGCATGACGAGGCGCTGGCCAGCCTGTTCCGGGCCGATCAGGCCCAGGGTGAGCGAGCGATCGTACACTGCCGGATCGGTGAGGTCTATCTGGAAATGCAGCGGCTCGACGAGGCCGAACGCGGCTTCAGCAAGGCGCTGGAACGCAATCCCGATCACGCGCCGGCACATGTCGGCATGGCCCGCGTGCGCCTGGCCGCCGGCGAAGTGGACCTGGCCGTGGATCATGCACTGCGCGCGGTCGAGGCCCACCGCGAATTGACTGCGGGGCATTACTGGCTGGGCCGAGCCCTGGCCGCAGCCGGTCGCCCGGAACAGGCGGCAGTCGCCTTCGAAACCCTGCTCGGTCTGCGACCGGGACATGTACCGGCGCGGCGGGAGCTGGCCGAGCTGCTTGACCGGCTGGGCGACTCGGATGCCGCTGCCCGGCAGCGGACGCAAGCCGACCGGCTCGAGATGCAGGAACGGATGAGCCGATCGAAGCGCGAACTGATGAAGAACCCTTCGCCCGAATGACCGAAGTCAGCATCGGACTGCCGGTCTACAACGGGGATCGCTACCTGGCGGGTGCCCTGGGCGCGTTGCTCAACCAGAGCCATCGCGATTTCGAGCTGATCATTGCAGACAACGCCTCCACGGATCGCACGCCGGAGATCTGTCGAGCCTTCGCGGCCAGCGACGAACGGGTTCGCTGGATCCGCAACGACATCAATCTGGGCGCGGCGCGCAACTACAATCTGACGCTTGATCAGGCCCGCGGCCGCTACTTCAAATGGGCCGCGCATGACGACCTGTGTCATCCCCGTTTCCTCGAACGCTGTCTGGCCGTGCTGGAGCAGGCGCCGGACACGGTGCTCGTCCACAGTCGCAGCAGCGGAATCGACGAGAACGGCCGGATGATCGGCCGCTACGACCAGGAACAGGCCTTCGACGCCGACTCGCCCGCCGAGCGCTTTGCCGCCGCGATCCTGACGCCGCATGTCTGCATCAGCGTCTTCGGCGTGATGCGCCGCGAGGTGCTGCTGCGGACCATTCGCCACGGCGACTGGGTCGGAGCCGACCGCAACCTGCTGGCCGAGCTGGCGCTGCACGGCCGCATCCAGCTGATTCCCGAGGTCCTTTTCAAACGCCGTGCCCATGCACAAGCCTCGATTCACCGATTCACCGATGAGCACGAGCGCCTGGCCTGGTTCGACCCGGCCCATCGTGGCCGCCTCAGCTTTCCGACCTGGCGGCGCCTGCAGGAATATGCACGTGCGATCCGGCGCGCACCGCTGTCTGGCAGCGATCGAGCGGCCTGCCTGCGCGTGCTGGCCCGATGGCTGGCCGGACACCACCATACCGGACCGCGCAATGCGCGGCTGCTGCTCTCCGAGCTGTTCAGACCGCGCCGGGCCGGCGTGATCAATGGGCCTGGCCATTGATCAGTCAGGCGACTGATCGGCCAGACGATCGATCCAGGGATAGAGGCGAGGCGTCGGCAGCGGAACGATGAAGCGCCCGCCGTCGGCCAGCCACTGCTGCTGGTCACGCGCGATTTCCGCGGCCCAGTTCCAGGGCAGCAGCAGCAGGCGGTCGGGCCGGTCCTGGACAATGCGCGCCGGGCTGACGACCGGGATACCCACCCCCGGCACGAAGCGGCCCTGCTTGTGCGGATTGATGTCGGCCACCCAGGGAATCCAGTCTGGCTCGGGCTGCAGCCAGTTGAGCAGCATCGTCCCCTTGGCCGCTGCGCCGTAGGCCGCCAGGGCGTGACCCTCGGCCCGCGCCCGCTCAAGCATCTCGCGCAATGATCGACGCAGGGTCGACAGGCGCCGGGCCATCGATCGCCAGGTCTCGGCGCGATCAAGACCCTCGGCCTGCTCCAGCCGAACCAACGCATCCACCCGGGCGCTGGGCCGACCGGAACGCGCGGCGAAGACCCGCAGCGAGCCGGCGTGGATCGGGAGCGGCTCGATATCGAGCAGCGCCAGACCCGTGCGGCTCAGCAGTCGGGACAGAGCGCCCGCGGTGAAATAGCAGTGATGCTCGTGATAGATCTGATCGAAGGCCATGGCCTGCAGCAGCGAACGACCCCAGGCCACCTCGAAAACCGCGGTGCCGCCCGGCCGCAGCAGTCGCGCCACGCCAATGAGAAAATCGACCGGGTCGGGGACATGGGCCAGCACGTTGTTGGCCACGATCAGGTCCGCGCTCCGACCCTGCTCCAGAAGCCGTTCGGCCAGGTCGCGATCGAAGAAGGCCTGAATCGTCTCGATGCCGGCCATCCTGGCCGCTGCCGCCGGACCGGGCGCGGGATCGACCCCGAGCACGGACAGGCCGCGCCGCGCGAACGGACGAAGCAGGTAGCCATCGTTACTGGCCAGCTCGATCACCCGGCTGCTCTGATCGAGGCCAAAACGCTGGACCAGGTCATCGGCCAGCCGCTCGGCATGTGTGACCAGGTCCGGATTCAGCGAGGAGTAGTAGCGAAATTGCTCCCCGAACAGCACCGACGGCACCGGCGTCTCGAGCAGTTGCAGCAGGCCGCAGAGCGGGCAGAGGGCAAGCTCGAGGGGACAGCGATCCGCGCTCAGGGCCAGCCCCCGGCTCGGCTGCAGCCCGTCGGCTCTCGGCTTCAGCCCCAGATCGAGGACCAGCTCGGGGGCGGCCGCAGCGCAGCCGCGGCAGGTCTCAATGCGCGGGTCGAGCGGCATCACGCAGCTCCGCGTCGAGCTCCCCCGATTTCATCCGATGGTGCAGGTGCGCCACGCGCGACAGGGCCGGTCCCTCGAAGCGCTCAGCGCTCAACCATCCGCGCTCGATCAGTGGCCGGAGTTCATCGATGACATCGGCGGGTATCCGCGATGGTGCCCAGCCGGGAATCAACCGGTCCAGGCGCGAGCAGTCCACCCGGTAGGACCGCTGATCGGGTTCAGCGTCATCGGCAATATCCAGTCTTGCCTGGGGCAGCGCGGCCAGCAGTGAGGCCGCCAGTTCACGCACGGTCAGATTGAGTTCATTGAATCCGATGTTGAAGATCTGGCCGGCCACGGCATCGGCCGGCGCCTCGGCCAGGGCGATGATCGCTCGACACAGGTCGTTGACGTGAAGCAGCGGACGCCAGGCGTTGCCGGTGCTTTTGAGATGCAGTCGGCCGGTCGTCATCGCCCAGGCCGCGAGGTTGTTGACGACCAGATCAAAACGCAGCCGTGGCGAAAACCCGAACACGGTTCCCGGGCGCATGATGACCACTTCAAGGCCGCGGTCGGCTTCGCCCTGCAGCGCTTGTTCCAGCCCGAACTTGGCGTGAGCATAGGCCGTCAGCGGGGCCGTGGCCGAACGCTCGTCCAGCCAGCCCGACCCCGCGGCACCGTACACCGAGCAACTCGAGGCTGCGATGAAGCGCCGGACTCCGGCCGAACGCGCCAGACCCGCCAGGCGGGCGGCAGCCTCATGGTTGATCGCGTGAGTCAGCGCGTGGTCGAGATCCCCGAGTGGGTCATTCGACAGACCGGCCAGATGGATGAGGGTATCGATATCACGCAGATCATCGACCTCGAGGTCGCGAAAGTCGGCTTTGAGGATCGGCAGCGCCGTCGGCATCGCGGCCACCGTGCACGCCCGATAGAGATCGATATCGCAGCCCATCACCTCGACATCGCGCGCGGCGAGCTGTGGGGTGAGCACCGTTCCGACATAACCAAGATGCCCCGTGACCAGGATGCTCCCCGTCACGCCCTGCCCTCCGTCCCGCAAAGGATGGGCAGACAGGCCTCCACCTCCTCGCGATCGGCCAGCGTGTCGACCGCCGCCCAGTACCCCGCATGGCGCCAGGCACGAAGCTGATCGGCCGCAACCAGTCGCTGCAGGGCACCCTGTTCCCAGGACTCGCCCGGATGCTCGACAAGTTCGAGAACCCGCGGCTCCAGCACGAAGTAGCCGCCGTTGATCCAGCGCCGATCGACGTCCGCCTTCTCACGCATCTGGACCACGCGATCTCCGGCCAGCTCCAGTTGCCCCCAGCGCGGCGGTTCGCGCACCGCAGCGATCGTCGCCGAGCAGCCATGTCGCGCGTGCTCGGCACGCATTGAAGTGATATCCAGATCGGTGATTGCGTCGCACCAGCACATGACGAAGGTCTGCTTGGGGGTATGGGGCCCGAGGCGGAGCAGCCGCCCGGCGTTGCCGCAGTCGCGACCCGTGTCGACCCAGTCCAGGCTGAGCCCGCTGAGCTGCGAGCGAAGCGAGGACAGTCCACGGATGATCTCATCGGCACGATGCCCGAGCGCGACCACCACCCTGTCGATGCCGTGCTGCTGAAGATGACCGCAGAGATGCGCGATCAGGGGCTCTCCGCTCAACGGCGTCAGTGCCTTGGGTGCGTGACCGCCGGAGCGCTGCATTCTTTCCCCCCGGCCGCCCGCGACAATAATGGCGAGCACGCGATCGAGATCCTTGCTATGAGTCCTCGACTAGCTTAACTGCAGTCAGCCTCATCGCGCTGCATTCCGACGATATCGATTCGCGGGTCCAGACCGAGACCGGCGAGCTGATCCCGGATCTCGTCGCGGTAGGCCGGGTTCATGATGATCACCGTCGCGGGCTGCAGCGCGATCAGGGCCTCGGGGGCGATGATCGGCTGACCCGTGCCCGGCATGAACCGGCCCTGCCGGTGGGGATTGATGTCGACGGCAGCCACGACGCGATGCTTTCGGTCCGCGCCGGCCAGAAACGCCACACCCTTGGAGCCCGAGCCCCAGATGACGATGGGGGCAGCATGCGCCTCGAGGCGCCGCTCCCAGTCGGCGCGCGCGTCCTCCAGCCCTCGCCAGGCGGCGAGCGTTGCCGACGCATCCGTGGGCAGAGGATCCTGATCGTGCTGAAGGGTCGCGAACAGACCGAGATACTGTTCGTGAAACAGAGCCCGGGTTCCGGTCACGGTCATTCCGGCGTGCTCGAAAGCGGTCTCGAATGCGCGGGCATCGAAATAGTTCGCGTGCTCGTAATAGACATCCCAGAAGGCGCCCTCGGCGACAATTCGACGGGCATCCGGGACCTCGAAGAACACCTCTCGCACGCCGCCGGCACGGCAGAAATCGGCCACCTGCCGCAGAAACTCGCCAACCGGACCGATGTGCTCGAGCGTGTGGCGGCAGATCAAGAAATCGGCGCGGCGGCCGACATCTCCGGCGCCGAACAAGTGACGCTCGAAGGATACCTCGGATACGGCCGGCCGTCGGCCAGGCTCGAAGGCCGGATCGATACCGATGCCGCGACAGCCCGCGCGCTGGCAAAGACTCTCGAGAAAATCGCCCTTGCCGCAGCCGATCTCGACCACCGTGGCATCGGCCGGGTTCCAGCGCTCGACCAACGCATCGACCAGGCGATCGGCGAAGGCCCGGAAGACGGCCGAAAAAGCCTGGGTTTCCTCATAGCCGATATCGAATCGCTGCGTGGCGGGATCGAAGGATCGATTGAATACCAGTCCGCAGCCCGTGCAACCGACCAGCGTCAGGTCACGCCGTTCGATCGCCCTGGCCTCAGCAGCCGCCGAAGGCTGCAGGCAGGACTGGATCGGAAGGTCCTGCTGGAAATAGAGAATGCCTGCCCGCAATGAATGCCCGCAGGCCGCACAGACGCGCTCTGAGCGCCGCACCTGAGGATTGTCGGTGTTCGATGGCAAGGACATCGTTGTGATGGATCTCTCTCGGCCTTGCAGTAAAGGTTACCGCAGCGGGGTCGGGTCGCGGGTCGTCGAGGCCAAACGACATTCTTTCTGCCACCGTCGAACTGGATGAAGGGCTTTGCTCACTCGGTGCGTATCGCAATTTTGAAGGGCCGGGCGCTGGTGAGCGCCCGGCCCCCACCTCACTGTTGACCGGATGGAGACCTCGAACATGACCGAGACGAACAAGCGATCCGCACAAGCCGGCCCGGCCGCGTACCTGACCGCCGCACTGATCACGCTTGCCTTGACGACGACAGCGCCGGCCGAGACCCTGCGCGGCGGGCCGAGCTGGACGATCTACAGCCACAACTGTCCCGGCCCCAGCCGCACCGATGCGCTGCATCGAGATGCCGACGGCACCCTGTGGGTCGGCTGCGGCACCAACGCTCTGGGCTACGGATTGTTTTCCAGTCAGAACGGTGGCGAGACCTGGTTCGAGGTCACGGTCGATCCGGCCAACCTGCTGTTCCAGTTCCGGGTCAACGACATCAACCGCGGCCACGACGGGGCCCTGTATGCCGCCGGCACCAACCAGAACAGCTTCGATATGGTGCTCAGGATCGATACCAGCACCAGCCTGCCTTATGCAGCCGAGGCCAGCCTGATCGGGACCAACCAGGTCGGCCGGGTCTTCCCCGTCGGCACCTATGACGAACTCTCCGACGGCCGGGCGATGGCGACCTCGAAGACCGGGACGCCCCAGCTCTATCGACCGAACAGCGCCACCGGGCCCGAGGCCGGACTGTGGACCGTGCCGCCCAGCCCGCTGTTCCAGATTCTCGATATGACCGTGCGCAACGATCAGTTTGTCGGTGTCGGCAGCACCATCGCTGCACCACCGCGCGTCTTCCTGCCGCCGCAGACGCCGGGCGCCCTGCCCTATCAGTTCGAGATCGTCGAGCTGACCAACGCCTGGACCGGAGAGATGTGGGCCGTGGCTGCCAATCAGCAGCGGGTGGTGGCCGCCGGCATCAACCAGAATGCCAACATCGGCACCATCTTCGTCAGCCAGGGTAATCCCTACAACAGCGCCAACTATCTGGTCCATGAACTGCCCGACATCGTCGGTGCCGGCGGCGTCGGCACCTGGGCCCGCGGTGCCTGCATGCAGGGTGATTTCATCGTCGTCGTCGGGGAGCGCCAGCCGCTGGGCTCGAACACGGGCCTGGCCGTGGCCTCCGACGACGGCGGGCAGACCTTCTTCAACATCACCCCCAGCCCCTCATCGGAATCCCTGAGCCGCTGCGAAATCGCGCCCAACGGACTGGTGATCGTCGCTGGCGCCGGCGGTCTGATCGGACTCTGGGATGGCTTCCTGCCGCCGGACGAGATCTTTTCTTCGCGCTTCGAGTAGCGGCCATCTATGGAGACTCGTCCTCGATCATCGCTGCCAAAGGGAATGGTGCTTCCTCGAGAAATACTGTCTGATGCGGCGCGCCTAGCCCGGAGACAACCTCCCCATTAACGAGATCATCGATCTCGTTAGGTGTGAAGCCTCAGAAGGTTGCCCTCGAATTGGAATGAGGCGCTTGGCGGCGAGGGGGGTCGGGCCGGGCGAGCGGGCCGGGACGCGGATCAAGCGCCAAAGTCGAACGCATCCTGCACAAGAGCACCATCGCTGCCCCGAGGTCTGACAGGGTTCCACGCCCACCGAAGGAATTCGCGGGCAGCCAGCGCCCGTTGACGAAAATGATCGACCGGGTCGATCGTTCTGGCCCGCTCGCCCGGCACGACACCCGCCGATGCTCGATGCCAGCTAAGTCACCGGTCGATTTTCTGGCAGCAAGTGGGGACAAACTACTGAGAGATCACACCTAGTAATCCGGGCAGAATGCGTGATGACTCACTCTGAAGCCTCAAAGCGATCGGCATGGATGGATGCCTGACAGAACGTAGAAAAGACTTCACCGGCTTCGGGAGAGGGCCCATCGGCGAACAATAGAATCTGGCCATCCCCGGTCGTTTCAAAAAACTGGTAGCTTTTCTCGTCTTCGAAGTTCCCTGCCGTATAGCTCAGGGTGATTGAATCGGCACGATCGGCTTCAATGCTGAATGATGCGAAACCGAAATCGGTCAGGGTGTAGTCCGTTGAAGTCCCTGCAACATTGATGGTCACGAAGGAACCGTCCCAGCCGTCACCGAATGAGTCGGAAAGCTGAAGGTCGTAAGTGCAGCCTGGTGGCGGCAGGCACGCCTCGCCGGTGCAGTTGACGTCCAGCGTCCAACTGCCCAGCTTCGGATAACCCGGGGCTCCACTAAAGCCGTCAACAACGATGTACATGGGCTGTGTCGACGGGGGAACGAAGCCTTCGATCCTCTCCGGTTCCAGATCGTCAATCTCATCCGGGCTGTTCGCAATGCAGCTTGCCGGGTCATTGAAATCCGTCAGGACATACAGGACAAAGTCCGTATCCCCGGGGCTGTCGGAAGCGAGCGTCAGGTCATAGCTTGCGGCCGCCTGCGCGTCGAATTGATAGAAGACATCCGGCGCACCATACTCGAAGGACAGATCATCGAAGCAGATCCCGCCGTAGGTCGTGATGTCATCGGTCAGAGTTTCGTCCAGAAACCCGTTATCGTTGAAAGGATAAGTGGTGATCGGCGTCCCTGGGCCGGTGTCGGTGCCATTAGCCAGGGCCGATGCGGCTGCGCCGCACACCGCCATGGTCGAGAGGATGAGGATCAATCTATTCATGAAGGTTCCTGGCCAGTATTCGAGAAGAAGAAAACTGCGCAAGATGAAAGAAACACGCATCTGGAGCAATGGACGGTGTACGGGTTGACATGAGTTCATCTTGAGCGCTTGGGTGCTTTATTCAGGGTTGTGCAAAAGCGCGCCAGAAAGGATCACTGACCTCCGATCTTGTCCATATCAGCTGCATTGGCCGTCCCTGACGCTGATCCTTCGGCACACATCAGGCCCGGAATCCAGACAAGCAAAATGTGTGTTATGAATTGATGCATTCAGCGCTTGATGCTGAATTCAGGGGATGCTTCTTCTGCATGATGATTGAAGCGAATGGAGAAAACAACGGTGGCAACCACGCTCATCACCACGGTTGAACACTACGGTGCGGCGCTGTACCCCATTGTCTCAGGGTCGGAATCTGAAACGTTAACGGTCAGCAAACGATAGGAAAAATCATGCCAAAAAAGCGCTCGCCAAAAACCCCGAATCATAGGTATCGATCCGACTGATGCTATTCGATGTCAGGTTCGGTTTGCCTAAGCCAGAGGCAAATTCGCGACTACAAAACGCCTCCGGCTACACGCTTCGAAAGAACCGACAGACAACGCCATGGCCGATCTTCATCATCAGCCTGAAGCAAGCCACGGAAAGGCGTGCCGCGCTTGTTGCGGCACTGAACTCGATGGATCTTGACTACACTGTTACCTTCGGCGTCGATGGCTCTCGTGGATTGGGGTCGAATTGGACAAGGATGATCGATCGAGAACGCGCTGCCCATCGCTTGGGACGCAGCATGAGCGATACCGAGTTCGGCTGTGCGCTCAGCCACATGCAGCGCTACCGGGCAATCATCGACAAGGGCCTTCCCGGCGCCATCATCCTCGAAGACGACGCCGTGCCCGGACCTCTCTTTCGTCAGTTTGTCGATCGAAGGCTCTACGCGGGACAGGATCTCATTCAACTTGATTACGGGCAGGCGTTCATCTGGAAATACGCCCTGGGCCGCTCTCGCCTGTGCAAGGAAATCCATGCAGAACGTCTGGTGTGCAATGCCAGTCTGCTCACCGGCTACTGCATCAGCGCCCGAGGCGCACAGTACCTGCTCGACCACGGCCTGCCCATCAGCCTGCCCGCCGACTGGCCCTGCGACCTGCGAGCGCTTCGCCCGACCATCACCATGCCCAGGCTGATCCATCACCAGAACTTCCAGACCAGCCACAGCTACATGGCCGAACGCAACGCCTGGCGAGAACAGACCCGAGAGCCCATCCCGTCGCTGACCGCTCCGAGCAGAAAGAATCCTCGACCGC
>CAYTQT010000040.1:14829-29878 GCA_964439915.1 uncultured Wenzhouxiangella sp. | reverse complement strand
CGCGATGCCAATCCGTTGGCGCGGGGGCTGCAGGCCGCGTATCGGCCGATCGTTGCCTTTGCGGTTCGGCGGCCGGTGCTGGTGCTGCTGATGGGGCTCGCCCTCGGGCTGTCGGCGTTGTTCCCGTACTCGAGGATCGGTTCGGAATTCATGCCGACCCTGGACGAGGGCAGCCTGATGTACATGCCGACCACGCTGCCGGGCCTAAGCCCGGCAGAGGCGCGGGAGCTGCTGCAGCAGACCGATCGCATCATCGCCTCGCACCCGGAAGTCGAGCGGGTCATGGGCAAGATCGGTCGCGCCGAGACCGCCACCGATCCGGCGCCGCTGACCATGATCGAGACCTTCATCACGCTGAAGCCCCGCGATCAGTGGCGGCCCGGCGTCAGCACCGCCGACATCCAGCGCGAGCTCGGCGAGATGATCGACTTCCCGGGTCTGACCAACGCTTTCGTCTTTCCGATCCAGACCCGCATCGACATGCTGCAGACCGGCATCCAGACCGACGTCGGCATTCTGGTCACCGGCCCGCGGCTCGACACCATCCAGCAGCTGACCACGCAGATTGCCGAGCGCCTCGAGCAGCTGCCTGGCACGGTCAGCGCCTTCGCTGAACGTCCGGCCAGCGGACGCTACATCAGCCTGTCGCTGGACCGCAACGCCCTGGCCCGATATGGTCTGTCGGTGGCAGACCTTCATGAAGTGATTCGCTTCGGCCTCGGAGGTGCAACGGTGACCGAGACCGTCGAAGGCCTGGAGCGCTTTCCGGTGACGCTCAGGCTGCCGGCCGACTGGCGCGACTCACCGCAGAAGTTGACCGATCTGCCGTTCGTGACCCCGGCCGGTGTCACGGTCACGCTCGGCCAGGTCGCCGACATCGCGATCGAGGACGGCCCACCCAGAATCCGCACCGAGAACACCCGCCCCGCCGGCCTTGTCCTGGTCGAGGTCGATGGCCAGGACCTGGGCGACTGGGTGGATCGGGGGCGCGCGGTGCTGTCGGACGAGATCGAGTTCCCGACGGGCTACGCCTTCGCGATCCGGGGCCAGTACGAATACATGGAGCGCGCCTCGGAGCGACTGCAGCTGATGGTGCCGGTCACGCTGGCGATCATTGTGGTCCTGTTGATGCTCACCTTCCATCGCTTTTCCGATGTGGCCCTGGTTCTGGCCGTGGCACCGCTGTCGATTGCCGGCGGGCTGTGGCTGATGTGGCTGCTCGGCTACAACCTGTCAGTCGGGGTGGCGGTCGGTTTCATCGCCCTGGCGGGTCTGGCTGCCGAGGTCTGCGTCTTGATGGTGGTCTATCTTAATCAGGCCGTGGAGGATCACCGCAATGATGAGCTAGGCCTGGATGAGGCCATTGTCGAAGGTGCCGTGCGCCGCGTGCGCCCGATCACCATGACCCAGGCCACCGTGTTTCTCGGCCTGATGCCGGTGATGCTGACCACCGGCATCGGATCGGAGGTCATGCAGCGCATTGCCGCCCCGATGATCGGCGGCGTATTTGCGGTCTGGCTTTCGGCTCTGGTGGTGCTGCCGGCCGCTTACCGGCTGCTTCAGGGTAGACACCTGAACGGCCATCATTCTTCACTCACGAACGACGGAGGAATCGAACGATGAATGCTCGACACGAACCGAACGGGAATGATAAAGAGAACAGCGGTATGAATCCATACCTTCGTTTCACGCTGATGATCGCCTGTTCAATGGTGGCGATGTTCGTCCTGATGTACCTGCACACCTATGCCCTCAATCACGTCCGCTGGAGCGAGACGCGCTTCTTCATGACCTTGATCATGGGCGGCAGCATGGTGCTGGTGATGTTCGCCTTCATGCGGCAGATGTACCGCAGCGTCACGGCCAACAGTGTGCTCGTCGCTGTGGGTGTCGGGATGATTGTTGGCGCGACTTGGCTGGTCCGTAGCCAGGACACGGTCGACGATGTGGCCTACCTGCGCGGCATGATCCCGCACCATTCGATCGCCATCCTGACCAGCGAACGTGCGCAGATCGAGGATCTCCGGGTCCGCGAACTGGCCGACGGCATCATCCGGGCCCAGCGCAAGGAGATCAAGGAGATGGACTGGTTGATCGAGGACATCCGCGAGAACGGCCCGGCCACGACACCGGATGAGGTCGATCAAAGACCGCTGCCGGAGTTCGAGGGCAGTCTGTAGATCAACGGCAACACGGGTATGGCCGCCAGCCCGCAACCCGGGTGAGCGGCTGCACTCGCTCAGAACGGGAGATGAGCAATGACGAACAAGGCAGTCTTGTACCGCATGGTGATGGACGATCACCTGTGCCCCTATGGCCTGAAATCCAAAGACCTTCTCGAGCGCCAGGGCTACGAGGTCGAGGACCATCACCTGACCCGCCGTAACGAGGTCGACGCATTCATGGCCGAGCACGGTGTGGAGACCACGCCGCAGACCTTCATTGACGGCCAACGCATCGGCGGCTACGACGACCTGAGAAAGTACTTCGACCAGGAGGTCCAGGGCGAAGACGACACCAGCTATCAGCCGGTGATCGCGATCTTCTCGGTGGCCGCGCTGATGGCGATCGCAGTGAGCTGGGCGGCGTTCGGCGACGCGCTGACGCTGCGCGCCTTCGAATGGTTCGTCGCCTTCTCCATGTGCTTCCTCGCCGTACAGAAGCTGCAAGACCTGGAAAGCTTCTCGACCATGTTCCTGAACTACGATCTGCTTGCCCGTCGATGGGTGCCCTACGGAAAGGTCTATCCGTTCGGCGAGGCCATGGCCGGGGTCCTGATGATTTCCGGCAGCCTGGTCTGGCTTTCGGCGCCGATCGCGCTGTTCATCGGGACCGTGGGCGCGGTGTCGGTCTTCAAGGCGGTCTACGTCGACAAGCGAGAACTCAAGTGCGCCTGCGTGGGTGGCAGCAGCAACGTTCCGTTGGGCTTTGTATCGTTGACCGAAAATTTGATGATGATCGGAATGGGTGCCTGGATGGCGGTAAAGCAGTACGTATGATGCTGCCGCTGCGAGCCCTCCTTCGGTGTGGCCGCTGGAGCCATCGGTCCGGTGATACCGACCACGGGCATCGGATCGGAGGTGATGCAGCGGATCGCAGCGCCCCGGGCCTGGCCAATATGAAAACTACCCCTGATTCTGGAAAGGAGAGCAAGACGATGAGGCTTCAAACCCCTTTTGTTCGGGCGACAAGCCTGGCCCTGATTCTGATTGCGCTAGCTGCCGGCAGACCCGTTGCTGCCGAGGAGGCGCCTGATGACGAACATGCCGAGCACGACCAGGCGCATTCAGCGGAGGTCGATGAGCAGCATCATGACGAACACGGACATGGCCATTCGATGGACACGATCAAAGTCGTGGCGACACGCGGCGGTCGGTCGGCCAGTGACGAACCGATCCGGGTCGAGGTGATCGTCCGTGAAGAGATCGAGGAAAAGGCGATCATGCGGCCGGGCAATATCTCGATGCTGGTGGCTGAAACCGGCGGGGTGCGGGTTCAGACCACCTCGCCGGCGCTGGGCAGCGCCAACATTCGGCTGCAGGGCCTCTACGGGCGCTATACGCAGCTGCTGGCCGATGGTCTTCCGCTCTTTGGTGGCCAGGCCGCGTCGATCGGCCTGCTGCAGATTCCGCCGACCGACCTCGGCCATGTCGAGATCATCAAAGGCTCGGCGTCCTCTCTTTATGGGGGATCGGCGCTAGGCGGTGTGATCAACCTGGTCTCGCGACGGCCCGGCGATGCCTTCGAGGGCGAGGCACTCGTGAACCTGACGACCCGAAACGGCCAGGACCTGACCACCTACGTGGCCGGTCCGCTGAACGATTCGTTCCAGATCTCGCTGACTGCCGGTGCCCACCGGCAGAGCGCAAAGGATCTGGACGGCGACGGTTGGATCGATATGGCCGAGTACGATCGGGTGACGGCGCGACCGCGATTGTTCTGGACCGGCGACAGCGGCGCCCGGGTCTATGCGACCGCCGGCTTCATGGCCGAGGAGCGGATCGGCGGAACGCTGCCCGGCCGAGTGCTGCCGGACGGTACCTCGTTTCCCCAGACTCAGGACACCCAGCGTGTGGATACGGGCTTCATTGCCGACGGGCCTGTCGGCGATGTCATGGGCTGGACCCTGCGCGGGGCGGCGATGATCCAGGATCACGACAAGCGTTTCGGCGATGTCACCGAGGACGATCGCCACGAAAGCTATTTAATCGAGGGGTCTCTGAATGGCTACACCCTGCGTTCGAACTGGGTGGTGGGCGCGGCTCTGCAGTCCGACCGGTTCGATTCGGCCGACTTCCCGGTCTTCGACTATCGATACGATGTCCCGGGGCTGTTCGGCCAGCTTGACCATGACCTCACCGATACCCTGTCGACATCGATCAGCGCCCGGCTGGACGATCACAGCGAGTACGGGACGCAGTTCAGTCCTCGCATCTCCATGCTGTACCGACCGGGTGACTGGACGATCCGAGGGTCCTACGGTCAGGGATATTTCGCACCGACTCCTTTCGTCGAAGAGATCGAAGCGGCCGGCCTGTCGCGCCTCGAGCCTTTTGAAGGTCTCAAAGAAGAAACGGCTGAGACCGCGTCCATCGACATCGGCTATTCCTGGGAGTATCTGGAGGCGAACGCCACCCTGTTCGCGTCCAATGTCGAAGACGTGACTCGGCTGCAGTCTTTTGCCTCGACGACGGGCGGCCCGCTGGACCGAGTCCGCCTGGTCAACGTCCCCGGCGAAAGCCGCATACGGGGTACCGAGCTCCTGCTGCGCTACTATTGGAACAGCTTCAAGTTCACCGGTAGCTACCTTTATCTCGACGCCACCGAGCCGGACCTGGCCGGCTCGGGACGTCGCCGCATCCCCCTCACGCCTGAGCACTCGGCCGGCTTCGTCGCCATGTGGGAGCAGCACGGCCGCGGCCGCGTCGGCTTCGAGGCCTATTACACGGGAACCCAACGACTCGAGGACAACCCGTACCGCGCCGAGAGCAAGCCGTACTGGCACCTGGGCTTGCTCGGCGAGATCACACTGGGGCGGGTGAGCTGGTTCATCAACCTCGAGAATCTGCTCAACGTTCGTCAGACCCGGGAAGACCCGCTGATCCGACCGACGCGAGCGCCAAGCGGGCAGTGGACTACGGATATCTGGTCGCGCAATGACGGCTTCGTCATCAATGGCGGCCTGCGAATCCGCTTCGGCGACTGACAGTGGAACGCTGAACACCCTGCTCGGCCTGCCAGTCAGTCTTATCAATGCCGGACAGTCGGCTCTGGTCGTGCTTCAGGCGGCCGATCGGCGCTGGCACGACCGGGAGGAATTGGAAAAAAATTGATCTTTAATATGCGAAAAGTCTTATATAAGTGATAGGGTGTTGTCGAGTCCTGGATTTGGAGAGCATTCATGCATTCGACGATTCGTTCGGCCAGCGCGATGGTCCTGCTCCTGTCGGTCGCCGCACCGGCATGGGCGCAGACCTCTGCAGAAGCGTTGTATCAGACCCATTGCGCCAGCTGCCATGGGCCGGCCGGTGCGCCTGACCCGGACGGAGCGATCGTCCAGGGTCTTGGCGTAGTCCCGGCGAATTTCACCGATCCGCTCTTCAACAGTCGGGAGCCAGCCGCCGACTGGGCCATGGTCATCCAGCACGGCGGCGCCGCGCTGGGTCTGTCGGACCGCATGCCGGCCTTCGACGGCACGCTGAGCGAGCGCGATATCGAGGTGCTGGTGGATTATCTGAAGGAGGTTCCCGGCGAGCACGACTATCCCGACGGGGCCCTGAACCTGTTCCTGCCGCTGAACACCGTCAAGGCCTTCCCGGAGGACGAGGTGGTCTGGAAGAGCGATTACGTCTTCCGCGATGGTGCGAACGTGTGGGAGAACGTGTTCGAGTTCGAGAAACGCGTCGGCCAGCGCGGTCAGCTGCTGGTCGAACTGGTCCAGTCGCTCGAGCAGGACGACAGCGATCTTGACAAGATCGAACTCGGCGGAAAATACGTGCTGCAGACCAATCGCGCCAATACCTCGATCACGACGCTCGGTGCGAAGCTCGAAATTCCGCTGCACGGTGATGATGAGGCATTGATTCCCTTCCTGGCGTTTGGCCGCATCCTGGGTCCAGCATGGACCTTCCAGGGCAGCGCGCGGGCGAAGCTGCCGGTCAGCGATCTCGACGACGGAAGCGCCGAGTTGGCCGGCATCATCCACTGGACCCACTCGCCGTGGCCGCGCAACGTATTCCCGGGTATGGAGGTGGTGGCCGAGATCCCGTTCGACCGACCTTCGGGCACCGATTTCGCCCAGTTCTCGCTGATTCCGCAGGCACGCCTCGGGCTCACCAAAGGGGGACACGTGGCGCTGAACTTCGGTGTACAGATTCCGGTGAACGAGCGCGATCGCTTTGACACGGTGCTGCAGATGAATCTGCTCTGGGATTTCGCCGACGGACCGTTCTGGCAGGGATGGTGACCGGACAGCGTTCCAGTGCGTCGCAGCGGCTCGGCCGACTGCAGGCCCACCCGATCTGCTGTAGGCTGGAACGTTGCTTCGAACCCGAGTGCCCGGACCACGGTTCGGGCGCGACCCAACCCTGACCATGAGCGAATCCGGCCAAGACCACTGTTGCCAAGGCGACCACGCCGAGCCCGAATCGGGGAAGAACTACGACAATGTGCCCGAGGGCTTCGACGGCACGGTTTATACCTGTCCGATGCACCCCGACGTCCGCGAGCCCGGCCCGGACGACTGCCCGCTGTGCGGGATGGCGCTGGAGCCGGAGACGGTGTCGCTGGAACCCGAGGACACGTCCGAGCTCGACGACATGACCCGGCGGATGTGGATCGGGGCAGGGCTGACCGTGCCGATCATGATCCTGGCGATGGGCGGCATGATTCCGGGCGTCGACCTGAACGCCTGGGTGCCGCACCGCACGCGCGTCTGGTTGGAGCTGCTGCTGGCCACGCCCGTGGTGGCGTGGTGCGGCTGGCCGTTCCTGGTCCGAGCTGTGCGTTCGGTCCAGCGACATGCGCTGAACATGTTCACCCTGATTGGCCTTGGCGTGACGGTGGCCTATGTCTACAGTGTCGTCGCAACCGTCGCGCCAGGAATCTTTCCGCCGTCGTTTCGCGGTGAGTCCGGTCAGGTGGGCGTGTATTTCGAAGCCGCCGCCATGATCGTGACCCTGGTGCTGCTCGGCCAGGTCATGGAGCTGCGCGCCCGTTCCTCGACCAACCGGGCCATCAGAAGCCTGCTGGAGCTGGCGCCGAACACCGCCCGCCGGATCGATGAGGACGGCAATGAGGACGATGTCCCGATCGACGAGATCGAGGTCGGCGATCGCTTGCGCATCCGCCCGGGCGAGAAGGTGCCGGTCGATGGCACCGTCGTCGAAGGCCGTTCCTCGATCGATGAATCGATGCTGACCGGCGAGTCGGTGCCGGTGGAGAAGGAGACTGGCGATGAGGTGATCGGGGCGACGGTCAACGGCACCGGGTCGCTGATCATCGAGGCAGGTCGGGTCGGTCAGGACAGCATGCTCAGCCAGATCGTCCAGATGGTCGCGAAGGCCAGTCGTTCGCGTGCGCCGATCCAGAGCCTGGCCGACCGGGTAGCGGCCTGGTTCGTGCCCACGGTGATCCTTTGCGCGGTGATTGCGTTCATCGTCTGGGCGATCTGGGGACCGGAGCCGGCCATGAGTTATGCCCTGATCAACGCCGTCGCGGTGCTGATCATCGCCTGCCCCTGCGCGCTCGGCCTGGCCACGCCGATGTCGATCCTGGTGGCCAGCGGCAAGGGCGCGTCGGTCGGCGTGCTCTTCCGCGACGCCGAGGCGATCCAGACCCTGCGTGATGTCGACACGCTGGTAGTCGACAAGACCGGCACGCTCACTGAAGGGCAACCGACGCTGACTGAAGTCATCGTCGCCGAGGGCTTCGATGAGTCCAGCGTGCTGCAGATGGCTGCATCGCTGGAGCGCGGCAGTGAGCACCCCTTGGCCGATGCGATCGTCAGCGGCGCACGCGAGCGTGACCTTGAAATGTGCGATGTCGAGGACTTCGATTCGGTCACCGGCCAGGGCGTGACCGGTCAACTCGAGAGTCGCCGGATCGCGCTCGGCAATGCCGCGTTGATGGAAACTGTAGGAGTCGAGGTGGGGGCGCTCGCCGAGCGGGCCGAAGCATTACGGGGCGAGGGCCGCACCGCGATCTTCTTGTCGATCGACGGCAAGGCCGCCGGCCTGGTCGCAGTCGCCGATCCGATCAAGGACACCACCGCCGATGCGATTCGCGCGCTTCATGAGGAAGGCCTCGAGATCGTGATGCTGACCGGCGATAGTGAGACCACTGCCCGGGCCGTGGCCCACGAGCTGGGTATCGATGAGGTCTTCGCCGACGTGCGCCCCGATCAGAAGGCCGATCACATCAGGCGACTGCAGGATGAAGGGCGCTTCGTGGCGATGGCCGGCGACGGCATCAACGATGCACCGGCACTGGCCGGTGCGCATGTTGGTATTGCCATGGGCACCGGTACCGACGTGGCGATGGAGTCGGCCGGGGTGACCCTTGTCAAGGGCGACCTGGTAGGCATCGTTCGCGCTATCCGCCTGAGTCGGGCAACGATGCGCAACATCAAGCAGAACCTGCTGTTCGCCTTCGGCTACAACAGCCTCGGCGTGCCGATCGCCGCAGGCGTCCTGTACCCGTTCTTCGGCTTGCTGCTGTCGCCCATGATCGCCGCGGCCGCCATGTCCTTCAGTTCGGTATCGGTGATCGGCAACGCGCTGCGGCTGCGAAGTGCGGATATCGACTGATGCGGACTCTATTGACGCAATGCAGAGAGGAACCAGACTGACTTAAAGCCTACAAGCTCAGATCTGGTGACCCAGCAAAGGGATAAGGCGACTTAGGACTTCAGCGAGCAATTCAGGATTGCTCGCGGCGGCTCGTTTTGCCTTTCTTTCGCGCCAGTCCAGCGTGTGCACCAGATGACTTGCCACGACGCTTTTCTGATCGAGTCCCGGCACCGGCACCTCGGTCGGTCCGCCTCTTATGCTGGTGCTGATGGGACAGCAGATCAACAGGCCCGACTTCCTGTTGTATTGCTTGCTGGAGAGCACCAGTGCAGGACGATATTTTCCAGTTTCCTTCCCGCGCGTTGGTTCGAAGTCGAGCCAGATGATTTCGCCCCGATCAGGCACGAAGCGTGACACTAGTCCGGATACTCGTGGCTCAGAAGTTCGGGTAATTCATCGGCGTGCGCCGTATACGGCGTCATGCCTTCCAGCAGCTCGTTTTCCGTCCATGTCTTGCTCGTCGATTTCTTCGGCCGGATGAGCAATCCATCTTCGGTCAGCTCCATCGTCACGATTGCTCCCTTCTGAAGCCGGGCTGCTTCGCTGACTGCGCGTGTGATTCTCAAGCCCATGCTGTTGCCCCAGGTTTGGATGCGGCCCTCGAAATGATGGGTTTCTTTGATTTTTGCTGTCATTTCTCTGCTGATCATAAAGTGTATCCGAAGTATATACATGCCCATGTGGAATGACAATGCTGGTCATGGCCATCCCAGCTCCGGTTTTCAGGTGAATTTTTTTGCGTCTTTGATCTCGCGGAATTGATGTCGGACCAATGCGATCAGGGGACTCATGGATTCGCGCGTAGGCTGGCCGTTACCCATTCTGATGATGTTGCGGTAGTAGAAGGCCATGGCGGCAAAGCCATTGGCCGCCTTGATCGTGTGGTTGCTGGAGGCGGGCCCGAACCAGCCAGGCCCCAGGCGCAGGCCCTTTTCCAGAGCGGGCAGGGCGTCGACCTCGCCGCGAAGGAGTTTCGATGGCGCATCGGCGTCCACGCAGAGGGGGCGGCCGAGACCGATCAGGGCGACGCCCTCGCTCAGGGCCGCTTCCATGGCGGCGGCAGTCCGGAAGCCGCCGGTGACCATCACGGGGGTCTGTGCCGACTCGATGATCTGGGCGGCGTAGCGCATGAAGTAAGCCTCGCGGGCTCGCGTCGAGGCGCGGACCTCGTCCTCGAACACCGGCTCGAGGCCTTCCATGCCCATCATGCGCGGCTGCTCGTAGTTGCCGCCGGAGATTTCCAGCAGGTCGATGGATTCAGCATCGAGCAGGCGGACCACGGCCTGGCAGTCGGCGAAGCTGAAGCCCCCTTTCTGGAAATCCGAGGAGTTGAGCTTGACCGACAGGATCCGGTCGCTGCCGATCGCTGTCCGAACATGGCGGACGACCTCGATCAGTAATCGGGCACGGTTCTTCAGCGTGCCGCCCCAGTCGTCTTCACGTCGGTTGACCAGGGGGTTGAGGAATTCCGAAATCAGGTAGCCGTGGGCGGCGTGCACCTGGACGCCGGCGAAGCCGGCCTGGCACAGCACGCCAGCCGTGTGGGCGAAGCGCTGAATCACATCACGAATCTCTTCATCGCTCAGCGCTCGAGGCTTGCCGAACAGGCCGCCGGGAAGCTTGACGGCCACGGCCGACGGTCCGACCGGCTCTGGCGCAATGGATTTCGGTGATTGGCGACCGGCGTGCGAGATCTGGCCGATCGCCTTGCCGCCGCCCGACTGCGCCGCCCGGGCCCAGTCCGAAAGCCCTTGCATGGCCGCCGCGTCCTGCTCGCCATCGACGACGATATTCGCCGGACGTTCCCGATAGCGCCGGTCGACCATGATGTTGCCGGTGATCTGCAGGCCGATGCCGCCCTCGGCCCAGCGTTCATAGAGCCGGATGATGCGCTCGCCGACCCGGCCGCCGGGCTCGGCCAGGCCTTCGGTCATGGCGGCCTTGGCCAGACGATTCGAAATGCAGCTGCCGCAGGGCAGGGTTAGCGCTTGATCCAGGGTCATAGGGGCTGGGTCTCGTTGATTGGCTGATGAGTTGAACGGATTCGGCGTTCGGGTGCAAGGGGCGGCGCGAGCTCGAAAACAATTTCATTGTTGATGAAGGGTTGTTCGCTGGCCCTGCGTATGGGTAGTCAGAACGCCGTCAATTACTGCAGCTCTGGAGTCAAGACGCATGGCCTGTTTCAACTCGATCCGTTGGTTTTCAATGTCTGTGTCAGGCGTCGATCAAGCCTCATTTCGACCGTTGGTTTTACTGATTCTGGTTCTGCTTCCGTTGCTCGTGATGGCAGATCCCTCAGACGATGGTCCCCCGATTGTGGGCGAGGTGGCGGGGGGCTGGCATCAGCCCGAGGAAAAGGCGCCGGACGGGATGGACTTATCAGATCCGGAGGTGGAGTCAGATGAGGTCGCCGGCACGCCGATTCCCGCCAGCAGCGGTCGGGCTTTCACGGCGTTGGCGCCGAGCTTCCTGCGCTATGAGCAGGATGATGTCGAATGGGCACTGACAGGGTCGTGGTCGGCCGTCTCCTTGGCGCGTGCCAGTGGGTCCGGGCACGCCCGCTCCGGGAGCGCAGGCGATACCGCGCAGCTCAACTTCAGCGGTGCCTGGATCAATCTCGGTTTCATCGCGGATCGCTTCAGCGGCGAGGTCGAGGTGCTGATCGATGGGCTCAGCCAGGGTGTGTTCGATCTCTATCGTCGACAGGAGACCCCGATCACACTGAGATTTCCGAGCCTGAGCGCTGGGGTACATTCGGTAGAGCTTGTCGTGACCGGGACGGCCAATCCGCTGTCTGCCAATACGCGCGTTCAGCTCGACTATGCCGATACGGGTGACGGGTCGCTTCTTCCGGAAGGCGCTATCGAGGAGACCGATACACGCCTGCTCATCAGCAATGGCTGGTCCAGCACGAGCTATGCCGGGGCCAGCGGCGGCACCTATCTGCGCACGACCAGTGGTACGGCCTGGTTTCCCTTTTCCGGCGATTCCTTCAGTCTGCACACGGTCGCCTACACCAATGGCGGTCGGGTCAAGCTCTACGTCGATGGCGAGCCGCTGGACATCATCGATCTCTACAAACCCGTGTTTTCCCTCTCGGCGGAACCGCGCGTGTTCTCCTACGAGGGTTTCGGTCCGGGGGATCACGTGCTGACCATCGTCAGCTATCAGTATTCGGCCATCATCGATCGAATCGACACGCCCGGGGTCGCGCCTTTCATCAACCCCGATCCGCCGGTGACCGACGTGACCCGATACGAATCCGATCATCCGGCGCTGCGCTTCAACGGACTGCCTCTGACGCATGCAGCAACGACTTGGGAAACCACCGGCAACGTGCTCAGTGCCGGGGCGAGCCAGGGCGAAACGGTCCACTCCGCGCAGGCCGGTGATGTGATCAGCTTCGATTTCGACAGCGACTGGCTGGGCCTGGGTTTTATCCGGAATGACGACAGCGGCCAGGCCGATGTGGCCATCAACGGCACAGTAGTCGATACGCTGGATCTCTACAGCCGCTATGACGCGACGGAGAGCCGCGTCTATCGCGATCTGGGTCCCGGTCCGCACACGGTCACAATCACCGTGCGAGGCACCGCTTCGCCGGTGTCCACGGGAACCGATGTCGTTCTCGACTACATCGACCTCTGGGACGGTCTGCCCCTGGCCGACGGCAGCTTCGAGAACGACGATGAAGAGCGTATCCGATACACGCGCAACTGGCGCTTGAACACGAGCGTCGATGCCAGTGGGGGCAGCTTCGCGACCTCCGGCGGATTCCGGAATTCTTCGGCCTGGTTCCACTTCATGGGTGACTCACTCACTTGGCAGGGCTGGACCCGCAACAGCTATCAGGATGTGGAATTTCTGGTCGACGGTCAGACCGTCGCCGTAAAAGATCTTTTCGACTATGAGCAGGGCACGCGGGCCTTCTCCTTCAATGGCTTCGGCCCGGGGCTGCACGTGTTCGAAGTGCGGGAATTCCGCGACGATCTGGCCAGTATCGATGTGATCACCACGCCAGCCATCGGTTCGCCTGAGCCGCCACCGGCCACGCCTGCGATCGTCCGCTTCGAAGAGAATCATCCCAGCCTGAGCTATAACGGCCAGCCGGCGGCTGTCATGCCCATGAGCTGGACCGAGGCAGGCCTGATGGAAGCCAGCCGCGGGTATTACCACAGCAGCAGCACGCCGGGCGATGTCTGGCGGATCGACTTCGAGGGTCAGTGGATCGCGCTGGGCTTCCGAAGTACCGCTTCCAGCGGCACCGCCGAGGTGTTCATCGACAGCGTTTCACAAGGCGTAATCAACACCTCCGGTGGCGTCGGCGCGAGCAAGCTCTTCACCTACGGTGATCTCGCCGATGGTCCGCACGTCGTCGAGGTCGTGGTCCTGACCGGACCGGTCATGCCCGATTTCGTCGATGTCTGGACCGGACAGACGGTGGCCGACGGCTGGTACGAGCTGAATCTGGATGCCGAGCCACAGAACCTTCAACACTTCAGTCTGCGTCAGTGGTGGCGCCAGATCGATAATGAATATGCCTTCGAGGACGACTACCTCACGCCCTTTGTCAATGCGCGCACCAATACCTGGTTCACCTTCACCGGCAATGCCCTGACGGTGCTCGCGAACGAGCGTGACGAAAGAGCGCTCGAGATCGTCATCGACGGCGTCGAGCAGGGAAGCTTCGATGTCAGCACGACCCCGCCGTTCCGGGCACAGCCTCGTGCGATCCACTTCAACAATCTGGGTGCAGGCCCGCACGTGGTGCAGGTCTACACGCCCTCCAGCGGCGGTGCGGCCGGCATCGATGCGTTCGAGGTCAATCCGGCTGATTTCAGTACTCACAAGCCCGTCGTCGAATGGTTCGACACCACGGCCCAGGAGACCCTGCCGGGCAGAACCGGTACCGGCTTCCTGTCGACGATTGCTGTCGGTGACATCAACGGCGACGGCATCGTCGAGCTGGTCGCGCCGAGCAATAACGGTCGGCTGTACGTCTACCGGGGCGACGGTCAGGATGCGGGCGGTGGCTCGCCGATCCTCTGGACCAGTGATCTGGCCGGCCCCGCCGCCGAACCGGCGCTGGCCGATCTGGACGGAGATGGTCTGGCGGAGATCATCGTCAGCGGCCGGGATGGTACCTATGCATTTCACCACGACGGGCAGGTGTTGTGGAGCAATCCCGACGTGATCTCCTATTTCGCCAGCCAGGATCTGGCCTGGAGTGGGCCGTCGGTCGGCAATCTCGATCTGGACCCCGAGCCCGAGATCGTCGTCTCGGCCATCGGTGACGCCCTCTATGTGCTCGACCACGAAGGCAATGTGGTGTTCACAGACCCGTTCGGCAGTGATTTCCCGACCGTGCCGGTGTTGGCCGACCTCACCGACGATGGCGTGCTTGACATCGTGGTCGCCGAGGAGTGGACGCTGAAGGTCATCGACGTGTTCAACGGCGGCGTACTCGTCTGGAGCCATGACATGCCCGACCCGATCCCCGCGCTGGGCGGATCCGGCAGCTTCGGCAGTCCGGCCGTGGCTGATCTCGATGCCGATGGGCGGCCAGAAATCATCATCAACTGGGGCCATGTGGTCGAGGCGCTGCAAGACGACGGCAGCCTGCTATGGCGCTACGAGACCGGACGAACAGATCTCTTTCGACCCAGTCCGATCACCGTGGCCGATGTGACTGGCGATGGCGAAGTCGACCTGATCACCGCCTCAGCAATCAACTCAGGCTTCAGTGTTTTCAATCATCTGCTCATGGTCATCGACTTGGGCGGCAGCCTGGTCTGGGAGCAGGATGTGGCCGATCGCAGTGCGTCAGCCTCCGGCGTGGCAGCCCAGGATCTGACCGGCAACGGCGCCTGGGAAATCCTCTGGAACGGTTCCGAGGACGGCTTCCTGATTCTCAATGGCCCCGATGGCGATCGGATCTACAACGAGCCCTACACCGGCTCCGGCACGGTGCTGGACTACCCGACCCTGGCCGATGTAGACGGGGATGGGGAGGCCGAGGTCGTCACTGCCGGCGCCAACGGCCTGTTCGTGATCGGCCATGCCGGCCGCTGGGCAGACTCGCGCCCGGTCTGGAATCAGCACAACTACCACATCAACAACATCAACAACGACTGGTCCGTGCCGTTCACTCAGGAAAACAGCTGGGAGACTCACAACACCTATCGCACCCAGACCCCGGA
>CAYTQT010000040.1:0-14729 GCA_964439915.1 uncultured Wenzhouxiangella sp. | reverse complement strand
GCAAGTGATCGCTGTGGGGAAGGGCAGATCGAACTGGGCCTGAACGGCGGTCGCGACGAGGCCGATCCCTGGGCGGATCTGGCCGATGCCTCGGTCCTGCTGGAGGCGCGCTTCGCATCTACCACGCGTGACCGTGCCAACGAGCGCTTGCTCGTCGACGTCCAGGCCTTCAATGCCGGACCCTCGGTACCCGGCCCGGTCCTGATGGCGATCGGCAACGATGCCGATCCGTCCCTGGGTCTGCTCAATGCCGATGGCTTCACGCCCCAGGGCGAGCCCTACGTCGTCATCGTTCCCGAAGGCGAGCTGCTGTCTGCCGGCGGTCTTTCCGCTATCAGGGAGTTGGGTTTTACCAACCCTCAGCAGCGCCCGATCGATTTCACGCCGCGCTGGATCGCGCCGGTCAACCAGCCGCCGGCCTTCATCACCATCCCCGAACCGCGAGCGGCGGTGGGCCAGCCCTGGACCTATGCCGTCGGCACGATCGACGGCAATGGCGATCCGGTCACGCTGCAGCTGCGCAGTGCGCCGAACGACATGACGATCGTCGGTGGCGAGGTGCTCTGGACACCGGCGCAGGTCGGCAACTACGAGCTTGTCATCGAAGCCAGCGACGGTCGTGGCGGCATCGCGACCCAGGGTTTTACCGTTCAGGTCAGCGACGCCAGTTTCAACCGTCCGCCGGTGTTTACGTCTTCGCCGGAGACCCAGCGCCCCGTCGGCGCGACCTACGTCTACGATGCGGCCGCCTCCGATCTGGATGGCGATGCGCTGAGCTTCAGCCTGCAGGCGGCACCGGCCGGCCTCACCGTCGACCCGGTCAGCGGAGAAGTTCGCTGGGACAATGCCCAGCGCGGCCAGCACAGCCTGGTGCTCAACGTGGACGACGGCCGCGGCGGCCAGGCCACCCAGGCCTGGACCCTGTACGTGGGTGAGCCGGCCCTGACCCAGCCCGGACCCGCCTTCAGCAGCGTGCCGGTCACCTATGCGACGCCCGGCGTGCAATACCGCTATGTCTATCGCGTCAACAGTCCCTTGCCGGCGGCCCCGGTCGTCAGCCTCAGTCAGGCCCCGCCGACCATGGTGCTGGACACGGTCGCCGGTACGCTGACCTGGGTGCCCACGGGCGCCGATCTCGGCAGCCACGTGATCGAACTCCTGGCCGTGGACAGCAACGGCGAAGAGGCGCGCCAGCGCTTCGACCTCCAGGTGTTGCCCACGCTGCCAAACCAGCCGCCGTATCTGACCAGTAGCCCGATCCTGAACGCTCGCATCGGCTCGCCCTACACCTATTTGGCGACCGCCATCGACCCGGAGTTCGAGACCCTGACCTTCAGCCTGGCTGGCGAACCAGTCGGCATGACGATCGACCCCACCACGGGTCAGGTCGATTGGTTGCCCCAGGCTGCTGATCCGTCGACCAATGACGTGACCGTGCAGGTTCAGGATCCACAGGGTGGACAGGCGAGCCAGTCGTTCACGATTCAGTTGCGGTCAGCGAATGTGGACCCGGTGATCACGACATCACCAGAGACGACGGCGACGGTGGGCGAGTTCTACAGCACACGCTTCCTGTTCAGCGATGCTGATGGTGATCCGGTACGTTTCGCGCTTCTGCAGGGGCCGCCGTCGATGACCCTGCACCCGACCCTGGGCTGGTTGCATTGGACAACGACTGGCCAACTACCCGGCGTTTATCCGATCGTGCTCGAAATCACGGACGACTGGGGTGGACGTCAGGAGCTGAGTTTCGATCTGACGCTCCTGGCGGATACGGAAGCGCCTGTGGTCGCCGTGACGATGGTGCCTGCCCCGGCGTGCCAGCGCGAACCTGCGGCGGTGTGTGTCGTGGCCTCGGACAACGTGGGTCTGATCGAGGTCAGTCTGACCCTCGATAGCGAAGTGATGACGCTCGATGCGTCGCGCTGTACGCTCTGGACACCGCCGGAAAGTGGCTTGATTCCCGTTCTGGCAGTGGCCACGGATCCCAGCGGTCTGACCAGTCAGGACACGACGCCCCTGACGGTGATCGACTGCAACGACGAGCAGGCACCGGTCGTCACCCTGGAAACCGGGCTGACCGGCGAGGCCTACAACCAGCCCGTGCCGATCGTGGTGACCATCGACGACAATACGCCGGACATCCTGACCTGGGAAGTGACACAACGTGCGCTGGACGCTGATGAGGCGACCCTGCTCGCCAGCGGTTCGGGCCCCGTGACCTCAAACGAACTGGCGGTGTTCGACCCCACTGTCCTGGCACCCGGTGACTTCGAAATCACTGTGCTTGCCAGTGACGGCGCGCAGACGGGTGGCATCCAGTTCATCATGGCTTCCGGTACCGGCAACAAGCCCGGCCGAGTGCAATTCTCAGTCGCCGATGCGGTGTTGCCTGTCGGCGGCATCCCTGTATCGGTCGGTCGATCTTATGACAGTCTGGAGGCCTCATCAGGTAGGGTCGGCGAAGGTGACTTCGGGCCGGGCTGGCGTCTGATGATGTCTGCGAGCGTCACGGACACTGCGGCAGACCTTCCACCTGACTCTTCGGGTTTTGCAATCCTTGCAGGAGAACCCTTCACGACGACGACACGCGTGACGATCACCAAGCCGAATGGCGAGGTCGTCGGCTTCCGCTTCGCGCCCGAGCTGAAGTCATTCCCTGCGGTCTTCCAGTATCAGGTCAACTACGAGCCGGATCCTGGGGTGACCGACACGTTGCGGGCAGTGGGCTGGCCGGACACGGTCTTCCAGCTCGGCGCAGGCTTCGCCGACTACATCATTCCCTACAATCCATCACGCTACGAACTGGAAACCGAGGATGGACTGGTCTACGTCATTGACGAGTTCGAGGGATTGATCGAAGTCCGAGACGTTCTCGGGGGTGTATTGAGCGTCACACCCGACGGGCTGCAGAGTTCATGGGGTGTCTCGGTGGACTACCTGCGCGACGAACAGGGTCGGATCATCGAGATCCGTTTGCCAGACGATCAGCGCGGAGTACCGGCTGCTCGGGTGTTCTACCACTACGATGCCTTGGGGAACCTGGTCGCCGTAACGGATCTGGCCGGCAATGATTCCACCTTTGTCTACGACGACCCGGACCACCCGCACCTGATCACCGCCATGTTCGATCCGGAGGGCAATCCGATCGCCCGGCATGTCTTCGATGAAGAAGGTCGACTGATTGCGCACTGTCCGGCCGATGGCAACTTCGAGACGCTCGAAGGCTGCAGTCTGTTCCAGTTCGATACGGACCTCCGCTCCGAGACGATCTTCGATCCTCGCGGGTTCCGTAGCGATCTGTTCTTCACCGAGGATGGATTGCTGAGTGCCCGTCGCGACTTCCACGATGCGGTCAATTTCATCGAGCAGACCTGGACCTATGATGAGGCGGGACAGATTCTCGAGTATCGCGATGGCGATGGTGGCCTCGAGACGCGAGAGTACGACGAGGAGGGTAATGAGCTTCGCCGCATCCTGTCAGATGGAGAGATCTGGACCTGGCAGTACGACCAGTGTCCGGGGGAGTGGATCGAGCAGTGTGATCCTCTGGGGAATTGCCAACAGCGCGAGTTCGATGCGGACTGTCGACTGACGCGAGTCGTCGACGCCCTGGGCTTCGAGCGACAGTTCGACTACGACGAACGCGGGCTTCTGGTCGCGTCTACCGATGAGCTTGGACAGCAGAGACAGGTGGAGTATGACTCGCGCGGTCTGGTGACGCAGGTCACCGATGCCAGTGGCCAGTCCAGAACCTTCCAGTACAACACCCTCGGTCAGATCACGCGAATGACCGATCGCAATGGCCAGGTGCGCGAATTCGTCTATGACGACGGTCAGCGACTCATCGAAGAGCGCTGGCCAGATGTCGGTACTTGGGGGTCCTATGAATACAGCGATCAAGGATTGCTGACGCGTATGGCGACGCCGGATAGCACCGTCGACATCCAGTACTGGCCGACGGGACAAGCACGTCGCGTTGATCATACGGCACCGGGGGCGCCATCTTGGTGGATGGAGTACGACTACGATGGAAGCGGCAACGTCGAGCAGGTTCGTGACTCTGCCGGCGGCGTCACCGAATACGACTATGACGGGTTCAATCGCTTGATTTCTGTTCGTCAGAGTGGCGCAGGCGTCCTGCCCAAGCGGGTCGATATCGAGTCGACGGCGAGCGGGTTACCCCTGTTGCTGACGCGATACGCGGATCTGGAGGGCACGGTTCCCGGGCCAATCAGTGAGTACAGCTACGATTGCCCGGGCTGTGCTGGCCGACTCGTAGCCATCGAACATCGTGCCCCTGGTGGCGGTGTCATTCAGCGACTCGATTATCAACGCGATGCGGCGCAGCGGATTGTGGCCATGCAGGACGAGGATGGACTGCATCAGTTCATACTTGATGGACGAGGGTGGCTGGTCGATGCGGTTCATCCACCTGCATCCGGTATTGCGAGCGGGCCCACGACCTGGGATGCCGCCGGAAACTGGCTGACCCGGCCAGGTGCTCAGGGCGCAGCCTTGCTGTCCTATGCGATCGGTCAGGGCGGTCATCGACTGTTGAGCGATGACGTTCACGATTACAGTTACACCGGGGAAGGCCAGTGGCTGGAGCGAACGAATCAGTCAGACAGTTCTGTGCTGGCGCTGGGCCACTCCCGGATCGATCGGATTGCCTCGGTCGAACTCCGAGACGCGATGGGGCAACCGCTTAGCCAGGCAAGCTATGTTCATGCGATGAATGGTTGGCGCGTTTCTGCCGTTCGGGACGGACAGGCACGTCACTACCTCCATGATTTCAATAACCCGGCTGTGGCTCTGAACGATGCAGGGGAGGTGGTCTGGCGACGGCTGTACTCACGCTTTGTCGACCGCCCACTTGCAATCGAACGCGAGGGTCAGCTGCGCTGGCTTCTGACCGACAACCTGGGCACGGTGCGCAAGGAAGTCGACAGTACCGGACAGGTTCTCGCGGATTACCGCTATGACGCCTTCGGTCATCAGGTCAGCGGTCCTGTGCCAAGCCTGGATGACAGCCTTCGATACACCAGTCGCGACTTTGATCTGCCCGGTGGTTTGGGCTATTACCGGGCCCGTGTCTATGCCCCGTCTATTGCACGCTTCGTGTCCGAGGACCCGATCGTGCCATGGCATTTCCGATATGGCGACAACAATCCGTTGATCTTCAGTGATCCAACCGGCGAATTGTCCGCGCTGGAGTACGGGCTGATTATCTGTGACATCGCCACTGGCATTGGCACGGCTCTCCCTGTAGCTATCGGCATCAACAGTGTGTTTGCGGCGGTGGTAAAGGGTCTCAATGGGGGCGGCGGCACCGAAGGTGCGGCCGACCTTCTCATGCCACCCAGTGATCCCTGGGGTGGCATTAAAGCTCTGTTGCCCTGCGGGATTGGTGGCGGCCTGAATGCGGGAGGATTCTGATCATGATGTCACTACAATCGAGGAAAACAACGCTGTCCGGCTCGCCCGACAAGAGCAGAACAGCCCGGCTTGTTCTGCGGCATGCCTGGCTTGTGCTGATCGCCTTGGCATCAGGGTTGGCCCATGCAGATGATCCGGGCACCTTCGACCAGGCCCTGCCCAACGGCAACTTCAGCGATGGGTTGCTTCAATGGACGGTCGAAGTGCCGAGCGGGGTTTCCGTTCCGGCGCCGACGATCGGGGTGGTGGCCGGTGCCGCGCGCATCCAGCGTGGCGGGGCCTACGTGGCCGGCCTGTCGCAGGACTTCATCGCGCCCGAGGGCTTGCTCGCCCTCAAGCTTCGCCTGACCGAGATGCCGGTGCTGACCGCCGATGGCAGCTTCATCCCCGATGCCTTCGATGTGCATGTCACCGACAGCAGCGGCCGGTCGCGGTCGGCCTCGATTCGGGCAGGAGCCAGCGCTGTCGCCAACGAAGCTGCGGTGCCGTCGGGCCTCAATTTCGGCCCGGGTGCAACGCTGAACGGCGATCAGCTTCGAATTCCTGTGCCGGGCGCGGTCGAGGGGGAATCCCTGACGGTTTCCGTTGCACTGGTCGGTGCTTCGCGAGATACCGCCAGCGTGGTGGCGATCGACGATGTGGTGCTGGAGATCCAGCGTAAACGGCCACCTCCCGGACCGGATCGGCTGGATGCCTGCGGCTTTTTCCGCGATCGTTATCAGTCCGCGGCCCGCCCCCCGGAGATTCCGAGTTGCTGGGTGCGTCAGATCGGTGATACCGGCCAGCAGGTCTGTCTGGGAGGTAGTTCCGGGGCCTGTCCGGCGCCGGGCCGGCCCGGTCAGGATGCCGAGTTCGGTCGTGATGCACTGGCGGCAAACGGCACCCTGCTCAAGCGGGGTGCGGGTCCGGCCGGTTTCGACTACAACAAGCTCGACGACGGCGGACGTGTGTTGCCGGATGATGCGGAAGAATGGAGCTGCGTGGTCGACAATGTGACCGGCTTGATCTGGGAGGTCAAGCTTGATGACCCGGCCAGTCCGAGACACTTCTCCCACACCTACAGCTGGCGACTCGACGAAGCCACAGCCAACGGCGGCTGGGCGGGCGAGAGCGACGGCGGGCAGTGTATCGGCAGTCTCTGTGATACCTCGGCCCTGCTGGACGTGATCAATCTCGAGGGGCTGTGCGGCTCGAGCGATTGGCGCGTCCCATCGCGTGAAGAGCTGGCGACCCTGATCCATGCGGGCAGCGCGTCCCCGGCGATGGCCGCGGAGTACTTCCCACTGGCAGGCGGCGAGGTCTGGACCCGTTCTCCGGCCGCCTCGAGTACAGACAGGGCCTGGCGGGTCGATATCGAGACCGGTGAGGTCGAACTGCAAGACAAGGCCAGCGCACTGCGGGTGCGTCTGGTGCGGGAGATCCGATGATGAAGATGAAAATTCAGGCTTTACGATCGATTCTGCTCTGTGCGGGCCTGGTTCCCGGGCTGCTGCAGGCGCAGTGCGCTGGCGGCAATCTGAACGCCTCAGTGCTGCCGAGCGCGCCCCTGTCCGAGTTTGCCGAGACAGACGATGGCACGCTCAGGCACCGACGCACCGGCCTGATCTGGCAGCGTTGCGCCCTGGGGCAGACCTGGGACGGCAGCGATTGCCTCGGCAGTCCATCGACGATGGACTGGACCGCGGCACTGACTGCCGCTGCCGACCATGACCAGGCAGAGCAGGACGACTGGCGCCTGCCCAACCGCAACGAACTGGCCTCGATTCTGGAGAACCGATGCTTTGCTCCTGCGCTGGATGCGGAGGCCTTTCCCTCGGCACCGGTGCTGGGCTTCTGGTCCAGCACGCCGGTCAGCGGCGGTGACGAAGTCGTCTGGGCAGTGGATCTGGCCGAGGGTGCAGTTGTTGCCCGCTCGACCGATATGCTGCAGGGTGTCCGGCTGGTCCGGGGACGGTTCTGACGCCGGGTTGAACTCGATTGGTCGTCTACTGGAAGACGGGTCTGTTTCGGGTACCATGATCGGCAGGCTTGTCGATCGGGAACGGAATGTCGGATCGGAAACGTTACGTCAGTCGACTCACGCGTCAGACTCAGGCGCTGGTCCTGGCCGGAGGCCGGGGCAGTCGCCTGAAGATGCTCACCGACTGGCGCGCCAAGCCCGCCGTGCCTTTCGGTGGACAGTACCGGATCATCGATTTCACCCTCTCGAACTGTCTGCAGTCGAACATCCGGCGTATCTCGGTCCTGACCCAGTACAAGTCGCATTCGCTGATTCGCCATCTGATGCGCGGCTGGAATCGACTGAACACCGATTTCGGCGACATCCTCGACATCATTCCGGCCCAGCAGTGGCTGGATGAGGAGTCCTGGTATTCCGGGACGGCCAACGCGGTCTATCAGGGTCTGGACATTATCGAAGCCTATCGCCACAAGTACACGTTGATCCTCGCTGGTGATCATATCTACAAGATGGACTACGGCGAAATGCTGGCCGCCCATGCCGACAGGCAGGCGCGGATCACGGTGGCCTGCGATGTGATGCCGCTGGACGAGGCCCATCAGTTCGGCGTCATGGAGGTCGACGAGAACGACCGCATCATCGGATTCGAGGAGAAGCCCGAAAACCCGAAGCCATTACCCAATGATCCGGACCATGCCTTGGTCAGCATGGGGCTCTACGTCTTTGACTCGGCACATCTGCATGAGTCACTGGAAGCGGATGCCCGCAACCCTGACAGCAGCCATGACTTCGGCAAGGACATCATTCCTGAAGCCATGCGTTCGGGTGAGCAGGTTTATGCCTTTCCCCTGTACCGAGCGTCTCCCGGTCAACCCTACTGGCGCGATGTCGGCACCATCGATGCTTACTTCCAGGCGCACATGGAACTGCTCGATGACGAACCGGTCATGGACATGAACGACCCGACCTGGCCGATCTACACCAAGCTGATGCAGTCGCCCCCGCCGCGCTTTACCGATCATGGACCGCAGGGCGGATGCATGCTGGTCGATTCGATCGTCAGCAATGGCTGCATCGTGTCGGACTCAAGACTGCATCGCTCGCTACTGGCGATGGACTGCATGGTGGGGCGGGGCTGCGAAATGGATCGGGCGGTGCTGCTCCCGGGATGCGATGTGAAAGCAGGCTGTGTCCTCGATGGCGTGATCCTCGACAACGGCTGCATCCTCGAGCCCGGCACCGTGATCGGCAAGGACCCGACAGAGGACGCAAAGCGCTTCCACATCACCGAGGCGGGTGTGGTCGTTGTCAATCGCGAGATGCTCGGCCAGGAGCGCCGCTATCAACCGGTGGATCTGGCTCATACGCCGCAGGTCGCGCGCGACAGAAAGGCGGAAAAATCATCGGTCTGAGACTCCGAGTCAGAATCTCGCTCGCCTGAGCCTTCAAACCGTCGCGAATCACATCGCCGAGGAAGGCTGGCGAAGATCTGGAGTCAGAGGCTCTCCAGCCATTGTCGAATCCGTGGTCCCGCATCCAGTGCTGCGGGCTCGGTAATCGCTGCTTCCGACTGCGCCAGGGCCTCCTGGATGACGGCGAAATAGCGCTCCGCTGTCTCCTCCCAGGTGTACTTCGGCACGATGGACTCGAGCGCATGCGCTCGAAGCTCCGGCGCCCTGGAAAGCGCCTCGATCAAGCGGCCGGCGATATCGACCGGGTTTTCGGGATCGAACAGAACGCCGCCACCCTGTCCGAAGACCTCCGACGGTCCACCGTTCTTCGTCGCCGCAACCGCCAGGCCGCAGGCTGCCGCCTCTATCGGGGCCAGTCCGAAGGGCTCGACCAGCGAGGGCAGGGCGAAGACCGAGCCGAGCGCCGCGAGGCTCCGATAGGTGCTTGCCAGGGCCTGCTGCGAACCGATGTTGAGAAAGCGCACCCTCGATCGCAGTCCGGCCTGATCGATGCGATCGAGGATCGGTCCAAGCACGGCGCGCTCTTCGTCCTTCAGTTGCTCGATCTCGGCCCAGGGTTCATCCATTCCCCGGATGCAGATCACCAGACCTGCGCGCTCGGCCAGTGCCGGTTCGACGGCGAAGGCTTCGACCACACCGGCGATATTCTTCTTGGGGTCGAGACGGCTGGAAACGATGACCTGCGGTCGATCGAATTCGCCGGGCTGAACCGTGCGCTGATCGATCGGATCGCGGTCGAGATCGGGGTGAAAGATCTTTCCGTTGATTCCTGGCGCAATGACCTCGAAACCGGCGGCCTCCAACGGCGCGGCGCCGGCATAGAGGGGATGCGCATACTGTTCGGTCGCTTCAGCCGTCGTCGATGTCACGACCCGGTCGGCCAGATCCATGGCCAGTCGTTCGGCATCGATTCGCTTGGAAAAGTGGAAGCGCGATTCAAGCGCAGGATAGTTCTCCGTGCTGACCTTGAGCTTGTCCATCTTCTGCGCGCCCAGAGAGTGGCCGGTGAAGGTGAACCCCAGTCCGGTCCGGGCGCGCAGGAGAGCGGCCGCGTAGCCCCCGTCGGCATAGTGAGCGGTCAAGTAGTCGGGCAGGGCATCGCCGTAATGATTCCGGATCGCCGTGACGTAATCGGGCAGGACGGGCCAGAGGTCTTCTTTGGCCAGGAATTCACTACCACCAAAGGGAAGTCGAATGATGCGCACCCGGTCTGCGACCTCGCCGAAGTCGTCCTCCGCGGCCGCAAACCCGGGCCATTCGGGATCGATGATCTGTCGAGTGAGGACATCCACACGCGCGCCCAGACGGGCCATGGCCAGCGCCAGCTCGCGGACATAGATCAGCTGACCCCCGAAATCCGGATGTTCCGTCAGGTAGGAGTTGGCGGCGTCGAAATTGCCCTGAGGATTGAGAAAGGCGATATGCATGGTCAGGTGTCCGTGTTGGCCGGATGAACACTGTAATCGGACTCGATGATGAAGTCGGCGCGCCGGCGATGGCTGGAGATGATCTGGTGCTCGATCGCCAGCACCCGCTCGATGAAGGGGTCCAGCTCCGAGGCATGGCGGGCTCGCTTCTCGCGATGGGCCCGGGTCTCGGCGGCGGTTCGATTGATGAAGGCCCGCCAGTTCGCCTGTTCGAGCAGGGTGGTGTAGGTACCTTCGGCGATGGCGACCTTCACGCCCTCCAGTGAGAAGTCTTCATCGTCGATCCGGTCGGCTGCATAGTCGACCAGCGGTTTGGTCACCTCATCGGCGCCGTCCTGGAATGCGGCCAGATGCTCATCCATCAGATCGAGTCGGACTTCCTGCGGCCCGACCCAGTCGATATCGGCACGGCGCGCACGGTCGTTGCTGCGTGGGGGATGAACGAAATAATCGTCCTGCTGGAAGATCACGGTCTTGATGCCGTGATCCTGCAGGATGTCGGCCAGCGCCTCGGCGGTTTCCGATTTGCCGCTGCCCGATTCGCCGGCGATGGTGATGACCTGCCTGACCAGGCTTGCTTTCAACGCCGCGGCGAGGGCGTCGTAAAGACCGCTTGCGGCCCTGCGGTGGTGGTCTTCGATGACCAGCTGGTCTCCGCGCATGAAATTGATCCAGGATTTGACGTGCTGAACAGTATACTGACGCGATGTCCGCCGACCGCAGTCATTCCGCTCTGGCAGTCCCCCCAATGCTTGCGTCTCTCCTGGCCTCGTGGGAGAGGCGTCAGACCGAACTGCAGCAGCAGCTGGCCGCAGACCATCGAGATCACGGGTTGGGTGCCGCACTCAGGGCTCTCAATCAGCAGCAGCTCGATACGGGGTTCATCCGCGACACGTTGCAGACTGTCAGGCATTTCAGATTTCCGGGAGACCGCTTCGCGGCCGACCATTTCCGGGTCCAGTTCAACCCGGCGCGTGCACGTCGCTTCGGCGGCGTCGGTCCGGCACTGCCGCCACCGGGTATCGATCCAGTCCACGGGGGCTGCTTTCTCTGTCAGGAGAATATCCGCTGGCAGAGCGGTGGGCTGGAGCTGGGTTACCGATTGCCGGACCCTCTGGGCCACCTGAAGGCCTGGATGAATCCATTTCCGCTGGCACCCAATCATGTGATCCTGGCTTCCCGCGATCACGATGAACAGCATTGGCACGGCGATGCCGATCGGCTCTGCAGCCTGGTCGCAGAGTTGATCGAGGTGGTGGCAAAACTGCCCGGCTGGATGGGTTTCTACAATGGCGTCGGCGCGGGCGCATCGATCCCGGGCCACCTTCATCATCACCTCATGCCGCGCCCGGATGTTCAGGGTCCGTTTCCACTGGAGCAGAGCTTCGATGCCTTTGGCAGGGAGGGCTGGACGGAATCGGTCTATCCCATGGCCTTCCTGCACTGGCGCGGAACGCCGATTGATCTCAAGTCCCGAATGAGCGACTGGTTGCGGGCCTGGCACGGGCGGGTCGAACGCGAGGCAACGGCCAATATCATCGTCCTCAATCGCCCCGATGGCGAGTCACTTGACCTGGTTTTTGTGCCGCGTCATCCTTCTCGTTCCAGAGCAGAAGGTCTCAATGGAGTCGTCGGCGCACTGGAAGCGATGGGTGAGATCATCTGTTCCAGCCCTGAAGAGCTCGAGCGCATCGAATCTGGCCGGATCAATTACGAAGAAATCGCGGAGATGCTGTCGCAGGTTTCCATTGCGCCATAGCTGCTGCTTGCTCGAATTCGGCAAGACCAATGCCGCCAGGCAGGGGTATTGCTCCTGATGAGCTTCGGTCTGCGAAGGGCTGAAACAGCATCATCAACAGAATCAGGAGAAGCGGCAGAATGATCCAGGCCTGTTTGATGTGTCGCTTCCTCAGTTTCTCCAGCCTCAGTCGTTCGCGCTCACGAAAATCCTCGGGAATTCGCTGATCACAATGCTGGCAGTGGGTTTCGCAGACCGGCGTCAGTCGGTGGCAGAACGGGCATTCCAGTTTCTTTCGCAGGTCGATGGGGATGGGAAGATGCATGTGTTCTATCCGGCTCTGGCTGGCCTGGCGCTCACATAGAGCATGATGGTGCCTTCGACGACCACCGTATCGTCGTCGCGGTAGGCTTTGACCGTGACCGGCAGGTCGCCTTCCTTCCAGTCGTCAGGGCTTGTGGTCGCCTGCACCCGCAGATCGCTGTTGGCCTTGGCGGTGTAGCTCAGCGTCATGCCCTTCGGAATCCAGCGCAGATGGGCCGGAATGGTGGATTCGGCCAGGGCCCCCATGGCCATTTCCATCGCGTTGCTGATGGCGATCACGTGGACCGTGCCGATATGATTCTGCACCTTGCGCCGCTTGCGCAGGAAGACCTCGCAGAAATTCGGGCGCAGTTCGGTAAAGGTCGCGCCGATGGTCGCGAAGTACGGCGCTTTCTGACTGAATACCCGCGAGAACAGCCACTTGCCGCCCGGCCAGCGAAGAAACTTCTGGTACAGCGCATAGACCGGTGGTGTCTGGCTCATTCTTCGTTCCCGAGATGGCGGTGGAGAAAGTCGGTGATTGTCCGATAGACGTGCACACGCTGGCCGCTGCCGGTGATGCCGTGCTTTTCTCCCGGATAGGTCATCAGCTCGAAGGGAATGGCCGCATCCTGCAGCTGCTGCATCAGCATCGTTGAGTGGGTGAACAGCACGTTGTCGTCGGCCATGCCGTGGATCAGCATCAGCGGGTCGCTGATCTGGTTGGCGTAGGTCAGGACGTTGCCCTTTTCATAGGCTTCGACTGCGGCTTGCGGTGTCGACATGTAGCGCTCGGTGTAGTGGGTGTCGTACAGGGCCCAGTCGGTGACGGGTGCCACGGCTACGCTGGCGGCAAACTCGCCTGGATACTGGGCCGCAGCCATCAGCGCCATGTAGCCGCCATAGCTCCATCCGAAGATGCCGATTCGATCCGGATCAACGAAGGACTGCGACTTCAGATAATCGACGCCGACCATCTGATCGACCATCTCGATCTGACCGAGCTTGAGATAGGCCGCGTCCTGGAAGGCCTTGCCCTGGCGTTCGATGCCCCGGTTGTCGATACTGAACACGATGTAGCCCTGCTGGGCCATGTACTGATTGATCAGGCCACGACGTCCCCAGCTGTTGACTGCCAGGCGGCTGGTTGGCCCGCCGTAGACGTAGAAGAAGACCGGATACTGGCGGGACTGATCGAAGTCCAGCGGCCGGATCAGGCTGTAGTAGAGCTTCTGCTCCTCGGGGCCGATCAGATGGCCGAATTCGGTCGGCTGGTGCGCTTCGATAAAGGGCGCATAGGGGTGATTGTCGTCGACCCGGTTCTCGATCAGCCAGGCCATGCGCTCGCCGTCTGCCGAGTGCAGGGAAAGCTGTGGCGGTTGGTTGGTGTTTGAAAAGGTGTCGACATACACTCGGGCTGCGCGATCCATCCGGATCTCGTGCCAACCGGATCGAGACGAGATTCGCGAGACGATCTCGGGCGAGTTGGTGACCAGCGACTGGCGGTAGAGCTGCTTTTCCTGGGGCGAGACCTCGGCCCCGGTGAAGTAGACCAGGCCCAGCTCCTGATCCACGCCGACCAGCTCGTCGATGCTCCAGTCCCCCTCGGTCAGCTTGCGGATCAGCTCACCCTCCAGGCTGAACAGGTAGAGGTGCCTGTAGCCGCTGCGCTCGGAAGACCAGATAAATGCATCCATATCGTCGAGAAAATACAGATCATCGTGCAGATTGATCCAGGTCTCGCTCTCCTCGGTCAGCAGGCTGCGTTGATCACCGTTGCTGGTGTCGATCAACAGCAGTTCGAGGGTCTGCTGATCCCGGCTCTGTCGTTGCACGCTGAGGTGGCGGCCACCCGGGTGCCAGGCCACTCTGGGGATGTAGATATCGGGATCATCACCGAGATCGATCCAGCGGGTCTCACCGTTGTCGACTTCGACAACACCCAGGCGATAGGTGACATTGGGCGTGCCGGCATAGGGATAGCGTTGCTCGATCATCCTGATCTCGCCGCCGCTGATTTCATAGCGCAGGCTGACATCGATCGGGCTCTCATCGACCTGAAGATAGGCGATATGCCGAGAGTCGGGCGACCACCAGTAACCGGTCGATCGCCCCATTTCCTCCTGGGCGATGAATTCAGCCATACCGTTGCTGATCGTCTCGGTGGCATCCTCGGTCAGCGCCCGGGCTTCACCGGTTTCGACGTTGGCCACCCACAGATTGCGCTCGCGCACGAAGGCGATGTTTCGGCCATCCGGCGCAATTCGCGGGTCGGTGTCGAAGGCTTCGTCTGTGGTGATCTGGCGAACGCCCCCCTGTGCATCGACCAGATCAAGCAGGAAGACATTGCCCCCGAGCGGAAAGATCAGAAATCGTCCATCCGGCGACCA
>CAYTQT010000039.1:0-30372 GCA_964439915.1 uncultured Wenzhouxiangella sp. | reverse complement strand
TGGAGTTCATCATCAACCGCATGATCGGCATTCACCCACGCGCCCTGCTCGAATATCGCGACCAGAGTGAGAGTATTCGCGCCGAAATCGACCGGCGAATCGCCGGTTATGACGGCCCGGTCGAATTCTATGTCGACAAGCTGGCCGAAGGCATCGCCACCATTGCCGCACCGTTCGGGCCGCATCCGGTGATCGTGCGCCTGTCGGATTTCAAGAGCAACGAATACGCCAATCTGATCGGCGGTGAACAGTACGAACCGGACGAAGAGAACCCGATGATCGGCTGGCGCGGTGCATCGCGCTACGTCGACGATTCATTCAAGGACGCATTCGAGCTGGAATGCAGGGCCCTTCGCAAGGTTCGGGAAACCATGGGACTGGACCATGTCTGGGCGATGATCCCGTTTGTTCGAACCGTCGACGAAGCGCGCGAGGTTGTCGCGGTCCTGGAAGAGTTCGGACTCAAGCGCGGCCACAACGGACTGAAGCTCATCATGATGTGCGAACTGCCCTCGAACGCGCTGCTGGCCGACGAGTTTCTCGAACACTTCGACGGGTTCTCCATCGGCTCGAACGACATGACCCAGCTCACCCTTGGCCTCGACCGTGATTCAGCTCTGGTCGCCCACCGTTTCGATGAACGCAACGGGGCGGTCAAGGCGCTTCTCAGCATGGCGATCAAGGCCTGCCGCGAGCGCGGAAAATACATCGGAATCTGCGGTCAGGGCCCGTCGGACTATCCGGATCTTGCCGAATGGCTGCTGGAACAGGGCATCGAGAGCATGTCTCTGAACCCCGACACGGTCGTCGATACCTGGCGAATGCTGGCCGCGAAATAGAGCGCCCAAGTCGAAATGGCGAACTCCAGATCAGTTGAATTATTGATTCAAACCAGAGAGTTGGCCCATAAACTTTCGATAGTACCTGAGCTCTTCGATCGAGTCCCTGATGTCATCCAGGGCCTGGTGAGAGGTGGCCTTGTCGAGCCCTGCCGAGATGTCCGGCGCCCATCGCTGCGCCAGAATCTTGAGGGTGCTGACGTCCAGATTCCGATAGTGGAAGAAGGCCTCCAGCTCGGGCATGCCGCGAGCCAGAAAACGACGATCCTGGCAGATCGAATTGCCACACATCGGCGATGCTCCGGCCTCCAGGTGCTGCACAAGAAATTCCAGGGTCTGACGCTGCGCCGAGTCCAGATCGACCGTACTGTCGATACAGCGCTGAATCAGGCCTGAGTTGCTGTGCGTGCGCTGATTCCATTCATCCATCGCTGCCAGAACTCTTTCCGGCGTGGCGATCGCCAGCACCGGACCGACGGCGACCTCTTCGAGCTGGTCGTCGGTGACGATGGTCGCGATTTCGATGATCCGGTCGCTGTCCGGATCAAGTCCGGTCATTTCCAGGTCGATCCAGATCAGACGGGAGTTGTTCATGCGGGGCTGCGTTCCGATTCGATGAGGCGCGAACTATATCAAGCGGCCGGGGGGAGAGGCGTTTGAATCGTCGCGCACTCGTCCTCGAGGCCTGGGCCAATCGCGCGGTTGCCGAGCTCGATTGCGGCCGCCTTGCCGCATTCCACCTCCCCCGCCGGATGGCGCGCCCCCTGCCCGGTCAGACGGTTGCGATCAATGACCGCGATGAGCTGAGCGAAGTCGTTCCGGCACGCAATCGCTTTGGTCGCGGCGATCCGCGCGGCCGTTTCAAGCCGATTGCAGTCGACCTTGATCAGGCGATGATCGTGATCGCAGCCAAACCGGCACCCAGCCAGGACCTGATCCATCGCTATCTTGCCGCCTGTCATCTCTGCGAAGTCGAGCCGATCGTGGTTGTCAACAAATCGGACCTCGAACCGCCCGATCAGCCACCGTTTCGACATCTGAACGATCTTGAATCCCTTGGATACCGCGTGGTTCACACCCAGTGCCGCCCCAGCATGGACATCGCCCAGCTGGCCGGCTTGCTGGCCGGCAAGACCACCCTGATCGCTGGACAGTCAGGCGTCGGCAAGACCTCCCTGGTCAACGCGCTGGTGCCTGATCTGCAGGCCCAGACCGGCGCCCTGTCCACGGTTACCGGCAAGGGCACACACACGACCACGTCGGCACGGTTGTATCGCCTGGCCGAAGGTGGTTGGCTGATCGACACGCCGGGAGTCTGGGAATACGGTCTGTGGACGATGAGCCCGCGTGAGCTGGTCCGCGGATTCCCGGAGTTCCTGCCGTTTCAGGGTCAGTGCCGCTTCCGCGACTGCAGCCATCAACACGAACCGGGCTGTGCCATTCGAGATGCGGCAGCAGCCGGCGAGCTGCCGGAATTCCGCTTTCGAGCCTGGCTGCGGCTTCTCGACGAGCAGGCCCGACTGTCCTGACGGCACCCCGCCCTCGATCAGCGAGCCCGATTAAGGACAACCGGCTCTCCGGCTACCAGGGCAGCGCTTCGCCATTGGCGTGTCGGAACCGCCCGCTCGTGGACAGGCTCAGCTCATTGATTCTCTCGATCAGACCGCTGGCCGACTCGTCAGGATCAACCAGACCCGATCCACCGGTCATTCCAGTGCGCACATAGCCCGGATGGAACAGGCCGACCGCGATCCCCCTTGATCGAAGCTCGTGCGCCATTGAAACCGCCGCACTGTTGACGGCGGCTTTGGACATCCGGTAGGCGTAGGCACCTCCCGAGCTGTTGTCGCTGATCGAGCCCATTCGAGAGGTGATGATGACGATCCTGGCCCCATCACTCAATCGATCGGAAAGTGCGGAGGTGACCCGAAGCGGCGCCAGGGCGTTGACCTCGTACTGGGCTCGCCAATCCTCGATCTCGGCCTCGATACCCGCCAGGCTCGAGGCCCGCAGGAGCCCGGCGTTGTTGATCAGAAGATCGATCGACAGGGTCTTCAGTCGCTCTGCCAGACGCTCGATCCCATCCGTGCTGGCCACATCGATTCCGTCGACGATCTCGACCCCTTCGCCGTCGAGCTCGGGCGAGCTGGAACGGCACACTGCGTGAATCCGGTAATCCGCTTTCAGACCGCGCACCAGTTCCAGGCCGATGCCTCTGTTTGCCCCTGTAATCACAGCTGTTTTCATGAACTTTCCTTTCGTTCCTCGAATTGACTTCCTATGCTAGACTCCAACCGTCCCGGGGCATAGTTGATCCAGAGATTTCAATCACCTGCCCGGGGAGGCCGCTCGACCGGGCAAGCCGAGGACAGGGCCGGAGCTCGGGACGACGATCATCTTACTTTCTTGACAGAGGCCAGCAATGAGAAAAAACACCATGATCAGACAGCCGGTCGTACTGCTGCTTTGGGGGGTGATTTTCTTGAGCTTGAGCAGTGGAGCCAGCGCAGACGTCCTGTTGATCGAAAAGGTCAGGGAAAGAATGCTGCGCGACCTGCCCGTCAACGGCCTGACCATGAACGAGGTCGAAGCGCGCTACGGAGAGCCCGTCGATCGGGTCGGCCCCGTCGGCGAACCGCCGATCACGCGCTGGATCTACGGGGATTACAGCGTCTATTTCGAACATCGAATCGTGATCGAAAGCGTGCTGCACCCCGACGCTGTTGTTCGAGACACGGATCAGGGCAGTCACGCAGAATCCGATCCCGACTGAGCTGACCGATCCGTTGATCGGCGGCCAGCGCTGGACTGAAGGCGAATGGCGTCAGACGACATGAGACTGCCGGCTGAATGGGAAGTCCAGCGCGCTACGCTACTGGCCTGGCCGGACGCCTCTGGCGACTGGGCGGTGTGTCTGCCCGAAATCCGTTCTGAATACGCCATACTCATCGAGCGGATTCTGGCCTACCAGCCCGTTCTCGTTGTTGTTCAAGATAGCGATCAGATCGCCTCCCTTCCCATGGTCGATCATCCGGGTCTGAATCCGGTGGTCATCCCGCACAACGACACCTGGTGCCGCGACTACGGCCCGATCTGTCTGCTCGGCAGCCCGAATCGGTCGTTTGCCATGGACTTCAGATTCAACGCCTGGGGCGGCAAATACGAGTCCGAGCACGACAACCGGGTCAACCGCCAGCTGATTGCCCACCGGCTGCTTTCGGACTTTACCCGCGTCGCTGTCGATCTCGAGCTCGAAGGTGGTGCGATCGAATGCGACGGTCGGGGGCATCTTCTGGTCAACTGGTCCTGTCTTCACAAACGCCTTCCAGAGCTCTCGCGCTCGGACATTTCCGAGCGTCTCGTAGGCGCTCTCCATGTCGAGTCGATCCTCGGAATCGAGGTTCCCGGCCTGCCTGGCGACGATACCGACGGGCATATCGACACCATCGCCCGATTTGCCGATGGCGAACGCATCGTCTATCAGCAGCATCGAGACCGGGAATGGACGCAGACGCTCGAATCCCAGCTACAGAGCCTGCGCCGGAGCGATGGCGGGCGCTTCGAGCTGATCGCGCTGCCCCGTGTCGAATCCTTCGACCGGGCACTGCCGGCCAATTACGCGAACTTTCTTTTCATCAACGGTGCCTGCCTGGTCCCGTCCTATGGCGTTGACAGCGATAGGGAAGCCATCGGTCTGCTCTCTGAACTCCTGCCCGATCGCGATGTCATTCCGGTACCCGCCCGAACGATGATCAGCCAGTTCGGAGGCCCTCATTGCGCCACGATGCATCTCCCGGAACCTCATCTATGACACGACGCATCACCACCGCCCTCGTCCAGCACGCCATGGGCCCTGACCTGGAAGGCAACCGCCGCCGCTCTCTCGACGGCATCGCGGATGCGGCCCGACAGGGCGCGGATCTGATTGTCCTTCCCGAACTGCACGCCAGCGAGTATTTCTGCAAGTTCCAGGACCCGGCGCTGCACGATCTGGCCGAGCCGCTGGACGGCCCGACGGCCCAGGCCCTGTCATCGGCAGCGCGAGAGCACCAGGTCGTTGTCGTCGGCAGCATCTTCGAGCGACGGGCCGCCGGGTTGTCCCACAACACGGCGATCGTCTTCGATAGCGATGGCCGTCTGGCCGGCATCTACCGGAAGATGCATATTCCCGATGACCCGGGCTACAACGAAAAATTCTATTTCACCCCCGGGGATCTGGGCTTCGAGCCCATCCAGACCAGCATCGGTCGACTCGGGGTGCTGGTCTGCTGGGACCAGTGGTACCCGGAAGCGGCCCGCCTGATGGCGCTGGCCGGTGCAGAGCTGCTGATCTACCCCACGGCGATCGGCTTCGATCCCGATGACGACAGGCAGGAACAGGCGCGACAGCTGGAGGCCTGGCGCACGGTCCAGCGGGGTCATGCGGTCGCCAACGGCCTGCCCGTTCTGGCCTGCAACCGGGTCGGACTCGAACCGGACCGCTCTGGCGCCGGCCGTGCCGCGCAGTTCTGGGGTCACAGCTTCATTGCCGGTCCACAGGGTGAAGTGCTGGCTCAGGCGGGCAATGAAGCGCAGCTGCTGATCGCGGAGGTCGATCTCGAGCGCGGCGAAGCGGTTCGTCGGATCTGGCCTTTCATGCGCGACCGGCGCATCGATGCCTATCAGGACATCCTCGAGCGCTGGCGATCCTGATCGGCTGACTTGTCATGGCGGCCGGTACACTAAGATACGCCCCTTGATCTTCAACGGGAACAGGGCATGAACAGCCAAGCACTGACTGCACTCTCACCGCTCGACGGTCGCTATGCCGACCGATTACGCGATCTGGCCGCTCTCAGTTCCGAGGCCGGCCTGATCCGGCATCGAATCCGGGTCGAGGTGGCCTGGTTCAAGGCGCTGGCTGCGCTGCCCGAATTCACCGCTCTGCCCGCACTTGACCCTGATGACCAGCGCTTTCTCGACCAGCTCGTCGAGGAGTTCAGCAACGAGGATGCAGCGGCCGTCAAGGCGATCGAGAAACAGACCAATCACGACGTCAAAGCCGTTGAATACTGGCTGAAAACGGCCATGGGCAAGCGCCCGACCCTGGCTGCTCATCTGGAATTCGTGCATTTCGCCCTGACCAGCGAGGACATCAACAACCTGTCCTGGGCCCTGATCATCCAGGCCGTCATCCGTGACGTCCTTGACCCGCTGCTCTCCAGGTTGGACCACCATCTGCAGACCCTGGCTCTGGAGACGGCTGATCTGCCGATGTTGTCCAGAACGCACGGGCAGACAGCCTCTCCGACCACCCTCGGCAAGGAAATGGCCAACGTGGTGTTTCGCCTCAGACGCCAGCGCCGGGCCCTCAACCAGATCGAATTGACCGGCAAGATCAATGGCGCTGTCGGCAACTTCAACGCGCATCTGGCCGCCTGCCCCGGGATCGACTGGCCCGAACTGTCGCGCCAGGTCGTCGAGGACCTGGGCCTGGTCTACAACCCCTACACCACTCAGATCGAACCCCACGACATGATCGCCGAGGTCAGCCACGCGCTGATCCGCATCAACACCATCCTGGTCGATTTCGCGCGTGACAGCTGGTCGTATATCTCGCTGGGCTACTTCCGCCAGAAGCTGGTCGACGGTGAGATCGGCTCATCCACCATGCCGCACAAGGTCAACCCGATCGACTTCGAGAACGGCGAAGGCAACCTGGGGCTGGCCAACAGCCTGCTCGAACACATGGCCGCCAAGCTGCCGATTTCACGCTGGCAGCGCGACCTGACCGATTCCACCGTGCAGCGATCGCTCGGGTCGGCGTTCGGATACTGCGCCCTGGCCTGGCAGTCCATTCTGCGCGGACTCGGTCGAATCGCACCCGACCCCGATCGGATTGCCGCTGATCTCGACCAGGCCTGGGAGGTGCTCGCCGAGCCGGTTCAGACCGTCATGCGCTTGCACGATGTGCCCGAGCCCTACGAAAAGCTCAAGGCCCTGACCCGTGGTCATGGCATCGATCGTGACCGCCTGCATGACTTTATCCGGAGCCTGGACATCCCGGCAGAAGACCGCGATCGTCTGCTTGCCATGACGCCGGCCAGCTATGTCGGGCTCGCCGGAGCGCTGGCTCGGGATATCAAAAGATACGTATGAAGGAGCTGCCGGAACTCGACGGTTTCCAGGCCGCTCATTTTCTGGCCGACTACTGGAGCCGCTCCCCGTGTCTGATTCGCGGCTGGCTTCGACCCGAAGCCGTCGAACTCGAAGGCATGCTCGAGCTGGCCGCGGTGCACGAATTGCCCACCCGCCTGGTCGAGGGCGCTCGGGAAACCGGCGACTGGCAGGTGACGCACGGCATCCTGGGTGCCGATGAGCTGCCCGCAGCCCGGCGCGACTGGACCCTTCTGGTGCAGGAAATGGACAAGGTCGACAGCCGGGTTGCAGAGCTCCTCGACGAGTTCCGTTTTCTGCCCCACTGGATACTCGACGATGTGATGATCTCCGAGGCCGTTCCCGGCGGTTCGGTCGGTCCGCACAGTGATGCCTACGATGTTTTTCTGGTTCAGGTCAAAGGGCAACGAAGCTGGGAGCTTTCCACCCGAAAGGACTTCAGACCCGACGGGCGCTTCGAGCTGGCCCTGATCGCAGACTGGGCAGCCGAGCTGACGATCGAGACCGGGCCAGGTGACGTGCTCTATCTGCCACCCGGCATCGGCCACCATGGCGTGGCCCGAACGGCCTGCCAGACCTGGTCCGTGGGACTGCGAACGCCCTCCGGCCCGGAGCTGATGTTCCAGCTTGCCGACGCTCTGCTGGAGGATCCGGCGGGCAATAAACGGCTGCAGGTCCGCTCGATCGATCCGCAGCAGCCTGACCGCATCGGTGCCGAGCTGGTTCAGCAGGCCCGTCGGCTGCTGGAACAGAGTCTGGCCCTCGACGACGAGAGACTGGGGCGCCTGCTGGCAGCATTCCTGACTCGCTGGCGGCTCTGGCCCGGCGACGAGCTGGTCGAACGAGCCGCGATCGCGCGTCAGCTTCGGGCAGGACATCCTGTACGCCTGGCCGCTACAGCAAGACTTGCACTCCTCGGTGAGGATCGCCTCTATGTCAACGGCGAGCACATCGACTGTCCCGGCCCGCTGGCCCTTGAGCTGAGCACGCAGCGATGTCTCGGCGCGGAATGGCTGGAGCAGGACGATGCCCTCGATCAGCTGCTCGAGCTGGGCGCCATCGACCGACCCAGGGGCCCTTCCGTCGTTCGCTAGCGTCGATTCCGGCCCATCAATGCACCAGCCCCGTTATAATCGGCGGGTATTGATTCCGACGCCGAAGAAGAGCACTCCTACATGACCGATTACCTCCTGGAGCAGTACCGGGCATCACACCTGTCCGGTGGCAACGCCGCCTACGTGGAGGAGTTTTACGAGCAGTGGCTTGACGACCCGGATTCGGTGCCGTCGCACTGGCAGAAAATCTTTGCCCAGCTCGGGCCGCGCCAGGACGACGATACCCGCCATATCGAGATTGCCGAACACTTCAAGGCCCTCGGGGCCAATGGCGCGGCGACGGTCATGGCAGAGGACTACAAGCAGGCCGGCGTCCTGCGGATGATCAATGCCTATCGGGTCCGCGGCCACAAGCAGGCCAAGCTCGACCCGCTGAACCTGAGCGAGCGCCCGCGCGTTCCCGATCTCGAGCTCGGATTTCACAATCTCACCGAATCGGATCTGAATACGACCTTTCACACCGGATCCCTGGCCGCGCCGGATCGGCTTGCGCTCAAGGACATCATCGACATCTGCAGCAATACCTACTGCGGTTCGATCGGCGTGGAATACATGCACATCGGCGAAACCGATCAACGCCAGTGGCTGCAGCGCAGGCTCGAGAATACGCGAGGCAACTATGCCCCCTCTGAAGAGGAGCGGATTCGTCTGCTTGAAAAGCTGACGGCGGCCGAGGGCATGGAAAAATACCTGCACTCGAAATACGTCGGCCAGAAACGCTTTTCCCTCGAAGGCGGCGAGAGCATGATTCCGCTGTTCGACGCCCTGATCCGCCATTCGGGCAATCAGGGGGTGCGCGAGATGGTCATCGGCATGGCCCATCGCGGGCGCCTCAATGTCCTGATCAACGTTCTCGGCAAGAGCCCGGGCGAACTGTTCGCCGAATTCGAAGGCCAGATGGCCAAGGATGATCCGAACCGCTCCGGTGACGTGAAATACCACATGGGCTTCAGTTCCGACGTTCGCACGCCCGGCGGCGTCGTACACCTTGCCCTGGCCTTCAACCCGTCACATCTGGAAATCGTCAATCCGGTCGTCGCCGGATCGGCGCGCGCCAGACAGTCGCGACTCGAAGACCATGAGCACGCTCAGGTCATGCCCGTTCTGGTCCATGGCGACGCCGCCATCGCCGGCCAGGGTGTGGTCATGGAATTGCTCAATATGTCTCAGGCCCGCGGTTTCGCGGTCGGCGGCACCTTCCATATCGTGGTCAACAACCAGATCGGCTTCACCACCTCCAACCCGCTGGATGCGCGCTCGACCCTGTACTGCACCGAAGTCGCCAAGATGGTGCAGGCGCCCATTCTGCACGTCAATGGGGATGACCCCGAAGCCGTGATCTATGCCACCCAGCTGGCAGCCGATTTTCGTCGCGACTTCAAGAAGGACGTGATCATCGACCTGGTCTGCTATCGGCGCCATGGGCACAATGAAGCCGACGAACCGGCAGCGACCCAGCCGCGGATGTATTCGATCATTCGCGAACTCGACTCGACGCGCAAGCTGTATGCCGACCGACTCGTGAAGGAGGGCCTGGTCGATCAGAAGACCGTTGCCAGCATGCAGGAGGACTATCGGGATCGTCTCGACGCCGGCCAACCGGTGGTCGATCTGGTGCCGGGCGATGAAGCCCCGATCACGGTCGACTGGGTGCCCTTTCTCGATCAGAACTGGCGCCAGGAGGTCGGGACCGGCATGGCGCTCGACGAGATTCAGTCGCTGTCCGAGCGCATGACGACGCCGCCGGAGGAGTTCGAGGTGCACAAACAGGTCGAGCGCATTCTCGGGGCCCGGCGCAAGATGGCTCAGGGCGAGTCTCCCATGGACTGGGGCTTCGCCGAAACCATGGCCTATGCCGGCCTCATCAAGCAGGGGTTCAAGATGCGCCTGGTCGGCCAGGACTCCGGACGCGGAACGTTCTTCCACCGTCATGCAGTGCTGCACAATCAGACCAACGGCGAGGACTGGGTGCCACTGGCCGACCTGGCCGAAAAGCCCGACGATGTGATGATCATCGATTCACTGCTCTCCGAGGAGGCCGTACTCGGCTTCGAATACGGCTACGCCACGGCCGACCCGGGCACCCTGGTCATCTGGGAAGCCCAGTTCGGCGACTTCGTCAACGGCGCTCAGGTCGTGATCGACCAGTTCATTGCCTCCGGCGAGACCAAGTGGGGACGCCTGTGCGGACTGGTGATGTTCCTGCCGCACGGCTATGAGGGTCAGGGCCCGGAGCACTCCTCTGCCCGGCTGGAGCGCTTCATGCAGCTGAGCTCCGGCAACAACATCCAGGTCTGCGTTCCCTCGCTGCCCTCGCAGATGTTCCATATGCTCAGGCGCCAGATGATGCGGCCCTTCCGCAAGCCCCTGATCGTGATGACGCCGAAATCCCTGCTTCGGCACAAGGCGTCCGTATCGACCCTGGAAGACCTGGTTGACGGGCAGTTCCAACTGGTTATCGACGACCCCAATCAACCCAAGCCCGAGACTATCAAGCGCGTGGTGTTCTGCGCCGGCAAGGTCTTTTTCGACCTGGCCGCGGAACACACCGAGCAGGGCATCGAGGACATCGCCCTGGTGCGGGTCGAACAGCTCTATCCCTTCCCGCGTGAAGAGGTGCAGGCGATCGTGGAGCGCTATTCGAAGGCAGAAGAGTTCGTCTGGTGCCAGGAAGAACCGCTGAATCAGGGGGCATGGTTCCAGATTCGCCATCACCTCCAGGCGTGTACGGGCGGAAAAGCCCTCAAGTACGTCGGACGCACAGGTGCATCCTCGCCGGCGGTCGGTTACTACCAGGTCCATCTCGAACAACAGAAACGACTGGTCGGCCAGGCGCTGACTCACGGTGAAGGCTTAGTTTAAGGACAGTTCTAATGAGCGTAGAAATCAAGGTTCCAAATCTTCCAGAATCCGTTTCGGATGCCGTCGTTGCCAAATGGCACAAGCAGCCGGGCGATTACGTCGAGCGCGATGAGAATCTTGTCGACCTCGAGACCGACAAGGTCGTGCTCGAAGTACCGGCACCCGCTGGCGGGGTTCTCAAGGAAATCACGGCCGAGACCGGCGAAACCGTCACCGAGGGTCAGGCGTTGGGCACCCTCGAGGAGTCCGATGCGCCCGAGAAGGACGACGATGAGTCCGAAGACCAGGCGTCCGATGAATCTGCCGAGCAGTCCGACAAGGCCTCATCCGGCGACAAGACTGATGAGTCCCCTTCGAAATCATCCGACCGCGACTCGGCCAGGTCCGACAGCAGCGGAGGGGCGCCCTCGCCCTCAGCACGTCGCGCGGCGGCCGATCAGGGCGTCGACACCTCCGGGGTCGAGGGTAGCGGACGTGGCGGCCGGGTCACCAAGCCCGATGTCATGCGTCACGCCAGCGCTGGCGGCGCGCGACAGGAAGAGCGCGTCAAGATGTCACGCCTGCGCTCGAGAATCGCCGAGCGGATGAAGGAGGCACAGAACACGGCAGCCATCCTGACCTCTTTCAACGAGGTCAATCTGCAGGCGGTGATGGACATCCGATCGCGCTACAAGGAAGAGTTTGCCGCCAAGCACGGTGTCAAGCTCGGGTTCATGTCGTTTTTCGTCAAGGCCTGCTGTGAAGCGTTGCAGAAGCACCCGGTGGTCAATGCCTCGGTCGACGGTGATGAGATCGTCTATCACGGCTACCAGGATGTCGGCATCGCGGTCTCGACGGACCGGGGCCTGCTGGTGCCGATCCTTCGCAATGCGGAGAACATGAGCCTGGCCGGGATCGAATCGGCGATCGCCGACTACGCAGAGAAGGCCCGGGGCGGCTCGATCCAGCTTGAGGACCTGCAGGGCGGCACCTTCACCATCACCAATGGCGGCGTGTTCGGTTCACTGATCTCGACGCCGCTGCTGAACATGCCGCAGAGCGCCATCCTTGGGATGCATACCATCAAGGAGCGCCCGATCGCCGAGAATGGCGAGGTCGTGATTCGCCCGATGATGTACATCGCCCTGTCCTACGACCATCGGATCGTCGACGGCAAGGACGCCGTCCAGTTCCTGGTCGCGGTCAAGGAAGCACTCGAAGACCCGGCGCGCCTGCTGCTCGGCCTCTGATATCGGTAAGACCGTGCCGAGCCGGGCGCATGCCTTCGGAACCAGGAATGGCGCGTAGCGCACGAAGAAAAGAGCTTTGACTTTCCGGTATTCGTGAGCTGCGTGAATGAAAGTGATCTTCAATTTACTGGCTGGATTCCTTATTCATCCAGCCAATGTCAAACAAGGAAACCAAGATGGCCGTTAAAGAATTCGATCTGATCGTGATCGGCGGTGGCCCGGGCGGCTATGCCGCGGCGATACGTGCAGCACAACTCGACCTCAAGACCCTGCTGATCGACGATCGTCAGGACGCGGACGGCAAGCCGGCCCCCGGCGGCACCTGCCTGAACGTGGGCTGCGTGCCGTCGAAAGCCCTGCTGGATTCCTCCAAACACTTCCATCACATCCAGCACGACTACACTGATCACGGCATTTCGGTCAACGATCTGTCCATGGACGTGCCAAAGATGATCGAGCGCAAGCGCAAGGTGGTCAAGCAGCTCACCGGCGGCCTGGTTCAGCTGTTCAAGGCGAACAAGATCGAGTTTGCCAACGGCTTCGGCAAGCTGCTCTCCGATCGCGTGGTTGAAGTCAGCCCGCACGATGGTGATCGTTACCAGGCGCGCGGCAAGCATGTGATGCTGGCTGCCGGTTCGGTGCCATTCACGATTCCGAATGTGGAGATCGACGGCGAATATATCGTCGACAACGTTGGCGCGCTTGAATTCCAGCAGGTCCCCGGACGATTCGGAGTGATTGGTGCCGGCGTCATCGGCCTGGAAATGGGTAGCGTCTGGTGCCGGCTGGGGGCTGAAACGGTGCTGCTCGAGGCGATGGACGAACTGCTCGGCGTAGTCGACACCGACATGGCTCGCGCAGCGGCTCGCGAATTCAAGAAACAGGGCCTGGACATCCGCCTGGGCGCAAAGGTCTCAGGCGCAAAAGTTTCCGATGGCAAGGTCGAAGTCACCTACGAGGACGCCAAGGGTGAGCACTCCGAGATCTTCGACCGCTTGCTGGTCGCAGTAGGACGTCGGGCAGCCAGCGAAGGCCTGCTGGCCGAGGACTGCGGCGTTCGCCTGACCGATCGCGGCCAGGTCGAGGTCGATGAGAACTGCCGCACCTCGGTAGAGAACGTCTGGGCGATCGGCGACCTGGTGCGCGGGCCGATGCTGGCACACAAGGCCTCTGAGGAAGGAATCGCAGTGGTCGAGCGCCTCGTGACCGGGCACGGCCATATCGACTTCAACACCATCCCGTGGGTCATCTACACCGACCCCGAAATCGCATGGGTCGGCAAGTCCGAAAAGGATCTCAAGGCTGAAGGCGTCGAATACAGGACCGGAAGCTTTCCCTTCGCCGCCACCGGGCGCGGTCTGGCGATGGGCAACGCGGCGGGCCATGTCAAGATCATCGCCGATGCCGAAGACGACACCATCCTGGGCGTCCAGATCTTTGGCGCCAACGCCTCGGAGCTGATCGGCGAATGCGTCGTAGCGATGGAATTCCACGGCTGCAGCGAGGATCTAGCGAGAATCGTTCATGCCCATCCGACGCTCTCCGAAGCGGTCCACGAAGCCGCTCTGGCTGTGGACAAACGGGCCATTCACAAGGCGAATTGACCCCATCCCGCCGGCAGGACGCCGCCAGGTGTCCTGCCCCGGGTCGACAGCGTGACCCCGCGCGAGGAATGAATTGACCATGAGCAGCAACGTTCCAGCGAATTTCCGGGCATTTCGAATCCGTGACGACGAGGACGGGTATCGCGCCGGAGTCGAGCAACAGGCGATCGACGACCAGAACGACGGCGATGTCATCGTCAAGGTCGCCTGGTCCAGCGTGAACTACAAAGACGCCCTGGCCGGAACCGGCAAGGGCAAGATCCTGCGCAGGTTTCCGCTCAACGGAGGAATCGATCTGGCCGGCGCCGTCGTCGAGAGTCGCTGCGAACGATTTCAGGAGGGCGATGAAGTCCTGGTGACCGGCAGCAGCCTGTCCGAGACGCGCGATGGCGGCTTTGCCGAATATGCGCGGCTCGACTCGAAATGGGTCATCCCCCTGCCGAACGGCCTGTCGCTGAAAGAGGCGATGATCCTCGGCACGGCCGGTTTTACCGCAGCGCTCGGCCTGTATCGTATGGAAGCCAATGGCCAGCGTCCCGAGATGGGGCCGATCTGCGTGACCGGCGCATCCGGCGGGGTCGGCTCCCTTGCGCTCGACATGTACAGCCGGGCCGGCTACTCGGTCACGGCCATCAGCGGAAAGATCGAAGAATTCGACTGGCTGCATGAGATCGGTGCCGATCAGTGCATTTCTCGACACGATCTCCACTGGCCGGAATCGCCCCTGGCCAGCGCACAGTTTGCCGGTGCTCTGGACAATGTCGGCGGGGAGACGCTGTCCGGGCTGACTCGAGTCATCAAGCCCTGGGGCAATATCGCTTCCTGCGGCATGGCTGGCGGCATCGGGCTTCGGACTACGGTCATGCCCTTCATCATTCGCGGGATCGGTCTGCTGGGCATCAATTCGGCCGGCTGCCCCTATGACATCCGCTCGGAATTGTGGCAGCGCATGGCCGCAGACTGGAAGCCTCGCCACCTCGGCGCCATCGCCGCGCCAAGCATCAGCCTGTCGGAATTGCCTCAGGCCTTCGAGCAACTGCTCTCCGGCGGAGGGCGAGGCCGAATCACGGTCGAAATCGATCAAAAAGACACCGAATGACCCGCCACAGCAGCCTCATCCAGAGCCTTGCACAGACTTTTCGAGTATCATGGTCGACTGATTAATCGCTGAAAGCAACATCAACAGAAGGGTGCATCATGGCAAAAGTCTTGATCGTCGATGATTCCGAATCCCAGCTCTACGCACTGACCAAGATTGTGGAGGGTGCCGGCCACGAAGTCATCACCGCCGAGAACGGCGAACAAGGGGTGGAAAAGGCGCTGGCCGAGATTCCCGACTTGATCCTGATGGATGTGGTCATGCCCGGTCTGAACGGATTTCAGGCTACGCGCAAGATCTCCAAGGACAATTCCACGGCACATATTCCGGTGATCTTCGTCACCACCAAGGATCAGGAAACGGATCGAATCTGGGGCATGCGGCAGGGTGCATCGGCCTACATCACCAAACCTGTGGACAAGTCCGCCCTTCTGAACGCCATGAACAAGGCCATGGGAGCCTGACCCAACGTGATTGAAAAAGGACAAGCGCTGCCTGACGGGCAGCTGATGATCATGGGCTCCGACGGGCCACGCCCGATCAGCTCACACGAGCTCTGCGGGAGCGGCACCAGCGTCATGTTCGCCGTTCCTGGGGCTTTTACTCCGACCTGTTCAGCAGAGCATCTGCCTGGTTTCATCGAGCGGGCGGACGAGTTCAAGGCCAGGGGTGTCGACCGCCTGGTATGTCTGGCGGTCAATGACGTGTTCGTGATGGATGCCTGGGGCAGACAATCCGGCGTGGGCAGCAGTATCCTCATGGCCGCCGATGGCAACGGCGACTTCAGTCGGGCTCTGGGCCTGGACATGGACGCGACGGCATTCGGCATGGGGCAGCGGTCTCAGCGATTTGCCCTGATTGTCCGCGACGGCGTTGTCGAAGAGCTGTTCGTGGAAGCACCCGGCGAATTCCGAGTCTCCAGCGCGGACTATCTGCTCGACAGGATCTGACGCCCGCCGTCTCCACACCCTGTCGATCGGTCTGATCAGCTTCCGGCCGGAGGCCCGTATTGGACCGGGTTGACGCCCTGCGGCTCGATGATTCCGAAATGAAATCCGAGCCATAGCAGGGCCAACAGGCCCAGTGACAGACCAACGCGCCAACTCAGGCGTCTCACCGTCCTGTCCCCCTCCCCCTGGTCGCTGACCAGCGAATAGAAGCTGGAGGCCAGCGTGAAGAGAATCGCCAGGAAAACTCCGATGATGATGATTTTGCTCAGCAAGATGAATGACCTTGAATTGACGGCTCTGCAGTATAAATGGCAACGGTGATCAGTACGAAAGCCAAAACTCTGACCTGGTTCCTGATTCCTCAGATCGCTGCGATCCTCGTCCTGTCTCTGACGGTTCGTCTGACCTTGTGGCAACTTGACCGCGCCGAAGAAAAAGAGGATCGGCTCGCGCGTTGGGAACAGTCCGAGCCGGTCATCCTGGGCGAGCGCCCGTTCGGTCAGATTCCGGATCTGTCACTGGTCAGCGCAACAGGTCGATTCGACCCATTGCGGCATGTACTCCTGGACAATCAGACCCGGAACAGTCACCCCGGCGTTCACGTCTTCAGCCTGTTCTCCCCCGACAACGGATCACCCCCGCTCCTGGTCAACCGTGGCTGGCAGCCCTGGATCCGCACGAACGACCGCTGGCCGGAGTTCGAAACCGCCAGCCAGGCGGTACGGATCAGCGGGCGCCTGACCGGACCGCCGCAGCCGGGCCTGCGGCTGGGCGAAGCACTGCCGCTCGACCCCGACCACTGGCCCAATCTGATGACCTACCTCGACCTGGATCGCGTGCGGGACGTGTTCGGCCCGGAACTCGCCGATCGGATTGTTCTACTGGACCCGGAGCATGATCAGCACCTGAGCGGCGATGCCTGGCCACGGGTCAACATGGGCCCGGATCGTCATCGCGGTTACGCCTTCCAGTGGGCTGCTATCAGCGTCGCCGTGCTGATTCTGTGGGTCGGATTGACGCTGCGCTTTTTCTTGACCAGGAAGAAATCCTCATGAACCGTAAGATCATCGTGCTGGTATTCGCCATGTTTGCCCTGCCGGTTATCGTCGCTGTGCTTCTTAACAGTCGCTGGGTCGACTGGTCGCCGGGTGGAACGAGGAACTTCGGAGAGTTGATCACGCCGGTCATCCCCCTGCCGGAGGGTCCATGGACGAACAGCGCCGGCAGCGTGATCGAGCGCGACGATCTGCTCGATCTGTGGCAGATCGTCCATGTCCGTCGAAGCCTCTGCGACGAGCCCTGCATGGAAGATCTCTACTGGCTGCGGCAGACTCGCCAGGCGCAGGACCGTCACGTTCCGGAAGTCGGATTGCTGCTGGTCAGCGAGGCCCCGGTCGATGCACTGCAACGCGAACGCATCATGGCGCTGACCGAGGCCTACACCATCATCGACGGCCCACAGGCGGCGGGGCTCATCGAGTCCTTTCCGGACAGCGATTCCGACGGCCTTCGCTACATCGTTGACCCCCTCGGGAATATAATGATGGGCTATTCCGATACCGCCGAACCGAACGACATCCGTCGCGATCTCGGCCGTCTTCTCACCTGGACTCAGAGAGACTGATTCAACGCATGAGCGCACTGACCTACCATCGCATCGTCAAGGCGGCCATCTGCCTGACACTTGCCGTCATCATTCTGGGCGCCTGGGTGCGCCTGACCGGTGCCGGACTGGGCTGCCCCGACTGGCCCGGTTGCTATGGGGAACTGACCTGGCCCAAGACCGAAGATTCGGTGGCCGCCGCCAACCTGCGCTGGGCCGAGCGGCCGGTCGAGACCGGCAAGGCGATTCGCGAGATGGTCCACCGCTACTTTGCCGGGGCACTCGGCCTGATGATTCTGGTGCTGGCCATCGGTGCCTGGGTGCGGCGCAAGGAACCTGGCCAGCCGCTGATCCTGCCCATGGTGCTGCTGGTGGTGGTCACGGCGCAGGCCGCGCTGGGCGCCTTCACCGTCACTTTGCTCTTGAAGCCGGCAATCGTGACTTCGCATCTGATCGGGGGCTTCACGACCTTCAGCCTGCTGGTCTGGCTGTACTGGCGCACGCGCCCGAAACCGGTCAGGATCAACCTCCCACAGCGCAAGCTGAAGGGTCCGGTGCTCATTGCCCTGGCCTTTCTGATCGGCCAGATCCTGCTGGGAGGCTGGGTCAGCACCAACTATGCGGCGCTGGCCTGCCCCGATTTCCCGACCTGCATGGGCGAGCTCTGGCCCGAGCAGAACTACAGCGAGGGCTTTGACCTGTGGCGCGATCTTGGCGTCGATTACCAGGGCGGCATCCTCGATCAACCCTCCCGAATGGCCATTCATGTGGCGCATCGAATCGGCGCGCTCGTGGTGCTCGCCGTCTTCGCCTGGCTGTTGTGGAACATGATCAAGACGCCCGGCATGAATCGATGGGCAGCTGCGGTGGGTGGCTTGCTCGGTATTCAGGTCGCGCTGGGCCTGGCCAACGTTCTGGCCGGACTCCCGCTCTACGTGGCGGTGGCTCATAACGCCGTCGCCGCCCTGCTCCTGGTCACCATGCTCTCGCTTGTATTCGTGACATCACGTCGACCCGAGCCGGCCGGATGAGCGCGGTTCTGGCAGCGCATACACCGATCGGCCGTTTCCTTGCCCTGTGCAAGCTCAAGGTCGTGGCACTGATCGTGTTCACCGCGATCGTCGGCATGGCCCTGTCAGTCCCCGGCATGGTGCCGCTCCAGCCGCTGCTCATCGGCAGTCTGGGGATCGGTCTGGCCGCCAGCAGTGCCGCCGCGATCAACCATCTGCTTGATGCTCGCGCCGATCGCATCATGGCCAGAACTCGCAATCGGCCTCTGCCGATGGGAGATCTCAATCAGCGCCAGGTGCTGGCTTTCGCGCTGATTCTGGCGGTCGTCTCGATGGTGCTGCTGGTGGCGTTCGTCAATGTACTGACTGCGGTACTCACCTTCGCCAGCCTGATCGGCTACGCGATCATCTACACCGGCTGGCTCAAACGCGCCACCCCACAGAACATCGTGATCGGCGGCGCTGCCGGCGCTGCTCCCCCGGTTCTGGGCTGGGCTGCGGTGACCGGCGAGGTGCACGCCCATGCGCTTATTCTGTTCCTGATCGTCTTTGTCTGGACGCCACCCCATTTCTGGGCGCTCGCCATCTACCGGCGCGACGACTATGCCGCTGCAGATGTACCCATGCTGCCGGTCACCCACGGCGTGGAATTCACTCGCCTGCAGATTCTGTTCTACTCGATCATCCTGGTCCTGGTTACCCTGCTGCCCTGGCTGACCGGTATGAGTGGGCTGGTCTATCTCGCCGGTTCGACCGTCCTCAACATCGGTTTCATGGGCTATGCGCTGGCCATGATGAAGCCGAAGACCGAACAGCTCGCCATGCAGATGTTCAGCTATTCCGTGGTGTATCTGATGGCCTTGTTCGCCTTTCTGCTGATCGACCACTACATCACCATCTGATCCACTCCGCCCGCCTCAATCGAGACTAACGACATGTCCGACCCAAAGACTCAAACATCGCCGCTGCTGCCGCTGGAAGCGCACGATGAATTCATTTCGCGCCATATCGGGCCTGATTCCGCAGAAATCGAGCACATGCTTGAGGAAATCGGCTGTGGATCGATGGATGATCTGATGACCGAGACCATGCCGGGCAGCATTCTGAATGCAGAATCCCTGGCCATGCCCCGTGGTGACAATGAGGAGCGGGTGCTCGAAGAGCTGCGAGCCATGGCCGAGGAGAACACCCTCAGCCACAGCATGCTCGGTCTGGGCTACCACCCCACGATCACCCCGCCGGTGATCCTGCGAAACGTCCTCGAGAATCCGGGCTGGTACACCGCCTATACGCCTTATCAGGCCGAAATTTCGCAGGGCCGCCTGGAGGGCATGCTGAATTTCCAGCAGATGGTGATGGATCTGACCGGCATGGAGATGTCGAACGCCTCGCTGCTGGATGAAGCCACGGCCGCGGCCGAAGCGATGGCGATGATCAAGCGGGTCAACCGGAAGTCGCGGAGCAAGCGATTCCTGGTGGATTCGGCCTGTCTGCCGCAGACCATCGATGTGGTGCGCACCCGCGCGATCCATCTGGGCCTCGAGCTGGTTGTCAGCGATGATCTGATCGCCAGCCTGAATGCCGAGGACTGCTTCGGCGTGCTTGTCCAGTACCCGGGCAGCGGGGGCGGCCTGACCGATCTCGATCCGGTCAGCACTGCCGCCCATGATCGCGGCGCCCTGGTTGCCGTTGCCACCGATCTGATGTCGCTGGCGCTGCTCAAGCCTCCCGGTGAGTCGGACGTGGATGTCGTGATCGGCTCGGCCCAGCGTTTTGGCGTGCCGATGGCCTACGGCGGGCCACATGCGGCCTTTCTGGCGACGCGCGAGGACTATCGGCGCAGCGTCCCCGGGCGGATCATCGGCGTTTCGCGCGACCGTCACGGTGCACCGGCGCTGCGCATGGCCCTGCAGACCCGCGAGCAACACATTCGACGCGAAAAGGCCATGAGCAACATCTGCACGGCGCAGGCCCTGCTGGCCGTGATGGCCGGTTTCTACGGCGTCTGGCACGGCCCGGAAGGCATTCGACGCATTGCCCAGCGAATCCACCGCATGGCCTGCCTGCTCGCCCACGCACTGGAACAGCATGGTTTCGAACTGATCCATGACTCCTTCTTCGATACCCTGAGCATTCGCGTCGACGAGCCGCTTCGCCAGGCCCTTCTCCATCGAGCGCAGAGCGCAGGTATCCTCCTGCGCGCCGACCGCGATGGGTTGATCGGCGTCAGCGTCAATGAATGCACCCGGCGGCATCACCTCAACGCCCTGCTTGGCGTGCTCACCGGCAACAACGCCGACATCGACGCTCTGGATCTGGAGCTTCCCGGCGCCCATACCACCATCCCGCTGGCGCTGCAGCGACGCTCCGATTTCATGACCCATGAAGTCTTCGCTCGCTACCACAGCGAGACCGAGATGCTGCGCTACCTCAAGCGTCTGGAGAATCGCGACCTGAGTCTGGCCCATGCCATGATTCCGCTGGGCTCCTGCACCATGAAGCTCAACGCCACGGCCGAGATGATCCCGGTGACCTGGACGGGCTTTTCAAGCCTTCACCCGTTCTGCCCCTGGGATCACGCCCGGGGCTACCACCGGCTGATCGGCCAGCTCGAAGACCAGCTCAGGAACGTGACCGGTTTTGCCGCCATTTCGCTGCAACCCAACGCCGGGTCTCAGGGCGAATATGCCGGACTGCTCACGATCAAGGCCTATCACGCCAGCCGCGGCGAATCCCACCGCGATGTCTGTCTGATCCCGTCTTCAGCCCATGGCACCAATCCGGCCAGCGCGCAGATGGTCGGCATGAACATCGTGGTCGTGGGCTGCGATGCCGAGGGTAATGTCGATCTGGCCGATCTCGAGGCCAAGGTCGAGCGACATCGCGATCAGCTGGCCGCCCTGATGATCACCTACCCGTCCACGCACGGCGTTTTCGAGGAGCAGATCGTCACGGTCTGCAGCAAGGTGCGCGAGGCCGGCGGTCAGGTCTACATGGACGGTGCCAACATGAATGCCCTGGTCGGCTGGGCCCAGGTGGCCGAATTTGCCGATGTCTGCCATCTGAACCTGCACAAGACCTTCTGCATTCCGCACGGCGGCGGCGGCCCCGGTGTGGGTCCAATCGGTGTGCGCGAGCATCTTGCGCCCTTCCTCCCCGGTCATGTCACCGGCCTGCTGGGCGGCAATGGCAACTCCGAAGGGGCTGTCTCGGCCGCACCCTGGGGCAGTGCCGGCATTCTCCCGATCTCCTGGGCCTACATCCGGCTGATGGGTCGTGACGGCTTGCGCAAGGCCACCCAGGTCGCGATCCTGAACGCCAACTATATTGCCAGCCGCCTGCAGGGCCATTACAACGTGCTCTACACCGGCCGAAACGGCCGGATCGCTCATGAGTGCATCATCGACCTGCGGCCGTTCAAGTCCCAGTCGGGCATTTCCGAAGAAGACGTCGCCAAGCGCCTGATCGACTACGGATTCCACGCGCCGACCATGTCCTGGCCAGTTCCGGGAACCCTGATGATCGAGCCCACCGAGAGCGAATCCCTCGAGGAGCTCGATCGATTCATCGATGCGCTGATCCAGATCCGGGCCGAAATCGACAGGGTTGCCGATGGTAGCTGGAATGCCGAGGACAATCCGCTCAGGAATGCTCCTCACACCCTGCAGGAACTCGGCAGTGACGACTGGCCGCACCCGTATACGCGTCAGGAAGCCGGCTGGCCGGTGCCTTCACTGCGCCAGAGCAAGTTCTTTGCCTCGGTCGCTCGCGTCGACAATGTCTACGGCGACCGCAACCTGGTCTGCTCCTGCCCCCCGATGGACGTCTGGCAGGAAGCGAGTTGACTAAAAAAGCGATTCACCACAGAGACACAGAGGTCACAGAGAAAATCAAAAGCAGGATGATCTTTGAAGGACAGAATTTATGGCAAGTAAGTCAATGAATTCCTGCTTCTTATGCTTTTTCTTTTCTCTGTGAACTCTGTGCCTCTGTGGTAATCCGATCTTTTTCAATCCGCTCGGCAGCAACCGCTGTCAGTCCAGTTTCACAGGAGCTTCGGGGCGCTCGGGGAAGCTCGGCGGATCGGCTTCGATCCTGCTCATGACCTCTTCGATGGCGCGTTCGAGCTGCGGATCGCGACCGGCGATGACGCTGGCCGGATCGTTGGCGACTTCGATGTCCGGCTCGACCCCCTCGCCTTCGATCACGTAGTTGCCGTTGACGTCGGCGAAACCGAATTCCGGCACGTTGACCGAGCCGCCGTCGATCAACGGACCGTGGCTGGTGATACCGACCACCCCACCCCAGCTCTTCTTGCCGATCAAAGGCCCCAGACCGGCGTTGCGGAACTGCCAGGGGAAGATATCGCCGTCGGAGGCCGAGTTCTCATCGAGAACCGCAACCAGATGGCCATTGAAGGCCTGGTTCGGATAGGTCGAGGTGTGGGGCATGGTGCGGGCATAACCCAGCGCCAATGGCCGGCGCGAAAGGCGTTCGATCAGCATCTGCGAGACGTTGCCGCCGCCATTCGAACGCACGTCGATCACCAGGCCGTCCTTGCGGATCTGGCCGTAGAACCACTTGATGAACTCGCGGATGCCGTCCGGACCCATATCCGGCACGTGCAGGTAGCCGACGCGCCCGTCGCTAGCCTCGGTCACACGACGATGGTTATCGCGTACCCAGCCCAGATAGAACAGCGAGGATTCGTCGTGGATCGGCTTGACCATTACCGTGCGCGCATCCCGTCCATCGGCGCGGTCGGATACGGTCAGCGCCACAGCCTCGCCCGGGGGCAGCATGAGTCGCCGGTAAATGTTCTCATCGGCGCTGAGTGACTGGCCGTTGATCGCCAGGATGTAGTCACCAACCGACACATCCACATCGACCGCGGTCAGCGGTGAGCGATAGCGGGGCTCATCGTTCTGGCCCTCCATGATCCGAGCAATCCGGTAGCGGTCGCGGTCGGTCTCGAAGCGCGCACCCAGGAGAGACACGGAAGGCCGATCGGGCAGGCCCTCATCGCCGCCGGAGACATAGGCGTGCGACACGTTCAACTCACCGATCATTTCACCCATCAGATAGTTGAGATCGGAACGATGGGCGATATGCTCGAGCCAGGGACGGTACTGCTCGCGCAGCGCCTCCCAGTCGTAGCCGTGCATATTGGCCACATAGAAATGGTCGCGGAAGCGACGCCAGACCTCATCGAAGGCCGTTTCCCACTCAGCGGTCGGATCGACCTGCGAGCGAAGTCCGCCGGTGACAACAGCCTCCGGGTCCTTGCCTTCCTTGGCAACATCCATGACCTGCCAGCTGCCGTTGCCCGAGGCCAGCAGACGCTTGCCGTCACGGCTCAGATCGACGATCTGCTGACCCGTCGGAAAAGACACCACCTCATCGTCCTCGAACCTGTACATCTTCAGGACGGTGGGGACGCCGGACGAGCGTCCATAGTAGAACGGGCCACCCTCGGTGAACAGGATGCCTGCCTCGGTCACGGCCAGGCTGTAGAAGTTGTCGGCATCGACAGGGACGCGGATCAGGCGCTCGGCCAGGCCGTCGAAGTCGATCGAGATACCGTCCTGACCATTCTCATCCTCGTCGTCCTCGTCGTCTTCGTCACCTTTACTGCCTGCCGTGCTCAGGCCAGGCTCCTCTGCATCCTCGGGCGCAAAGGGATTCGGCGCATCATCGGTCAGAGCGAAGGCAAAGATGCCGGTCATGCGGTTGGTGGCGTAGTTCCATTCACGCTGCGAGATCTGCGGAGCAAACTCGCGATCGCCAAGGAAGAACAGATGCTGGCCGTCCGGCGAGAACGCCGGGCGATATTCGGAGAACATGCCGTCACTTATCCGGCGCGTACGATCGTCCCCGACATCATGCACATAGAGGGCGCGAAGGCCCGTGTCCTGCGTCTGACTGAAGGCGACGTAGTTGCTGCCCGGCGACCAGACATAGTCACGATTGCGCCAGCCGGGATCGCGGCCGATCTCGCGAATTTCACCGTCGCCGTCGCTGGACACGATCAGGATGCGGCCGTCCTTGTCGGAGAACAGGACTTGATCGCCATCGGGTGACACGACTGGATCGTAGAACCGTGTCCGGTTGTCGAAGGTCAACTGTTGCGGCGACGCCTGGCCGTCGGCGGCCATGCGGTAGAGCTCTTCCTCGCCGCTGATATCCGAGATGAAGACGATCGACTGGCCGTTCGGGAACCAGCTGGCTTCGCGGTCATGAGCGGTCGAGCGATTGGTCAGGCTTCGCGTGATGCCCTCACCCACCGGGGCATTGAACAGATTGCCGCGGGCGGCGAACAGCACGCGTTGGCCCGTGGGCGAGAGACTGGCATCACGCACATCCCCGGAGACATCGGCCCAGCGAGTGCGTCGATTCAGGCCATCATCCGGCACCGTGATCTCGATTGCCGTATCACTGCCATCGGTGATATCGAACAGGCGAAGTTCGCCATCCAGCTCGTAAACGATGCGACTGTGTTCGTCTGAGCTGGCCCAGCGCACGTCCCAATCAGCATGCCGCGTCAGCTGCTCTGTCTGGCCGGACTCAGGATCGACGCGATACAGATTCAACCTGCCGTCGCGATCGGAAACGAAATAGCCCTGTCCATCGATCCACATCGGATCGCGATCGGTGCGCGGGTGGTCGGTCAGCTGACGCGCCTGACCCTGGTCGAATTCGAACAGCCAGAGGTCCTGCGACCAGCCGCCCTGGTAGCGTTTCCAGGTCCGGAAGTCACGGAACAGGGGTGAGTAGAACACGGCCTGTCCATCCTCGGCGAACGTGCCGGCACCGGCCACAGGAATGGGCAGTGCCTGCGGCAGCGAGCCATCGAGACCGACGGTGAACAGGGTAGCTGCGCTGGAATCCCAGGCATCTCGGCGCGAACGGTAAAGAATGGACTGGCCGTCCGGTGCCCAGCCATAGACCTGGTTGTCGTAACCCCAGCGCGGCGGCAGCGGACCGGTAGCCGGGTAGAAGGAAAGCTGTCGGGGCTCTCCTCCGGAAGCCGGCATCACATAGACCTGCTCATCCCCTCCGTACTGCCCGGTAAAGGCGATCGTGCGCCCGTCGGGCGAGAATTTGGCAAACAACTCCAGTCCCGGATGAGACGTCAGGCGATAGGCGGTACCGCCGCTCAGCGGGGCACCCCAAAGGTCGCCACCGTAGCTGAACACGACCCGATCGGCATGCACATCGGGAAAACGCAGCAGTTTGGTATTGGCCATGACCTGCATGCAGAATGCGCCGGCCAGCAGGAGCGCAGCACCCTGGGTCAATTGTCTGGGGATGGTCATTCGAACCTCATGAATTTCAGATGGTTTTTGTTCAGACTCGGGAGAGCCGAAAAGGGTCGCAAGCTGTCAGTCAAAACGATTTCGAACCGCAGGCGACAGGAAAGCACTGCGCGACAGTCTACCCGACAGGCGGGGTCGGGTTGATGCGCCGAAAGTCATGGACCCGGGGCAGCCGTGTGCATCGAAACGCGCCATCCTGTAAACTCGAATTTCGGAGCTTTCGGGGCTCCGAGTTTTTTTTGCCCGCCAACGGCTCTGGGTTCAATACTCAAGACGTCTGGAACATTGCCCCTTCAATCTTTCAGGCTCATAAACAAAGCTGCGACTTCACGGAACCGCCATTCATGATCGAAACCCGCTTTTATTCAAGTCTTTTTACCCGATCCTCTCTCTGTCTGCTCGCGCTGCTCCTGATCGCCGCTCCGGTCATGGCTCAGAACGACCGTTGGGTGCGGATTCATGTCGATGAGCGTGACAGCCTGACCGACCAGCTCAGCCGCAGCGCCGAACTGGCCGACTACGGTGGACTGCTGTTCGGTCAGATCGACGAGGCAACGGCGTCCGAGCTTCGTGCCCGCGGGCACCGTGTGGAGGCGCTGGACAACCCCTTCCTGCTGACCCTGGGTGAAGAGATCTTCGACCCGCTCGAACGGGCAACCACGCTGACGGACCGCGAAGTGGAGCCCGATGGCGACCTTCACCTGATCCAGTTCAAGGGCCCGATCCGTCCGCAATGGCTGCAGCGTCTGCGCGACCTGGGAGTCGAAGTCGTCCAGCCCCTCCATCCCTTCAGCTACTTTGTCTGGGCCAACCAGACCCAGCTCGAAGCGGCACAGCGCGACCGCGATGTGCGCTGGGTCGGTCCGATGGAAGCCGCCTGGAAGGTCCAGCCTCATCAGCGCATCTTCAGCGCCGAGGCACGGCCGACCATGCTGATGGCCAGCGCGCACGGTGATCTGCACGGGCGAATCGCCAAGCTGCGTCAATTCGGCCAGGTCACCATTGTTCGACCCTTTGGCGATCATTTCATGCTGGTACAGATCGACGACCTGCCCGGTGATCGCTATCTGGAGCTCGCCCGCATGCCCGGCATCTTCTCTGTGCAGTACATTCCGCCCGATGCCGGACCACGAGGTGAGATGAGCAATCAGTCCATCGTCGGCAACATCGATGTCTCGGGCAACGTCTTTCCCGGCTATGCAGACTGGTTGAACAGTACCGGCTATGACGGCAGCGGGATTACCGTGGGCGTGGTCGATGGCCTGGTCCGCTCCTCGCATGTTGATCTGGCCGACCGCATGGTGCCCTGTGCCGGTATGAACGACAGCTGTAGCGGGGGTAGCACCAGCGCCCATGGGACACACGTGGCCGGTGCGATCGCCGGCACCGGCGCGACGGGCGCTGTCCTCAACCTCGGCACTGTCGAGGATCCGATCGAGTTCCTGCGCGGTCAGGGCGTGGCACCGGGAGCCAGCATCGTCACCCAACGCTATCAGCCCTTTATCGGCGCCGGCCCCGGTGGCATGGTGGCCGATGGCATGCTCCAGATCTACGAAGACTCGGCGCGTAGTGGCGCCCTGTTGACCAACAACTCCTGGGGCCCCACGACCACGCCGCAGGGCTATGACATTCCAACGCGACAGATCGATGTCATCAGCCGCGACGCGGACGAGGACACGCCGGGGGATCAGCCCGTTCTTGCGGTCTGGTCGATCATGAACGGCGGCGGCGACAGCGGCGGGGTCTGCTCACCTTCTTCGCTGGCCTCACCGGATGAAGCCAAGAATCTGTTCGCGGTCGGCTCCACGGCCCTGCAAAGCGGCAGCACCGGCGCTCAGCTGTCCAATATCTTCAGAATCTCGACCAACTCCGCGCACGGAAATGCCTGCGACGGCCGCCGCCGTCCCGACATCGTGGCACCGGGCTGCAGTACCGACAGCACGACGAATAGTTCCGACACTTCGCATTCGACCAGTTTCTGCGGCACCTCGATGGCCTCGCCCGTCGTCTCGGGCTCGATCGCAATCTTTGCCGAGAAATACATCGCCGACCAGGGCCAAACACCTTCGCCTGCCCTGGTCAAGGCGGTGTTCACGGCCGCGGCTCAGGATCTCCAGGGCAACCCCAACGCCGACGGCGGCACCATGGGCCATCGTCCCGACCGCTTCCAGGGCTACGGTCGGGTCGATCTCGACGCGGTAATGAATCATGGGGTCGAGGTCTATATGAGCGATCAGGAGACCGTGTTCACCAGCACCGGCGACAGCTGGTCAGTCGGCCTGAACGCCGTCGACCCGAGCCAGCCCATCCGCATCATGCTGGCCTGGACCGATGCCCCCGGGGCCGGCCTGGCCGGCACCACGCCGGCCTGGGTCAACAACCTGGATCTGGCCGTCGTAGCCAACGGCAGCACCTATCTGGGCAACGTCATCGGCCCCGACGGCTGGTCGGCCACCGGCGGCAGCGCCGATGACCGCAACAATCTGGAGGGCGTGTTTCTCGATCCGGCCCAGCATGGCGGAGCCGTCGAGATTACCGTGGATGCGACCGACATCGCCGGCGATGCGCTCAACCCATGGTCTCCGGGCGCACCCAGCCAGGACTTTGCCCTGGTCTGCTACAACTGCATCATCGGAGACCCGACCTTTACGCTCTCCATCAGCGGAGGCCCTCTCCAGGCCTGCATTCCCGATAGCGGCAGCAATGACTACCCGCTGAACGTCAATGTCGGCACGATCGGGCCGTATACCGGAACGATCGACCTGAGCAGCTCGACCCTGCCCTCCGATGTGTCGGAGATCTTCAACCCGACATCGGTCATTGCGCCGGGTGGATCGACCTGGACCCTGAGCGTTGCCAGCACGGCAGTCGAGCTCGAGACCAGCGTCGATGTGAATGGCGACGATGGGATCAACATCCGGACGGCAACGCTGGATATCGATCTCGATACAACCCTCGAAACAGCCCCTGCCCTGATCGCGCCCGCTGAAGGTGCCACCGATATCTCCCTTCAGCCTGCCCTGAGCTGGAGCCCGATCGAGGGCATCAACAGCTATCAGGTCGTGCTGTTCGAAACCGGCATTCCCGAGGCGCTGATCGACGAGACAGTGACCGACACCAGCTACATCATTCCGATCGAGCTGGCAACGGGCACCGAGTACAACTGGTATGTCAACGGCATCAACAACTGCGGCGATGGCGAGCTGGCACCGACTCGCAGCTTCACCACTCGCCTCGAACCGATTGCCGGGTTCTCGGCCAATGAGCTCAACCTGTCGGTGGCTGCCGACAGCAGCGACACTGCATCGCTGGAGGTCAGCAACAACGGTACCGGCAATCTGACGTGGAGCGTTGCCAGCGACCAGCTCACTGGCCTGTCTGATCGCGGCACCATCGATCCCGCCCTGAATGAAGCACTGGAACTCGGCAGCTTCAGCGTCGATGGCGATGCCAGTGGCGGGAATGTGGTGGAGCTCACGATTCCGGGCGGTGTGCTGACGCTTGGCACCGTGCTCGGCTTCGAATTCGAAGGCAGCGTCAGCGGGATCAGCGACCAGGACGACTGGGCCTCGGACCTGCGTCTGATCATCACCAGCCCATCCGGTGACAGTTATGACGTTGGCGGTTTTGATGGCGTCATCAACAGCTGGGATTTCCAGGGCAGCTCATCCAGTGGCGACGGCGTCTACACCAGTAGCCATCCCGTCGCCTTCGAGCCGGGCACGGGCGATTCCGGCGACTGGACGCTGCGCTTCCAGCATGGCTGGGTCGACACTGGCGCCGGTGTCATGAACTGGAGTGATGTCACCATCACCCTGCTCAAGGCACCGCCGCCGTTCTGCACCGAGCCACTGGATCCGGTGCCGTGGCTGTCGCTGAATCCAAGCTCGGGCAGCATTGCCGAGGCGGGCAGCGAATCACTCAGCGTCGATATCGATACCAGCGGCATGGCCCTCGGTGACTACACCGGCTATCTGTGCTTCAGCACCAATGACCCCAATGCAGAACGGGTGCCGATTCCGGTCAATCTGACCGTGATCGAAAACACTGAAGCCATCTTTGACGATCGTTTCGAGAACTGATCATCGAACGGGTTCAGCTCAATCGCTTCCCGGCCCTGAAAGCGCGGGTCGGGAGGCGTTTTTTTTTGGAAACCGATTGATGCATCCGATACGCCTGCTTCCAACCCTGCTTGCGGCTCTGACCTTTCTCATCTCCTTCGGCCAGGTCCAGGCCGCCGACGACTCGGAAGTGATCCGTGTCCATGAGGTGCCGCGCAGCGAGCTGCATCGACTGCGCTACCTCGGCGATTTCTGGGGCCTGAACTGGCGCGAGGACTACGTCAATCTCTACGTCACGCCGAGCGGACGCGAGGCGGTCGAGGCGCTTGGCTACCGGGTCGAGACCGACCGGGAAAAGCAGGCGGAACTGGAACGTTTCCGATCCATCGACAGAGATGAGTGGCGCGCGCGCGGTCAGGGGGGAATCGCCGGCTTCCCCTGCTACCGCACGGTTGACGAGACCTACGCCGATCTGGCTGCACTGGCATCCGATCATCCGGCCCTGGCACGACTGGAGGATATCGGCGA
>CAYTQT010000038.1:0-32664 GCA_964439915.1 uncultured Wenzhouxiangella sp. | reverse complement strand
GGTACCGGTAAGCCGTCGCATCATGCCTGGCGTCCGCAGGGCGCTTCGATAAGGACGGCTTTCGATCGAGCCCAAAACGACGCAGGCCACCCAGACTGTCGGGCGCGTTGTCGAATGCCTTAAAAATTCCGGGATCTCGCCCTGAGTCGTAACTCCTGAACACGCCAAATCAGCAGCCTGTCGTCGGCGAGCCCTGAAAAGCAGAAGCAATTGTCGTCGCTGTTGCGTCCATGACCGAAGAATCGTTTAACCGGAGGCATCCTGGTTCGATTGCCTGGCCAATTACAGCGCCTGGACTGGAAGGCGGTCTTCATTCAGGGGCGGGCGCTTCAAAACGGTCGCGCAGGATCGAATCCAGGCCCAGACTCACACGATAGATATCTCGCGCGCCATTGAACATCCCCGGGACCAGATTGCTGGCCGCGCTGACGAGGTAGACATCAAGTCCACTCGCGTCGACTGCCACGACCGATAGCTCGGCATCTGGTGGCAGACCGTCAACCGTCTGCGGTGTGATTCGCCGAGTGCGCTGCTGGTTCAGATCGCGCACGTAGATCGTGCCTGGAGGGTCCGTATTGAAGGGAATTCCGCTGCGTCGGTCATCAAACTCGGTCGTGGATTGAAACAATACCGTGTTGCCATCAGGCGATAGTGGCTGCCCATCTAGAGGATCCACGGCCACCGGTTGCTCGTTCGTGTCAAGACTGACGAGTTGTGTCGTACCGGACTGGCGATCGTGCAGATAAGTCACCTCACCGGGTAATGACGGGAAGGCAGGGTCCAGAACAGCATCGGAGGTGAACATGACCCAGCGACCGTTGGCGGATAGCTTGGGATCGTAGCTGAACCCGGATGCCATCTTGCCATCTGCCGTTTTGCTGATCAATTCGGTTTCGCCAAGCTGCAGGTCACGCAGCCAGATCTGCCTGGTATTGGTCGGCGGTTGGCCATCATCCAGCAGATGCCCACGTGACTCGAAGACCACATAGCGTCCGTTTGCGCTGATATCCGGTTGATCGCTGCGTTCGTCGGCCTCAACGCCGAGCGTGCTGATGCTGACTCGTTCAGTGACGCCACTCATCAGATGATGAACAAAAATGTCCTCTTCGCCATTGCTGTCATCAGCCACCAGATTATCTGCCTCGGATCTGAAAGCCACCGTGCTGCCGTCGGCCGATATGACCGGCTGATCGCTTACCTGATTGCTCTCGCTACCGTCGGTGGCAATGCTTGCTCGACGTGTCTGGTTCAGCACAAAGTCGTGTACGAAAATATCCGGCCGGCCATTGTTGTCATCGATGACCAGATCCGATGCGCCGCTTCTGAACGCGACTCTACGACCATTGAGCGAAATGGTGGGGCTTCTCCCGGATGTGGACGGCAGGCCGGAAAGATCGAGCGATGCGATATCAATCAGCCCGGTGTCGAGGTTCAGTCGAAGGACTTCGTCGGATCCCGGCGACGTTCCGATTAGGTTGCCCGCATCACTCATGAACGTCACGTACTGCCCACCGGCTGAAATGGCCAGGTCAAAGCTCTGTTCGGTAGCAATCGATGTCGGCAGGGGCGGTTGGCTGCCGCTGACAACCCGGCTTGTTGCAAGACCACCCCCCGCCCGGCTTGGGTCTTCCACCCCGAGCTGTTCGAGAATGAGCTGACTATCGTTGACATACGAGGGTATGAGCGGGTGGTCGCTGGTAATGAATGCAATGCTGACCGTATTGCCGTCATGATCGACACAAGGATCACTTGGCTCGCTCGCATCGGTGGCGACATGACTCAAATCGTCTCGAACTCGATCATACAGGAAGATTCTTCGTTCCCTCTCGCCCAGTCCAGGAATCAGGTTATCGGCCTCGGATACAAAGACGATGAAGCGGCCATCATTGCTGATCGCAGGGCTTCCAGAATTCCAGTTGCCTCCAATACCTGACTCATCCTCGCTGATCCGTTGGAGCGTGTCGCTCACTGAATCGTAGAGATAGACATCCTGGGTGGTGCTGGAGCCTCCTTCGAGCAGATTGCTCGCGCCTGAAGAAAAGGTGATCCAACGGCCATCGGAACTGATAACAGGGTCTGCGGAATCCGCACTGGGCTCCTCCCCGTCGTGGCCCATGATGCGGGTTGTGTCGTCCTGACTCAGGTCATGAATAAAGATGTCACGGCGATTGTTCGTGTCATCTGGGACCAGGTTGCTCGCAAAGGAATAGAAAACAACATGGCCCCCATCAGCGGAGATCCGGGGTTGATACAATGCATCGTCAGGATCCACGCCACCTGATCCATTGCTGATCGGGCTTGTTTCTCCCAAGGTGATATTGCGCAAGAGGATCTGATCTTCGGATTCAAAAACCACAAGGTTGCCATCACCGCTGATCGACGCAGCATCGACATCTGTGATTTGCGATCCATCGGTAGTGAGACTGACGATCTCGAGAAGACCGGTTTCCGTATCGAATCGATACAGCTGACCGGAATTGTCGGTATGGATCAGATTCGTGGCGAACGATTCAAAAACGACATAGCGCCCATTAGCACTGATGACGGCGCCAGTGCTCAGATCGTTAGCCTGCTGCCCGGACCCATTAACGCTTGCACGGCGCAAAATATCGGACACAGGCTCAGCAAGAAAAACGTCTTCCCGATCATTCGAATCCTCAGGGACGAGGTTGAACGCATTGCTGGAAAAGACAACCCGCATGCCACCAGCTGAGAACTGACAGGCTCTGTCTGTACGGCGATTGCCGACACCCTCATAGAAATCCGGATCGAAAGGTTTTGAAATCAGCTCGGCGTTTTGACCATGGACCGGCAGGCTTGTGCTCAGCAGCAGGGCGATCAGGATGGGTTCTTTGCGGGACCATTTCATGCGTTCTTCTCCACAGGATTCAACAACCGGACATTCGCAATGGTTCGCCTGGAATCCCTGGGACCCCCGGTAACCCTTGTAATTGAGTTGGGAAGGCAGTAGCGAGAGCCGACTTGCAATGTCCTTACTGAATCCATACGCAAACGATAGGACCAATCCCTTCATCGATTGCCTCCAGATCGTTACGAGAGATTGTCAGGCCAATGGAGGCCAGGCACCCACACTGCAGAATGGATTCGCCAATTTCGATGAGGGGGAATGGTGAAATTCCCGTGGTGACTCAATCACCTGGGTGTCCCATGCCAGGGTCACAACGCCAGGGTCATCAATGCAGGGTCTGGCCCATCAACGACTCATCACCATGACATCCACAGGGTGCGGAACCAGGAACTGATGACCTGAGCGGGCGCAGACCGATTTCAGGCTGTTTCTGAGCGATGCGGAGAGGCTGGCGGAGAAGCGTTGAGTATCGGCCTGGACGATGAAGTCGAGTATTTCGATGCCCAGGCGGTCGTCGCTGTGGAAACACGGCGTCACGTCGACCCTCGCATCAATGCGCTCACAGTCGAGCGTGCCGGGAATGGTCTCGAGGATCTCTCTGACATCGTCACTGTACCAGGCGGGTTGATCGAACTGCTTCTCCCACATGCGATGGGCGAGGTGGTTGAGCTCGCTGTTCGGTGCCTGGAAAGCGACAAGCTTGCCGCCGGGGCGCAGAAGCGTTGCGGCCTTGCGGAGGGCGGGCTCGATAGCATCGAAGTAATACAGGCTGTGGAGGAAATAGATCAGGTCGAATCGATGGTCGCCGTCGAAGTCCATGAAGCCGCCGTTGAAGGTCGAGCTGGCGTGCTCGCCATCGTCGAAGGCCGACTGAAAGGCCGGAATGTGCTCTTCGTTGGGATCAATGCCGGTGATGTGGACCGGTCCCAAAGCCTTCGCGATCAGGTCGGTAATGCGACGATCCATCACCCCGCCGCCGCAGCCAACGCTGAGAATCTTTACCGGCCCCGCGGGCGGCGGAGAAAGGCGTCGGGTCAATCCCTCGACCCAGTCGAGGATGAGGCGGCGCTGATTGCTGGCCGCTTCGAAGCGCTCGTGGGTGAGATGATAGCGAGCATCGCTGAGCTCCTCGAGCGCCTCCATCGATGCCAGGTGGCGGTCGATTTCGACCCGAAAGTTCTTGCCTTCTGACATCATGGGCGCCCTTCATGGTCCGTTCTTTGCTCATCCAGGGGTGACAGGTCCAGCTCAGCGCGCTCGGCGTTGATTCGTTCGCGGTTGTATTCGAGCAGGTCCTGAAATGCCGGATCGTCTCTGAGCGAGAAGAACTGCGGTTCCTTCGGCAGCTCTGCGATCAGATAGCCTGTGTCGATGGCCGTGCGCAGCTGAGAGATAGCGCGAGCGTCATCGCCTGCCAGGGCGGCGTGGCTGGCCGCGATGAAGTGATAATAGGGCAAGCCGAAGCCCTCATCTCTCAGGTGGTCCAGCCAGCCTGACCACGCCCTCAGCGTTTGCTCCAGCGCCTCGTCCCGCCCCTTCACCCGCTGCGCGACTGCAACGGGAATGATTTCGGCCGAGTTGTCGCCGTGCCTGAAGAATTCGTGGAACGCCTCCAGGCTGCCCCAGCGGTTATCGAAATAGGTGAGCAGGGTTTCGTGCTGGCCGGCCAGGCCGAGTACGCGGAGCAGGGCCTGGGCCGTGGTCCGGTCGTTGGGTGCGGCAGCTGCCTGCTCCTGTGCCAGGGCAACGGCCTCGTCGCTCCTCCCCTGAGCGATCAGTGCCATGCTGAAGGGCGAGCCGGTGAGTTCGACGGCGCGCTCGGGCTCGCCGAGCGCCATCAGGATGCTACCCAGGCTGCTGGTGACCGCCGTATTCCCGGTCTCGAGCGCAGCCTGCGCGATGCGATGGGCTGCGGCAATCTCACCAAAGCGAAACTCGACTTCGATCTCGACGACATCGGCCCAGGGACTGCCGGGGAAGTCTTCTGCCATCTGCGCGGCGGCGTCTCGGGCAGCGATCTGATCGCCGTGAAGGATATGGACGATGGCGAGATTGAACGCATTGCTCAAGTAGAACGGGTCGATCTGCGCCAGTCGCTGGCGCGCTTGAAGCTCTTCCCGAATGCGCGCCGCGCGGCGCAGGTTGATCGCCTGCCAGTTCAATGCGTCCGTGTGGCTGGCGTTGCGGTCCAGGGCCATGGAAAGGGCGCCTTCGGCCGGTTCAGTCGCGTTGCGCAGCAGGTGCATCAAGCCCTCGACGGCGTAGGGGTCGGCCAGACCTGGGCTGAGCTCCTTCGCCCGCTCGAGCTTGGGCTCGGCCGCGGCAACGGCCTGAGCCAGGGGCGTGCTGCCCGGGGTGATCGATGTATTGGCGAGCATCAGATCGGCCAGGGCGGACTGGGCCATTGCCGGCGCAAAGTCAGGATCGAGCTCGAGGGCTTGGTCGAGCAACTCGCTGGCGCGCTCGATGCCGGCCAGGGCACGGTCCTGGATCATCGGTCGGGCGCGGAGGAACAGTTCATAGGCGTCGATCGACGAGGTGCTGGTGGCATCGGCTCGGCTGGCGCCGCCGTCGACCAACTGAACCTGAAGTGTCGAGGCAATCGCGCTGGCGATGTCGTCCTGGATCGCGAAGATGTCGGTCAGTTCTCGATCGAAATTTTCCGACCAGATATGGAAGCCATCGGCCGTGGAAATCAGCTGGGCCGTCACCCGAACCTGATCGCCGGATTTGCGCACGCTGCCCTCGAGCACGTGAGCCACGTCGAGAGCGGCGCCGATCTCGGGGATCGACGCGTCCTTGCCCTCGAAGGAAAACGACGAGGTGCGCCCGGAGACTTTCAGTTCGGGAACACCGGCAAGGAGATTGAGTATTTCCTCGGACAGGCCGTGGGCAAAGTAGCGCTGATCGCCTGCGGCGCTCATGTCGGAAAAGGGCAGGACGGCGATGGAGGGCCCACGGGTGACAACCGAGACCTCGGGAACGCTCTGGACCGCGCGCCAGCCGAGGAAACCGAGACCGACGGACATCGAGAGCAGGACGAGGGCAGCAAGCGATTGTAGTCCCGCTCCCAGTCGTCGCATTTCCTGGCCGGCCGCGGCGCGCGAGCGGCGTCGTTGGGCGTCGACCAGCCACGCCAGGACCAGCGCGACGGGAAATCCAGCGACGAGCATGCCAACGAGTGATCTGAAGACCCAGTCCGGCGCACCGAAGTTCTCGAACAGGACGTCGCCGACCTGGATCAGCAGCCAGGCAATGACGAAGTAGCCGGTGGCGACACGGAACAGAACGTGGCGCTGAATGGCCTTCAGTCGCTGGATAGAACCGACTCCGGCGTTGGTTGGACACAAGCGGTAAGCATCGATCTGAATGATATCAGCAATCGACAACAAACACCGCCGGTGGTTGGCTCTGAGGTTTTTGAAAGCGGCATTATGGAGGCTCCTCTAGCAGCTCAGCGATGATGCCCGCCTGTCCTCAAATTCCGCTGGGTCAGGAATCCGATGGCGGGGATGCCTCCACGCGATCGCGGCGGCGCTTGCGAATCCGCAGGATCAACAGAGGAATCGAGATGGCGGCGGCGGTCCATGCCGCGTAGCGCACCGGTTCGTGCAGTGGCCTGCCGCCCACTTCGAATTCGGGCGCAAACAGCCTCAGCCCGAAAGTCAGGGTCAGCAGCGCGAAGGTCGTGATCGGCGCCAGATAGTAGAGTTCTCGGCGTTTGATGCCAATGACGAGCATCGGTATCAGGTGCGCAGCAAACAGCGCGAACATCACCGGGTCGTACCAATTGTCCATTCGTGTCCCAGGACTTGATGAAAAGACAATTATGCCGCCAATGGCCATCTCATCGTACGGCATCAGCCTTATTTGGGGCGGTCCTCCTGAACCCTGATGGCAGCAGCACCGGCTATCTCGAAAGCGCCCACGGCAGCCGCCGTCAGGAAAGCGTCCGCCTACAGCGCGCCTGATGCCCTGCAGGCGAGCCCACGCCCGTGGTCAGGCCGTTCCTGCTCCGAGTAGAATGAATGTTCGTTTATGTCTTGTTATCCAGCAGTATGTCGAGCTGTTCGGAAATCAGGACCTGTTGAAACCACTTCGCGACCGAGTCCAGCTGCCTTTTTCTGGGCCGGAGCGAGGTCGGATTCTGCGGCAACAACTGGCGCCTTCAGAGCCTGCAGCATGAAGGCGCTCGCCGATCGATGCCGAAACCCAAGGAAGAAGACCCCAATGACCGCCTCTCCCATCCGCTACGTCGAACCCGTCTTTCGTCCGCCCAGCGAGGCGAACTCGCTGATTCTGCCGGTCACCGACGGTTGTTCCTGGAACCAGTGTACCTTCTGCGAGATGTACACGGCCCCACAGAAGAAGTTCAAGGCACGCTCGGAAGATGAAGTGCTGGAGATGATCCGGCGCTGCCGCGAAACCTTCGGTGATCAGGTCCGGCGGATCTTTCTGGCCGATGGCGATGCGCTGGTCCTGCCGACCCATCGGCTGCTGCGGATCCTGGAGGCCATCCGGGAGCATCTGCCCTCGGTCGAGCGGGTGTCCAGCTACTGCCTGGCCAGCAACCTGAAGCGGAAGTCGGTCGAGGATCTGATCGCCCTGCGCGAGGCCGGGCTGCAGATGGCGTATCTGGGCGCTGAGTCGGGCGACGACACAGTGCTGGAGAGGGTCAACAAGCGCGAGACCCAGGCCTCGACCATCGAGGCCCTGAACAAGATGGGCGAGGCCGGCATCACCCGATCGGTGATGCTGCTCAACGGCCTGGGCGGCCGGGTCTTCAGCGAGCAGCATGCGGATCATTCTGCCGAACTGGCCAACGCCACCCAGCCGGAATATCTGGCGACCCTGGTGGTCAGCTTTCCGCAGGGCGAGGATCGCTTCCGCGCCGGCTTCCCTGACTACGAGCCGCTGGATCAGATGGGTCTTTTCAAGGAAATGCGGCGTTTTATCGCTCAGTTGGAACTGAAGGACACGGTCTTTCGCTCTGATCACGCCTCGAACTGGCTGGTCCTCAAGGGCGTGCTCGACCGCGACAAGGAACGCCTGCTCCAGCAGCTCGATACCGCCATCCACCGGCCCGAACAGGCACGACTCCGCCCGGATTGGGCGCGCGGGCTGTAGTCCGCCGTGAAAACCCTGCTGATCATCGCCCACGATCCCTCGCCGAATCTGCGCTCGCTCAAGCAGGCCCTGATCGACGGCGGCCGGGCACCGGAGATCGACGGTGTTGATGTCCGCGTCCTGAGTCCTTTCGAGACGGACACGAACGACATTCTTGCGGCCGATGCGGTCATCTTTCTGACCCCCGAGAACCTGGGCTACATGAGTGGCGCGCTGAAGGATTTCTTCGATCGCTGTTTTCACGACCTGGATGGCCGGACCGACGCCATGCCCTATGCGATCGTCATCCGCGCCGGTAAGGACGGCACCGGCACCCGCCGTGCCGTTGAGTCGATCTGCGGTGGTCTGAACTGGAAGCTCGCTCAGGAGACGCTGATCTGCCGGGGCTCCTGGCAGGCAGATTTCCTCGCGCAGGCGGATGAGCTGGCGCAGACCCTGGCCGCCAGCCTGGAGGCCGGCCTGATCTGAGTAGCGAGGACTGGCAAGTGTCAGTTGCTGCGGCTATGCTCGATCGATGAGTCGAGTTCTCGAACGCTACTGGCCTCTGATCATCGGTCTGGTCCTGCCGCTGCTTCTGGTGCTGTTTGTCCTGTTGATCCAGATCAGCGCGCGCTGGAATGCACCACCCCCGACCACGCCGGTGCTGTACTGGCCGGATGCCGACTACTGGCTGCGGCCGCAGGTCAGCTGGACGGTCGAGGGGAGTCGACTCCAATTGAGTTACCTCGAGAATACGGCCACGCGCGCCAACCACCCTGATCAGCCAATTCGCCTGTGGCTTTATCGGCCGGCGACCGGTCAGTCGGAGACGTTCGATATCGAGCTGCCTGATGGGCTGCAGGATCGTCAGCGCGTCTTCCTGGTGATTCCGGACGCGCTCGCTGAACTGTCGCTGGATGACAACCCGGTCTCGCCTGAGGGCTATCGGTTCGAGGTGCATCACGGTGGCAGTCGCGGCCTGTTTGTCGAACTGTTCGGGGGCTATCGTTCGCGCCAGGAGTATCAGCTGGTAGGACACGGCATCCGTCATGCGCTACCCGAGCACGGCCGCTACATGATCGACCGCGCTTTTCTGGCCTGGGTTGTTTCAGAGGGTCATGGCGGCGATCAGCGCAACAATCATCGCGGCGATCAACAAGAGGGGCGGGAATGAATCGGGAGCAGGCGATCGAACGGATCGGGGAACTGATGCGCGAACACGGGCTGAGCGCGGATGATCTGAAATACGATGCTGGAGGGCCCATCAGGGCAGGGCGATCCTCCGAGTGGCTGCGACCGGTACTGGCTACCCTGGGCGGGCTGTTCGTGCTGGCCGGTCTGATCGGGGCCTTCAGCCTGATCTGGGACGATCTGGTGCCGTTGGCCCGCGTGGTGATCGTCCTCGGATCAGGCCTTGTTGCGCTGGTTCTGGCCGGCCTGGCCAGCCAGCGCGGGGCCTTCGATCGCGCCGCATCGATCTTCTTTCTTCTGGCCGGCTGGCTCCAGACCTGGGGCCTGTTCGTGGCGATCGATGAGTACATCACCGATCGACCCACTGAAATCCACGCGATGCTGGTATTCGGCTGCATGGCGATCCAGTTCGCCCTGCTGCTGGTCTGGCAGAAGCGCCTCGAGCTGCTGCTGGGATTGATGGTGTTCACCTCCCTGGCCTTCATCACCCTGTGTGCCCGACTCGATGTCGACTGGGAGTGGGTGGCGCTGGTCATGGGTGTTTCGGGGATGCTGGTCAGCTGGTCGCTGGAGCGCACCGTGTTTCGTCCGCTCTGCGGTCTGACCTGGTGGGCCTATGGCACCTCGATGGCGATCGGCGCTTTCGGCCTGGTCGACGGTCGATTCCCGTTCGATCTGCTGCTGATCGCTATCGGGGCTGCCCTGGTCCAGATCAGCGTGCTGGTTCGCCGCCGCGCGTTGCTGGCCCTGGCGGTGATTGTTCTGCTCGGCTACCTGGGCTACTACACCGAGGAATACTTCGCCGATACCCTGGGCTGGCCGATCGCGCTGATCCTGTTCGGCGCGGCGCTGCTGGCGGCCTCAGGCCTTGCGATCCGGCTGGGGCAGCGGATGGGCGAGGCTACACCTTGATTCCTTGCGATCGTTGTCCGTTTCCGTTACCGTAAAAAATCAAAAATAAAAGGGGAAGCGTCGTTCGCGATCTGCAACGGGATGGGTTGTTCCGTTCTCGCAAGCGATGCAAACAAGACTAAATGACAACTCGCTTCCGGTCTGTGCGGCCGCCTTCTTTTCTTGCAGGGCTGCCCGCTGTCGCCGGCGTCCTGCTTATCGCCTTTTCTACGTCATCGAACGCGCAGGCGAACTGCACCGATACGCCGGTCGGGTTGTTCTGTGAGCAGGTGTCTGCATTTTCGACCCAGGCCAATATCTGGGGGCCGGGCAACGCCAGGCCGGCAGACGCCACGATCCGGATTTTCCAGGAAGGATGGAATCTCTCCGGCGGGGCGAATGGCGTGACGGAGTTCTCCCCCTTCGGCAGTTTTGGCGGTTCCGTGAATGCGTCAACCAACGGCACCGCCGGCATCTTCTTCGGAATCCGCGGCATGAATGGCGGTCAGGCCACGGTTGATTACTCGGCCCTGATGAGAACCCTCAGTCCGCGAGTGAACGGGTTTCGTCCCAACAGACTCTCCCGCATCACCTTCAGCGGCATTCCACAACTCGAATCCAATCTGTCGACCACCGGTGAGCTGAGCGCCGGTCTTCTCAGTCTGTGGGGTGAGTTGGGTCTCAACGCCAGCGCTGGCGGTACGGCGTGTGTTTTCGACTGCGTTGGCGCGACCCTGCCGTCAATCGGTTTCGACAGCTTCGGGGACGGGGGCTTTCCCCTGCCGCCCGGTACATCCTTCGAGGACGGTCGTGCGCGGCAGCTTGTCTTCGAGCTGCCCGTGGGTCTGGAGCGGCTGGTGGCCGGTCCGGTGCGCGATGAGTTCCTGCAGCTTTTCCAGGGCAACTGCCCGGCGCGGAAGATCGAAATCGAAGAATTCAGCCCGCCTTACGACAAGTCGGGTGTCAGTGGTTGTCTTGGCCTGCCCGGGTTCCCCACGGAAAGCGAGCTCGGAGCCGATAATCGATCGCTGATTGCCAGTCGTCTGGATACCTTTGTCGACCTTGAAGTCGATCTTGATTTCTGGGCGAGCAAGATACGAGGTGTGCCGCCGCTGTCCTATTCCCAGGATTTCGGTCCTAACGGAGCGGCCTCGGCGTTCATCGACGGCCTTGACATCGACGTGCGTAATCGACTGAGTCTGCGCCAGACGCTGACCTTCACGCCCAATCCGACCCTCGAGCTGACTTTCCCGTTTGCCATCGACTACAGCGTGGTCGTGGGTGGAACCAATACGGTGCTGCGCAGCGGGAACGCGAGCACGATCCAGCTGGCCTGGGGAGAGAACCTGCTGTTCGTCTCGCCGCCGGAAGAGTTCGGCATCCAGACCCGATACACCCTCCCGAATACCTTCGCCAACGACTCCGAGCTGATCTATGAGGTCGGTTTTGTCGAGCGAATTCTGGAAGGGGGCTTCCAGCTCGGGGGCATTGCCGTGGGCACCTCTCCGATTCCGATCTGCAAGCCCTGGCCGGGCTATTCCTGCTGGTATCCGGCCATCTATTCGCCGTCGATCAATTTCGGCGTGGGCCCTCTCAAGACCTTCAGTCAGGGGCTGGCGACGCTGCGTGACTCGAGCCTGTTCGACAACAACCGACCGCCATGGAGCCTGACCGGCTTCACGACCGTGCCCGGCCCCACGCTTCCCCACGATCCGGCGTTTCTGCCGGAACTGATGATCCAGGGTGTGCCGACCGCTCCGGTGCCTGAAGGATCCAGCGTGACGATCACGACCACCGGATCCTTTGATCCTGACGGCGACCTGTTCAGGCCGGAACTGGAACTGTTTCGTCGCTCGGTCGTCTCACCGCCGGTGGTGTTTCTGCTTGCGCCCGAGGGCCAGACCGACGCCACCTTTGAAGTCGATTTGATCGAGCAGGGCGCCCATCGCCTGATCATTTCAGCCTTCGATCAAACCCCCGGGATTTTCGATGCAGGCAAGGCGCGCCGCGACTTCACCTTTCAGGTCGTCAATGTCGCCCCGGAAGTCCAGGTGGCCGGCGCGGCCGTGGCCGAGGGTGAGCAGGTCGAAATTCCGTTCACCGTGACCGATGCGGGCGTCGAAGACCGGCAGTCCGTCGTGATCGACTGGGCGGACGGCACGCCGACGGAGCTGGTTCAGCTGGATCGCGGCGGCGGCAGTGGCTCCTTTTCCCACATCTACGCCGACAACGGCGACTACCCGGTCCGCGTGTGCGCCACCGACGACGACGGGGCCACCACCTGCGAGATCGTGACCGTCAGCGTGAGCAACGTCGCGCCCGAGATCAACTCGGTCAACAGCGAGCAGATCCTGAATCCGGACCCCGCGACCGGCGGTCTGGACGCCGAGTTCCAGTTCGCGATCGAGTTCCAGGATGCGGGCGTTGCCGACAGCCACATGGCCGAATTGATCTGGGACGCGGACGGATTGACCCAGACCCTGGAAATCCAGTCCTTTCCCTTCGGGCCGCCGGGACGCGATCGGCCACTGGTCGGCAACGCCTTCGGCTCGGCCAACCGCAGCTTCACGACCCCCGGGACGCGCACCTCGGTGGTCTGCGTGACGGACGATGATGGCGCCGAGACCTGCGTCACGGGACCTTCACTGATCATTCCCGAGGCGGATCTGGCGATCACCGGGTCAGCCGATCCATCGCCGGCCCGCATCGGTGAGCCGGTGAGCTTCGGCTATCAGGTCACGAACAATGGACCAGACACGGCGGGCGGTGTGTCAGTCACCATCGAGCTGCCGCGCGACGGCCAGGGCGGTCTGACCGGCGTTGCCGACGGCAATGTCTCGCAGGAGCTGCTGCCCTTCGATCTCAGCTCGGAGGGACAAGGTATGTCCTTCGGTAGCGATCTCGCGGCGATCGGGAACACGTTGGCTGTTGGTGCCGAGAGCGCCGATAGCAATCCCGGCATCGGTCTCGTTGATGAAGGCGCGGTCTACGTGTTCTACCTGATCGGTGATGACTGGGTGCCGGCGCCGGTAGAGATCCGTGCCAGCAGCGGCGAACTCAACGACGGATTCGGCGACGCCGTCGCCCTGTCGGCCGATGAATCCACCCTCGTGGTAGGCGCGCCGGGCCGAGGACCCCAGCGCCCGGGCGGTGTCTATGTGTTCGAACGTGACCGTCAGGGCACCGGCGATCCGTTGGACGATACTTGGACCGAGGTCACTCTGCTGCAGCCCCCAGAATCCTCGACCAACGCCCAGGTGGGTGTCAGCGTGGCCATCGAGGGTAACGTGATGGTTGCCGGTGCCTTCGGGGATGGCGCTGCCTACGTCTTCGAGCGTGATCTGTCCGGCCAGTGGCAGCAAGTGCAGCAGCTGACCGAGGATCCGGTGTTGGGCAACCGCCTGTTCGGTCGCGATGTCGCGATTGCCAACGGTCGGATCGCTGTGTCCAACGGGGACGGCGGCGATATCATTCCGGTGGCCTCCGTGAGCATCTATGAAAACACAGGTTCTTGGACACTTGTGCAGAGCATCGAAGGCGATGCCGTGCCCGGGAGTAGCGGCGGCTTTGCCCTTGGCGGCATCGCCATGCAGAACGATCGACTCCTGATCGCCAGCGAGGAATCGTTCTCGGGCAGTCCGCCCGGCCACTTCCTGGCCTTCGACTGGAGTGGCAGCGGCTTTGTACTGACCGATGACTTCGTCGTCGACAGCGTCCGAGGCGGCGTCGCCCTGGACGGTGATCTCGCGGTGATTTCTTCCGCGCGCCGCGCCCTGTTGCTGCGCTTTGATGGGGCAGAGTGGGAGGCTGGCGAGCGATTCGCGCCCGCGGACCCGGCCGACAACAATGGCTTTGGCAGCAGCGGACTGGCCGTCCTTGGAGATCGCGTCATCGTGGCCAACCAGGGCGCTCGCCAGCTTGGCCGCTCCGGCATGGGCGTGGTCTACAGCATGCAGCCGTGCTTCGAGCAGCCGCTGGGCTTCGTGACTTGCGGGCTGGGCACACTCTCACCCGGGATCGAGCGGGGTGTTGCGATTGCAACCGAGGTCGGATGCCGTGTGGCACCGGGGACGCTGCTGTTCAACAGCGCACGGGTCGGCGCCAATGCCATCGATCCGCTTGTCCCCAACAACGCGACGTCGGTGTCCGTGAACACCGAGCTGCTGGTTGACAACAATTGCGGTATCGATCTAACGCCGCCGCTGGTCGATGCTGCCATCGAAGGAGTGCTCGGCGACAACGACTGGTACGTGTCGGATGTGCTGGTCGACTGGACCGCCTTCGATCCGGACGGTACGCTCAATACCACCACAGGCTGTGGCCAGATCGGCATCAACGGCGACGGGGCCGCACAGGCGCGGACCTGCACCGCCGACAGCGATGGCGGCAGCACCAGCCGGACCGTCACGGTCAACCGCGACGCGACGCCGCCGATGATCGTGCCGCTGCTGGCCGGCACACCGGGCAACAACGGCTGGTTCATCTCTCCCGTGTCCGTGTCGTTCAACTGCACTGACGCGACATCCGGCGTGGCTGATTGCTCACCGGCGGCTTCCGTGCTTGTCGCGGACAACGGTCGCAGTGCGCCGATCGTCGCTCGAGCACGCGACCTGGCGGGCAATGCCTCGACCCTGCCGCAGAGCGTGGCAGTCGACACCGTTGCGCCCGACATCACGGGTGAGCGGTCGCCGGCCAACGGAAATGGCTGGACGAACGCGCCCGTCACGGTCGATTTCGTGTGCGCGGACGTGCATTCAGGGATCGATGCGTGTCCGACGACCCTGACGGTCAGCGGTGAGGGAGCCGCCCAGTCGGTCAGCGGCACGGCTCGCGACCTGGCCGGTCTTGAAACCTCGTTGCTGATTGACGACATCAACATCGACCTGACGCCGCCGCAGATGTCTTTCACGGTTGAACCCGAAGCGAACGCGGCGGGCTGGCACCTCGATGCCGTCACGGTCAGCGTCGAGTGCAGCGATGCCCTGTCGGGCGTGGCGGTTTGTCCGGAGCCGATCGAACTGGTCGAACAGGGTGCCGATGTGGCGGCCCTGGCCACGGCCGTCGACCTGGCCGACAACGAAGTGACCCTGGACGCGGGCCCGATCCGGATCGACTTCGAAGCGCCGCAGATCGAAGCGGCCATCACCCCCGCTCCCAATGCGGACGGCGTTCGGGCGCTGCCGATAACAATCGAGTTCACCTGCACAGATGCAGTGTCAGGCGTGGATGTCTGTCCCGCCCCGGTCGTGCTGGAGGGCTCGGGCTTTGATCAGAGCGTCACCGTCGAGACCAGCGATGTCGCCGGAAACACCCGGGAGCTGGTGGTTGATGACATCGATGCGGGTATTCCGACGTTGCAGCTTCTGGCTGGTGATCAGACCCTGGAAGAGGGAGCGTTTCTCGATGCCTTGATCGCCCGTGTCACGGCACCGGAAATGACCACCGGCACGGCACGTATCCAGTACGGCGACGACTACCGGCTCGATGTTGCGCTGGCACCGGAGGGTTTCGATGCGGTCGTCGAAGGTGCCTACGCCTGGGCGGACGACGGCGTCTATACGGTGACCGTCAGTATCGAGCCGCTGGTCGGCGATGTCATCGAGCAGAGCTTCGAAGTGACGGTGGTCAATGTGGCTGCCGAGTTCACCGATCTGGCCCTGATCGTCACCGATCCGGTGCGAGGCGGCAACGTGTTCGAGATCGCCCTGGGACAGATTTCGACGACCGACTTCAAATACATCGATGGCGGCGCTGCCGACTCGCACCTGGCGAGCATCGACTGGGGCGACGGCACCACCGAATCGGGCATCATTCCGACCGAGTCTCCGATCGGCCCGCCGTCGTCGGGCAGCATGCGCGGCACCCTGACCGTCTCGCATCTCTACAGCGAATTGGGCAGCTATGCAGGCCAGGCCTGCCTGGTCGACGACGACGGTGCACAGACCTGCGAGCCCTTCACCATCGAGGTCGGACCGCCGGTCTCGCCGCCGGTGTCCGAGTGTTCGGTCGTGGTCGGTCAGCCCGTCTTCGGCACGACGGATATCCAGGTGCCGCTGCAGGCCGTGATCGAGGCCCCCGAGGGTGCCAGCGTCCTCAGCTACGCCTGGGAAGATGCCGATAACGAATTCGTCTTCAGCGCGACCGACAGCGAGAATCCGATCGTACAGATCCCGCTGGATGGCAGCGACAGCTGGAATCTCGGTGTCAGCCTGATCGCCACGCTGCAGTTCAGCGACGGACAGACCGACCTGTGTATCGCCACCGGCTGCAAGATCATTGGCGCAGACGGCAGCACCGAGGTCTGCGAGCTGTTCACCGGCCCGGATGCCGAAACCCGTCTGGTCCTGAATATCGATGACGGCGGCAGCGCTGCCACAGCGGGTTCCATCCTGCCGGCGACGATTGATCTGTCCAATACCGGGCGCGTTCGAGCCGACGAGGTCGTATTGAGCGCGACGGTGCCCGCGGGCGCGGTCCTCGAACCGGGCGCCGGAACGCCAGCATGGAGCTGCGATCCGGATCAGACAGCGGGTGCGATCTGCACGCTGCCGGTCGATCAACTCGCCCCGGAAGCCGAGCTGAGCTTGGAATTCCCGGTGCGCTTACCGAATCCCATTCCCGTCGGCCTGGAAACACTGCTGTTCAGCGCCTCGGTCTCGGCCCTGGGCGCCGATCCGGTCCTGGTCGAGGGCAGTATTGCCGTCGACGCTGCGCCCGACCTGTTTGTCGATCTTCAGCCGATCGGCTCGCCCGGTGAAATGGCGGGCCCGGGAGAGCGGCTGAACTTCGATCTGCAGATCGGCAATCGGGGAGATCAGGATACGAGTGGTGCCATCGTGACCGCAGCGATTCCCGCAGGCACGGTCATCAATGACTCGGCCACGGGAAGCCGTTGGCTATGTGCTCAGGGGCAAGGCCAGTGTGTCTGGGAAGTGGGCGCCATGGCGGCCGGGCTTCAGGATAGCGAGCCGCTTGGCTATATCGTCGAGACCAGCAGCGGCAATGTGGCGCTGGTGGCGACGATCGCTGACGACGGTGCCAGTGGTCCGGACGGCAACCCGGGCGACAACACCAGCCGATTCGGGATCACGATCAGCATGATCCCGGTGCCGCTGTTCAACAGCCGCGTTGGCCTGGTTCTGGTCATTGCGCTGATGCTGTTGATTGCAGTGGGGCGCGTGCGAGCGCAGCGCCGTTCATGAGTATTACCTCACCCCGAACATCGAGCGGCTGCGATCGCGGCCTGATGTCGGGCTGTTCCTGCCTTATTCGAGGATGTACTCGATCGTTGTAACGACGCGAACGACCTTGACCTCCGGGGTCGAGGGATCACGCTCGTTGATGGAGAAGAAGCCCTGGCGGGCCGAGCGGATCGGGCCGATCGTGGCCTCCGAATCAGCCGCGAACTGATTGGCGGCACGCCTTGCATCCGCAGTGGCCTCGGCGATCATCTCGGGTTTGATCGAGTTGAGGCCGGTGAACAGGAACTGCGCAGCCTGGCCCCAGTTGGGCGTCAGCACCACGCCCTGACCGATCAGCTCGGACGACTCCTGCAGCGCGCGCAGTGCGGCCTCGACACTGGTCGACTTGAGCGTCAGGCTGCGTTCAGCGGTGTAGCGATTGGCCGGGCGCTGATTCTCTACCGAATACAGCCATTGATCGGTGATGCGCGGTGGATTTGGCGTGATTTCCTCGTCGGTGAATCCGCGCAGCTTGAGAAAGGCAACAACCGCCTCGTCGGCGTCCTCGATCGCTCGGCGCAGCTCATCGAGCGAGCCGGCGGAGAGCTGGTAGGCGATCGGCCAGATCGCCAGATCCGCTGCCACCTCCCGCTCGGCCAGACCCTTGACCTCGACAAAGCGGTCGCTGATCCGAAAATCGCGAATCGCCGAGCCGGTAATCACCGCAGCGATCACCAGCCCGACCGCGAGAACACCACCCAGAAGCCCCAACGACCTGGAATCCATCCGCTCACTCCTATCCAACAAAGCCCCTTGGCAGTCGACTCCAGTGTACCCCCAGAATCAACCGCCCCAGGGTTCTCGTCCATACTGAACCCTGAACCCTGAACCCTGAACCCTGAACCCTGAACCCTTGATCCTCGCCCCTTGATCCTTGATCCTGTCCCGATGTGCCTCATCACCTTCGCCTTCGATCCCGATGCCGAGCGACCGCTGCTGCTGGCCGCCAATCGGGACGAGTTTCATGCCCGTCCGGCGCGCCCGATGGCCTGGTGGCCGGGCAACCCATCGGTGCTGGCCGGTCGCGACGAGCAGGCCGGAGGCACCTGGCTGGCTGTTGCCCGCGACGGTCGATGGGCAGCGGTCACCAACGTCCGCGACCCTCAGTCGCCGCGCGGTCGGCGATCACGCGGGGAGCTGCCACTGGCCTACTTCGAGGGCGGGCTGTCGCCTGCCGACCATGCGCGGCAGGTCCAGGCGCAGCGCGCCGATTACGGTCCCTTCAATCTGCTTGTCGGAGATGCCGACTCGGTGTGGTTTGCCTCCTCCCACGCCGAGCTGACCGAAGTCGCTCCCGGCGTGCATGCCGTCTCGAACGGCGCATTGGATGAGGCCTGGCCGAAGTCGGCGCGGATCGCAGAACGGCTGGCGACGCTTCAGTCGCACCCGTTCAGCGCCGATCAGGCCCTTGATCTGATGTACGACACCACGCCCGGCACTGACGAGGCCCTGCCCGACACGGGCGTCGGGCTCGAGATGGAGCGATTCCTGTCGTCACCATTCATCCTGTCCGAGCGGTACGGCACCCGCTGCACGACGGTGCTGGCACTGGGGAGCAGCTCGCAGGCCAGTGAAAGGCGTTTCGATACCAGCGGCCAGCCTGCGGGTCAGCTGGACTACGGTTGGAAAGCCTGACGGCGCCGGATTGATCGCGTTAGAGCGAACCCGAAGCAAAATCGGCCAGCCGGGAACGCTCGCCGCGCCGCAGGGTGATGTGTCCGGCGTGCTTCCAGTACTTGAATCGGTCGACGGCGAAGGTCAGGCCGGAGGTCGTTTCGGTCAAATAGGGTGTGTCGATCTGTTCGACATTGCCCAGGCAGACGATCTTGGTTCCGGGTCCGGCGCGGGTGATGAGGGTCTTCATCTGCTTCGGCGTCAGGTTCTGGGCTTCATCGATGATGACGTAGCGATTCAGAAAGGTTCGACCGCGCATGAAGTTCAGCGAGCGAATCTTGATCCGGGAAGCCAGCAGATCGTTGGTCGCAGCACGGCCCCATTCTCCCCCGTGGTCGTCGGATTCGGTCAGCACTTCCAGGTTGTCGGTCAGGGCGCCCATCCAGGGCGTCATCTTTTCTTCTTCCGTGCCCGGCAGAAAGCCGATGTCTTCTCCGACCGATACGGTCACGCGGGTCATCACGATCTCTCGATAGCGCTTGTCGTCCAGAGTCTGGGCCAGGCCGGCGGCCAGGGCCAGCAGGGTCTTGCCCGTGCCGGCGGTGCCGAGCAGTGTGACGAAGTCGATCTCCGGGTCCATCAGGAGATTCAGGGCGAAGTTCTGTTCCGGGTTTCGGGCCATGATCCCCCAGACGCTGTTCTGCTGGCGGCGAAAATCCTGTGCGACCTCGAGTTCGATGGTCGTCTCCGTGACCTCGCGAACCAGCGCTTCCAGACCGTTGTCGCCGGTCAGGCGGAGGCTCTGATTGGGATGCCAGTCGTCGTCCTCCTGACGCTGCAGGCGATAGAAGGTGCGGCTGTCTTCGGTCCAGGAGTCCTCGGTGTCGTGGTGCTCCCAGAAATTCTGGTCCTGTTCGAGCAGGCCGGTGTAGAGCAGGCTCAGATCATCCAGCGCCCGGTCGTTCTGATAGTCCTCGGCCGGCAGGCCGTGAATAGCCGCCTTGATCCTGAGATTGATGTCCTTGGAGACCAGGATGATGTCGCGTTCGGGGTGCTTGTGAATCAGATGCAGTGCCGCGCGGATGATTTCGTTGTCGGCGATCGAGCGATCGCCGACCAGCTGAGTGCCGTTTTCAACCGGCTCGGTCTGGAAGTAGAGCCGGCCGCTGCCGACGTTGAGATCCAGCCCCTCAGGTTCGCGCAGCGACAGGCCGCTGTGGATTTCTCCTTCGCGCTCCATCATCTCGCCGATGAAGCGACTGACCTGACGGACGTTTCTGGACACTTCGGACAGGCCCTTCTTTGCCCGATCCAGTTCTTCGAGAACCATCATCGGCAGATAGATGTCGTGTTCGGCAAAGCGGAACAGGGACGTGGGGTCGTGCATCAGCACGTTGGTGTCGAGCAGATACAAACGCGGGCGATCGGCCATGGTCTGACGTGGCTCCCGTAGAGATTGAGATTTGCAGGCGAGTGGGGTGTCGGGCAGGAATCAAGCTCAGCTCAGGGCCCTGACGGCTTCGAGAACGTCCTCGACATGGCCCGGGACGCGGACCTTGCGCCACTCCTTGACCAGTTCGCCCTCGGCGTTGAACAGGAAGGTGCTGCGTTCGATACCCATGACCTTCTTGCCGTACATGTTCTTTTCCTTGATGACATCGAATTCTCGGCACAGCGCTTCTTCGGTATCGGCAAGCAGCGGGAAGGGAAACTCCTGCTTCGCTGCGAACTTCTCGTGACTGCTGAGTGTGTCGCGAGAAACTCCAATGATTTCACAGTCTTGGGCCTGGAACTGACCGTAATGATCGCGGAAGCCCTGACCCTGCTTGGTGCATCCTGGCGTATTGTCGCGCGGGTAGAAGTACACCACCACGGGCCGACCCTTGAAATCGGCCAGTTTCAGCTGGCGGTCGCCGGTGGCGGGAAGTTCGGTTTTCGACAGGCTTGGCGTGTTTTCAGACATAGATATAAAAGTTTCGTTAATTCAGGAACTTGGATTGATGTCCGCCGCTCAAATGCAGCAGGCGTTCAGTTAGAATGCAACGCTCAAGGTAGCACAAACAATTCACTCCCGGCGTTGCGATAGCGACGCTCATCGGCGACAAGAGAAGCGCATGGTTTCAGGTTCAATTACTGCTCTGATCACCCCCTTCGGAAACGACGGCTCGATCGACGAAGAAAGCTGGCTGGGCCTGCTCGACTGGCACCGCGAGGCCGGTACTCAGGGCATCGTTGTCGGGGGAACGACGGGTGAGTCGGTCAATCTGAGCGAGGGCGAGTTTGAGCGCTTGCTGTCGATGGCGCTCGACCGTATCGGGGATTCGATGCGCGTGCTTGCCGGTACCGGCAGCTCTTCGACCCGGGACACGCTGAATCGGACCCGGCTCGCCGCACGAATCGGCGCGCACGCCGCGCTGGTTGTCACCCCCGCCTACAATCGGCCAACCCAGCACGGCCTGGAGCTGCACTACCGTGAGGTGGCCGATCATTCCGATATTCCGATCGTGCTCTACAACGTACCCTCGCGAACGGCTTGTGATCTGCTGCCGGAAACCGTCGCGCGCCTGGCCGAACATCAATCGATCGTGGCGATCAAGGAGGCGATCGGCGATGCCGAGCGCGTCGACGCCCTTCTGGAGACCGGTCTGAGCGTACTGAGCGGTGATGATCCGACCTGCTGTCGATCGATGCTGGCTGGCGCGGCCGGCGTGATTTCGGTGGCATCCAACCTCGCGCCCGAGCGCCTGGTGGCGCTGTGTGACCTGGCCACCCGGGGCGAGGCGTGTGCGGCGAAGGCCGCTGATCAACAAATGGCGGCGCTTTACCGGTTTCTTTCCGTCCAGCCCAACCCGATTCCGGTCAAATGGATGCTGCACCGGATGGGGCGGATCGGTCCCGGACTCCGGCTGCCTCTGACCCCGCTGGATTCCGCCTTCCGGGCCGAGGCCGACCAGCTGATCCAGCGACTCGAACTGGACGCCGTGCGCGATGTTGCCTAAACTGGGCGGTCGACTTTTTCGGTCAGTGGGCAACCCTGGCTGTTTTTCCCTGAGACCAACAGGACCAAGGGGTCAATGAATTCTTATCGTGTTGTACTGATATTGCTGGCCGTTGCACTGGCGACCGCCTGTTTCAATCGGGATTCCCGACCGGTCTACGTTCAGAGCGAGGAAGTGTCCGAGCTCGAGGTTCCGGAGGATCTTTCACTGCCCGATGTGCGTCGAACCTACGACATCCCCGGCGCCTTCCTGCCCCAGCTGGCCGGAGTCGGTGACGAGGCGAGTCCGCCGGTGGTGCTTTCCAGTGCCGAAGCAGAAGCCTCTCGCTCGCATATCCGTTTCGGCTCGCGCGGTCTCTACCTGGAAGTCGAAGACGAGGCGGATAGCGTCTGGCGGCGACTGAGCTTCACCCTGAATCGTGCCGGCATGAGCCTGCGCCAGACCGATGAGAGCGAGCGCCGTTACCGCTTCCATTTTGATCATGAGCCGATCGAGGTCGATCGCGGCTGGACCGCCAATCTGGCGTTCTGGCGCGGGGATGAGTTTCTCGACTACAGCGGTGAGTATCAGGTCGAGGTGCAGGAAGATGACAGGAACACGCGCGTCGTCCTGCTCAGCGGCCAGGGCGAAGTGCTGCAGATGGACCGGGCGGAGTACGTGCTCGCCAGGCTGCGCGAGCGGCTGGGCTGACGGCGATCAGCGCTCGAGCAGTTTCAGCTTGTCGGGCTTGTCTTCCCAGTCCTTGGCGTCGGCCGGGGCAGGTTTCATCTCGGTGATGACCGGCCATTCGCGCGACAGCTCGGCGTTGAGTTCGAGAAAAGCCTGCTGATCCGACGGCAGGTCGTCTTCCGGATAGATGGCCTCTACCGGGCATTCGGGTTCGCACAGGGTGCAGTCGATGCATTCTTCCGGGTCGATGACCAGAAAATTCGGGCCTTCATGAAAACAGTCCACCGGGCACACTTCCACGCAATCGGTGTATTTGCACTTGATGCAGTTTTCTGTGACGACAAAGGTCATTCGCTTGGAGCCTCGCTTGCTTCTCTTGGATGCGCACTCTGAATGCAGACTGTGACGCCTGCCTGCAAGGTGCTAGAATGAGGAATGTATATTAGCAAAGCGGATCCCTGTCCGTTCATGGATTTTCCCATCATTCCCTACCTTTCAAAGCCTCTGTTTTGAGTACGCAGCACGATCACGCGCCAGGCCACTCCCTGCGCATCATCGAACTTGCTGAACACGGTATCCAGCCCCGCAAGATCAGCGCCAATGCGATCAAGGTCGTCGAGCGCCTCCAGCAGGCCGGCTATGCCGCCTACCTTGTCGGGGGCTCGATACGCGACCTGCTGTTGGGGGAGAGTCCCAAGGATTTCGACGTGGCGACCGCTGCGACACCAGAGCAGGTCAAGCAGGTGATGCGCAATGCGCGGCTGATCGGCCGCCGTTTTCGCCTGGCGCATGTGCGCTTCGGGCGAGAGATCATCGAAGTCGCGACCTTTCGAGGCTGCCCGGAGGGCGAGGATGGCGATCAGCGCGAGGTCAAGCACACCGGGCGCGTCCTGCGCGACAACGTCTACGGCAGCGAAGAAGAAGATGCACGCCGGCGGGATTTCACCATCAATGCCCTGATGTATGACCCGACGACCGAAACCATTCGCGATCATGTCGGAGGCTACGAGGACGTGCTGGCGCGTCGACTGCGTCTGATCGGTGATCCGCGCACGCGTTATCGCGAGGATCCGGTCCGACTGCTGCGAGCGGTGCGCTTTCAGGTCAAGCTCGATCTGGCCATCGAGCCGGAAACCGCCGGCCCCATGGTCGCCATGGCCCCGTTGCTGGGTGATATTCCTCCGGCTCGCCTGTTCGACGAAATTCTGAAACTGTTCCTGGCCGGCAAGGCCTGGCCGACCTACCAGGCACTGGTCCGCCAGCAGCTCTGGGAGCAATTGTTTCCCGATCTTTTCTCCGATCCTGCCAACCCGCCGCTGCTGGTCGAGCAGACCCTGCGCAATACCGATCAGCGGGTTCAGGAAGGCCTGCCGGTGACGCCGGGCTTTCTGTTTGCGGCATTCCTGTGGCCGCGGGTCAAGCCCCGAGCCGATGCGTTGATAGCCAATGGCATGGCGCCGGTCGAGGCGCTGGCCGAAGCGGGTGAGCTGGCCATCGTCGCCCAGGCGCAACGGGTGGCCATCCATCGCCGCTTCTCGACCATGTCGAAGGAGATCTGGTGCATGCAGCCGCGTTTCGAGAAGCGGCGCGGCAAACGAGCCCTCAGGTTGATCAGCGAAAGAAGGTTCCGGGCGGCCTATGATTTTCTGCTGCTACGCGCGCTCGAGGAGCCCGAGCTCAAGGAGCTGGCCGACTGGTGGACCGAGATTCAGGAAACGGACGGCGAAGCCCGTACCGATATGACCCAGAGCGCCCCGACCAAGCGCCGCCGGCGCAGGAAGAAGTCCAGGTCGGGATCCGCCAGTACGGCCGAGCCGCCCGCAACGACTTCGTGAGCCGCTGATGCCGAGCGCCTGGATCGGCCTGGGCAGCAATCAGGGGCAGACCGAATCCAACCTGTCCCTGGCGCTGCAGGCCCTGGACCATCTGCCCGTCAGTCGAGTCGTTCGGGCCTCCGATACCTACCTGACACCTCCCTGGGGCCTGGCTGATCAGGACGATTTCCTGAATGCCGTGGCCGAGCTGTCCACCGATCTGGCACCTCTGGACCTGCTCGATGCCTTGCTCGAGATCGAAGCCGATCTTGGTCGACTTCGAGACGGACCGCGCTGGGGGCCTCGCACCCTGGATCTCGACTTGCTGGTCTATGATGACCTCGTCGTCGACACCCCGAAGCTGACCCTGCCCCACCCGCGGCTGCATGAGCGCGCTTTCGTACTGGTTCCGCTCGCCGCCCTGGCGCCGACATTGACGATTCCGAAGCGGGGGAGCGTTGACGACCTTGTCAATGCGCTGCCGTCGTCGGAGCGCACTGACATCAAACTGTCGGGGTCATTGGATTACCATCGCCAATCATGATCGATCTGAACAGAAAAGTGACCGTTCCGGAGCTGCGGGCCTTCAAGGCGTCGCGGGTCCCGATCACCATGCTGACCGCCTATGACGCCAGCCTGGCTCGTCGGATCGATCAGGCCGGTGTCGACTGCGTCCTGGTCGGGGACTCGCTGGGCAACGTGATCCAGGGCCGGTCCTCGACCCTGCCGGTCACGGTGGACGATGTCGCCTATCACGCCCGTGCTGTCGCACGCGGCCTCGATCGGGCGCTGCTGGTGGCTGATCTACCCTTCATGAGTTACCACGACCGACCCACGGCCATGCACAGCGCAGCCTGTCTGATGCGCGCCGGTGCCGGCATGGTCAAGCTGGAGGGTGGTGCGCCGGTGGTCGAGGTCGTCACCGGCCTGGTCGAGCAGGGGATTCCGGTCTGCGCACATCTGGGCCTGACGCCGCAGCATGTCCACCGTCTCGGCGGCTACCGCGTCCAGGGGCGTGAACAGGCCATGGCCGACGCCCTGGTCGAGGATGCGTTGGCGCTTCAGGCCGCGGGCGCCGCCCTGCTGGTCGTCGAGTGCATTCCGACCAAGCTGGCCGATCGAGTGACCACTTCACTGGACATTCCGGTCATCGGCATCGGCGCCGGTGCCGGGGTCGACGGACAGGTCCTGGTCAGCTACGACATGCTCGGAATCAGCCCGGGAAGAGCGCCCCGGTTCGTGCGCGACTTTCTGTCGGCTGGCGGAAGTATCCAGCAGGCCCTGCAGGCCTTTGTCGGTGCAGTCCGCGAGCGGGAATTTCCGAGTCCTGCCGAAAGCTTCGAATGAGTCTGCAGGCGACCACCGACCTTGGCCAGCTTCGCGCGCAGATATCTGACTGGAGGGCGCAGGGCGAGCGCATCGGCCTGGTGCCCACCATGGGCAATCTGCACGCCGGTCACCTGGCCCTGGTCGAGCATCTCGGGTCGAGTTGCGATCGGCTGGTGAGCAGCATCTTCGTCAATCCGACCCAGTTCGGACCCGACGAGGACTTTGCCACCTATCCCAGGACGCTGGATGACGACTTGATGGCGCTCGGGCATGCCGGCGTCGATCTGGTCTGGGCGCCGCCGGTCGAGGTGATGTATCCGCTTGAAGATGCCTTTCTGGTCAGGGTGCCCGACGCTCTGTCCGCCACCCTCTGCGGTCAGTACCGACCCGGCCATTTCGACGGCGTGGCCAGCGTCGTGCTGCGATTGTTCCTGCAGGTGCTCCCGGATGCAGCGGTGTTCGGCGAGAAGGATTTCCAGCAGCTGCTTGTCATCCGTCAGCTGGTTCGGGACTATGCGCTGGGGATCGACATTCAAGCCCTGAAAACCGTGCGCGAGTCGGACGGTCTGGCGATGAGCTCGCGCAATCAGTACCTGACAGTTCAGACGCGTGCGGTCGCCGCGCGTCTGTATCAGGTGCTGGAAGACAGCGCGGCGCGGATAAGGGCGGGTGAGGCCTGGTCGACGCTGCGGCCGCGGGCAATCGAGGCTCTGAAGTCAGCCGGCTTCGAACCGCAATACCTGGAATGGCGATCGGCCCGAACCCTGGGCGAACCGGTCCCCGATGAACCCCAGCGCCTGCTCGCCGCAGCATTTCTCGGCCAGGCGCGCCTGATCGACAACGTTGTGGTTTGATTGGTTTGGTTGGTTTGGTTGGTTTGGTTGGTTTGGTTGGTTTGGTTGGTTTGGTTGGTACGATTTGAATGACTTACTGGCCTTTACCCGTCCACCAGACACTCGAACCAGTTCAACCAACTGAACCAACCCAACCGGATTCACCCCGGACCCACCCACCGCGACAGTGCCGCGCCGAGCAGATCCGTCAGCCCTTTCCCCTCGATTTTCGACTCCTGATCCAGGCCAGGACTGACTCCCATTCTTCCCAGTCCTTCCAGGCCAGATAGGGGGGCAGGTCGGACACGGCCTTGCCGGACTCGTAGGCCCGGACGTAGTTCATGGAGTCTCTGAGCTGACCGACGACCGGAATCCGGAAGTCGTCGAGAAAACCGGTCAGCTCGCGGTAGATCAGGGTGTGGGGACGGACACGATTGGCAATCAGTCCTACCACGGTCTGGCGTTCCCGAACCGGTTTGAGTTCGAGCAGCCCGTTCAGGAATCGCCAGGCCGCCCGCATGTCCACGGGCGAGGGCAGGACCGGGATCAAAACCGTTTCCGACCGGCGAAGGATGTGTCCCAGCTCGGTCCCGTGCAGCCCGGCTGGCGTGTCCAGAATCAGCGTGTCGATTCCGGCGGGTGCGCGCAGCGGTCCGCCACTGCGATTGACCTCGATGACCGCGGGCTCGAAATCTCCGCGCTGACTCAGCCAGTCATTGCTGGACTGTTGCGGGTCCATGTCGGCCAGGGCGACCGAATGGCCCTCCCAGGCCAGTGCCGAGGCCAGATTGGTCGCGATGGTGGTCTTGCCGCAGCCACCCTTGGCGTTGATTACCGCGATGGTTCGGGTTGTCATACAGTCCTCCCAATAGCGTGCATCCAACTCGTTGAGTCGCCGCTCCCGAGGCGATCAATAACGACGTGGATCGGGTATGCCCGAATGCAGCAACCAGATCTCCTGTTCCTCATCATAGCGCCAGAGTTCGCGATGGTCGATCACCCGTTCGAGCGCCGTGTGAATGTGATAGAGCCGCAGCTGCACCAGGCGTTCGACTTCCAGGCCGTCGGGGCTGGCGATGACCTGCCGAACCCGGTATTCGGTCACTCTGAATTGCTCGAAGCGATCGATATCCAGCGTCGGGATGGGATTGGCGGCCAGCCACTCGGGATGAATGAAATCCAGCAGCGGGTCCTTGTGCTCGCTCCATCGAACGACATTTTCCCAGGCCTGGAATCGCTCGCGCTGTTCCTGGTTCGATGGACCGGTCGCGCAGCCCGCCAGCAGGGTCATGAAGAGTAAGCTCAGTAGGACAGTTCGATTCACTTCAAGCCTCGTCAGACATCGGATTTGACCAGCGCAGCATAACGGGCGCTCAGGCTGGCCGCCACCTTGCCGTCAGCCAGAACTTCGGGTGACATGACGAATGCGGCTTTTCCACGCTCGTCGAGCCGGGTCAGAAAGGCATCGATCTGCGCACGATCCGGCCAGTGCGCGACGGCCTTGAAGCCCTCATCAATCGGGCTGAGAAAACGCAGCTCGCAGCGCCCGATGACCAGATCTGCGGCACGCCCTTCACGCCGCAGGATCAGCCGCGGCAGGGACCAGCCGGCCAGAATCAGGGCGCTGCTCAGGGCACCGCCGAACGCCGTACCCTTGTCGTTGACGTTCGGTGCCAGTGGGAGATCGAGCACCAGGCCGTGATCATCGAGCCGCTCGATCGACAGCCCCATCGCAGCGCCAAGCGGAATCTGCCGGGTCAGGGTATCGAGCAGCCATGAGATTTCTTCATCGTAGTCGAAGTCCATCGCGACAGTTTAGCGAGTATTTCGCTTAGGCAATGGACAACGGTGAATGCCGATTCGACCCCATCGGTCTGTCCTGGTTGCTCCCTGTGGTCAACCTGCTGCGCGAAGTACAATGCCGCGATGCTGTCTTCCACCCCCCGCCAGTCGCTGCCGTTCATTGCCCGCACCCTGATGCCGCGCGAGATCTGGGCCAATGGCACGATGGCGGTGGCGCTGGGCGCGCTGGAAGGTGGTGTGGTCGGCGTGCTGGTCAAGAACGAGTTTGCCGGTGTGGCCCCGACGGCCTGGGTGAATCTCGCCGTGGCCCTGGTGGCCGGGGCCCCGGCTTTCGCGAACATGGCCTCGCTGTCGATCTCCGGACTGGCCGAGGGACGTGACAAGACCGCCTGGGTCTCACGACTGATGTTGCTGACCGCGCTGGCCCTGTTCGTGATGGCGCTGATGCCCTACACGGGCTGGGGCCTGATCGGTCTGACCCTGGCCATGGTGACGGCACGACTGGCCTGGGCCGGCGTGATCACCCTCCGGGCGGCGATCTGGCGCGCCAATTTTCCGCGCCATGTGCGCGCCCAGATCACCGGGCGGATTACCGTGATCTACTCGATGATCATTGCCCTGACAGCCGCCGTGCTCGGTGGCGTGATGTCGATCTGGCCGGATTCCTGGCGCTGGATGTTTCCCCTGGCCGGTGTCCTCGGCGTGCTTGCGGCACTTCGCTATCAGCGCATGCGCATCCGGATGGGAGCTCGCCTGCGCCGCAATGAACAGGCCCAGCGCCTGCACCGCCGCGGCGGCCAGTTCCGCGCCGCCTTCGGCATCCTGAGAGCCGATCTCTGGTTTCGTCGCTACATGCTGACCATGTTCGCTTTCGGATCCGGAAATCTGATGGTGATCGCGCTGCTGGTGATCATCCTCAACGATCAGTTCGGGTTTGCCAAGCTGTCGCAGATGTTGATCACCACCTCCCTGCCGCTGATCGGCGTGGCCGTGTTCACCCCGATCTGGGCGCGGCGTCTGGATGCAACGCATATTCTCGATTATCGCGCCCGCCAGGCCTGGAGCTTCGTCCTTGCCATCGGCCTGTTTGCCATGGCCACGATCCTTTCCCAGGCCTGGCTGTTCTGGGTCGGCGCGATCGCCCTGGGTGCGGCGTTTGCCGGCGGCAAGCTGGGCTGGAACCTGGGCCACAACGACTTCGCTTCCGACGAACAGTCCACCCTCTACATGGGTATCCATGTCACCCTGACCGGCATCCGCGGTCTGATCGCGCCGCTGACAGGGGTGATGGTTTATCAGTGGTTGGAGAGCCTGGGTGCGGGCTATGGGAGATGGGTGCTGCTGTTTCCGTTCACCCTGACCCTGGGTGCGGCGGTGACCTTCGTGCTGCTGGCCCGGCTGCGGCGGCGGATGGCCATGGTCTGAGGTCCGTTGACCCCTCCCAGTCCTGCTTCCGGGTATCCTGCCCGCTGATTTTTCCTGCTGATACTCATGCATCTGTTTCTGGTCACCACTGCCCTGGCGGCGATTCTCGTCAGCACCGAGCCGGCTGAACTTGCGCCACTGGAGGTCAGCGGTCGCGATCTGGATCCCGGCGCGGCCGAGGCCACGGTCGAGCTCGACCGCGACGAGATCGAGACGATCCGACCGACCCATCCGGCGGAGCTGTTCACGCGCCTGCCCGGCACATGGATCACGCGTGGTTCGGGTCAGGAGCATCTCAGCGCCGTGCGCTCGCCGCTGCTGACCGGCGCCGGTGGCTGCGGTGCGCTGCTGATTCTCGAAGACGGAATACCGATCCGACCGCCGGGATTCTGCAACGTCAACAATCTGTTCGAGGTCAATCTGCTGCAAGCCGACGGTCTGCGCGTCCTGCGAGGCCCCGGCGGTCTGGGGCATGCCTCGGGCGGTCTGCACGGGGTCATCGATGTCCGCTCGCGCTCGCCACGGTTCAATCCGCTGAAGCGACTCAGCCTGGAAGCGGGCGGCGAGGACTACCGTCGTCTGGCCCTGTCAACGACCGCCGATCTGGGCTCGGGGGTGATCGGCATCGACGCCAATGCCGTCGACTCGGGCAGCTTTCGTGAAGACGAGGGCTATGAGCATCAGTTCGTCAATCTGTCCCACATGAGCCCGACGGCCTGGGGACAGATCGAGACCCGCCTCAACCTGGCCCGTCTGGACCAGGACACGGCCGGTTTCATTCTGGGCGAGGACAGCTTTCGCGATCCGGTGTTGCGAAGGCAGAATCTCAACCCTGAAGCCTACCGACGGGCTACGGCAGCGCGATTCCTGACCCGGGCCAGCTGGTCCAGTGGCGCGGCCGAGAGTCGCCTGACCGGCTTTGCCCGCCGCTCGCGGATGACCTTCCTGCAGCATTTCCTGCCGGGCAAGCCGCTCGAGCGCAACGGTCAGGTCTCGTTTGGTGTCCAGTTCGACCAGAACCGGATCGGCATCCTGGAGGCTGCGACCGAACTGGACTGGGGCCTGGATATCGAATGGTTTCGGGGCGATCTGAGTCAGCAGCAGTTTTCGCCGACCGAGGGCTCGCCCTTTCTGGTCGCAACCCGCCCGGTCGGGCAGCATTACGATTATGAGGTCGATGGCCAGCGTATCGGCGGCTATCTGGCCCTGTCCGGTGATCTGGGTGCGACCTGGCGCTGGCGTGCGGGCATGAGCGCCGATCTGCTGCGCTATGACTACGACAATTTTCTCGCCCCCGGCAATCTCACCGACCAGGGAGAACCCTGTGGCTTCGGTGGCTGTCTCTACACCCGCCCGGCCGACCGCAGTGATTCCTTCTTCGATATCGCGCCGGAGCTGACCCTCAGCCGTGAGCTGGACCGTGGGCTGCTCTGGCTACGACTGGCACGCGGCGTGCGCGCGCCGCAGGCGACCGAACTCTATCGGCTGCAAAGCGGCCAGACCGTCGCCGATCTGGATTCCGAAGTGCTGGATGCCGTCGAGGTCGGCATTCGCCGGGCTGGCCGCCTGAGCTGGGAGCTGGTCGCCTTTGCCCAGCGCAAGGACAACTTCATCTTCCGTGATTCCGAGGGCTTCAACGTCAGCGACGGTCGCACGCGCCATGTCGGCGTTGAGGTGGATCTGGACTGGACCTGGACCGACACCCTGCGCCTGGGCCTGAGAGGGACCTACGCCGTGCACAGCTATCGCTTCGACCGCGACCTAGGCGGCGAGACGATCGTCTCGGGGCGCGATATCCCCTCCGCGCCCCGCAGGCTGATCAGCGCCGATCTGAACTGGTCGCCGATCGAGCCGATCAACGCCCAGCTGGCCGTCGAGTCGACCGGCCGCTACTACCTGAACGCGGCCAACACCCGTCGCTACGGCGGCCACACCCTGCTGCACGCCGCACTCGACTACCGGATCGACGCCCGCTGGAAGGCCGGCCTGCGCCTGCGCAACCTCACCGGCCAGCGATATGCCGAACGCGCCGACTTCGCCTTCGGTAACTACCGCTACTTCCCGGGTGCCGGCCGCCTGGCCTTTTTCAATATCAGCCTGGATTGGTAAATGACTGGTTGAATTTCAACGATCAGAGGCCTGATGCACGTTACACGACCTGACCCCTGTTGTTTTGTATTCTCCGGGAGCGGCGATCTGAGAGCGGGCGTAGGTCATGGCGACAGTGTCTTCGCCGCCTCTGATACAGGCAAAACGAAAATTACCTTTTTTTGGGCTAGGTTATTGACCCAAGTGCATGGGTGTCCCGAGTTTTCGCAGGTCTGGCCCGACAAACGCGGGGCTCTTAAAGCGATCGAATCTGACCTGCGCCCACCCGCCGAAATCTCAAGACTGAGCCGAAATCCCAAAGCCTGGATTCGACAAGTGCAGGGCACGGAGAGTCTCTACTACAGAGCGATTGGGTCGGCTGAAGCGCTGATGGACAAGGCAGCAGCCTTGGGCCAGACCTGGATGAAGGGCGTTGCGGCAGCCAGGGCGAAAATGGTCCTGCGCGAGCGCCCCACCTGAAGCGAAATTCAATGGAATAGCGCCCAGACCGGCTCGTTCCGGGATTCGTCATTTCCGAAATCTGCTATTTTGAATCTGCGGGCGGGCGAGTGGCGGCAAAACGGCTGATTGAGTCCGAAGCGGCAGTCTCTGGAAGGAAATCATGGTCTCGAGATCGATGAGAAGCGACGAGCGCGGAGGGTCAATTGATGCATGTCCTGGTTTTGCCATGTCCTGGTTTTGCCAAGATTCACACGCATGACGGCACGTTGCACGCGCTTCTTTCGCTGCGCGAAAACCGCACGATTGAGTGGGTGTCCTGCGTTGCCGTGC
>CAYTQT010000037.1:0-33477 GCA_964439915.1 uncultured Wenzhouxiangella sp. | reverse complement strand
GCCATCTCCGCCGCCGACTGATTCTGGCGCAGGGCCAGCTCCACTTCCGACAGAACCAACGCCAGAGAAACGAACAGGTCGGGCTGGGAGTGGCGCAGTTCGAGCACCGGCCGCCGGGCGGCTTCGAGAATCTGACCGGCCTTGACATCAGCACCCAGACTGCCGGCAGGATCGGCGGACTCGAAGGCCTGCTGCAGGACGTCGATCGCGTAGCGAGCACGGTCTCGTTCCAGGATTGCAGTGCTGCGCTCACGCTCGAGATTGACGGACTGCCAGGCGAGAAAGAAGCTTGAAAGCAACAGGGTCGAGAACAGTCCGGTCGTTAGACCAACCGCGAGTCGATTCCGAGCAAGAAACTTCCAAAAACGATAGCCGCGGTCTCGGGAGCGCAGTCGGATCGGGCGGCCGTCCATCCAGTGCCGCAGATCGCTGGAAAGCTGCTCAACACTGGGATAGCGATTGTCCGGGCGCTTGCGCAGACACTTGAGCACAATGGCCTCGAGGTCGCCCCGAAGGATGCGGCGCCATTGCCCGGGGTGAGCAAATCCGCGCGAACGCCATTGTGCCGGCTCCTGTATCGGGCACCGCTGGACCATCGGTGGAGGCGGTTGCTTCAGGATGAGCTGCTCGACTTCCGAGGGTCTGAGCCCTTCGAAATCGAAAGGGGACTGGCCGCACAACAGCTCATAGAGGAGCTGCCCGAGCGCATAGATATCACAAGCTACACCCACGGGGTCACCGAGCAACTGCTCGGGTGCGGCGGTCCGGGGGGTCAGGAATCTCTCGGCGGTCTGTGTCTGCTCCCAACCCTGGTCACCCGACAGATCTTTGGCGATGCCGAAATCGAGCAACTTCGCCTGCCCCTGATCATCGACCAGGATATTCTCGGACTTGATGTCGCGGTGAACGACGAGCCGCCGGTGGGCATGTTCTACGGCATCGGCAATCGTCAGGAACAGCTCGACGCGCTGACGAACTGTCAAGGCAACCTGATCGCAATACTGCAACAGCGGCCGCCCCCTGACCAGCTCCATCAGCACGTAGGGCTGGCCATCAGGCAATGTCCCCGCGTCGAGAAAGCGGCAAATACCCGGGTGTTCCAGCGATGCCAGAACCTGGCGTTCCCTCGAAAAGCGATCGATCAACAGGGGGTTGACTCGGTCCGGGCTCAGAATCTTGAGGGCTGCTTCCTGGTCGACGTGGCCGTCGATGCGCAGGACCCGGTAGACCGTTCCCATCCCGCCGGTCCCGATGCAGTCCTCGATTCTGAAAGGCCCGACGATCTGACCCCGTCGCCAGCGCTCGGATAGCACTAATCGGGATAATCGAGAGAAATCCGGGCTGGTCTGCAGTCCAGCCTGGTCGAGCGTCCGATCACGTTCCAGGAGCGCCAGCAATGGCTCGAGGAATTCGGGACGGTTCCGACAGAGCTGCCGGGCGACCTGAAGGCGCTGGGCAGGGTCTTCCTCCAGGCAGCGCTCGAACAATGGCAGGAGGTCGGTAAGCGGCAGCTCAGGTGCCGTCATGATCAGCCTGAACGATCTGTTCGGACAACCAGGCCCTTGCGAACCTCCAGCGCCTCCCCACCGTTGCCACCGAGAGCCCCGTGAGCTGGGAAATCTGTTCTGTACTCAGACCCGAAAAAATCCGCATCTCGACGATCCTCAGAAGGCTCTGATCACTTCGACCCAGCTGCTCCAGAAGGTCATCGAGCACCAGCAAATCGACAATGTCTGGCGTCTCCGGAAGTTGACAACCCATCAGCTCATCGAGGGGGAGGTGCACGAATCCGTTGCCACGCTTCTCGGCAGATCGCTGCCGTAGGTAGTCGACCAGAACGCGGCGGATCACCGTCGACGATATGGCGAAGAAATGCTCACGGTTGCGCCAGCTGACCTGCCGTTGACCTACAAGACGTTCGAAAGCCTCATGCGCCAGATCAGTAGCACACCAGGTGAGATTCTCACCCCCCAGTCGTCCGAGCTGAGCCTGGGCCTGGGCTCGCATCACCGGATAGATTTCAGAAACAAGGCGCTCTTCGACTCGACGATCGCCGTCTCCCCACTGGCTCAACAGGCTGGTCAGATTCATCGCTGTCACTTCGTTGGTCGATGCCGACACTTTGCCCCGAGGTGGATTCTGCCAGACCCGGGGCTATGGCGTCACTGTTCGGAATATCCGTCGCCGGGTTCGGGCGGCGGTTCCTCTTCGGTGTCCTGCATGACCGGATCGCTCGCGCGGCGTCCGGGCGCATCGACGGGCACGGACAACTCGTCGTCCCAGGCCTCGATGGCGGCGTCATCGTCAAGATAGCGGCGAAGTCGACGCTGACGAGACTGCTCGTTCTCGAACTGGACCTCGATGGTGAAGCGGAAGCGCCAGTCGGATCGCCGCTCACCGCCGACCGACTCGAGTGGCCAGGCGTATTCCGGCTGAAGCTCGTAGAACAGCCAGGGCCGAAGGAACTGACGCCGGTAACGCAGGGCGACGAAGTACTCTTCGGCTTCGAAGGACGGGCTGGTGTAGCCAAAGGAGCCCAGCTCGGCGCGTACCGCCGTTTTCGCTGTCAGCTGGCGAAAACCGACGATCGATGCCTGCCAGTCCACGCCATCCGATTCCTCGGAATAGGTCCCTTCGCCGGTCACGCGCAGCAGACTGTCTCGATTCGGCAGCCATTCCCAGTCCAGCCGGGACGTGGTTCCGAACCCTTCGGCACGCTCCCAGAAGATCGCCTGAGTGGCTCGGGCCAGAGTGCTCTGGGACAAACCCTGAACATAGCGATAACGGCCACGCAGTCGCGGGTTGAGGCTGCCGCTCGTGACCCGCACGGTGCCGTCGACATCGAATTGGGCCCGGGAACTGGAGCTGGCGATGAAGCGAAGCCCCAGGCGGGTCTGATCTTCGTCCTCGTCGACGCCTGTGCGCTGATCGAAATCGCCGGAAAGGTCATCATCGCTGGTGATGAGCAGGCGCAGCCGCTCGGAGGCTCTGGGGAGCTGGATATTGGCCCGGACCCGAACCCCGGCACTCCAGCCGTCGCGCTGATCCCACTCGAGGGAATTGCGCAGCCTGAAGAATGTCCCGACCGGCGTTTCCTCGAAAGCACGCGGATCGCCAAAGAAGCCGTCGAACCACGCGGCGGGCTCGCACAGCTGGCGATTGAAATAGGAGTGAGTTCGATCCAGCCAGCTCTGGGGGCGATCTTCGTCATCCCGGCAGGACAGCTCGATCAGCTCCTCGCGAACGGCCTGACCCGGGGAATCATCCTCGGACTCGCCGGCCCGGGCTCCAGACTCCTGTGCCCAGACAACTGCATGCAAACCGAGCAACAGGGTCAAGGCCAATCCGCTCCGCCATGAGCTCCGGCCGAACGTGTCACAATTCACCTCTGCATTCCTTTCTATCAATAATTGGAGTGCCCACCCATCTGCCCTGTGATCATACGCCAATGGCTCTCGACTCGCGAGACTCCGACTCAGAGACTGACCCTGCTCCGCCCTTCGCCGGACTGAGCCCGGATCTGATCTGCGATCTGATCGACCGTACGGGCCTGACAAGCGACTCCCGGCTGCTGGCCCTCAACAGCTACGAAAATCGCGTCTGGCAGATCGGGCTGGAGGATGGGCCACCGGTGATCGCGAAATTCTATCGACCCGGGCGGTGGAGCAACGAGGCCATCCTCGAGGAACACGCCTTTGCGATCGAACTCGAAGAAACCGGCCTGTCGGTGGTTGCGCCGCTCACAATAGACGGTCAGACACTGTTCGAATCCGATGGATTCCGCTATGCGCTGTTTCCGCGGCGCGGCGGTCACGCCCCTGAACTGGCGCATGAGGCCACGCTTCGGGTCATCGGTCGAGCTCTGGGAAGGCTGCATGCGGTCGGCGCGGTCCGGCCCTTCCAGTACCGGCCTGATCTGATCGATGCCTCCCGCGGCAGGGAAGCCGTCCGAACGCTGCTCGAAGGGCGCTGGATTCCGGCCCATCTGGAAACCGCCTTCGTCAGCCTGAGCGATCACCTGATCGAAGCGATCGAGGCCACCTGGGCGCGTGCTGGCACACTCAGGAGCGTGCGGCTGCACGGTGACTGCCACCCTGGAAATATTCTCTGGCGCGATGATCAGGCCCATTTCGTGGATCTGGACGACTGTCTCAACGGCCCGGCGATTCAGGATCTGTGGATGCTGATCTCGGGCGAACGTCCCGATCGAGAAACGCAACTCGAATGGCTGCTCGAGGAATACACCCGATTCCATCCCTTCCACCCCGCCGAGCTGCACCTGATCGAACCGCTTCGGGGCCTCCGGATGCTGCACTATCAAGCGTGGCTGGCCAGACGCTGGCACGACCCGGCCTTCCCCAGAGCCTTTCCCTGGTTCGACGACGGTCGGCACTGGGAACAGGTCATCCAGCAGCTGCGCGAACAGCTCGATGAACTGCAGCAGGCTCCCCTGAACTGGTTCGGCTACTGATCCTGGTAACGAAGGGTGTCTTTCTGGTTCAACGACCTGGCAGTACGCCGTTAATCGCCCACCCGCAAATTGAGCGCGCCTGAGCGAATCAATCGCTCAATCGCGCCGAAGACCTCGAAACGGCCGAAGGGTTTGTAGAGAAAATCATCGGCGCCGACGCGCTTGAGGAAGAATTTTTCGGTGGCACCGTCGTTGCCGCTCATCATGATGACCGGAGTGGCGCGGGTCGCTTCGGTCGAGCGAATCTTTCTGAGCGCACGGAAACCGCTCATGTCGGGCAGGATGATATCGAGGAAGATCAGCTGCGGTCGCTGGCCGGCGGCGGCCTCCAGTCCTTCCTTGGCACTCGCTGCCTCGGACAGGCGGTAGTGATTCTCGGCAAGCATCGTGGTCAGCGCGAGGCGCACCGTACTCGAGTCATCGATGATCAGCATTCGAGTGCCCCGCGGTGCGTTCATTCGAGGCCGTTTACGGCGCTCCTTGAACGGTTGGTCATCATCGGGCTGACTGAGCGAGGCGGTCTGGATTCTGGCCGACCGCAGGGCCTCCGGCATTTCCCGGGTCAAGGCTCGGTGCGAAATGCCGGCCTGCCCATCGGCGATGAGGACGGCACGATCCTTGGCCCGCTGAGTGTTCGATCCCAGGTCGATCATCGACCCCAGCTCCAACTGGTCACCCCGCCGGCGCACCAGCTGAACCACCGGACGCGGTGAGCCGTTGATGGCGTGCACTGCCGCTGCGGTTTCACCATCTGGCAGACGGAGCATGACGCCCGGAGGTGCCCAGCCCAGGAATTTGGAAAAGGCCTCGGCGTAGTGCTCGTCGAACTGCTTGCCCTTGAACTTCCACAGCTCGCCCATGGCCTGCTGATGCGATAGGGCCTTCTGATGGATTCGGCGCGTCGTCATCGCCTCATAGGCACTGATAACCGACACAAGACGCGCCATGGCCGGAATGCCGCGCTGCGTCAGGCCCTCGGGGTAGCCCCGGCCATCGGGACGTTCGTGATGGCACAGGGCAACTGTGGCCACGATATCAGGAAGCCCGTCGTTCTGGGACAGTAATTCGTGGCCAAGGCGTGTGTGCAGCTCGACGTGTTCGCGCTCGGCGTCCGACAGTGCGCCGGGCTTCCTGAGCACCTTCAGGCTGATGCGCATCATGCCCAGATCGTGGACCATGGCACTCAGCGCGAGCGCCTTGCCGACGCCGCGCTCCCACCCGGCTGCATGCGAGAACCCGGCGGCAAGAATGGCCGTATTCAGCCCATGCTGAAACGGATAGCGGCTGGGTTCCTTGATGTGAGTGAGCCAGATCAGTGCCGCAAGGTGCTGGGGCGTGGCTTCGATCAGCTCATCGACCGCATCACTGGCATCGGTCACGTCGATCTGGCCGTGGCGATGAAAGCTCAGGATCTGGGCCTGAGCGATCAGACTCATGCGACGGTAGATCTTCCAGGCATCGACGAGCCGGCGCGCCGAGATGCCATTGTTGCGCAGTGCATCGATCGATTGGGGCAATTCTGGAAGTACGCCGACCGACAAGGCCGCATTGGCCCCCTCGACGCGTCGATTGAGACAATGCTCGAGGTCGATCACGACGCGACGGCAGCGCGTCTTGAACCAGTCCTTGTCAGTGAACGATTCGACTCGAACACCGCTCTTGGGAAAATCCAGGGGTGGCACCAGGGCGTCGATCTGGCAGACGAAGTCACCGATTCGAAGCTGATCAGGCGTGATCGTCAGCTGATATTCACCACGCTGCTGTCGCCGGAACTCATCCCAGGGAATGATCTTCATGCCAAGCCCTCGGCCGCAGACGAAGACTTCAGTATAAACAAGTCGTGGTCATCATCTATGGGAAGGCCTGTGAGGCCTCCTGAGGGGTCGATGAGCGAATGGTTAACGGGCCAGCCGCTGAGCAAGCGCACCGGCGCGAATCAGGCGTTCCATTGCGCTGAAGACCTCGAATCGACCAAAGGGTTTGCCAATGAAATCATCTGCGCCAACGCGCTGCAGGAAGAATTTCTCGATCGCTCCCGAGTTACCGCTGATCATGATGACCGGGATGTCTTTCGTGGCCTTGTTCGCGCGCAGGCGACGCAGCGTCCTGAAACCGCTGATATCCGGCAGGACGATATCGAGAAAGATCAGCTGCGGCGCTTCCGCAGCCGCCGTGGCCAGGCCCGCCTCACCGGTTTCTGCAACCGACACCTGATAACCGCTCTGCGTCAGCATATGCCTGAGCGTTTCGCGGATGGTCAGGGCGTCGTCGACAACCAGGATCCGGGTGCCCTTGGGGGCATCGATGCGCGGCCGATTGCGACGCTCCCGACGCGCCTGAGCCGGCTCTGACTCATCGGCTTTCCCGACGCTGACCCCGACCAGCGCTTTCGGCAACAGTCGGGTCAGATCGCGATGCCTGATGCCATGCGATCCGTCAGCCAGGAGGGTTTCGCGTTTGCCCTTGACGCTGGCGGCCGCATGGTTTTCTGCAAGATCGAGCTCGACGCCGAACTCGGTACCCCCGCCCCGGCGATGCAACAGCCTGACAACGGGCCGATTCTCACCCGACCGTGTATGCAGGGACACGGCAAGACGCCCATCCCCCAGCCGCATCAGGGTTCCCGGCGGTGCCCAGCCCAGAAATCTGGAAAATGCTTCGACCATCCCCTCGTCGAACTGCTGGCCGCGGAGCTTCCATAATTCGCCCATGGCCTGCTGATGCGACATGGCGGCGCGGTGGAAACGATCCGACATCATCGCGTCGTAGGCGCTCAGGATAGAGACCAGGCGCGCCATGTCGGGAATCCCTTTCTGTGTCAGACCATCCGGATAGCCGCGGCCATCGGGCTGTTCGTGATGACACAGCGCAACGCTTGCAACCGCATCGGGCAGACCATCGTTCTGAGCGAGCAGTTCATGACCCAATCGGGTGTGCAGCTTGACGTGGTCGCGCTCGGCAGCGCTCAGCGGTCCGTTCTTCCGGATGACCTGTAGACTGACTCGCATCATCCCCAGGTCGTGGACCAGTGCAGCCAGGGTCACGGCACGCCGCACCTTGGACGGCCAGCCGGCCGCGAAAGTCAGGCCCGCGGCATACAGCGCGGTGTTCAGCCCGTGCTGGAATGGATAACGGCTGGTTTCCTTGATTCGGGCCAGCCAGAGCAATTCAGGCAGATGATCGGGCACGGCCTCATCCAGCTCCTCGACCGCATCGTAGGCATCCGACACGTCGATATTGCCGTGGCGATGAAAACTGAGAATCTGGGACTGGGCGACCAGGCTGATACGGCGATACACCTGCCAGGCTTCGATCATGCCGCGAGCACCGATTTCGCGCTCGCGCAATGCATCAAGCTCCTTCGGCAGCGGTGGCAGGGCACCGGCCGCCGCCAGGGTCGACTCCGAATCCTCGGCACGACGATTGAGACAGCGCTCCAGATCGATCACGACCTGGCGACAGTTGTCCTTGAACCAGTCCTTATCCCGGAATGAATCGATCCTCATTCCCTTTGCTGGAAAGGTCGTGGACTCATCGAGACCGTGGACATTCGAGACGAAGTCGCCCAGGCGCAACTCATTCGGTGTGATGGTGAGCTGATACTCCCCAAGCTGCTGACGACGAAACTCGTCCCAGGAAACGATATTCATAGGCAAGCCACCCGTACGACCCATCGGGATCCAAGTATACCCAAAGCGTGATGGAATTCTCAGTTTTTTAAATGGGCGAGTCAAGCGAAACGCCAATTGACCGGTCGACCAATTAGTTATAGACTGGTCGCATGAGTGAGCCTGCAACCAGGGATTCCGACCGCACCCGCGCCCAGATGCTGAGCGCCTCCTTCGAGCTGTTCGTCGAGCGCGGCTTCGATGCGGTATCGATTCGCGAAATCGCCGAGGCAAGCGGCGTCACCAAGAGCCTGATCCACCATCACTTCGGCGGCAAGGAGGGCCTCTGGGACGCGGTCAAGGAAATGGCTTTCGGCGCCTACTATTCGCAGCAGCGCACCGAACTTGCCGAGGCCGAAGAGCCAGGTGCCGATCTGCTCATCCGGGGCGTCATCAACTACTTCAGTTTCCTTCGCGACAACCCCAAGGTCGCGCGACTGTTCGCCTGGGCGCACCTCGAGGGGGATACCAGCTGCAGCGACATGGACGCGGATCTGGTCGGGCTCGGATCGCAACGCGTTGCTCAGGCGCAGAAAAGCGGCGCGCTTCGAGACGACGTCAATCCCACCCATGTAGTGACCATGTTCATCAGCCTCTTCACCCAGTGGTTCGAGGCCCGCGAGCACCATCGCGGCTGGCCCGGCATCGGCAGCGATGAAGAATTCCTCGACGATTTTCTGAAGGTCTTCATGGAAGGCCTGCTTCCGCGCCCCCCTACAGCCTGATTCGCAGGTAGACCCCATGACCGACGCCAGACCAGCTCCGAACACCAGGCCCGAACAAATAACTGACCGGACGGCCAGTCTACCCCGTTGGGCCTGGCTGGCAGCGGCTGTTGCCCTGCTGCTGGTCATTCTGTGGCCGGGCCTTCAGGCGACCGACGCCGAGCTGTCCGCGCCGGCGGATGGTGCGGCCGCTCATCCGGTGCGGGTCATGCCCGCTCGACTGAGCACGGAGGCACCGCTGGTCCGCCTGCCGGGCGTGGTTCGCGCGCGTCAACGCGGCGATCTCGCCTTTCTGCATTCCGGCCACCTGGCCGAGCGTCGCGTGCAGCGGGGGCAGCGGGTCGAAGCCGGTGAGATTCTGGCGGTCCTGCACAACCCGAGCCTGATGCCCGGCGCCGAGGCGGCAGCCGCACGCGCTCGCGAAGCCCAGCTCAGTCTGGAACAGCTCGAGCGTGAAGTGGTGAGACTCCAGGATCTGGCCGCGCGCGACCTGGTGCCGACAGAAGAACTGGAGCGCATCGTGTCTCGTCGGGACTCAGCCGTGCAGACCAGCAACCAGGCCCAGGCGGCGCTGGGCGAGGCTCGCGAACAGCTCGACGAGGCCATGCTCAGAGCGCCCTACGGCGGCACCATCGGCCTGCTGATGGTCGAGCCCGGACAATTCGTGGCGCCGGGCCAGCCGATCCTGAGCCTGATCGGTGACAGCGGTCTGGAGACCGCCGTACACCTGCCCTCCGACCAGGCTGCACGCCTGTCGAGTGGGCGCACCGTGACGGTCAGGGTGCCGGGGGAAACCCTGCAGCACAGCGGCGTTGTTCGTGAGATCAGCGCGACGGGCCCTGGTCAGGTTGCCGAAATCATCATCGATCTGGACGCCGATCCTGCCGCGGCAGTCCCGATGGCTGTTCAGCTTCGCTCGGGCCAGGCGGTCGAGGTAATCCTGCCCCTGGATGACGCTGCGCGCCTGAGCGTGCCGATGGGCGCGCTGACCCAGTCAAGCACTGGACTTGCCCGAGTCTTCCGGGTCGAGAACGGTCGCGGCATCGCCGTCGATGTTCGGCCCGGACGGCTGCAGGGCGGCTGGCTCGGGGTCGAAGGCGAACTCGCCGAGGGCGACCTGATCGTGGTCGCGGGACACGGGCGGCTTGTGCATGACGACGCGGTCCGGATCCTCCAATGAAACTCATGGAAAGAGCCATCCAGCGTCGGCCGCTGATCATCACGGTCGTTTTTTTGCTCAGCCTTCTCGGCATCGCAAGCTGGTTCGGAATGGACCGGCAGGAGGACCCCTTCTTTCCCTATCGCTATGCCCAGGTGCTGGTGCCCTGGCCCGGCGCCCAGCCGGAGCGGGTCCAGCGACTCGTCGTCGAGATCATCGAGGATGAACTGGCCGGAGTCGAGGAAGTGCGCGAAATCCGCTCGACGGCGCGTCTGGGCTTTGCCAACCTGATCATCGGCCTTGAGAGCAACGTCTATGACACCGACAACGTCTGGGATCGTGTCCGGGTTGCCCTGGAAACGGCCGAGCGACGCATCCCCGATCGCGCCGGTCCGATCGAGCTGCGCGATCGCTCGATGGACACGCATGGCATCGTACTGGCGCTGACCGGCGACGACGATCTTCTGGTGCTGCTGGAGGCAGCGCGCACGCTGCGGCGTGATCTGTTCACCGTTCCCGGCATCGGGCGCATCGACATCCTCGGCGACCCGGGCGAGCAGCTCAGGATCCGGGTCGACCCGGCCAGGCTGATGGCCGCCGGACTGACCATGGACCAGCTCGCGCAGACCATTGCCGGCAGCAATGAAGTGGTGCCCGGCGGGGCTCTGAGAGTCGATGAGCGCAATCTGATTATCCAGCCGCTGAGCGATCTTGGCGCGCTCGACGAGCTCAGGGCGCTGTCCATAGCCACCGCCTCGGGCGCTCTGATCAGGCTGGGTGACATCGCCGATATCATGCTGCAGCCGGCCGAGCCAGTCGGTGAACGGATTCACTTCAGGGGCCAGCCCGCCGTCGCCCTGGGGATCATTGTTCCCCGCGAAGGCATCAATGCCGTGACCTTCGGCGAGAGTGTCAGAGCGCGTGTGGCCGAACTTCAGGGAGCCTATGCGCCGATCAGTATCGATGAAATGTTCTTCCAGCCGCGCTGGGTCGAAAAGCGCCTGGGCGAACTGGGGCGCTCACTGCTCCTCGGTGTTCTGATCGTTGCCGCCATCCTGCTGCTGGCCATGGGCTGGCGCATGGGTGTCGTGGTCGCAGCACTGCTGCCCATCGTCACGCTCTCGGCCCTGTCGGTGTACGCCATGGGTGGGGGCATCCTGCATCAGATGTCGGTCGCCGGAATGGTCATTGCCCTCGGTATGCTGGTCGACAACGCCATCGTCATGGTCGAGAGCCTGCAGTGGCATCTGGATCGGGGCCGCAACCGGGCCCAGGCCGCCCTGGCCGCAACCCGCGAACTGGCCGGCCCGCTGGCCGCGGCCACCGGCACGACCCTTGCCGCGTTCCTGCCGCTGCTGCTCTCGGTCGGCGACACCGCCGACTTCACCCGCGGCATTCCGATCATGGTCATGCTGGTCCTGATCGTCAGCTACCTCTATGCGGTGTTCGTCACCCCGGCCCTCGCGCCGAGCCTGCTCAAACCGGGCAGCGCGCGCGATGCCTCGGCGCTGGAGCAGCTGGGTCAGCGCCTGGGCAGGCTCAGTCATCGTCGCCCCTGGACCATTCTCGCGGTCACTGCCCTGCTGGTCGCGGCCATGGCCTCGATGGGCAGCCTGCTGCCGCGCGACTTCTTTCCAAGCACCGACCGCAATCAGCTGATCGTCGATCTGAATTTCCCCGAAGGCACACGGACCGAAACCACGGCACTGAACGCAAGCGCTATCGCTGCCGATCTGCGGGCGCTTCCGATCGTCTCGGAGGTGCACGTCTTCGCCGGCTTCAGCGGGCCCCATTTCTACTACAACCTGATCGAGCGCCCCCGGGCACCGCATCTGGGCCGACTGGTTGCGATCACCCGATCGGATGCCGACCATCCGGCGCTGATGGCCTGGATCGAACGCCATCTACCCGATCGAGTCCCGGAGGCCGAAGTCGTCGCCCGCGCACTCGGCCAGGGGCCGCCGATCGACGCGCCGGTGGAGGTCCGCGTGTTCGGGCCCGACAGCCAGGCGCTGATCGAAGCGACCGATCAGGTCATGGCGATTCTCAGGGACACCCCGGGTGCTCGGAATGTGCGGCATGGCCTCGGCCAGGGCCTGCCCACACTGGAGTTCAGCATCGACGATGCCGAAGCCGCGCGGCAGGGCGTCAGCCGCGAACGTATTGCCGAAGCCATCGCCCGGGCCACCCGCGGCCAGCGTGTCTCGACCTGGCGCGCCGGACGAGAGCCGCTGCCGATCCTGCTCGGCACGGACGACGGCGAAGGCCTGCCGCACGAGGCCCTCGGCGGCTTGAGCGTGGCCACACCCGGCGGACCCCTGCCGCTGGAGCAGTTCGTCGACACCCGCCTGACCCTGATGCCTGCAGTCATCGAGCACCGCGACCTGCAGCGCGTGACCAACGTCCTCGCCGAGACCGAACCGGACATGACCTACGGCCAGGTCTGGGAGACGCTCGGCCCCCGCCTCGATGCACTCGACCTGCCCCCGGGCATCCGAGTGGCGCCCGGGGGTGCTGCGGCCGAGGCCAGCTCGGCCAACTCGGCGCTGTTCGGCACCCTGCCGATCGGTGGTCTGGTCCTGCTCGCCTTCCTGATGTGGCAGTTCAACAGCGTCCGCCTGACCGGCCTTGTGCTGCTGACCGTCCCCCTGGCCGCGGCCGGTGTCGTGCCCGGCCTGCTGCTGACCGGGCAACCCTTCAGCTTCACCGCCATGCTCGGCGTCGTCGCCCTGATCGGCATCGTGGTCAACAACGCCATCGTTCTGATCGACCGGATCGAGGCCGGCAACCGTGACGGTCTGACCCTGGAACAATCGATCAGCGCTGCCGTCTCGCGCCGCATCCGACCGATCCTGCTGACCACCGCTACCACCATCGCCGGGCTGATCCCCCTGACCTGGACCCAGTCCACCCTGTGGCCGCCGATGGCCTGGGCGATCATCTCGGGCCTGAGCGTGGCCACGGTCCTGACCCTGCTTCTGATCCCGGCGGCCTATCGGCTCACTGCCCGAACCGGCGGGGTCGCCGAGGCATGACCCTGCCCGGGCAAAACCCCGGCCCCGGATGCCCGACCGCGTTTGCTCGACGGTCGATTTACCGGTATGATTGCCGCCCTTATCGGCGGGCGATTAGCTCAGCGGGAGAGCACTGCCTTCACACGGCAGGGGTCGGTGGTTCGATCCCACCATCGCCCACCACGCCGAATTCTTCCTGACGCCATGCCTCACGACCAAGCTACCCTTCCGGTCACAGCCTCGGACGGTCACCGCTTCGAGCTGATTCATGTCCCTGCCGACCTCCCCCAGGCCGGGCTGCTGTTCATCCCCGGTATGGGTCTGAGTGCGCGGCAGTACATTCCGCTGGCCCTGGCGCTGGCCGAGCGCGGGATCGAGAGCTGGATTCATGAATGGCGGGGAATCGGATCGTCGAGCCTGCGCGCCGGCCGTTCGGTCGACTGGGGCTATCGCGAGCTGCTCGACCTCGATCTCAGAGCGGCGATGGATGCGGTCGAAACCCGCGCCGGCGCGAAGCCGCTGCTGATCGGCGGGCACAGCCTGGGGTCGCAGTTCGCGCTGATGCTGGCCGGGCGACGACAGCGCAGGCCCGATGCGCTGGTGCTGGTCGCCGGCGGCAGCCCGCACTGGACGCTCTACCCGCTCAAGCATCGCAGCTTGCTGTTGCCGGTCTTCATCGGCCTGCCGCTGCTGGGCAAACTGTTCGGCCACTACCCTGGCCGCCAGGTCGGCTTCGCCGGCCGCGAGGCCCGCGGCGTGATGCGCGACTGGACCTGGACCGGACGTCACGGGCACTACGGCCTGCCCGGCCTGGATCCCAGCCCGACGCCGGGCATGGAAGCACTGAGGATCCCGATCCTGGGGATTCGCATGGCCGATGACTGGTTTGTTCCGAAGGCCTCGCTGGAGGGCTTGCTGGCGCACGCGCCGGAATGCCCCACTCGACAGGTCGTGATCGACCAGCTCCCGGATGGCGCACCGACCGATCACTTCGCCTGGCTGCGATCACCGCTCCCGGTGGCCGAGCAAACGGCAGGATTTCTCCAGGACACGGTCGACGACGCGAGCGCGAATCAGGCCGATTGATCGGCGAGCATCGCCGCGATCAGGCGCGCGTAGAAGCGTTCCTTGAGACCCGAGGGTCGATCCAGCCCGATGCGCTCGAGTTCTTCTCGAAACGAATCGGGCGCTCCGCGCCAGGCTGCCGCTAGCAGGCCCGGTTTCGATCGGGCCAGGGTCTTGAGCGACTGCAGGGCGCGGATCAGCGCCTGTTCGACCTCGCTGAAATCACTGCCGAAGGGATAGGACGGAAAGCCTGCGGATTCAGCAAATTGGCTCGCCACGAATTCCGGGCGATTGCGGCGTGCGCTATCGGGAACCCGCCAGCCCGAATCCAGTTTCCCGGCGCGTTGGGCGGTGGCAACCAGCTCGTCCTGAAAGCGTGCGTCCATGATGCCGATCAGTGCCTTGATGCACTCCTCGTCGGTACGGCCGCGCAGATCGGCCACGCCGTACTCGGTGACCACGATGTCGCGCAGGTGGCGCGGGATGGTCACGTACGGGTATTCCCAGACGATATTCGAGGTCGTGCCCTCTCCCTCGCCACGCGTCGAGCGCAGCATCAGGATGGACCGCCCGTCGTCCATGGCATGGGCCATGGCGACGAAGTTGTACTGGCCGCCAACGCCGGAGACCACCTGATGATCCCTCAGACCATCCGACACGGCCGCGCCGGTGGCGGTGACCATCATGCAGGTATTGATGAAGCGCGCGCCCGTGCGCTGTTCGATTTCCAGCGCTTCGCGTCCCCCGTAGAGCTGGTTGATGCGCCCGACGCCGTGCATTCGAAAGCGCGGGCGCTCGTCCGCACCCAGGTTGCGCAGGAAATCATAGAACACGGAGGACCCGAGGAAGAAACCGCCATCCATCAGCGCCGAATCCTCCGGGCTTGGGCGTTCGCCTGCATTGATCGCTTGCATGCATTCCAGATCATCGACCACGCCGCGCTTGAGGATCCCGGCCTGATAGAGATGCATGAAGCCATCCATGAACATCTCGCTGGCACCATAGAGGCCTTTCTCGAAGATTTCGTGGTCCTCGATATCGGCCTGTCCATGCGCGCAGTCAACGACGCGCTGTCGCCATGCGGGGTTGTCCTGCTGGCGCTGGATCAGGCTGTAGACCAGGGCTTCGCTGAGCGAGCCGATGCCGATCTGGAGCGTGCCGCCGTCACAGACCAGGCGCGAGGCATGAAACCCGACCGCATGATCCTGGGGGCTGACCGGCAGACGCGGAACCGCGAACAGTCGCTGCTCCGGGTCGGTCTCGAGGAGGTCATCGAAAAAGTCATCCGGGACTGCCGCATCCCCGTGCATCCACGGCAGGTCGGAGTGGACCTGACCGATCACCCAGGCGGATCGACCCGGCGTCGCATCGAGGCGCTTCTTGAGATCGAGACTGACATCGGGGTTGCACGACAGGCTCAGGCGGCCCCGTTCGTCGCGCGCTACCAGTTGGGCAATCAGATTGATTCCCCGATCGACCAGGTCGCGAGCTACGTGGGTGTAGTTGGAAGAGATGTAGTTGCGCTGCATGGCCGGCTTGCCCAGGGCCGCACCCGACTGAAAGTAGAACTCGGTCACCGAGATGTTCTCAGGAACGCTGTTGTCGCGCAGGTCCTCGAGATAGGCCAGTCGCGGATAGTCCTCGCCGTAGAGCTGGGCGAGGATCGGCCCCATCAGCCGCTTTTCCAGCCAGTGCGAAGCCGTCGGAGGATCGAGGCTCAGCGCGGTGACGATGTCGAGTCGAATCGACTTGTCCTGACGGGCCCGTTCATAGAATGCATTGATCAATCGGTTGGGCTTTCCGAGGCCGAGCGGCAGGCCGAGAACCAGGTGAGGTCCGACTTCGACAATCGCGCGCTCGACGATGGGTTGCAGATGATCGGTGTGGCTCAATGCCCTGGCCTCGCGAAACTCGAAGGAGATGGCCAAACTATCAGAAATCCGGCCGGATATCGGGTCGGTATTCGGCTTAATATAAGTCCGCGATGGGAACCTATCTACTGCTGAAACACCTGCATCTGACCCTGGTTGTCCTGAGCGGACTTGGATTCGCCCTTCGCGGGTACCTGAAACTGGCGCTGGAGTGGCCGCTGGACCATCCGATGGTCAGGCTCGGACCGCATCTGCTCGACACCCTGCTGCTGATTTCGGGCGTCGGCCTATGGTGGGCAACTCAATACTCTCTGCTATCCTGGTTCGGCGCCAAGATGCTGTTGGTACTGGTCTATATCATCCTGGGGATCATGGCATTCAGGATCAGGAATCGTCCCAAGGCCATACTGATCTATCTGCTCGCCCTGCTGTGTTTCCTGACTATCGCCGCCCTGGCGATGCATCGGCCTTTTTAGGTGAAATACCGGGCTGCTTGTGCAGCCCGGCTTTCGGAGGACTTCGATCTAGTCTTCGGGTTCGTCCTGCCAGTAGTAGTAGCCCACGGCCACTGAATGATTGGAGACCCGCTTGCCGGATGCCTGAGCTCCCTTGATCTCCTTGTCCGCCGCCTTGGACTGCTGGGTGACGAGCTTCTTGATCTCAGCTCGCAGCTTTTCGATGTCTTCCGAGGCAATGCGGTTCGATCCGACTTCCGTGTGTGCCCAGTCACCCCAGATCGTGGAGGCTTCCATATTGTGCGACACGGTTTCGATGTGGCGACCGATATTCTCGGCCGTGCTTTCCAGGATCTTCTGCTCTTCGTCGGTGGTCGGGACGTAGTTGGCGTTCAGCAGGCGCGCGTTGTCGCCCTCGACCAGTTTGACGTTGCCGTTCTGAGCCAGCCGATCCAGCACGGTGGTCGAGGTCACGTTTCGACCAGCCACACGTGAGACGAGCGTCTGCAGACTGACGCCGCGGCCGTAGACACCCAGATCCTTCGGCTTCTTGGTCTTGCGGTCGCGATAGCGCGCTTCATTGGCCCAGGCATGCAGCACCGCAGCTTCCGGGCAGATGTCCTTGGCAGGAACCACGTCCGGGCGCTTGCGGGCTTCGAGCTGCGAGATATTGCGCGTATCCAGACCGGTCCAGAGCGCCAGCGCCGATTTGGTAATCCGGCGCCCGGGCTGCTCGCGCCGCATCTTGCGCGTGGCCTCGGCGATATAGGCCTCCTTCAGAATCGTGATGGCAACGGTACAGCTCAGCTTGCCGACCAGAAGTCGCGCAATCGGGCGCAACATACGTTCGGCAACCTGGACCAGCCAGGACATGTCCTCGGCCGCTTTGGCGTTATTTTGTGGCATGTAAAGTCTCCTTCCCAAGAGATGTTTAGTTGAATGTGATGTAACTAATTTTATTATTCCGAAGCTTTATTTTTCTAAATGCTTCGGGAAGCCAGAGTTTACGCGCTTTTGAGCCAAATGTTAAGCGCCGATTTCTGGACCCCCGATCAGCGCTTGTCAGTTACCAGGGAATCGGCTTGCCGTCCCAGGCCAGAAAGAGCCCCGAATCGTCAAGCCCCAGACCCTCGAAGATGGTCATGAAGCGCTCGGCAACGAACTCCGCCGTGAACAGCTTCCCCTCCGGAACATTGGCCTGGAAAGGGCGCGACAGCGCTGTGTCGGTGGTGCCGGGGTGGAGGCAGGTGAGGATGCAGCCCTTGAAACGCCGACGGGCTTCGATGGTTGCTGTTCGCATGATCTGATTGAGCGCCGACTTGCTCGCCCGATAGGCATACCAGCCGCCCAGGCGGTTGTCCTCGATCGATCCGACACGGGCCGAGATGACCGCCATCACACAGGGATCATTGGGGCCGAACAGGGGCAACAGCGACTTGAACATCAGGGCCGGCCCGAAGGTGTTGACGGCAAAAATGCGCTGGAGCGCATCGAGCTCGATATCCTCGAGCCGTTTTTCAGGCTGCAAGCGGCGGCCATCGTGCAGCAGACCGGCGCAGTAGATCACCAGCGCGGGTTTCAGACCCTGATCCTCGAGCCTGGCGCTGAGCTGCCGGAAGGCGTCGGGATCAGTGACATCCATGGCGAAAAGCGCCAGATCATCGCGCTGCCGGGCCATTGCGCCGAGCTTCTCGCTCTGCCGAGGGTCCCGACAGGTTGCAATGACACGGACAAAACGCGAATCGGCCAGCAGGTTTTGCGTCATGGCCAAGCCGATGCCACCGCTGGCGCCGATCACCAGGGCGGTGGACTCAGAATCGAAACGGGGCATAAGATACTCTCTCTATTTCTGCGAGTCGTCCTGGATATCATGAAGTTCCGCCGCGAATGCTCGGTCAATCCTGTCATGCCGAACACTGAATCCCGGGAAGCCCGGACAACCCCGCGGCGCCGAGCTCTGCGGACAATCCTTGCGCTGCTGGCCCTGATCGCCCTTGCCGGATGCAGCGGACCCCCCAAGATTTCCGGACAGGATCCGGTCCTGGCACTCGATTCAATGGAGATCGAGCCCCGGGCGCTGAACGTCCGGGTTCGAATCGGCAACGTCAACGATTTCACCCAGAGTCTCGATTCGCTGTCGCTCGAACTGGTGATCGCTGGCTTCGATCCGCAGCGATCGCGCACGCCGCCTCAGTCGGTGCAGGTCGCAGCAACCAGTCGTGAGCCCGTGAATTTCCAGTTCGCCCTGAGCCCGGAAACATTCCACGCGCTGCAGCGTCTGAACCGGAGGGAAATCGACCGACTGCCCTGGACGATGCGATTGATCCGCGATGAGAACCGGGAGCTCAGCACCGCTTTCGGCTACATCTTTCCCGTACCCGGCCAGCCTGGACGCTTTCGTTGACAAGCCATCCGCTGATCATCCTGACCTGGCACTCGATCAACGTGCTCGGCCATCGCTACTCCGAAAACGATCCGGTGGCCTTCGCCGCGGACATCCGCACCCTGGACCGGGCCGGCTGGCGGATTGCACCGCTGGGCGAATCACTGGCACGACTCGAGTCCGGCCGGCTCGAACAGCCGACCGCGGTACTGACCGTCGACGACGGATCGATCCTTGATTTCGAGGATTTCGATCATCCCGGCTGCGGACTGCAGACCAGCCTGTTTAATTCGCTGCGCGCATTCCGCGACGACCAGCGCGATCCGGGCCGGCATCAGCCCCACCTGAGCAGTTTCGTGATCGCCTCTCCGGAAGCCCGCCAGGAGCTGGATGAACGCGACTACATGAGCCTGAATGTCTGGCCCGACCACTGGTGGGCCGCCGCCAATCAGAGTGGATTGCTCAGCGTCGAGTCACACAGCTGGGATCACAACCACGCATCGCTGTCCCAGACCGCGCAGCGCGACAACCAGCGCGGCGACTTCCGTCTGATCGACACTGAAGCCGAATGCCGCATCGAGATCGACCAGGCCAGCGACTTCATCGAAGCACGGGCAGGACATCGGCCCGAATTCTTCGCCTACCCCTACGGTCAGGCCAGCGACTATCTGCGCGAGATCTATTTTCCGCAGCATGCCGAACGCCTCGGCATCCGAGCCGCACTTGGCTGCGACCCGGAGCCCGTCACCAGGGACTCGGACCGCTGGTTCCTTCCGCGCTACATGTGTGGCAGGGACTGGAAACAGCCGGGTGAGCTGAGCCGGGTTCTCGCAGACGCCCGCTGAGACCGGGACAGGAAGACCGGGAATCGCTTCAGAACGGCCCGAGCGCCTCGATGCTCTTGAGAAGTCGGGCGCGACGCCAGCGGCCCGGCTCGCGATTCCAGCGAACGATCAGATGCGGGTCATCCAATCGGACATAGCCGCATCTCTGCAGCACCGACCAGGATCGGACATCGCCGCAGTGGCCGAAGGTGGCGATGGATCGCGGCTCAAAACGTTGCTCGCTGTAGCGCACCGCCTGCAGCATCAGCCCTCCGACGGCACGAATCCGATCCTGGTCCTCGGCCGGCAAACGCGCCAGGACCCGGCCGTCCGTACAGGCACCGCCGACCAGCATCGCGCCATGATGGGGCAGATAGTTGATGTAGGAGGCCGGGACCCAGTCCCCTTCTACTCGGCAAAACACGAGCACATGATGGCCATGCGAGGGGGCGCTGGCGCGATACTTGCGCTGAAAGATGGGGTCGGCCAGGGGCTGCCCGTCGGGCACCTCACTGACGGCCACCAGGTTGTCGAGGTCGGAATCAGAGGTCACGTTGGCTCAATCTCTTCGCGGCAAACGGCCGGCCCACCCGGACGCTTTGCCCATGGGAATTCATTGTAGAGTAAGGCGTAACCACCGATTCAACCGAACGGAGTTCAGATCGATGACAGTCGCTTACTGGTGTGTTCTTGTCGCCGCCGTCTTTCCCATTGCCATGGTGGGCATTGCCAAGGTCGGTCATCGCGGCTACAACAACAAGCGACCTCGCGCCTGGGCCCGGCATCTTGAGGGTTATCGACAGCGAGCCAGCTGGGCCTCCGAGAATAGCTTCGAGATCTTCCCGTTCTTTGCCAGCGGCGTGATCATCGCCAGCGTGGTCGGCGTTGAGGAGGCAACCGTCGATACCCTGGCGGTGGCCTTCATCGTGACTCGAGCCGCCTATGCCGTGTGCTATCTGGCCGACCTGCATCTGTGGCGTTCGGTGGTCTGGCTGGCCGGCTTCGCCATCTGCATCGCTCTGTTCTTTGCGGGAGCCTGACCGATCCCGATCTGTCGCCGGGGTCGGCTCATCTCAGCGCGCAGCCCAACCCGGACTCGTGACTTCCGGGAGATTGACCCCGGCCCGACGGCGCTCTACGCTATAGTGATCAAGAGGGTCCGACCCGATATTCAATAGAATCAGGCGTCATCAGAGCCGCCTGCCGACATCGACCGAGCATACAAGGACGCAATCATGAGCTTGCGCATCACGCTGGAATTCACCGAGAAAGACCTGGAGCATTTCCGCTCCCTCGCCCGTCAGGCGGTCGAAACGACCAAGAAGCTGTCGCGCGACGACATCATCGATGGCGCCCGCGATCTTCTCAAGGAAGTGGACGAGAACGTCGAGGCCGACTACATCCGATCACGCCTGGGCCAGCTCCAGGTTCTGATCGACATGCTGGAAGATGAGGGCTGGGGCCTTCAGGAAGTCGGCCGCAAGCGCGTTCTGTCTGCACTGGCCTACTTCAACAACCCGGAAGATCTGATTCCCGACCATATCCCCGGGCTCGGTTTTCTCGACGACGCGATCATGGTCGAGCTGCTGTGCCGCGAGCTGAAGCCAGAAATCGACGCCTATCGCGACTTCGTCAGCTATCGTGCCGCCGCTGCCAAGCGCAAGGGCGTCGACGAGTCCGAGCTGAACCGCGCCGATTTCATCAAGAATCGCGAGCAGGCGCTGCTGTCGCGCATGCGCCGACGTCGGCGTCGCGGCGGTGGCGGCGGTGGCGGCAAATCACCGTTTTCACTGTTCTGATCAACCCGCCGCGGATAATCACCTTCGCTTGACGCTTCGGGCACCTTGACCCGAAGCGTCTGGGTCGGACCGGCCGTCAGATTCATGCATCGAAACAACTGGCCCGCTTCCTTGGCTTCAGACCGCTGCCCTGAGCATTTCAAGGTGGGGGATACCGTCTTCGAGATACGGACCTCTGACCGTCTCGAAGCCAAGGCTGAGGTAGAACCTGACCAGATATTCCTGGGCCGATATGCGAATCCCGCTGTCGGGGAAACGGCTTGTGCAGACGGCCAGCGCGCGCTCCATCAGGTCCCGGCCCAGGCCCTTGGTCCGACCGGCTGACGTGGTCAGCACGCGACCGATCGATGCCTCGGTAAAACTGGTACCCGGCGGCAGCACACGGGCATAGGCTAGAATCGCGCCGTCCGGCGCTTCAGCCCACAGGTGTATCGCCCGGTCGTCCAGGCCATCGAGGTCCTGATAGGGACAGTCCTGTTCGACGACGAACACCGCGACCCGCTCGCGCAGCAGACGGTACAGACCTGATGCGCTGAGAGAAGCCAGATCGCTTTGTTTCCAGATCACATCTGACGCCTGGCCCTGAATCGTTGCATTGTCCATCAACTCAACCTGAGGAATTCGTTCCCGTGAATGATATCCGCCTGGTCGCCACCTTCGAAGTCGAATCCAGCGCCAATGCCGATCGCCTGCTGAGCCGGACCGAATGCGAGTCCCTGGCCGACGCCCTGGCCCAGGACCTGGTCCGGCAGGTCGAACACGCCGCTTCCGGGCTGCTGGTCGTGGGCGGCGGCCTGTTCGAACCGGCCGAACTGCTGCGACCCGGATTCCCGGCCTGGCAGGCGCTCAGCGATCTCAGCCGCAACGCCTTCCAGTCGCCCGGCAGCGAGGGTAGCGTGATGGCGATCGGTGCCCATCAGGGCCGCCTGCCGGATGCGCGTCTTGCGCCCAGCCGGTCGGACCTGAGCAGTCAGCTTCTGGCCCTGCCGGTGATTCTGCGCTGCGCCGAGGGTGATTCAGATCTGCTCCGCGAGCAGTTCGAGTCGATCCTGTTCGAAAAAGGCGGGCTGCATCCCCCCACGCGCGCCGCCTTCTCACAGGCCACCGGCCTCGACACCGGCCACGGCCAGCTGATGACCCTGAATGACCTGATCGCCATGACCCATGTGCAGATGGATACGGCAGGACTGGGCGCATTCTGGCCGGTCGTCGAGCACGTTCTGATCCAGAGCGATGAATCGACCTCCTTCGATCTCCCCGGCCCGCTCGATGCGCGTTGGTGCAGCACCAACCTTACGGTCAGGGCCCGTTTTCAGACCTTCGATGATTTCGCCGGGGGCATCGATGACTATGCCATCTGGACACGCGCCTATCGCAGCCTCGCGGCACTGCTGTCTGTACATGGTGTCGATCTGCAGATCGAATCCGATCACACCCTGGACGAGACCCGGCATGCGCTGCTGGAATCGACCGGCACGACACCGGCCAGCCCGGGGCTGACCGAGCAGGTCCACAGCGACTGCGGCCTGCTTTGCTGGACCCTGATCGAGGATCGGAAGCAGTTCAACCTGTATCCCCTGGACTCGGCGGGCATCACCCTGCTCAGACAGGATTTTGCCGCGCGAGGGCTCGATGCCAGACGCCCGCCGAGGGGCGTTGAAATCGACCCCAACTCGAACACCCTCAAGCCAGCTCCCTGAAACCGGCGTTGGATGAAACTCCGGACCCGAAGGCCGGAAGCGACCCAAGGAAAGCGATATGAGTAAACCCGTCAGGAAAGCCGCACCGACCGAAGACCACTACGACGACAATCCCAGGGTCTATGTCGCCCGGTCCGGAATCCATGGTCGCGGCCTGTTTGCGCGCGCCGCGATCGAGGCCGACGACTATATCGGCAGCTACCTCGGCCCTGCGACCCAGAAGGACGGGATGCATGTCCTCTGGCTCTGGAACGAGGAAAGCAATCGTTGGGAGGGAATCGATGGCGAGAACGAGATGCGCTTCCTCAACCACAGCTCGACCCCCAACGCCGACTGGTGGGACACCGACCTGTATGCGATCAGAGCGATTGCCCGGGATGAGGAAATCACCTTCGACTATGGCTGGGATGACGAGGACGATGAGGACGAGGACGAAGGCACGACCGGGGACTGAGCGGCCCGGGGCTCGGATCGCGCGCTTGATGCAGCGCAATTCCTGCGTCATCTGACTCGGCCACAATGCCGGGAGAAAAAAACAATACATCACTCGGGAGTAGAGCATGAGTCAGATTGCAATCGTCACCGGTGGCACGCGCGGTATCGGGGCCGCCATTTCCAAATCTCTGATCGATTCCGGCTACACGGTCGCTGCAAGTTACGGCGGTGATCATGAGTCCGCGAGGGCCTTCAATGAGGCCAGCGGGGCGCACACCTATCAGTGGGATGTGGCCGATTTCGAGGCCTGCGCCGAGGGAGTGGCCCGGATCGAAAAGGAGCTCGGGCCGGTCGAGGTCCTGATCAACAACGCCGGCATCACGCGTGACGGCACGCTGCACAAGATGACGCCCGATCGCTGGCAGGAAGTGATCCAGACCAATCTGAGCTCCTGTTTCAACATGTGCCACGCGGTGATCAACGGCATGCGTGAGCGCGGCTACGGTCGCATCGTCAACATCGGCTCGATCAACGGGCAGGCCGGTCAGTATGGCCAGGTCAACTACGCGGCGGCCAAGTCGGGCATCCACGGCTTCACCAAGGCCCTGGCTCAGGAGGGTGCCCGCTCCGGCATCACGGTCAACGCGATCGCGCCGGGCTATATCGAAACCAGCATGGTCGCCAAAGTGCCCGAACGGGTGCTTGAAAAGATCGTCGCGGGTATTCCGGTCGGCCGCCTGGGCCAGCCCGAGGAGATCGCCCGTGCCGTCGAGTTCCTGGTCAGCCGGGATGCCGGTTTCATCACCGGATCGACCCTGTCGGTGAACGGTGGGCAGCATATGTATTAGGGGGCTCAGAGTTCAGGGATCTCGGCTTTGTTGCGCTGCACAAAAATTGGGAGTATGATTGTGCAGTGCACAAACCCGCCTCCCAACGCAAGGACATCGACATGAGTAACAAGATTTTCGAAGACTTCAAGAAAGCCCAGAACATCTGGATGGACACGATCGATCGTTCGGCACGCGCCAACCTCGATACGATGGAAAAGATGCTGGAAATGAACAAGCAGCGCTTTTCAGCCAGCGCCGAGGTAGCCAGCCCGACCGACTTCATCACCAGCCAGTCCGGCGTCTTCAAGGACTATGCCGAAGTCGCCAGTGCGCACCTCGAAGCTCTGACCAGCATCAGCAGTGAGTCACGCGACCAGCTGACCGAACTGTCGCAGGAATTCGCCAAGGGCATGGATCTTTCCGCGTTCTTCCCGTTCGGCGAAGCCGGCAAGACCAGGAAAGCCGCCGGCAAGAAGTCCTGAGCCGTCGGACTGGACTTGCCCGAATACCAGCATTGATCGAACGGGGGCCACTGGCCTCCGTTCGATGTTGAGCCCTGGCCATCCGGCCTCCCGAACAAGCCCGAAGCGCCTTATGCCGAAAGCCCCCAGAATCATCAAGAAATACGCCAATCGGCGTCTCTACGATACCCAGACCAGTCAATCCATCACCCTGCAGGACGTCCGCGATCTGATCGGATCGGGTGAATCGGTCCAGGTCATCGAGGCCAGGACCGACCGCGATGTGACTCGCTCGGTGCTCATCCAGATCGTGGCCGATCAGGAAATGCTCGGCCAGCCCGTCCTCAGCAATGAGTTTCTCGAAGGACTGATCCGGGTCGATTCCAACCCCATGCGCCAGCTCAGCCGCGATTACCTCGAGCGGGTCATGACCCATCTGGAAGCCAGTCAGGCGGAGGTTGACGACGCCTGGGCGTCGACCTTTCGAGACGCCGGCGTGGAGGAGTTGACTCAAGCCACGATGGAGCCCTGGCGCCAATTTCGTCGCGAGCTGTTTTCGATGTGGACTGAAGCCCTGGCGCCCGACCGGAAAAAGCACAAACCCTGAAAAACGGCCCCTGGATCGACAACGGCCGCGACATGCACCAACCTGATAACAACCATTTCAAATAAAAAGAGACCCCCAACATGGAACTCGCAGATTCTCGCGTGATCATCACCGGCGCCGCCCGCGGTCTGGGCCGCGCCATGGCCAAGGACCTGGCCCGGCAAGGCGCCCGTATCGGCCTGATCGATATTGACCCCGATGCGCTCGAACAGGCCCGCAACACGCTGCCCGGCAGTGGCCATGCCAGCGCTGTGGCCAATGTCACCAGCGAGGCCGATGTGGATCGAGCCTTCAGTGATTTGACCGCTGCGCTCGGCGGCCTGGACGTACTGATCAACAATGCCGGCATTACCCGCGACGGCCTGCTGGTCAAGGCCAGGGATGGCCAGGTGGTCAACCGCATGAGCCTGGAAGCCTGGCAGCAGGTCATCGAGGTCAACCTGACCGGCGTATTCCTGTGTGGTCGAGCCGCAGCAACGCATCTGGTGGAGGCCGGCCAGGGCGGCCTGATCATCAACGTATCGAGCATCTCCAGGGCCGGCAATTTCGGCCAGACCAACTATTCGGCCAGCAAGGCCGGGGTTGCGGCGATGAGCGTGACCTGGGCCGCCGAGCTGGCCCGTTACGGCATCCGATCGGTTTCGCTGTCGCCGGGCTTCACCCGAACCGAACTGGTGGCCGCCATGCCGGAAAAAGCGATCGAGCGGATCACCTCGGCGATCCCGGCCAAACGCCTGGCCGAGCCTGAGGAAATGGCCAGTGCGGTCCGCTTCATTATCGAGAACGATTACATCAACGGGCGAGACATCGCGGTTGACGGCGGCCTCAGGCTGTAGGACAGTGCAGCTCGACCACGAAACTGGTGACTGAACCCATGGAGCCCATCCGGCATGTCTGATCAACCCCGGCAAGGCCTGACCCGCGACCTGGTCAATACCGGGCAGGAATTGACCCGCATCTCCGGACTGTCGGCGGCGTTGCTGCTGCGCCTGGCCCGGCGCTGGGAGCTGCCCAACCTCGACCCGTTGAATCTTCGCCGCCCGACCCTGGCCGCGCTGGGCAGCACGATCCGTCACCCCGGTCGCATCCTCGCCGCTCAGCTGGACCTCGGCCGTCGCTACCTCGGGCTGATGAAATATCTCGGCCTGAAAACCATCGGCCGCGACGCCGAGCCGGCGATCAGGCCGCCGCGCGGCGATCGCCGCTTTCGCTCCGAGGCCTGGGACGAGCACCTGATCTTCGACCTGCTGCGCCAGGCCTACCTGCTGACCGCCGATTGGATGCTCGACAACGTCGCCCGCATGCAGGACGTGGCAGCGGCCGATCGCCTGCGGATCGCCTTCTACACCCGCCAGTTCGCCGACGCCCTGTCGCCGTCTAATTTCCTGCTGACCAATCCGGAAATTCTCAAGACCACCCGCGAGCAACGCGGCGTCAATCTGCTCCGAGGCTTCCGCCATCTGCTCGAAGACCTGCAGAACGGCGACGGCCAGCTGCTGATCTCGATGACCGACCGACGGGCCTTCGAGGTCGGCGAGAACATCGCCACCACCGAGGGCTCGGTGGTGTTCGAAAACCCGATGATGCAGCTGATCCAGTACGCGCCGCGCACGAAGACGGTCTATACCCGACCGCTGCTGATCGTGCCGCCCTGGATCAACAAGTTCTACATCCTGGATCTGCAGCCGAATAACTCCTTCATTCGCTGGGCCGTGGACCAGGGCTATACGGTCTTCGTTGTCTCCTGGGTCAACCCGGACGAGAAGCTGCGCTACAAGCGCTTCGAGGACTACATGCACGAGGGCATCCTGACTGCCCTCGATGCCGTCGAGCAGGCCACCGGCCAGCGCCAGGTCAACGCCATCGGTTACTGCATCGGCGGCACCCTGCTCGCCGCTGCCCTGGCCTACATGAAGGCAAAACACGACGACCGGATCGCCTCGGCCACCTTCTTCACCACCCAGGTCGATTTCACCGAAGCTGGCGAGCTGACCGTTTTCATCGACGACCGGCAGCTCGACAGCCTGGAGAAGAAGATGAAGACCCAGGGCTATCTGGACGGCGAGTCCATGGCCATGACCTTCAACATGCTGCGCGCCAATGACCTCATCTGGACCTTCGTGGTCAACAACTATCTCCTCGGGCGCGAGCCGGCCAGCTTCGATCTGCTGTACTGGAATTCGGACTTCACCCGCCTGCCGGAGACCATGCACACTTTCTACCTGCGCGAGATGTATCTGGAAAATCGCCTGGTCGAACCCGGCGGCATCGAGATGGACGGCGTGCCGATCGACCTGACCACCATCGACCTGCCCGTCTACATTCAGTCCAGTCGTGACGACCACATCGCGCCCTATCCGTCGGTCTACAAGGCTACCCAGCTCTATTCCGGAGATACCACCTTCATGCTGGCCGGCTCCGGCCATATCGCCGGAGTCGTCAACCCGCCCGATGCCAACAAGTACGGCTACTGGACCAACGACGAGCTGCCGGCCGACCCAGAGCAGTGGATCGCAGGTGCCGAGGCACATGAGGGGTCCTGGTGGCCACACTGGCACGACTGGCTGAAGCGCAGATCGGGCCGCCGGATCAAGGCCCGGATGCCCGGCGACGCCAAGCTGGCGGTCATCGAGCCTGCACCGGGCCGCTACGTCCGATCCTGAGGAATCCGGAGGCCCAGCCATCGCAAGCGAAAACACTCCACTCGCCCGACAAGTGAAGCCGATGATCCCCGATACCGCGCGCATGATCGGACTGGTCGACCTGACCCGTCTGGAGTCGACTGAGAACGACGACCTGCAGGAAGCCGAGGCCATCCAGGCCCTGTGCCGAAGGGCCGGCACCGACTTCGGGCCAGTCGCCGCCATCTGTGTCCACCCGGGCTGGATCACGCTGGCCGACCGCGAGCTGCGTACAGCGGGCCTGCGTGATGCCGTTGGCCTGGCCACGGTCGCCAACTTCCCCGCCGGCACCGCGTCAGTCGAGGACACGGTGGCCGAGATCAAGGCTGCGATCGATGACGGCGCCGATGAAATCGATGTCGTCCTGCCCTGGCAGGCCCTACTGGACGGGAAGTTCGAAGCCGTCCAGCAGCTGCTGGCCGCCAGCCGCATGGCCTGTTCGAACCACTGCATGAAAATCATCCTGGAGACCGGCGAGCTGGCCGAGCCGGAGATGATCCGGCAGGCCGCTGACCTGGCCATTGCCTGCGGCGCCGATTTCCTCAAGACCTCGACCGGCAAGGTCCCGGTCAACGCCACGCTGGCGGCAGCAACGATTCTGCTCGAAGCGATCCGCGAGTCCGGCCGTGATGTCGGCTTCAAGGCCTCCGGCGGCCTCCGTACGGCCCCGGAAGCGGCCGCCTACCTGTCCCTGGCCAGGCAGATGATGAGCGAGGACTGGGTCGATTCACGGCACCTGCGCTTCGGCGCCTCGAGCCTTCTCGATGATCTGCTGGCCCACGCTCAGGAACAAGCAGAAGCACCAGCCCATGGACAAGAATCCGCGCAGCAATGAAGCAGGCTCGGGAACTGTTGCACGCCAAGCGAACCGGACGGGCCTGGTCCCGTGACGAGATCGGCTTCCTGGTTCAGGGCATGGCCGATGGCGCCCTCGGCGACGAGCAACTCGGTGCCTTTGCCATGGCCGTCGCCCTGCAGGGTATGGACGAAGACGAACGCCTGGCCCTGACCTTGGGAATGCGTGATTCCGGCCGGGTCATGCAGTGGGCCGGGCTGGATGGACCGGTGCTGGACAAGCACTCGACCGGCGGCATCGGCGATTCCACCTCGCTGCTGATCGGCCCCTGGGTTGCCGCCTGCGGCGGCTTCGTGCCGATGATCACCGGCCGTGGTCTCGGCCACACCGGTGGCACCTGCGACAAGCTCGAAAGCATTCCCGGCTACCAGACCGCGCCCGCGCCCGAGCGCTTCGAGTCCATCGTGCGCGAACTTGGGGTGGCGATCATCGGCCAGACCCGCGACCTGGCCCCGGCCGATCGCCGCCTCTACGCGGTACGCGATGTCACCGGCACGGTCGACTGCCTGCCGCTGATCGTCGCCTCGATCCTGAGCAAGAAGCTGGCCGAAGGGCTGGATGGCCTGATATTGGACGTCAAATACGGCTCGGGTGCGGTGGTGCAGGATGTCGACCCAGCCGCCGAGCTGGCCCACACCCTGGCCGCCACCGCCACCTCGGCGGGTACGCCGACCCGGGCCCTGCTGAGCGACATGAATCAGAGCCTGGGCCGCTGCGCCGGCAATGCGCTGGAAATCCGCGAAATCATCGACCTGCTGAACGGGTCGACCCGGGGCGGCCGCCTGTTCGAGCTCAGCCGCCTGCTGTCGGCCGAACTGATGGTTCTCGGCGGCCTGGCGGGCCATCGTGATCAGGCCTTCGAACGTCTCGATGCGGTCTGGGCGCGTGGCGAAGTCGCCGAGCGCTTTGCCCGAATGGTCAGCGCCCTGGGCGGGCCGAAAGATCTCCTCGAACGTCCGGATACCCATCTCGAGACGGCACCGGTGGTCGCCGACCTGGCGCCAGGCGAGCCCGGCATCGTCCAGCAGATCGACGTCCGCGGTCTCGGTCTGGCCGTGATCGAGCTCGGCGGCGGTCGTCACCAGGCCAGCGACCCGATCGACGGGCGGGTGGGCTTGAGCGAACTGGCCGGCATCGGCGATCGGGTCGATGCCCAGCGATCGCTGCTGCGTGTCCATGCGCGCTCGAACGACGACCTCGAGCGCGTCACGCCGGAATTGCGCGACTGCTTCATACTGGGCGAAGATGAAAGGCTTCCACCTCCGCTGACCCGCCCGCTGTAAACGAATCGCCATGCCCCGCGCCATCGTTCTCGTCCTCGATTCCTTTGGTATTGGCCAGGCCCCCGACGCCGCGCGCTTCGGTGACCAGGACGCCGACACCCTTGGCAGCATCGCCCGCGCCTGCGCCGAAGGCCGGGCCGACAGTGACCAGCGTCAAGGCCCGCTCGAGCTCCCCAACCTGGCCGAACTGGGCCTGTTCCATGCCCACAAGGAAGCGACCGGGGCCTGGGCCGCCGGTATCGTCCCCCTCGATGCTCCGACCGGGGCCTGGGCGCACGCCGCAGAGCGCTCGACCGGCAAGGACACGCCCTCCGGGCACTGGGAACTGGCCGGCGTACCGGTGCTGGAAGACTTCGGCTATTTCCGCAACAAGGAAAACAGCTTCCCGCAGGACCTGCTGGCTGAGCTGATCGAGCGTGCCGGGCTGCCCGGCGTGCTGGGCAACTGCCACGCCTCGGGCACCGAGATCATCCAGCGCCTCGGCGCCGAGCACATCGAGACCGGGCAGCCGATCGTCTACACCTCGGCCGACTCGGTCTTCCAGATCGCCGCCCATGAAACCGCCTTCGGGCTGGATCGTCTGTACGAACTTTGCGAGATCGCCCGGGAACTCCTGATGCCGCTCAATATCGGCCGGGTCATCGCCAGGCCGTTCGAGGGCCTTGCCGAATCCGGCTTCCAGCGCACCGGCAACCGACGCGACTACAGCCTGGAGCCGCCGGCGCCGACCGTGCTCGATCGCCTGATCGAGGCCGGCGGCGAGGTGCTGGCCGTCGGCAAGATCGCCGACATCTATGCCCATCGCGGCATCAGCAGGACTTATAAGGCCCACGGCAACGACGCGCTGTTCGACGCCACGCTCCAGGCGATACGGGACGCGGGCGATCGCTGTCTGGTGTTTTCGAACTTCGTCGACTTCGACATGCTCTACGGCCACCGTCGCGACGTGGCCGGCTACGCCTGTGCCCTGGAAGATTTCGATCGCCGCCTGCCCGAACTGACGGCGCAGCTCAAGCCAGACGACCTCCTGGTGCTGGTCGCCGACCACGGCTGCGACCCGACCTTCGAGGGCAGCGACCATACCCGCGAATTCATTCCCGTGCTGGCCAGCGGCGCGGGTCTGCCGGCCGGTTCCATGGGACAGCGCGACAGCTTCGCCGACGTCGGCCAGACCCTGGCAGCTTTCTTCAACCTGCCGGCCATGGACGACGGAACCAGCTTCCTGCCCCTGCCCAAGGCAGAACTCGAGACCCTGAAGCAGTTTCGGGACCGTGCCTACGTGCCCTACTCCAATCACCCGGTGGGCGTAATCATCCGGTCCAGCAGCGGCCACTGGTATGGCGGCTGCAATGTCGAGACCGCCCACTACAAAAGCGTCTGCGCCGAGGCCTCGGCCATCTCGGCCATGATCGGCGCCGGTGAGACCACCATCGACTCGGTCTGGATTCTCGGCCCCCGGGGTGAGGCCTGCGCGCCCTGCGGCGACTGTCGCCAGCGCATGAGGGAATTTGCCAGCGAACGGTTCGAGGTCCATCTGGTCGATCCAGATGGTCGAATCCTCAAGCGCTACCGCATCAACGAGCTACTGCCTGATGCCTTCGGACCTTCCGATCTCGCCTGACCCCTGAACGCACGGGCGATGCGCGGCATCAGTCCGCGGAGGTCTCGGCTTCCGGATAGCCGATTTCCTCGCCGAACAGGGTGAAATACAGCATCCGATAGATATCGGTGTTGGTGATGCCGCTGGCCGGAAGGAATCGCTCGGCGTTCAGTCCGGTGGCGCGGGCCACGACTCCGCTGCCCACATCGAACCCCGCCGCCCAGCTGATGGCGAAGGCATGACGCTGACCGTAGCGATTCGGCCTGGCCATGAAGGGAGCCGTTCCCGTACCGGCCACACCATCCATGGCCGAGTTGGTGAAGGGGTCAGCGGCGGGCACCTCGTCGAGCTCGTTCGGCACATGGGTAACCTGGGGACCATTGGCGTTGCTGTCTGCGGCCATCACCATCAAGGTATCTGGATGCTTATCGATAAAGGCCTGGATCACACCGATGGCATCGTCGGCGCGCTTCATTGCTTCCAGACAGCCGTTCGCGTTGCGGCGATTGCACATATTGTCCGTGCCCTCTTCTTCGATCACCATCAGGAAGCCGCGCTCGTGCCGCTGCATGCGGCCGAGCGCGAATTCAGTCATTTCGGCCACGGTCGGCGCGCTGGGCAGGTAATTGTCCAGGCCAAACGCGATCAGCTCCTCCTCGGAGCGGTCGTGGTAGGTGTCTTCGAGAGCGAAGACGCCGAATACACGAGTCACCTCGTCATCGAGCGCCATCAGCTCGTCACGGGTATAGACCAGCGTGTAGCCCCTGGCCTCGATTTCCTCGATCAGATTCTTGCCATCGGTCCGGCTACCTTCTCCGAACCGCCCCTCGACACCCTCGGGCAGCAGCCACTCCTCACCGGCGCCCAGTAACACCTCGACGCCGGAGTGCACGATCTGCTCGGCGATGTCTTCGTAGTCTCCTCGGTTCGGCGCCCGGGCGACGAAAGTCGCGGTCCCCGGCTCGATCAGCGATCCGGTCTGGATCAGCGCCGTGCCCATACCGGCAACCAGGGCCTGCTGCATGATGGTCAGCTCGGTCCCGTTGGCCGAGGTGTAGACCTGGCCGTCGGGGTCCAGCCCGAAAGAATCCGAATAGGCCAGCGTGCCGGTTGCATGCGTCACCGCCCCGGCATTCGAGGTCGCCACCAACTGATCGGCAATATGCCCGCGATAGGGTGCCAGCACCGGCAGACGATCCCAGTGCAACATGCCGTCCGGACCGTAGTGCAGCATGCGCACCGCATCCCAATGGCTCAGCGAGGTGCCGTCGGGGTGGAAGAAGATCGCCCCGTTGCCGGTAGGCTCGGGCGTGTCGGCAGCGGACAGGGGCAGAAATGTGGCAAGCAGACAGAGCGCAGTGACGTTCTTGATCATGGAAACATCAGACCTTTCTTCGAACAGCAGAATCGGGAGTCGGGAACTATTACACAATTTGAAGATGAATTTGACGTGTCTTCGTGGCCCTGACCGATTGCGAGCCGGCTTGCCGACCCTATCGAACACCACGACCGATGGCCGCGACTGGCCCCGAGCAACAGATTCAGCAACTACCACGCCATCCCCTCGGCCGAAGCCCTGATGGCAAAGGC
>CAYTQT010000036.1:19000-33491 GCA_964439915.1 uncultured Wenzhouxiangella sp. | reverse complement strand
GGACTGGATGCGGGTTCGCATGTGCCTGCAATGGTCGAGAACGGCGAATACCGGGTCAACAGCGGGCCCTGGGTCGACGCCCCATCCTGGGTGCAGAACGGTGATTCGATTCGCATTCGCCACAGGACGCCTGGCGACGGAAATGCCTCGACGCTGACGACCCTGAAGGTCGGAGGCGTTCGGGACCCGCAGAATGCGCGTCGTGCCACCGGGCAGGTACAGTTCTATAGCTTCCAGTCGGTCACCATCGATCCCCTTCCCGGTGGAAAATGTTCCAGTGCCTCGTTGTGCAATGACGGCCAGGCCATCCCGGACAATTCACCGTCCACGCCAGCGATTGCCACGCTGAACCAGATCGACTCCTGTCCATTCATCCGTTCGATTCGCGTGGGCGTCGATGTCAGCCATACCTACGTGGGCGATCTGCAGGTCATTCTCGATCCACCCAATACATCACCTTTCAGCCTGATCAATCGTCCGAATTCGGGGGCTGGGACTTGCTTTGCAGACGACATCCTGGCGACCTTCGAAGCGGGTGCGTTCCCGGAGGCACAGACCCAGTGCGGCCAGTTCGGCGCCGGCTTGCGGGCCATCGATGGCACGGTGCGTCCAGCCCTGGGTTTCCCCCTGGTCATCGGCAGCAACGGTCAGGGCACCTGGACCTTGGAAGTGCGTGATTTCGCGGGTGCGGATATCGGCACCCTGAACGATTGGTCACTCGAGCTGGAGTGCTCCAACCAGCCCATGAATCTCGCTGATCTCGAAGTCTCGACCACGCAGCCGGCCAATCTTTTCGCCGGCGAGACTCGCATCTGGACGATTTCGGTGACCAACAACGGCCCGGCCCGCGCCGAGTTCGCGCGCTTCTTCGGCGAAGTGGCTCGCAGTACGGTCTCCGGGCTGCCGGAGCTCAACCCATCGTCCTGGAGCTGCACTGCGCCCGCGGGTTCGACCTGTACCTTGCCCCCTGGCTGCACCGGCCCGTTTTGTGGAGGGGCAGATTTCTCCCCAGGCCTGAACCTGGCGCCCGGCGCCACCGCAACAATCGAGCTCTTGGCCGCGCCCGACGCCTTGACGCCACTGGGCAACGAAGTCGGATTCAGCGCTACGGTCGAGAATCTGCTGGCGATCGATGGCGCGGTCGATCCGGACACGGGAAACAACTCGGTCGAGTATCGTCGAGATGTGCTGGTCGCCCAGGATCTCGGGATTACCGATGCTCGCGCCATCGTCATCGGAAATGAAGTCGAGGTGTCTTTCCGGATCACCAATGGGGGCCCATCGGCGGAATTGCGCTCGGCGCAGGTCGATGTCCAGATGCCTAGCGGCTACGTGGCGGCAACGCGTGCCGAGTGTTCCCGGGGTGCCGCGCCCTGTTCAGGTAGCCTCAGCGTCCTCGTGAACCAGCCGCCGCGGTGGAACTACGACGATTTCGTCCTGGTGCCGGGCGCGACGCCCGAGCGACTCGTGTTCCGTGCGGCCTTCAGTGGAGCTTCCGCGCCCAGCGGTCCGATCCAGGTGGAGATTTCCGGGGCAGCGAATGAGCAGAACCCGACGGACAACGCGGTCAGTCTGACCCCCACGGTCATCAGCGACGCGATCTTCTCGGATCGATTCCAGTAAACCCAGGGATGCTGCGCCCGTTCGACTCGACGGGCGCAGCACTTCACCGACTCCTCAGGAAATCAGAATATGAAACTCGATCGCTTGTATCGCTGCGCGATTGCGCTCGCTCTCACCGCTTTGTCAGCGTCTGCGTCCGGACTGGAATTGCGCAGTGAACGGATTGCCGGTATCGCCATGCAGCTGCCTGCCGAATGGCAGCGCCAGATGGACGACAGCTCGCTGATCCTGACCGAATCCTCGGCCGACGACTCGCCGGTGCTGGCCCTGTTCGCCGTCGCCGTCTCCCCGGGTCAGCCGATCACGCCCGCGGCCCTGGCCGATGCCGTGCTGCAGCAGTTCGATCTGGCCGCCGGCGGCATCCGGGCCGAGCTGATCGAGGAGCGGATGCACGGTCCGGCCCTGTTTCAGCTGCATCGCCTGGTCGGCCCCGAGGATCGAGGCTATCTCGCCGCCTACACCCACACCGATCCCACGACCGGCGTGCTGATGCACATGCTGTTTTCGGCCACCGAGACGCGCTTTGCGGAGCTTGGCGGGGTCATGCTGCCGCTGGTCGCCTTTGCTGGCATGGATTCGGGCCAGCTGCAGGCAGGCAAGCCGGGCGCGACCCCGCCGCCGGCCGAATGCCGGCCTGGCGAGCGCCACGATCAGTGCATGGCTCGCAGGTGGCTCGGCGATTCGGCCGACAGCGCTATCGCCCAGCCCTATGTCGATGCCTGCGGCACGGTCTGGTCCGACGCCCGGACCGCGGAGCAGCGAGCCCTGGCCGAGGCCCGGTGCCAGCAGTCGCTTGCTCTGGCCAGCCAGCTATCGCGAATGAGCCACGAGTCGACGATGAGCATTCTCTACAACACGGGCAGCGGCTGGTGCTATCGCGGCGAGCCGGACTGTCACTGATGTCTTTTCAAACCCGGACCTTCGAGGAAAACCCCCTATGAAACTTCTGATCAAGATCCTCGCCGTGATCGTCGGCCTCATCGTCCTGGCCGTCGGCGCTGCCCTGTTTCTGACTCGAGGCGTGGCCGATGCAGCCGACGACTTCTTCGCCCTGGTCGAGAAGGGTGAGTTACCGGACGCCTATTCCATGCTGTCGCAGGCCTTCCGGGACGGAACCAGCCAGGCCGAACTCGAGCGCTTCCTTGACCAGCAGAACATGCGCCGGATCGTCCAGACCCGCTGGTCCTCCCGGCGGGTCGAGAACAGGCAGGGTTTTCTCGAAGGCCGATTGATCACGGCCACCGAGGCAGAGATTCCCGTTGCCATCCACTTTATTCAGGAGCAGGACGAGTGGCGAATCCACCGTATCGAGCGGCCGGCCGCCGGTCTGGTCGAGACGGCCGCAAGGCCATCGCTGCCGTCGGATGAGGACGCACGGCGCCTGGCCGACGAGACCGCCCGTTCCTTCCTTGCCTCGGCTCGGGCCGGCAGCATGCAGAAGTTCCACGTGTCGGTCTCCGATATCTGGCGCGGTCAGTACTCGGTGGAGGACCTGAATGAAAGTTACGCGGCCCTGCTCGAGCTCGGCGAGGCGCTGCCCGAGCTTTCCACTATGCGACCGGAACTCAGCGTTGCCCCGATGCTCGACGAGAACGGCGTCCTCAGACTGGAAACCCGCTATCCCTCGGCGTCAGGTGAGATCCGCTTCGGCCTCAGTTACGTCATGGAGTCCGGGCGTTGGCAAACGCTTGGACTCAACGTCAGCGTGAACTGATGGCAAGGGCGTTGGCGTCCGCACTCATCAGCGGAAGGGCCGCAGTACATCCGCCAGGCGCACACGGTGTTTCATTCCCCTGATCAGATGACAAGCAAGGAGATTTCCATGAATTTGAATCGACGCTCTCGTTTCCTGGCCTTCCGGGCGCTGAAGCGAGCAGAAGTCCCGACCTCCCTCTTTCACGCACAGGGAAGGACGATGCCAACGCTCATCATGCTGGCCGTGATCGTCAACAGCCTGATGCTCGGGCCGCTGAATGCGCAGGATCGGGTTGTCAACGGCCAGTTCGACCAGAACCTGAGCGGATGGGAGCTGTTTTCCGGCACGAACGTGAACGTAAGCGCCGTCTGGTCCCCCATCGATGCGACGGGCGATCCCGCGTCGGGCTCCGCCGAGCTCAGGGATCTGGATACGGGCGATGGCGGTTCGCAAACGGTCTTCATCCAATGCGTTGACGTATCCAACGCTCCCTCGACGCTGCCTTGGGAAGTCAGCGCTCAGGTCATCGTCGAGGGTGAGCCGTGGCTCAGGACATCCATCTGGTTCACCGAGCATCCTGGGGCCCAGTGTTCCGGGGGTACGCTGGGTCCGGGATTGTTCCGGGAAGTGAATTTCAGCGACCCGACCTGGCAGACAGTCAGCGGTGACTACATCATCCAGGCGTCGACGGCGGATTCCATCCGAATCGCGATTCTCATTGAAAAGCCCGCGTCTGCCGGCACTGGCGGGCTGGCCCGTGTCGACGGCATCTCACTCGGGTCGATCGAAGATGAGTTGTTCACCGACCGCTTCCAAAGCCCGCCCTGAGCCCGGGCGGGTTCGGAGCGGTCCTCCCGGCCGCCAGACCGGCGGCCGGAACGAGCCTCAGGACGCGGCCGGAGCGCCGCCCTGCGGCGGTTCTTCTGCAGCTGCCGGCTTGCCGTGCTCGCGCTCCCAGTCGACGGCTTTGCCCTTCAATTCACCGAACTTCTTCGACACGCCGTCCAGCTTGCCCTCCCATTCCGGATTGGCCTGCTGGCCCTCGGTGACCTTGAAGAAGACCTGCATCAGCGCGGTCATGGCGATCGGCTCGATCACTGCCTGCTTGATGCCCCAGGCCATCACCAGGGCGATGATCAGGGTCAGCGGGCCGGCCACCGCCGGGATGAACGACACGACCGCCAGCACCGGGCCCAGAATGATCAGAAAGACCAGGAAGGTCAGGCCCCAGATCACGAAGGCCAGGAAGAAGGCGTTCTTCAGAAATGCCTTGTAGTTCTGGGCGTAGAGGACCAGCGCGGTCCGGCTCGAGGCCCAGGGGTTGTCCGATCTGGTTTTCATGTTGTAGGCCAGGATGACTTCATCCAGATAGGTCAGCGACAGGGTCACGACCGTATTCAGGAAGCCGGCGATGGCCTGCAGGCCCGGAATGGGAATGAAGTTGGCGATGCTGAAAAAGACCCGGTTGAAGGCCTTCAGGACGGCCTTGATGATCTGATCGACGCCGAACAGGACCGAGGATTCGGCAAAGCGCTCGCGCACGATCTTCTGGGCGTGATCGATCTGGCCACGGCCCTGCGGCAGCTCCCTGCCTTCCATCAACTCGACCAACACGGCGATATGGCCGGCCTTGACCATGTAGAGCAGGTATTCACGCAGGAAATAGGCAACCGCCGAAACGATTCCGAATCCGATGATGCCGCCCCAGAGCGAAAATCCGGCCGGGTCTTCGGTCGCGATTCGCCCCACGCCCCAGCCGATGCCGGCGCCCACCCCGGTGATCAGGATATAGGTCAGGGTGATCGCAAAATAGATCAGGAATCGGAAGACCAGAAACGGCATGGTCTTGGCCATCAGGCCGAGCACTTCTCCAAGCTTGAAATCCATGAACCGGGAACTCCTAAAACGTTTGAAAATCAGGTCAGGGATCAGTACGCGAAATGTAGGTGTATTCGGCCACCTCGCTGGTTTTCTGGTTCCAGTTTCAGGTTTCCGGTTTCAGGTTGAGCCCTGCGCCCTGAGCCCTTATCCCTTCCCCATCCCCCGAACATCCACAAACGCCCCCGACTCATAGTCCTCACGCAGGGTATCCAGCAGCCCCAGCATCCGCTCTGCGGCCTGTCGCGGGTCGGGCATGTCCTCGCTGCCGCGGGCGTCCTTGAGTTTCTGTACCGACGGGAATTCCTCGCTGTCGACCTGACCGCAGAGATAGTCCTGCATGGCCGTGTCGACCAGCCCGGGCGCGAAGGCCGTCAGATGGGTGTCCGGCATTTCGTGGGCGTATAGCGCCATCAGATTGTTCAGCGCGGCTTTGGATAGCGCGTAGCCGCCCCAGCCGTAGCTCATGTTGACCGCGGCGCCGGAGGAAATGGCGACCACCTGGCGAACCGGGATCTGCTGTTCGATCAGCCAGTCCAGAATCAACTTGTTCGACCAGACATTGACCCGCATCAGATGCTCGAGGTCGTGGACATCGGTGGTTGAAAGATCCTGGATGCGACCGAGGATGCCGGCGTTGAGCACCACCAGGTCGAGGCGCAGGCAGTCGGACAGGAGAGTCTGCAGGCCTTCTTCCAGTTGATTGAGGTTGGCGATGTCCTGCTTGCGGTCCCGCAGGGCATCATCGTGGTGGGCCTTCAGCGGGCAACCGCTGCGACTCATCCCCCAAACGATGGCGTCTTGTTCCAGAAGGGCTTCGGTGAGCCCCAAGCCCAGTCCGCTGCTGTTTCCGGTGATGAACACGTTCATTACGATCAATCCTTTCCTATCGTGGTTTCGAAGAGTTGGTAGATGCGTTGATATTGATCCCGCCAGCTGCCCGGTCGGCGGAAGCCGTGGCGCTCCAGCGGGTAGGAGGCGAGCTCCCAGTCGTCCTTTTCCAGGTCGATCAGGCGCTGGGCCAGGCGGACGACGTCCTGATAGAAGACGTTGTCGTCGAGCATGCCGTGGGTCATCAGCAGATGGCCCTCGAGCCCTTCGGCAAACTCGATCGGTGAGGAGCGGGCGTAGGCTTCGGGGTCGACCTCCGGCGTGTTGAGGATATTCGAGGTGTAGAAGTGATTGTAGTGAGCCCAGTCGCTGACCGGACGCAGGGCCGCGCCGGCCTGGAAGATTTCCGGTGCATTGAACAGAGCCATGAAGGTCATGAATCCACCGTAGGAGCCACCGTAGAGTCCGACCCGCTGCGCATTGGCACCGTGCTCGTCGACCAGCCAGCTCACCCCGTCGATCAGATCCTCGAGCTCGGGGGTGCCCATCTGGCGGTAGATCGCTGTTCTCCAGTCTCGACCATACCCCTCGCTGGCGCGAAAATCCATGTCGAGCACGTGATAGCCCTGTTCGGTCAGCAGGTTGTGGAACATCTGCTCGCGAAAGTAGTTGGGGTAGCGCAGCCAGGTGTTCTGCAGATAGCCTGCACCGTGCACGAAAAGCACCACCGGATGACCGCTCTCTGGCGCCGGCGTACGCGCCGGATAGAATTTCGACCAGATCGTACCTGCGCCGTGGCTGGATTCGATGCCGACGATCTGCGGCGGCTGCCAGGCCACGGCCTTGTACTGCTCGGTTCGAGTGTCGGTCAGGGGCTGGATATCGCCGCCATCGGCAGCCACCAGCGCGACCTGCGGCGGCAGGTAGGACTCTGAATAGCGCAGCAGGATCCGGTCGTGGCCGGGGAGGGGGGTGAAGGATTCGATACCGCGGTGCTCGGTCAGACGAACCAGGCCACCTTCATCCAGATCCATGCGATAGAGATCGTATTCGGTCGGATGACTGCGGTTCGAGAGCATCCAGACCTGCTCGCCATCTAGGCTCCAGGCCGGATCCATCACTTCGAACCGGCCTTCGGTCAGCGCGCGGGCGCGGCCGCGATCGGCCGGTACGCGATACAGGTGGCTGAAACCACTCTGCTCGGACAGCAGCCAGAGATCGTTGGTCTGTCCGATCCAGCCGAACTCGTTGAAATTCCAGTTGATCCAGGCCGGGTCGGTGAGGCGGTGGCGGGTGTTGAGTTCAGGGGATTCCGGGTCGACCGTGACGATCCAGCGGTCCTTGTTATCGACGGCGCGCAGCTGGATCGCCAGGCGTTCGGCCGATGGCTGCCAGTGAGCACCGTTCAGGCGAAGCGGGCGCGGATTGTCCTCGTCGTGAGGGGTCAGCTCCTGGGCTTCCTTGAGCTCGGCCAGCGGGTCCTCGGCGATGCCCGGCAGAGCGCTGGTGTCGAGTTCATGGAGCTCGCGCTGCTCTAGATCCAGCAGCCAGAAGCGGTGGCCCGTCGGCATCCCCAGACCAACGCGCGTGCGCACGGACTCGATATCGACATAGCCGTCCTCGGTCACGTAATGCGGCATCTGGCCGTCCCGGCCGTCGTCGTGGCTGGCCGGTTCGGTGGTCAGGAACAGCCAGCGCCCGTCGGGCGACAGGCTGGACCAGACCAGAGCCAGTTCGCTGCCGAGATACCACGGTGCCGGGCCGCGGGTCGGGTCCTCGCTCGCGGCGCGGCGGGCCTCCTCGCGCTCGATTCGCTCGCGTTCGGCGTCGTTGCTCAGGCTGGAGAACAGCCGCAGCTGCATCTGACTCAGGTAGTCCTCGGGCTCGGCGTCCGGGTCATCCTCGAAGCGCAGGTCGGCAACCGGGGCAGCCAGGCCGGCTGGCAGATCATAGAGCCACCATTGATTGCCGCGTCGGAAGCGGATCAGTTCACCGTCTGCGCTGAAGCCCGGCTGCCCATCGCCGGCACCGGCGCCGGTCAGCTGGCGAGCGGACTCGCTGTCGGGGTCGCGCAGGAACAGATTGCCGTGACGCACGAAGACAGCGCGCCCGGTCTCTGCGTGGAAAACCACATCGGGACCATCCACTTCGGCATGGTCTTCGTAGTCGAGCTGCTTGTCGCGGCCCGAGGCCAGCTCGATCCGGTGCCAGTCCCGCACCTCACTGCCCTCGCGTTTGACCTCGTAGATCACGGCCGAGCCGTCGAGCTGCCACCAGGCGTTTTCGACCGGCTGACCGATCCAGGCCGGGTCGGCCATGATCTGCCGAAGTTCCGGAGTCTGGCTGAAGCCTGCTGTCGAGTGGAGAAACAGAAGAACACAGAGAAGGGCGAGGATGTGTTTCATTGGTGGCCTTGCGCGGTTCGCGTCAGTCATTGGATGGAATCAGCATGCTCAAAGGATAACGGTTTCAGCGCGCCTGTTTTGGACTGCAAGGGCGGCTGCGGTGCCTTTGATCGTGTACGAAGGTTGACCTGTCCCGGTAGTCGCCCTATACTACTGAGCTCGATTGCGGGGTGGAGCAGTCTGGCAGCTCGTCGGGCTCATAACCCGAAGGTCGCAGGTTCGAATCCTGCCCCCGCTACCAGGTTTTTGAGAACAAGAAAAAAGCCCCTGGTCAAAGGGGCTTTTTTTGTTGTTGGATTTGACTGGCCGTGACGCTGGTGGAACAGGCGGCACGGTTGGTGATGAAGGCAATAACTCGGACGGATGCGATGGCAGCGATAGACCGCCTTGAAGCGCTACTGGCCCCGATCGTTGAGGATCAGGGATATGAATTCGTGGGACTGGAGTATTCTTCCAACCCCAAGAATCGGCTGCTCCGGGTCTACATCGACAAGCCGGAGACCGGCATCGATGTCGATGACTGCGCGGATGTCAGCCGTGAGCTGTCGGCCGTCATGGACGTCGAAGAACCGATCTCGGGCCAGTACACCCTCGAGGTGTCGTCTCCCGGGATCGAGCGGCCATTGTTCACCGCAGAGCATTTCGATCGCTTTGTCGGAGAAACGGCAAGGGTGCAGATGCTGGCGCCCGTCGACGGTCGACGCCGGTTCAAGGGCCGCATCGTCGGCGTTGACGATGGCGTGGTTCGTCTGGAGGTCGATGGCGAGGAATTCGCGCTGGATGTCGCCGGGATCGAGAAGGCGCGACTGGCGCCCGATCTGGACGCCCTGTTTGCCGCCCAGAACTGAAACATCGCAACAGGAACGATCTGAGCTCGCGCAGTGAACGATGGTCTGCGCCGTCTTAAACCATTGAATAAGCGGAACGCTTGAAATGAACAAGGGCAAGGAAATTCTGCAGGTCGCCGAAGCGGTCTCCAACGAAAAGGGTCTCGATCCCGAGATCATCTTCGAGGCGATTGAAGCGGCACTGGCTTCAGCGGCCAAGCGACGTCATCCCGAGGACATCGATGTGCGGGTCGCGATCGACCGGACAACGGGCGACTATGAAGCCTTCCGTCGCTGGGAGGTCGTTCAGGACGAGGATAGCGAAGAGTTCGAGTTCGAGGATGAATCGCGCCAGATCCGCCTGGCCGAAGCGCACGAGCACGACTCCGAGCTCGCCATCGGCGATTTCATCGAAGAGCCGATGGAGCCGCCGGAATTCGGTCGTATTGCCGCCCAGGCCGCCAAGCAGGTCATCGTCCAGCGCGTCCGACAGGCCGAACGCGAGCAAGTGGTTGAAGCCTACGAGGGCCGGGTCGGCGAATTGGTCCACGGCAAGATCGAGCGCAACGAGCGTGGCGGTGTCGTGCTGGACCTGGGTGAGAATGCCCGTGCCTACATCCCGTCGCGTCACACGGTTCCGGGCGAGAACGCCCGCATGCACGATCGCATGCGCGGCTACCTGTATGAAGTGCGTCCGGACCAGCGCGGCCCGCAGCTGTTTGTCAGCCGTACACTGCCTGAATTCCTGATCGAACTGTTCAAGCTGGAAGTGCCCGAGATCGGTCAGGAGCTGATCGAAATCAAGGGTGCGGCGCGCGACCCGGGTCGGCGCGCCAAGATCGCGGTTCATGCGCTCGACTCGCGCACCGACCCGATCGGTGCCTGCGTCGGTATGCGTGGCTCGCGCGTCCAGGCCGTGTCGAATGAACTGGCCGGTGAACGCATCGACATCATTCTATGGGACGAGAATCCGGCCCAGTTCGTCATCAATGCCATGGCGCCGGCTGAAGTCTCATCGATCGTGGTCGATGAGGATTCCAGGAGCATGGATATCGCCGTCGAGGAGGACAACCTGTCCCAGGCCATCGGCCGTGGCGGTCAGAACGTGCGTCTGGCGGCGGAATTGACCGGCTGGACCCTGAATGTCATGACCGTCGAAGAGGCCGAGGCGAAAAGCGAAACCGAATCGCGCCAGGTCCTCGAGGGCTTCATGCAAAAGCTCGATGTCGACGAGGAGCTGGCCAGCATTCTGGTGCACGAGGGTTTCACCAATATCGAAGAGGTGGCCTATGTCCCCGAGTCCGAGCTGTTCGCGATCGAAGAGTTCGATGAAGACATGGTCGCTGAACTGCGCCAGCGCGCTCGCGATGCGCTGCTGACTCAGATGATTGCCTCGGAAGAAAAACTCGAGGAAGAAGCGCCGGAGCAGGACCTGCTCGATCTGGACGGCATGACCGAATCGATTGCTTACCGGCTCGCGGAGATCGGCATCCGCACCCGCGATGACCTGGCCGAAAGCGCGGTCGACGAGCTTGAAGACGTCAAGGGCCTCGAGCCCGAGCAGGCCGCCGAATTGATCATGGCAGCCCGCGCGCACTGGTTCGAAGAAGACTAAGACGTATCCATACCGACACAGCAATAGGAAATTCGTGATGTCGCAAGTCACCGTTACACAACTGGCTGAAGTACTGGGCGTGACCCCCGAGCGCCTGATTACCCAGCTCAACGATGCCGGGATCGAGGTCGATGATCCGTCGGCAGCGGTGACCAATGAGGACAAGAAGAAGCTTTTGGCCCACCTGCGGACCAGCCACGGCAAGGGTGCGACCAGCGACGATGCATCGGGCCCTCGCAAGGTGACCCTGAAACGCAAGACCGTGAGCGAAATCAAGGTGCCGTCCGGCGGCGCAGGCCGCGGCCCCCGCTCGCGGGGCGCGGTGCCGTCGAGAACCGTCAACGTCGAAGTCCGCAAGAAGCGGACTTACGTCAAGCGCGGGGCCATTGCCGAACAGGAAGGCGGCGATCCGGATCGCGAAGCAGCGGCCAAGGCGCTTGAAGATGCGCGCATGGCACGGGAAGAAGCAGAGCGTCAGGAACAGGAAGAAGCACAGCGCCGCCAGGCCGAGGTCCAGGAACAGGAGCGCCAGCAAGCCGAGGAGCGCGCCCGCCTTGAAGCCGAAGCCGAGGAGCAGCGCAAGGAAGAAGAGAAGCAGCGTGCCCTGGCCGAGGCTCAGGCTCGCGTAGAGGCCAAGGTGGCGCGCCAGGCGGCTGAACGTGAGGCCGAGCGCAAGCGGCGCACCAGCAAGGAAGCGCCGGCCGGTGACGCGCGTACGCGCTACGGGCGCAAGGAGCTGCACGTCACGCCCAAGTCCAAGCGGCGCAAGCCCAAGCGCAAGGGTCGGGTCAGCTCCCAACCCACCGAGCATGGTTTCCAGATGCCGACGGAGCCGGTCAAGCGCGTCGTCGACATCCCCGAGACAATCACCGTCGGCGAGCTGGCCAAGCTGCTGGCCGTCAAGGCCGGAGATTTGATCAAGGCCCTGATGAACATGGGATCGATGGTGACGATCAATCAGGCGCTGGATCAGGAAACCGCCATTCTGGTGGTCGAGGAACTTGGCCATGAGGCGCGAGCCGCCGACGCCCAGGACATCGAGCAGGAACTGGTCGCCGCCGATGACTCGCAGACCGGTGAAGAAGCCGAGCGGCCGCCGGTCGTGACGGTCATGGGCCATGTCGATCACGGCAAGACCTCGCTGCTGGACTACATCCGGCGGGCCAAGGTCGCTGCTGGCGAGCAGGGTGGCATTACCCAGCATATCGGGGCCTACCATGTCGAGACAGAAAACGGCGTGGTGACTTTCCTCGACACTCCGGGTCACGCCGCCTTTACTGCCATGCGCGCTCGCGGCGCGCAGGCGACAGACATCGTGGTGCTGGTGGTCGCGGCCGACGACGGCGTGATGCCGCAGACCAAGGAAGCGATTCAGCACGCGCGTGCCGCCGGTGTGCCGCTGATCGTCGCAGTCAACAAGATCGACAAGCCCGAAGCCGATCTGGATCGGGTCAAGAACGAACTCTCGGCCGAAGAAGTCATCCCCGAGGACTACGGCGGTGAGGAAATCTTTGTCCCGGTCTCGGCGATGACCGGGGAGGGCATCGATGCTCTGCTCGACGCCATCCTGGTTCAGGCCGAAGTCCTCGAGCTCCGGTCGATGCCAGCGCGGCGCTGTCGTGGCGTCGTGGTCGAATCCTCGCTCGACAAGGGCCGCGGTCCTGTTGCCACCATCCTGGTCCAGGACGGCACGCTCAGGCGCGGCGACATGATCCTGGCCGGCACCGAATACGGTCGCGTTCGCGCCATGTTCGACGAGACCGGCAACGCCATCGAGGAAGCCGGCCCATCGATTCCGGCCGAGGTTCTGGGTCTGTCCGGTGTTCCGAACGCCGGTGACGACGTCCTGGCAGTGACCGACGAACGCAAGGCGCGTGAAGCGGCCGAGCAGCGCAAGCAGTCGGCCCGTGAAGGGCGCCTGGCCGAAAAGCAGGCGGCCAAACTGCAGAATCTGTTCGATCAGATGAGCGAGGGCAGCACCGGCGAGACGCAGAACGTGAATCTGGTCATCAAGGCCGATGTTCAGGGCTCGGTCGAAGCCCTGCGCGATTCACTGACTCGTTTGTCCAGCGACGAGATCAAGGTCAATGTCGTGGCTTCCGGTGTCGGTGGAATCACCGAATCCGACGCCAGTCTGGCCCAGGCCTCCGGCGCGATCATCATCGGATTCAACGTTCGTGCCGACTCGACCGCGCGCAAGCTCATCCAGGAAGCGGATCTGGACCTGAATTACTACAGCGTCATCTACGACGCAATCGACGACGTCAAGAAAGCGATCAGCGGCCTGCTGGGTACCGAAATCAAGGAACAGATCATCGGGCTGGCCGAAGTCAAGGACGTCTTCCGATCCTCCAAGCTGGGCGCCATTGCCGGCTGTCTGGTGGTCGAGGGTGTGGTCAAGCGGGACAATCCGATCCGCGTCCTGCGCGACAACGTGGTGATCTTCGAAGGCGAACTGGAATCCCTGCGTCGGTTCAAGGACGACGCCAAGGAAGTCCAGGCCGGAACCGAATGCGGTATCGGCGTCAAGCAGTACAACGACGTCAAGCCCAACGACCAGATCGAGTGTTTCGAGCGCATCGAAGTTCAGCGGACCCTCGAAGGATGAGTGTTGCTCGTTCCGAACGCGTGGCGGGCATGCTCCGCCGCGAACTGGCGGACATCGTCCGCGGTGCCTTCGAGTACGAGATACCATCGGGGTTTGTCAGCATCACCGATGTCGAGGTCGCGCGCGACCTCGGCCACGCCAAGGTCTATGTGGCAGTGCTGGAGATCGAGCAGGCGCCGGAGATCATTGCCTTCCTCAACGAGCATTCCGGCGCGATTCGCCACGAGCTCGGCAAGCGCATCCGACTGCGCCTGACCCCCAGCCTGAAGTTTCTCCATGACACCTCATCGGAGACCGGCCAGCGGATCGAGCAACTGCTGGCCGCTGCGCGCAGCCCGAGAAAAGACCGCGACGACTGATCCGGCCCCTTTCCCCCGAGCCAGGATGGTCGGGAGGGTCGGCGTTTCTACCAGATCCAGGCTGCGGCAAACCAGACGAGCATGATCACCGCGATCACGCCCTTGGCCACCGTCCCGACCACCACCCCGACGGTTGCCCCGACTCCCGCCCTCAGTGATGCATCAAGATTGGCTCTGCTTGCCAGATGGCCGAGCATGGCGCCGATGAACGGCCCGAAGACGATCCCCGGCAGGCCGAAGAACAAGCCCACCAGCAGGCCAAGCGTGGCGCCCAGAATGGCATGACGCCCGGCACCAAAGCGCCTCGCGCCCTCGGCGGTCGCCAGAAAATCGATCAACACCGACAGGACCGCCAGCAAACCCAGGCCGATCAGGGTCGACACCCCGACCCGAACAAAGGCATCGAGCCAGGCCATCAGCACCAGCCCGAACAGGATCACCGGCACCCCGGGCAGAGCCGGCAGAATGATCCCCGCCAGTCCGACCACCACCAGCAGCCAGGCCAGAATCCAGGTCAGAACAATCAGAACATCAACAATCATCTTCAAGCCACCAGAAAAGCGCCCCCCATTATCCCACCCCATCCCCGATCTTTCCCTTTCGCCTTCATCCATTTTCCTTTAGCCTTGCGCCTTGTTCCTTGTTCCTT
>CAYTQT010000036.1:2316-18900 GCA_964439915.1 uncultured Wenzhouxiangella sp. | reverse complement strand
CCTTGTTCCTTGTTCCTTCACTCCTTGACCCTCGAGCCCATCCCATGAGCCACATCAAGCCCCTGCCAGCCGAGACCACCCCCGAACTGGCCGATACCTTCGCGCACTTCGAATCGATCCTGGGCTTTGTGCCGAATTCCCTGCTGACCATGCAGCGGCGGCCCGAGATCGTTCGAGGATTCGGTATTCTGACCGCGGCCGTGATGGATCCGAAGGGCAGCGTCGACCCCGGATTCAAGCGCTTGCTCGCGCATTTCGCCAGTCGCGCCTCCGGCTGCCAGTACTGCGAGGCCCACTCGCTGATCGCCGCCGGCATCAGCGGCGTGCCGCAGGAAAAAGTCGATGCCATCTGGGAGTACCAGACCAGCCCCCTCTACAGCGAGGCCGAGCGGTTGGCGCTCGACTACGCCCTGGCTGCGGGAAGTGTCCCCAATGCCGTAGACGAGGAATTGATGGCCAGGCTCAGGCAGCACTGGAGCGATGAGCAGATCGTCGAGTTGCTCGCCGCGGTCTGCCTGTATGGCTTTCTCAATCGCTGGAATGATTCCATGGCAACGGACCTGGAGGAGGCACCGAGGGCTCTGGGCGATCGCCTCCTGAGGCGAGGCGGCTGGACCGGCGGCAAGCATGTCGCCTCGTCCGAAGACAAGGACACGGGTGGCCACGTAGAATAGGCCCATGAAAGCGGGTGCCCGACTACAACTCAAACTGGGCCAGAAGCTCAAGCTGGCCCCGCAGCTGCGCCAGGCCATCTCTTTGCTGCAGCTCAATCGCATCGAGCTCAAGGAGCATATCCGAGAGGTCCTGGAGACCAATCCGCTGCTGGAACGCGCCGACGAGGCCGACCAGCCCGAGCCTTCCGACGACAGTTCCGAGGTCGAGGTCGAGTTCGAGGACGACTACGGTTTCGACGACCTGCCGGACGGATTCTCGGTGGCCGGCGATGCGCCGCGCTATGACGAATTCATCAGCGATCGCGCCGATGAGTCTCTGCAGCAGCATCTGCTCTGGCAGGCCAACCTGTCCGGCTTCAACGACACCGATGAGGCCATTGCCCGGGCGATCATCTACGCGCTGGATGAAGAGGGCTACCTCAAGGACGATCTCGACACCCTGAGAGCATCCCTGGCGCCCGAATATCTGGTCACTCGCGAGGAGATTGCGGCGGTTCTGGAGCGTGTCCAGCATTTCGAGCCGGTCGGCGTGGCCAGCCGCGATCTCGGCGAGTGCCTGCGCGTCCAGCTCGAGGCGCGTTCGGCCTCAAGCCCCGGCATCGGGCTGGCCATGCACATCGTCAAGTTCCACCTTGATGTCCTGGCCCAGCAGGAGATCAATCAGCTGGTTCGTGCGACCGGTTTCGACCGGGCAGATGTTCAACTGGCCGTTGATCTGATCCGCAGCCTGAACCCCCATCCCTGCAGCCGTTTCCGCTCCGAGGATGAGGACTATGTGGTGCCGGATGTCTATATTCATCCGCGCGGCGACGGTTGGCGGGTCAGCCTGAATCCGGATTCCGATCCTGGCCTTCGTCTGAACAAGATGTACGCCTCGCTGGTCAGGAAGAGTCGCGGTGAGGACAAGAAATATCTGAAGGATCGGCTGCAGGAGGCGCGTTGGTTGATCAGCGGCCTGGAGATGCGCAATCAGACTCTGCTGGCCGTTACCGAGGCCATCGTGCAGCGCCAGCACCGCTTCTTTCATGAAGGCGAGATCGCAATGCAGCCGTTGCTGCAGCGCGAGGTCTCGGAGCAGGTCGGGGTGCATGAATCCACCGTCTCGCGTGCTACCACGCACAAGTACGCGCACACACCGCGCGGCACGTTTGAACTCAAGCATTTCTTCTCTGTCGCAATTACCGGACTGGACGGCCAGAGCGTCGCTGCAACTGCAGTCAAGGCCCAGCTGCGCCGCCTGATTCAGGACGAGACGCCCGGCAAACCCTATTCCGATCAGGCGCTGGTGACGGTGCTGGCCGATCGCGGCATCAAGCTGGCGCGTCGCACCGTGGCCAAGTATCGCGACCAGCTCGGCATTCCGGGCTCGGCGCAGCGCCGCCGGATGGCTCGACTGCGGTCCTGAATTCGAGCCCGAGACTGGTATAAGATTGGAGATGAGTGTCGCCGACTCCTGAAATGGATCAGGGGCGAGACTCGGAACTTCGCCCATACGAGGAGCATCATTCATGCAGATCGAAGTCACCGGCCACAACGTCGATGTCACTGACGCCCTCCGGGCCTACATCATCGAGAAGAGCGAGCGTTTCGAACGCCACTTCGATCATCTGATTTCGGCCCATTTCGTCCTGCGTCTGGAAAAGCTCGACCACACGGCAGAAGGCACCATCACCGTCGGCGGCCGAACCAACCCATTGTTTGCCGAGGCGACCGATCTGGACATGTACGCAGCCATCGATGCCCTGGCCGACAAGCTCGATCGGCAGGTTCGCCGTCACAAGGCGAAAGTCACCGACCACCACCGCGCCGCTTCTCGAGCTGCAGACGTCGGTTGACGCGATTGACCTTGGCCCATTCAAGGGGTGAATTGAATTCCGATGCAGCTTTCTGATGTGATTGATCCAGAGCGGATCGCCCTGGATATTTCCGTTTCCAGCAAGAAGTCACTGCTCGAAAAGGCCGCTGAGCTCCTGGCGCGTTCTCCGAACAGCGGCCAGCGGCGCGAGATCTTCGAAAGCCTGTGCCAGCGCGAGCGGCTGGGTTCGACCGGATTGGGCCATGGCGTGGCCATACCGCACGGTCGCGTTCAGAGCCAGAACAGCGTCACCGGAGCGGTGATTCGCCTGCGCAAGGCCATCGACTTCGATGCGCCTGATCAGGAAAAGGTCGATCTCTTCTTTGCGCTGTCGGTGCCCGACGAGTGCTCCGATGTCTATCTGAAATTGCTGGCCGATGTCGCCGCGCGATTTGGTGATTCGAATCACCGCCAGAAGATGCGCGATGTCGAAGCGGCGGAAGATCTGATGAAACTGTTCAAGGCCGAGGCGGACGCCCCAGCGGCGACATGACCGCCAGCATCACACCGGCTGAGCTTTTCAGAGCCTATGCCGACCGACTTGATCTGCGCTGGGTCTGTGGTGCTCGCGCCGCAGAACACCGGACCATCACCGCAACCGGCATTCAGTCCCGCCCCTCGTTGATCGGTTTTCTCAACCTGATCCATCCCAACCGCATTCAGGTTATCGGGGAAGAGGAGGACGCCTGGCTGGACAGCCTCGATTCGAAGGCGCGCTGGGAAACCATCGCGCGTATTGTCGATTCTCAGCCGGCAGCCCTGATCGTCGCCTCGGGCCTTGAGATCGCAGACGACCTCGAGCAGGCGGCCCGCGAAATCGGCATGCCGCTGATGACCTCGAAACGGCCAGCCTGGGATCTGGTCAGTTTTCTGGAGTACCGGATCTCGAAGCGCCTGGCCCGTCGCTGCACCGTGCACGGCGTGTTCATGGAGGTCTTCACCATCGGTGTCCTGCTGACCGGGGATTCGGGCACCGGAAAAAGTGAGCTGGCGCTGGAACTTCTCAGTCGCGGCCATCGTCTGATCGCCGATGATGCGCCGGAATTCACCCAGTTGACGCCGGAGAATATCGAGGGCAGCTGCCCGCCCGTGCTGCGCGATTATCTCGAGGTCAGAGGCCTCGGAATCCTCAACGTGCGCCGTATGTTCGGTGACTCCGCGGTCAAGTCGACCAAATACCTGCGCCTGATCATCCATCTTCATCTGCCGGGCGAGGGTGAGCTGGAAGCCGATCGTCTGACCGGCAATATGGGAACACGCGAGGTGCTGGACCTGTCCATTCCACAGATCAATCTGCCGGTCATGGCCGGGCGCAATCTGGCCGTCATGGCCGAGGCGGCGGTGCGTGATTTTGTCCTGAGGATGCGCGGTTTCGATGCCGCAGCCGAATTCGTCGAGCGCCACGGTCGCCTGATGGGAGGCGAGCAATGACCCATCCGATCGTCGTGATCAGCGGCCTGTCGGGCAGTGGCAAGAGCGTTGCCCTGCACGCGCTGGAAGACCTCAGCTACTACTGCGTGGACAATCTTCCCGGCGGCCTGCTCGCGGATCTGATCGACGAGGTCAGGGGGCAGCCGGAACGCTATCCGAAAGTCGCCATCGGCATCGACGCCCGAACCGGGCCGGACGGTCTGGAGCGACTGATCAATCTGTTCGACCGATCCAGCGACGAAAACGCCTTCCGCGTCGTGTTCCTCGACGCCGACCAGCGCGTCCTGGTTCGGCGTTTCTCCGAAACTCGCCGGCGGCATCCGCTGGCAGGCAAGGCCGGGCTGGAGGCGGCGATCAGCTCCGAACGAGAGCTGCTCGAACCGATTCGCCAGCGTGCCGATGCAGTCGTCGATACCTCGGAGACCAATATTCATCAGCTGCGCCGCCAGATCTGGCGCAGCGTGGGCCAGACCGATGAGCCCCAGATTCCCTCGGTCGTGCTCGAGTCCTTCGCCTTCAAGCGCGGCGTGCCACGCGATGTCGATCTGGTCTTCGATGCCCGCTGTCTGCCCAATCCCCACTGGGAACCGGAACTGCGCGCACGAACCGGCCTGGACGCCGATGTCGCCGAGTTTCTCTCGGCTCACCCGATCGTGCGGGACTTCAGGGAGGACGTCCTGACCTTCATCCGGCGCTGGCTGCCGGCACTGGCAGAAGACCAGCGCAGTCTCCTGACCATCGGTATCGGCTGTACGGGAGGCCAGCACCGCTCGGTCTGGCTGGCCAGCGAGCTGGGCCGGTCGCTGGCCAGCGACGGCCATTCGGTGGTGGTGGCACATCGCGAGCTCGAGAAATGACCGGAATCGTGCTGGTGACCCATGCCGGCCTGGGTGAATCACTGCGGCACCAGGCCGAGATCATTCTGGGGCGGCTGGTGCCGATGACCACGGTCTCGGTCAGCGAAGGGGCCGATCTCGACGAGGCGCTGGCCAGCGTGACCGCCGCGCTGGCCATGGGCGCAGACCTGGCTGGTGCCATTGTTCTGACCGATCTGCCGGGGGCCACGCCGCACAATCTGGCCTGCCGTGCAGCGACCGGTCAGGCCACGCCGGTGGTTTCCGGTCTGAACCTGCCGATGTTGCTCAAGGTGCTCAATCACGCCGACAAGGCCCCTGCAGAACTTGCCATGCTGGCCTGCGACGGCGGTCAGCGGGCGATTTTCGAGACATGATCCGGCGCCAGGTCAGTCTGTGCAATCGCCTCGGCCTGCATGCCAGAGCAGCCAGCAAGCTGGTCCAGGTCGCGTCCGACTACCCGGCCCAGATCTGGGTTCTTCGCGATGATCGCCGGGTCAACGCCAAATCGATCATGGGCGTGCTGCTGCTGGCCGCACCCTGCGGCACCGAGCTGGTCCTCGAGGCCGAAGGGGATCAGGCCGACGAGGCAATTGATGCCCTGGTCGAGCTGATCAACGACCGATTCGGGGAAGCCGAATGAGCCTGATCCTGACCGGTATCGGCGTCAACAGCGGCATCGCCATCGGCCGCGTTCACCGGCTGACGCCGGGTGAGCTGGATCTGCCCGAATATCACCTGGATGCCGGAGCGATCGATGCCGAGCTGGAGCGCCTGCAGCGGGCGATGGATCGCTCCGAACGTTTTCTCCAGAGCCTCCTGGAGCGAATGAGCGAGGGCGGCGAGACCGCCCGAGAACTGATCGAGGCGCATCGGCTGATTCTCCGCGACCCGATGCTGACCGAGGCCACGAGCGAGCGCATCCGAGACTCCAGGATCAATGCCGAATGGGCCCTGGCCCTGCAGAGCGAGGCCCTGCTGGAACGGTTCCGCTCGATTGACGATGACTACATCGCGCTGCGTCAGGAAGACCTCGAGCAGGCCGTCAATCTGATCCAGCGCGAGCTGTCCGAGCAGCCCGCGACCCTGCTCGGTTCACAGGTTCCGCATCAGCTCGAAGACACCATCATCGTCGCACCCTCACTGGGCCCGGCGGACATGGCCGTTCTCCACCAGCGGCGTGTCGCCGGCCTGGTCAGCGAGCGCGGCGGGCCGCTGTCCCATTCGGCCATCCTCGCGCGCAGCCTGGAGATCCCGATGGTGGTCGGAATCCACAAGGCCCTGGACCGGGTGAACGAGGGCGAACCGGTCATCCTCGACGGCCATTATGGCGCGCTGCTGCTGAGCTTCGAGGAGAGCCTCCAGCGCCACTACCAGGACAAGCGCGAGGCCAGCCTCCGCCATCGCGATGAACTGCAGCGCTACGTCTCGCGGCCTGCGAAGACCCGCGACGGCGAATCCTTTCATCTCTACGGCAACGCCGAGCTGCCGGTCGAGTTCGAGCGCTGCAAATCCGTGCGCGCCAGCGGGATCGGCCTGATGCGGACAGAATTCCTGTTTCTGGGTGATCGTCTGCCGGACGAGGAGGCCCAGTATCGGGCCTATCGCACCGCCGTCAAGTCCATGGATGGCAAGCCGGTCACGATCCGGACCCTGGATGCCGGTAGCGACAAGATGCCGCCCGCGCTGATGCTGGGCAAGGGCCCCAATCCGGCCATGGGCCTGCGCGGTCTGCGCCTGTCGCTGGCGATCACCGATCTGTTCCGTGAGCAGATCCGGGCCATTCTTCGGGCTTCCTGCCACGGGCCCGTCCAGATTCTGCTGCCCATGGTGACCCAGGTCGACGAGATTCATCAGGCCCGCCGCATCATCGACGAGTGCCGACAGGCCCTGCAGGAACGGGGTGAGCAGATCGACCCGGGGATCCCGGTCGGCGCGATGATCGAAACACCGGCCGCCGCCCTGGCGGTTCGTCATTTCGCGCCCCTTCTCGATTTCATGTCGGTAGGGACCAACGATCTGATCCAGTACGTGCTGGCCATCGACCGGGAAGACGAGCAGGTCAGCTATCTCTACGATCCCGGGCATCCGGCGATCGTGACCCTGATCGAGCAGATCGTCACGGTGGGGCGCGACTTCGACTGTCCGGTGACCGTCTGCGGCGAACTGGCGGGGGACGAGGCTGCTGTGCGGCTTCTTCTTGCCCTGGGCGTGGTCAACTTCAGCATGCCACCCTCGTCGATTCCGGCCATCAAGAAGAGCCTGATCGAGGCTCGCGCCAGCCACTGCAGAACCATCCTCAGCCGCTACCGAACCCGCCCGGACAATGGCCGGGAAATGCTGGAACAGATGTTGGGGGAAGGATAGGGTTCAGGGTTCAGGGAAAAACGGTTTACGGTTAACGGTTTACGGCTGACCCTTGATCCTTTCTTATCCTGGCCCCCACAGCAGGCGATCCATCGCCCGCTGCGGCGAAAAGGCGTCCAGATCGATGGCGTCGTCGACGAATTCCACGCCCTCGGATTCCAGCAGCTGCCGCTGGGTCTGATGCTTCGTGCTGTCGACCGGAAAACTGATCCTGCCCTGCGCGTTCACGACCCGATGCCAGGGCAGCTTGCGCGACCGGGGCGCCCGGCCCAGGGCCATGCCGACCATACGGGCCCGGCCAGGAAAGCCAGCGAGACGGGCGACCTCGCCGTAGTTCAGGACCGAGCCCGCGGGGATTCCTTCGATCACCGCCCAGACCTTCTGATATCGATCCTCGGTGCCGGTCTCAGGGCTCCTGGTTTCGTCGACCACGGGCCGCCTCCAGCGTTGCCGACAGGATTCCGTTGAGGATGTTGAGCTCGTTTTCGTCGGGGCGCGCGCGCTGATACAAACGCCGCAGCCGCTGCATCAGCCGCTTGGGCTGATCGGGATTCAGAAAGCCGATGGCCAGCAGGGTTTCTTCCAGCCGCCGGAAATAGACATCCATGCGCTCGGCAGATTCCGGAACCCAGTCGGCCGGCTCGATCAGCTCGGGCAGATCCACTTGCAGCGCCATGAACACCTCGTAGCAGACGACCTGCACCGCCTGGGCCAGGTTCAGGGAGTTGTATTCCCTGTCCGTCGGGATGTTGATCAGCCGGTGACAGAGATCGGTCTCGTCATTGGTCAGACCACTGCTTTCCCGTCCGAAGACGATCGCCACCTGCTGATCGGCCGCGTGTCGGAGGGCGTGCGCCGCCGCCGATCTGGGGTTCATCAGAGGCAGGGGTAGGGCACGCGTGCGGGCCGAGGTGCCGATCACCAGCTGGCAGTCGGAAATTGCTTCCATCAGGGTGTCGGTCTGGACCGCCGACTGCAGCAGGTCGTCGGCGCTGGTCGCCAGTGCGGTTGCCCGAGAACTCGGAAACGGCGCCTCGATCGCGGCCAGATACAAACGCCGCAGGCCCATCACCTTCATCGCCCGCGCCGCCGACCCGATATTCCCCGGATGCGTCGTCCCGACCAGCACCACCCGAATATTGTCCATCAATCCATTCATCCCCAAAGTGTAAGCCAACCCGCCCAAAGACTCCCGCCTTTATCCCCAGGCCCTGGGCCTTGAGCCTTGAGCCTTGAGTCCGTCCGCTTACGCCGTTTTATTTGCCCCTCAACCCCTTCACCGCCGCCCCGTCACTACGCAATCCTCCCCTGTTAACCCCTTACACCACCCCCGTCACCCCTGCCTTGAGCAGGGGCCAGCGACTTCAGTGCCCGATCCAAGCCACTGGATCCCGGGTCTTCGCCCGGGACGACAGGTTGGAATGATTGCCACCAACAGCCGTCGCCCCCGATCACTACGCAATTCTCCCCTCTTCACCCCTTTCTTTTCCCTTTAGCCTTGTTCCTTGAACCTTGCTCCTTGCTCCTCGTCGTCCATTCCGCGCTATCATTCCCCCACGCTGTAATCCGCCGCTGACGCCAAACCGTGACCAACCCCTACATCAACATTGCCAGCGAGGCCGCGCATCGCGCCGGCGCGCTGATGCTGAAGTTCTCTCAGCGCCTGGAAAGCATTCCTGTCGAGCGCAAGGCGCGCCATGATTACGTCTCCGATGTGGACCGCGCCTGCGAACAGGCCATCCGCGACTACATTCTCAAGCACTACCGGGACCACGCAGTGCTGGGCGAGGAGCAGGGCCAGACCGGCGACAGCGAATCGGTCTGGATCATCGATCCCCTCGACGGCACCAGCAACTACCTCCGGGGCATCCCGCATTTCGCGGTCTCGATCGCACTGCAGGTCCGGGGACGCCTCGAACACGGCGTGATCTACGATCCGCTGCGCAAGGAGCTGTTCACCGCCAGTCGCGGCGAGGGAGCCTTCCTCAACAGCCAGCGCATTCGAGTGTCCGGGCGCAAGGATCTGTCCACAGCGGTGCTGGGCACAGCGTTTCCGTTTCGCAAGCGACGCCTGCTCCCGGCCTACCAGGGCATGTTCGATGCCCTGTTCGACAAGACCGAGGATTTCCGGCGCGCCGGCTCGGCCGCCCTCGACCTGGCCTACGTGGCCTGCGGCCGCCTGGACGGCTATGTCGAGCTGGGGCTCGGTCCCTGGGATATCGCGGCCGGTGCCCTGCTGGTGCAGGAAGCCGGCGGGGTGGTGATGGATATCGCCGGCGGAGAGCGCTGGCTGGAGTCCGGCCATATCATCGCCGCGCCGTTCAAGCTGGTCACGCCGATCCGCCACGCCGTGGAGCCGCATCTGACCGAAGGAATGAAAGCCCGTGTGGGTTGATCCATCGACCAGGCCCTTCATCCCCTGCCCGGATCATGCGAGCTGAAGTCTCGGCCGTTCTCGCCCTGACGCGTGAGCTGATCTCGCGCGAATCGATCACCCCCCATGATGCGGGTTGCCTCGACCTGATCGGCGACCGTCTGGATGCGGCCGGAATGACGATCGTTCGTCGCCGGATCGAGGATGTCGACAACCTCTTTGCCCGGCACGGCTCCGGTGCGCCGCACCTGATGCTGCTCGGGCATACCGATGTGGTCCCTCCGGGGCCCGAGACGGACTGGAACAGCCCGCCCTTCGAGCCGACCGAGCGGCATGGCGAACTGTTCGGGCGCGGGGCGGCCGACATGAAATCCTCCGTGGCTGCCTTCGTGGTCGCCCTTGAAGCCTTCCTGCAGCGTGTCCCCGATCATCCCGGAACCGTCTCGCTGCTTCTGACCTCCGATGAGGAAGGCATCGCCCGCCACGGCGTGCGGGCCATGGTGCCCTGGCTGAAGAGCGAGGGCCTGGTGCCGACGGCCTGTCTGATCGGCGAACCCTCGAGCCTCGAGTCCCTCGGCGACAACGTCAGGATCGGGCGCCGGGGAAGTATCCAGGCCCGGCTGCGGATTCGCGGTCGCCAGGGCCACACGGCCTATGCCGACCCGCGCGACAATCCCGTCCATCGTTCCGGACCACTGCTGGCGGCCCTTGGACGGATGGAGTTCGACGACGGCGATGCGTATTTCCCGGCGACGCGGCTGCAGATCTCCAACCTGCAGGCCGGCACCGGCGCGGATAACGTCACCCCCGGAGAGCTGCTGGTGATGTTCAACCTGCGCAACAACCCCAACAGCCCAGCAGATCAACTCGAGGCTCGGCTGCGCGAGCTGATCGAGGCGCATGATCCGGGCCAGTGGGAGTTGAGCTGGCGCGTTTCGGGTGAGCCCTTCGGTCCGGCCACGGGCCGCCTGCCGGGTATCGTCGCGGCGGCCTGTCACCGGCATCTGGACATCGACCCGCGACGCGATACCGGTGGCGGCACCTCCGACGGTCGTTTCATCGGTCCATTGGGCGTTGATTGTGTCGAGCTGGGCCCGGTCAACGCCACCATCCACCAGGTCGATGAGCGCATCGCGCTTGATGATCTGGAGCGGCTGCCGCGGGTCTATGCATCCATCATCGAGCAATTCCTTGCCGAAGGCGGGCAGTGATGCGCGTGGTGCTGATCGTTCTTCTGCTGGTCCTGGTGGCGCTGCAGTTCCGACTGTGGCGCGAAGTCAGCGAGGTCAGGGGGCTGCGGGACATGGTCGAGGAGCAGCTCGAGCAAAACCTGACTCTGCGCGAGCGCAATGAGGCGCTGGCGGCTGAAGTCGAGGACCTGCGCGAGGGCCTGGAAGCGATCGAGGAGCGCGCCCGCGCCGAGCTGGGTCTGATCCGCGAGGGCGAGGAATTCTTTCTGGTCGTCGATCCGGAGCAGGTTGATGGCGACTCCGAGCCGCGATGAACTGCCGGGAAACGCCCCGGGCGGTCCTGCCCTGCATCGCAGTCGAGCAAAAGAGTTGCGCGCCTTGCTGGTCCTGTGACCGTGCAGCCTGATCGACTGGCCTGGGGTCCGCCGGTGGCGCGCGGCATCATGCGCAGCCTGCCGGAGGATTTCCAGGTCACCGAGCGTCTCGGACGCGAACCGGACGGCGAGGGCGAACACCTGTGGCTGTGGGTCGAAAAGCGTGAGCGCAATACCGTCGACGTTGCTGGCGATCTGGCCCGCGCCGCCGGCGTGCATCCCCGTCAGGTCAGCTTTGCCGGGCTCAAGGACAGGATCGCCGTCACCCGCCAGTTTTTCTCGGTGCAGCTTCCGGGTATCGGCGATCCGGACTGGGCCGCCTGGTCGATCCCGGGTGTGACCATCGAGTCGGCAGAGCGATCCTCGCGCAAGATCCGCCGCGGCACTCTCGACGGCAACGATTTCCAGCTCGTCATCCGCGACCTCGAGGGTGACCATGACCAGATCGAGGAGCGTCTGACCATCATCGCCGGGTCGGGTGTGCCCAACGGGTTCGGCGTACAGCGCTTCGGCGGCAACAATCTGGGCCGGGCCCGGGCCCTGTTCGCAGGTGAGATGCGGCGCTCGCCTTCGCGCAGCAAGCGCGGCTTCTATCTGTCGGCGGCGCGCAGTTTCATCTTCAATCTGGTACTGAGCCAGCGCATCGAGGAGGGTAGCTGGAATCACCTCATTGACGGCGATGTCGCCATGCTCGACGGCAGCCAGTCCTTTTTCAAGCCCGAGCTCGATGATCCGGAAACCCGGCAGCGCGTTCGGGATCTGGACATCCACCCCAGCGGCCCGATGGTCGGACTCGGCGAACCCCCGGTGGATGGGCAGGTGCGGCAACTCGAGGCGGCGATCTGCGAGCGTGAGTCCGACCTGTTGACCGGTCTGCAGCGCTTCCGGCTGGAACATCAGCGCCGCGCCCTGCGCATGCGGGTTGCCGGGCTGACCTGGCATTTTCCATCCAGTGACCAGCTGACCCTGTCGTTTTCTCTCGGCCAGGGCAGTTACGCGACAAGCGTGCTGCGAGAGCTGATCGAGCGGCCTGACTGAACCGCGTTGGGCACCGGGGCGTGATGATGGCCCGTGACCCCGTGCAGTCTGGCAGAATGGCCGCCATGTCGACCGACCCGTTCCTGCCTTCTGACGACCTCTCCGAGCCTGTCCAGCGTCGCCGCCGTCGGCGGTCGCGCTCGGATGTGCGAGGGTGGCGCAGTTTTCTCAGCGCGCAGGGACTGGCCACCTTCGCATTTGCTGTTCTGATCCTGTCGCTGCCCCTGATGATGGGCAACCGCACGCCGATGACACTCACCGCCACGGCTCTGTGGCTGGTCATCGGTGCCTCAATTGCCTGGCTCTCGACCCTCCTGAACCAGGAACAGGCCTACCCGGTCCAGCCGATTTCGAGTGCCTGGTGGGTCGTGATCGCCGCGATCACAACCCTTACCGTGCTCCAGATCCTGCCGATCGAGGCACTGGCCCGTGCCTTCGGGCCCTATCCCGAGGCGCTCTGGAATCACCCGGAATTCAGGCCCTCGACCTGGTCCCCGAACCCCGGGGCAGCCGCTCGAGGATGGGCCGTGTTCATGGCCCTTGCGGTCATGGTCTGGATCGCCGCCCAGCTCAGACCCCGTTTCCGTGGCGCGCTCTGGCTGGTGGTCAGCGCCATGGCGCTGTTTCAGGCCCTGTACGGTCTGGTCAGTCATGCCGCCGAGTCCTCGCATATTCTCGGCATCTGGGAGCGCCACACGACGGGCTTCGTCCAGGGCACCTACAGCAACCGCAACCTGTTTGCGGGTTATCTGTCGCTGACCTGGCCGTTGGTCGTCTCGGTCTGGTGGATCAAGGACGTTCCACTCCTCAAGCGGCTGCCGACCGAGCTGCGCGTGACCGGTTCGATCATCAGCGGTGCGATCGTTGGCGCGGCTCTGATGGGCAGCGCCTCGCGCCTCGGCGCCATGGCCGGGCTCATCGGCATGCTGACCGCGCTGATCCTGTGGACGCGCTATCGGGGCCACCTGAAAGGCGGTGTGGTCTGGCCTGTCTGGCTGGCCGCCTTTGCGGCCTTTCTGCTGGCGACCTGGTACGGACTGGCGCCGATCACCGACCGCCTGGCCATGACCAGCTCGGTCGACTCCCTGCGCTTCGAGGTCTGGGCGGCAATGCTGTTCGATATCGATCTCAAGCACTGGTTGCTGGGTGTCGGTTTCGGCGGATATGAAGCCGTCTTCAAGACGGTCCAGCCGGCCCACATCGGCGGCTGGTGGGACTACGCTCACAACGACCTCCTTCAGTGGCTGCTGGAAATGGGGCTGGTCGGTGCCGTGGTGCTGCTGCTGGTCCTGATCGTGCTGATCAGGCACGCGGCCATGGACACCGAGCGTATCCCCCTCTATACCGGATTAGTGGGGCTGGCCGTGGTCGGTCTGGGGGACTTCAGCTGGCATATGCCCGGAACGCAGATCGTGGCCGCACTGTATATCGGCGCTCTCATGCGGCCGGCAGCACAAAGGAAAGGGGAGCCCCTGATACAGCGAAAGAAGCGCCGGGTCAAACGCCGCCGCAGGAAAGAAAGTCTCGGCTAGGATTCGCTTAAACCCCGAATATTTGTTATTCTCCACGAGCATGGGACTGATCCAGGGATGAAAAAGATTCGATTCCCGGTCATCGGTCTCAGCGCTGGGTTCGAAGGGGAGATTATCGAGTGGAACCAGTAGTGACAGCGCAAAGCGCTTCGTTGATTTTGCTGGCCTTTGCCGTCTCGGCCGGGCTGGTGCCTGCGCTGAACGGTCCGGCCCGCCGAATCGGACTGGTTGACCATCCCTGCCACCGCAAGCGTCACGAAGGCCAGATCCCCTTGACCGGTGGCCTGGCGATGTTCCTGGCCTTTCTGGCGGCACTCGCCTTCCACGCCGAATGGATAGCGCCCCTCTTCTGGCTGCTGGTTGGAATGACCCTGCTGCTCAGCGTCGGCCTGCTCGACGACCTCTACGACATGCGGGCCCTGCACAAGCTGGCTGCCCAGATCGCTGTCGCCGGGCTGCTGGTGCTGGTCGGTGGTCTGGAAATCAACCGCCTGGGTGAGATTCTGGGTCCGGCGGTCGGACCGGTCGGTCTGGGTCCATTTTCCGAGTTGTTCACCATCGCCTGTATCGTTTTCCTGATCAATGCGATCAATATGTCCGATGGCATGGACGGTCTGGCCGGTGGGCTGGGGATGGTCCTGCTGGTGATGCTCGGCATCCTCGGCTGGCTCGGCGGTGCCGAAGCCGCCCTGGTCGCGGCCTGCTTCCTGCTGGCCTTTGCCGTGCTGGGTTTTCTGTTCTACAACGCCCAGTCGCCGTTCCGTAGAAAAGCCAGCGTCTTCATGGGCGATGCCGGCAGCATGATGCTCGGGGTGGCGATTGCCTGGCTGTCGATTTCCATCGTCAATTCCGACGGCGTGACCCTCTATCCGATCTCGATTGCCTGGCTGCTGCTGGTCCCTGCGATGGACACGCTCGCCGTGTCACTTCGCCGAATCAGCCAGGGCCGCAGCCCCATGGCGCCCGATCGCGCCCACCTGCACCACATCATCCTGCGCTGCGGGTTTTCTGTTCGCAGCACCGTCAAGATCGTTCATCTGGTCGCCATGGGGTCGGCAGCAGCCGGGATTGCGGGGTGGTACTACGGCCTGCCCGAGTGGCTGATGTTCGGCCTGGCCGCGGTCATCATGGCGCTCTACATCGTACTGCTGATCAATGCCCACCGAATCATGCGCTGGCGCCTGCGCAGAATCAGAGCCCATGAGCTTTGACGGTTAACGGTAACCCGTAACCCGTTCTTTTCCTTAACCCTATCCCTCGATCGTTTTTCCCAACTCCGTCCGTCTGATCTTGGCGTTGTGGCGGATATCGACCGGAAACTTGTCGCGCACCTCGACCCGCTCGATCCCCCAGCGCGCGACCGCGGCCTTTACCGGATCGATCAAGGCCTTGATATCCGCGCCTGGCTCCGGTTCGATCACGATCACCGGCGTCTTGTCCTCGGCCGCACCCAGGCCGACCAGAGCGCTTCGATAGACGCCAGCAATGGCGTTGACCGGGCCTTCCACGCACTCGGTATACAGCTCGACCCGGGACGTGCGGACGCGTTCGGATTTCCGCCCGCAGTACCAAAGGCGGCCATCGGCATCCATCCAGCCCAGATCGCCCATGCGATGCCAAACATCTCCCGCGCCGTCGGTCATCTTGGCTTCCCGGGTCTGGGCCTCCCGATTGAAGTACTGGTCGGTGGTCGTGGGGCCCTGAACGCAGATTTCACCGATCTCGCCGGCGTTCACATCGGAGGCGTATTCGGCCAGGCCGATCGCCTCGTCGGTGATCTGGATGATCCGGATCCGATTGGCCGGATTCGGGTGGCCGACGCAGATGCCGCGGCCCTGCAGGTTGCCGTCCGAGAGCCCGGCGGTGAGTTCCCGGCCCGAAATGCTGGCCACAGGAAGGCATTCCGTGGCGCCGTAGGGCGTGTGGATATCTGCTTGTTCCGACAGCGCCCGATGCATTCGCTCGATGACCCTGGCGTGCACCGGCGCGCCGGCGGAAAGCACCCGACGCAGTCCGGGCAGCTTGATCTGACCGGCATCGAGGTGGCGGGTAAGGGTGTTCATCAGGGCCGGTGAGCCGAACAGATTGGTCACTGCATAGTGATCAATCAGGCTGACGAGCATGGCCGGATCGACCTGCGCCGGCCGGGTGAAATCCATCGGAGGAATGACGGTTGTCATGCCAAGCGCCGGGTCGAACAGCGCAAAGGGCGGGAAAGTCGGCAGATCGACTTCACCCGGTTGAATGCCGTAGGCCTCCCGGATCAGGTCGACCTGAGCGGCAAAATGTCGGTGCCGATAGACCACGCCCTTGGGAATGCCGGTCGAGCCCGAGGTGAACAGGATCGCCGCAGGATCGTCCGGGTCGACTTCGGGCAGGTTGAAAGTGGCAGTCGAGGTCCGGGCCAGATGCCGATAGGCCCAGCCGACCCAGAACAGCCGCGGGCCGACCGTGATCGTGCGCCTGACCGAGCCGCGTCCCCATCCCAGGACCAGCCGGGCAATCTGGGCCCGGGTAATACCGATGAAGACCTCCGGTCGAGCTTCGCCAAGGCAGGCCTTGAGGGGCTTGATGCCGATACCGGGATCGACCAGCACCGGAACACAGCCAGCTTTGAACAGGCCGAAGAACAAGGCAAAGAATTCAAGTGAAGGCGGCACCATGAAGGCCACCCGGGTGCCCGGCAGAATGCCCTCGGCGGCCAGCCCAGCGGCCAGACGCGTACTCAGCTCGTCCAGCTCGCGGTAGCTGTAGCGATCATCGGCCCAGCGCCGACCCGAGCGCCGGCGCGGAATGATCAGCGCAGTACCGTAAGGCTGAGCCCGAGCCTGCGCCGTCAAAGCCTGAGCAATGTTCATAAAAAAACCTCGCTACACCCCGACCCCAATTCCCGCA
>CAYTQT010000036.1:0-2216 GCA_964439915.1 uncultured Wenzhouxiangella sp. | reverse complement strand
AAACCGTAAACCGTAAACCGTAAACCTTCTTCCCTTCGCCTTGCCCCTTGCTCCCTGAACCCTGAACCCTGACCCTAATTCCCCTCCGTCAGCCACCCCCGAACCGCCGGCAAGATCTCCTCGTAAGCATCTTCCAGAACATAGTGACCGGCATCGGCATGATAGCGAATCGGCTTGCCCGGCAGCTTTTCGCGCCACAGGTCGAGGACGCGATCATTGAAGACGAAATCCTTGCCGCCCCAGTGGATCAGGACCGGTTTGGTGGCAAGCCGGTCCAAAGCGGCCTCGGTTTCGGCCAGCACCGACCAGGCGGGATCCGAAGGCGACAAGGGAATGTCCTGCACGAAACGCAGGGTGGCCAGGCGTGAATCGGGACCCTGCCGATAGGGGCCAACGAGCCCCCGGGCTACGTCCCGGTCCAGCTTGCCTGCCGTGGCCATGCGTGTGGCCAGGCCGGAGAAGGCATTGAAGCGCTGAATCAGGAAGCTGCCGAGTCCGGTTCGGGCGAATCGCAGGGAGCGCGGCAGGTTTTCGTCCGGCGGAATGTTGAACGCCCAGGTGTTGAGCAGCACCACCCGGCGAACCCGCTCGATATTGCGCACGGCCCAGGACACACCGATCGCCCCGCCCCAGTCATGCACGATCAGATCCACAGGACGCTCCGGTTCGACCGCGTCCAGCCAGTGGCCCAGATCATCGACCCTTTGCCCCAGGGTGTAGGCATAGTGCTCGTCGTCCGGGCGATCGGACAGGCCCATGCCGACGTGATCGGGCACGAGACAGCGGAAATCCGGCTTGAGGGCCTCGACCAGACGACGGTAGTAGAAAGACCAGGTCGGATTGCCGTGGACCATCACCACCGGCTGGGCGTCACGCGGACCCTCGTCGAGGTAGTGCATGCGATGCCCACCGGCCTGCTCATGGTACTGCCCGGTGTAGGGATAGAGCGGTGAAGAGAACATGGAGATCGGCCTTCCGTTCAGGGAGTCGGCCCTGGGCCGACGTACCTTCCGAGGTGACTTCAGGTCACCGTCAGTCGCGCTGTCGGCTTACCAGACCACCTCGGCCATGGCGCAGTTGAGTCCGGAACCGATGCCCATCAGCGCCATCCGGTCGCCGCGCTTGACCCGGTTTTCCTGAATCAGCCGCGACATCACGGTCGGAATCGAAGCCGGGCCGACATTGCCAAGGAACGGAAAGATCCGGTAGACCTTCTCCGGGTCCGCGCCGAATGCGCGGATGAAGGTCTCGGTGTGGGCCTTGGAGACCTGATGGATGACGACATGATCCAGCTCCTGCACGACCCAGCCCATCACGGTGCGTGCCGCAGTGAAGGTCATTCCGGCCAGCTTCATGCCCTCGGTCAGCAGGCTCCGGGTGTCGGTCCACATCTGGTGGTTCCAGCCGCGGCACAGGTTGTTGAACTGGGTCGCTGCCCGGGCCACGCCGCCGCGATACTGGTGGCCATCGGGCTCCAGATCCCCGTGCGACATCACCATCGCGGCCGCGCCGGAGCCCAGGGTCAGGCTGGCGAACTCGGCCTTGAACTGGTTGCGGGTCACCTTGGGGCCGAGCAGGCGTTTGATGGTGACTTCATTGATTTCGCGGCTGTTCTCACCGTTGACGATAAGCGCGTAGTCGATCTGGCCGCGCTCGAGCATCTGGGCCGCGATATTCATGCCGTTGATGAAGGCCAGGCAGGCATTGCCGACATCGAAGCTTTCGCAGGTGTCAGAGAGCTTGAGATTACCGTGGACAATGCAGGCCGTCGACGGCTCGAGAAAGTCACGCGACACCGACGTATTGATCAGGATTCCGACCTGGCCGGGATCGATATCGGCCTTGGCCAGAGCTTCCCTGGCTGCCAGGGTGGCGCCATCGGAAGGCATCATGCCGTCGTCCCAGAGCCGCCGCTCCATGATGCCGGCCAGATCGATCAGAGGATTGCCCGGAACACGGAGTTTTTTCAGGGTCGGACGCAGTCGTTCGGCCACCTCTTCGCTGGTGATGCGATGCGGCGGCTCGACGTGCGCGACGGATTTGATGACAACGTTATCGAATAACACGAATTGATTTCCCGGCCCGTCAAAACAGGCAGTTGGCAAAGCGAACCCCCGATTATACCGGTAAAAAACGAAAACAAGGAACAAGGAACAAGGAACAAGGCTCAAGGCTCAAGGCTCAAGGCTCAAGGCTCAAGGCTCAAGGCTCAAGGC
>CAYTQT010000035.1:28500-33834 GCA_964439915.1 uncultured Wenzhouxiangella sp. | reverse complement strand
AGCGCGGCCAGTGCGGGCAATTCCTTGCCTTCGACGTATTCCAGAAAGGCGCCTCCGGCGGTCGAGATGTAATCCACCTGGTCGGCGACGCCGAACTTTTCGATCGCCGCGATCGTATCGCCACCGCCGGCCAGGGTGAACCCGTCCGTCTCTCCGACGGCCTGTGCCACCACCTTCGTGCCCTTGGAGAAATGCTCGAACTCGAACACGCCGACCGGGCCGTTCCAGATCACGGTTCCGGCGTTCTTGATGATGTCGGCCAGCACCTGCGCCGATTCCGGGCCGATGTCGAGGATCATTTCGTCCTTGTGGACTTTGGCGACGTCTCTGAGCGAGGGGTGCGCGTCCTGATGGAAGCGTTCGGCGGTGACCACATCGGTGGGCAGCGGAATGCTGGCGCCCTTTTCTTTGGCGCGCTCCATCAGTTGTTCGGCCGTATCGACCAAGTCAGGCTCGTGCAGCGAGGCACCAATCCTGTGCCCGGCGGCGGCCAGGAAGGTGTTGGCAATGCCGCCGCCGACGATGAGCTGGTCGACCTTTTCGATCAGGGCTTCGAGCACTTCCAGTTTGCCGGAGACCTTGGCGCCACCGACAATGGCGACCAGGGGGCGGGCCGGGTCGGCCAGGGCCTTGTCGAGGGCTTGGACTTCGGCGGCCAGCAGCGGGCCGGCGCAGGCCTGCTTGCCCTGGGCTTTGGCCTGGCGGATCACGCCCTCGGTCGAGGCCTGGGCGCGGTGAGCAGTGGCAAAGGCGTCCATGCAGAACACATCGCAGAGCCCGGCCATCTTCTTTGCCAGGGCCTCGTCGTTGGCTTTTTCGCCTTTCAGGAAGCGGACATTTTCCAGCAGGACGAGCTGACCGGGTTCGACCTCGACGCCGTCGATCCAGTCGCTGACCAGATTGACCGGCTGGCCGAGCATCACCGTGAGCTTTTCGGCCACGGGCTTGAGCGAGAACCTGTCTTCCGGCTGGCCCTCGGTCGGGCGGCCCAGGTGCGACATGACCATCACCGCCGCTCCGGCAGCCAGCGCCTGGCGCATGGTGGGCAGCGAGGCCTCGATCCGCGCGGCGCTGGTGACCTGGCCGTTCTGGATGGGCACGTTCAGGTCGGAACGGATCAGGACCCGCTGGCCCTCGAGGTTCATTTGATCAAGCGTTTTCATAGCTGTCATCCGAAAATTGGGTTCACCACAGAGGCACGGAGGACACAGAGGAAAGGCAAAAACAGGTATTGGGTTAAGAACGCCTTACTCAGTGTTTGCTCTGCCTATATGGTGAAGGTTGGCTATGTTGGTGGCTGACGTCAAGCATTTACGTCGCTGGGTCCCGGGTCAGGCGCGGGACGACGAACACAAACAAAGCGGCCCGGGAATTCCGGGCCGCTAGTAATCAACTCTTTTATCCTTTCACCTCTGTGGCCTCTGTGCCTCTGTGGTGAACATGGTTTTTAGGCCTTCGCGAGGACCGTGGCCGTGTCGAGCATGCGGTTGCTGAAGCCCCATTCGTTGTCGTACCAGCTCAGGATCTTGACCAGGCGGCCGTTGACCTTGGTCAGGCCGGCGTCGAAGACCGACGAGTGCGGGTTGTGGTTGAAGTCGACCGAGACCAGCGGCTCGTCGTTGTAGCCGAGCACGCCCTTGAGCGGGCCATCGGCGGCGGCCTTGACCACGGAGTTCACTTCCTCGACGGTGGTGTCGCGGCCGGCGATGAAGCTCAGGTCGACGACCGAGACGTTGATGGTCGGCACGCGCATGGCGAAGCCGTCGAGCTTGCCGTCGAGCTCCGGCAGGACAAGCCCCACAGCGGCGGCGGCGCCGGTCTTGGTCGGGATCTGGCTCATCGTGGCCGAACGGGCGCGGCGGAGATCCTTGTGAAAGACGTCGGTGAGGACCTGATCATTGGTGTAGGCGTGGATGGTGGTCATCAGGCCGGCTTCGATGCCGATGGCGTCGTTCAGCGGCTTGGCCACCGGGGCCAGGCAGTTGGTCGTGCAGCTGGCGTTCGAGACCACGTGGTCATCGGGGCCGATGACGTCGTGGTTGACACCAAAGACCACCGTCGGCAGATCCTTGCCTGCGGGTGCAGAAATCAGCACCTTGCGGGCACCCGCCTGAATGTGCGCCGAGGCCTTTTCCTTGCTGTTGAAAAAGCCGGTGCATTCGAGCACCACATCCACGCCCATCTCGCCCCAGGGCAGCTGGGCCGGATCGCGCTGGGCCAGCACGCGGATGCGGTCGCCGTTGATCACCAGATGATCGCCATCCACCGCCACATCGGCATTGAAGCGGCCGTGGGCCGTATCGTAGCGGGTCAGGTGCGCGTTGGTTTCCGTGTCGCCGAGGTCGTTGATCGCGACGACCTTGATCTCGCTGTTCTTACCGGATTCATACAGCGCGCGCATCACATTGCGGCCGATGCGGCCGTAGCCGTTGATGGCAACTTTGATGGTCATCTTTCTGATCTCCCTACCGGGTTTTGGGTTGATTTTTTGATTGTACTTTGTAGGCGGGGGGTTTGCAGAGGAGGGGGTGGGTGCGCCTGGCGGCGTTTGGGTTGATTCTGCTTTGCAGAATTAGAGTCAAAGGCTTTCGCCCTGCTTCGCTGGGGGCGAGGTACTTTTGCCAGACGATGCAAAAGTACCCAAAAAATCTGGTGCCCACGAAATCGCCGGCCTGCGGCCGGACACTGCGCGGCTCCGGCCAGAACGGGTGAGCATGCTTAAACTCCCTGCGCTACGCTCCGGTCAGACAGGCATGCTCACAAAACCTCCGTTCCGGCCTCCGCTGCTCGACGACTTTCGAGGGCACGAGGTAAACCTTGACGGGCCTTTGCTTCGCTCGGCCCTAAAAATCAAACATCAATTAAAGGTTGTCCTCTCCACTGATAGCTCTCTCGGCGCGAATGGAGTGATGCGCCGTGTTGGTGGTTTGTGCCCTGGACACTCGCCGGAGGCGCGCAGGGCGGAACGGAGTCTTTGTGGGCATGCCTGTCTGAGTGGAGCGCTAGCGGAGCGAGTTTAAGCATGACCACCCGTTCCAACCGGAGCGACGCCGGGCACCGGCCGCAGCCGGCGAGGTCGTGGGCACAAGACCTTTTCGTCCCTTTTGGGTCGACTGCGAAAAGGGACTCGCCCAGCAAGCGAAGCGTGGGCGAAACGCCTTTGACTTTGATCTTTATCCGCAGAGCGGATCAAACCCGCGCGGTTACGCGCCCAACACCCCGTTAACCGCCTCCACCACCGCTTCAACGGTAAAACCATACTCCCGAAACAGCTCCTCCGCCGGCGCCGAGGCACCGTAGTGATCAATACCGATGACCTGGCCGGAATCGCCAACGAATCCATACCAATAGTCGGATACCCCGGCCTCGATGGCGACGCGGGCGGTCAGGTCGGTGGGGAGGACGCTCTGGCGATAGCTGGCGTCCTGGGCGCGGAACAGGCCCGGGTTGGGCATGGAGACGACGCGAGTCGGGGTGCCGGCTTTTTCCAGTTCGGTGGCGGCTTCCACGGCCAGGCCGACTTCGGAACCGGTGGCGATGATGACAGCCTTGGGATTGCCGCCGCCAGCCTCTTTCAGGATGTAGCCGCCGCGTTCGATATGGGCGATCTGGTTGGCGTCGCGCGGCTGGTGGGGCAGACCCTGGCGGGTCAGAATCAGCGCGGTCGGACCGCTGCGCTGCTTCAGGGCATGGCCCCAGGCGACCATGGTTTCGGTCTTGTCGGCCGGACGCCAGACCTGCAGGTTCGGGATCAGGCGCAGGCTGGCCGTGTGCTCGACGGGCTGGTGGGTCGGGCCGTCTTCGCCGAGGCCGATCGAGTCATGGGTGTAGACATGAATGGCGCCGGTGGGAATCAGGGCCGACATGCGCACGGCGTTGCGTGCGTAGTCGGAAAAGACCAGGAAGGTGCCCGTGTAGGCGATGAAGCCGCCGTGCAGGTCGATGCCGTTGGCAATTGCGGTCATGCCGAATTCACGCACGCCGAAGCTCAAGTAATTGCCGGTGGCGCGGTCGTCCATGATGTCGACGCTGCCCGACCAGTCGGTGTTGTTCGAGCCGGTCAGGTCAGCGGAGCCGCCGATCAGCTCAGGCAGCTTCGGCGCCAGGGCCTCGATGGCGAGACCTGAGGCCTTGCGCGTGGCGACCTTGCTCTCATCGCCCTGGGCGGCCTGGATGGCATCGGCCAGGATCTGGTCGAAATCCTCGGGCAGCTCGCCGCTCATGCGGCGGGCCAGCTCGGCGGCGTCCTGCGGAAAGGCCGCCTGGTAGGAAGACCAGCGTTCCTGCCATTCGCGCTCCATGGCGGCACCGCGCTCGCGGGCATCCCAGGCCTGGCGAATGTGATCGGGAACCTCGAACGGCGGATAGGGCCAGCCGAGCACCTCACGGGTCGCGGCGATCTCATCATCGCCCAGGGGCGCGCCGTGGGTGGCCGCCGTACCGGCCTTGTTCGGTGAGCCGAAGCCGATGGTCGTCTTACAGCAGACCAGGGTCGGCTGGGTGTGGTTGGCCAGGGCGGCATTGATGGCCGAATCGATCTGGTCAGGGTCGTGGCCGTCGACCGATTCGATCACCTGCCAGCCGTAGGCACGGAAACGCTCAGGAGTGTTGTCGGTGAACCAGCCCTCGACATCGCCGTCGATGGAGATGTTGTTGTCATCGTAGAACACGACCAGTTTGCCCAGGCCCCAGGTGCCGGCCAGCGAACAGACTTCGTGCGAGATGCCTTCCATCAGGCAGCCATCGCCGGCGAAGACGAAGGTGCGATGGTCGACCACGGTGTGGCCATCGCGGTTGTAGCGCGCGGCCAGCAGCTGCTCGGCCAGGGCCATGCCGACGGCATTGGCCAGCCCCTGCCCCAGCGGGCCGGTGGTGGTCTCGATGCCCGGTGCTTCACCGTATTCCGGATGACCGGCGGTGGACGAATGGAGCTGGCGGAAGTTCTTGATGTCCTCGATCGACAGCTCGTAGCCGGAAAGATGCAGCACTGAATAGAGCAGCATCGAGCCGTGGCCGTTGGAAACCACGAAGCGGTCGCGATCCCACCACTGCGGGTTGCCGGGGTTGTGGCGCAGGTGGTCGCTGTAGAGGACTTCAGCCAGGTCGGCCATGCCCATCGGCATGCCGGGGTGGCCGGAGTTGGCGCGCTGGACAGCGTCCATGGACAGGGCGCGAATGGCGTTGGCGAGCTGGTAGCGGTCGGTCGATTGGGATGTCATCGGAGGCGTTGAGTGCGAAATTCAGACAAGTCCGCCATTGTGACGGCTGAAGCGAGTCCAGGCAAGGCACGCCGCCACCCGATGGCGGCCGGATTGGCGATTGGATTGGCGATTG
>CAYTQT010000035.1:0-28400 GCA_964439915.1 uncultured Wenzhouxiangella sp. | reverse complement strand
GGCAAGGCACGCCGCCACCCGATGGCGGCCGGATTGGCGATTGGATTGGCGATTGAATTGTCCATCGAACTGGCCGTCGGACAGCCGTCCATCCGTGAATCGGCTACGGTCGGTCATTGATTCCCCCGGTCATGGGAGCGGTACGGGGGCGAGAGCTCATCAAATCTTCACGTTTATCAGCCTCTTATGTCCTCTTTCTAGGTGAAATGTATAAAAAATGCTGCTACACTTGTAGCGCAAGGCAGAGTAAACTTTTCACCGGGGAAAGACTCAAAGCTGCGATCATTCATTTCGAGGCCAATTCAAGAGGATTCATGAGCGTGCGCCGCCCTGTCATTCTGATGATGATTCTGACCTGCGGGTCAGGGCTTGCGTTTGCCCAGAATTCAAGCCTGGAGGGCGATGATCGGCGTGTCTCCGAGCCGGCGATTGGCCCTGCCGAATCGCAATTTTCCAGCAGCCTGTTCCTGCGCGACCACCAGGGTCTTCCGGGTGTTCGTCCGCGCATCAGCATGCGCATGCCGCTCGGCGGAGGCGACTCACTGACCGACCAGGACGAGGCCGCCAATCGCAGCGCGTTTTCCTGGTCGCTGGAAGCCTGGCAGCTGAACACCGCCAGCCTGGCGCATATCCAGTGTTCCGAGCAGGCGCTGACCGCCAACTCCTTTCTGGCCAGCGACTGCCGATTCGTCGATCAGCCCACCCCTGACAACGCCGTCAACCTGGTCCAGGTTCGCGGAGAATGGATGGCCGCGCCCAATTTCCGGGTCGGTCTGGGCGCCTTCGTCAACCCGAACGATAACGACCCCTACCCGCCTCTGGCCGTGACCGACACCAATCCGGTGGCCTACCTGAACGCCAACGCCAGCGAAATCGATGCGGCCAATATGGTTGATGGCCTGGATATCAATCTGAGCTTCGGTATCCAGACCGAATTCGTCGGTGACTTCCTCATCGGCCTGCAGCTGGCCCGCTATCGCCAGCGTCTGAGTCTGGGCGAGGTTGGCTACGGCATCGACCCGCTGACAGCGCTGAATGCCAGCGAGCGCGAATACGCTCACAGCGCCCAACTCGCCCTGGGTTGGCAGCTGGGCAACTTCCGCACCGACGTGATGGGTCAGCACCGCGAGGCGCCGATGCTGTTTTCCAGCGGCTACAGCCCGGCCGAGTTCAGCTCCTTCGACCTGGAATTTTCCTGGCAGCCGCGCAATGGCTCGCTGAGCATCGGAGTATCGAACCTGCTCGACGCCCAGCCGCGCTCGGACAGCCTGGACAATGCCGGTCGGGATGAAACCCTGGATGGCGTTTTCGGTCGTATCCCCTACGTGCGTTACAAGCACGACCTGTAGACCGATTCGGCGGGTCTACCGGGAACCCCGGTCGATCTCTCTCGTCCAATGACTTCAGCTACTGTCCGATCGCGCTGGCCGAGACGGCCGAAATGCGGTTAGACTGCGCTGTTGTGATTCAATCAAATCGACTGCCCTGGTGATGAAAAACCCACTCCTACTGACAGGCCTCACTGTTGCTCTGCTGGTCAGCCTGACCGCCACGATGGCACAGGCCGACGACTTCTCAACCCTCGAAGAGCGCATGACCGGGCGCGAATTCCGCGACGCCGGACTGCACAAGCTGACCGAGCAGGAACTGGCCGCACTCAATCGCTGGATCGAACTGCGGTCGCTGGCCGAAAACGAGCTGGCCGAACGCTTCGCCGCTCAGGCCAATACGGGCGGCAGTGCCTCAAGCGCCGTCCCGGCCGAGCGCGAGACTGAAGATCGGCGGGGATTCTTTGCCGACCAGCCCAATCGCGAACCGATTCGCAGCCGTATCGATGGCGCTTTCAGCGGCTGGTCGGGCAACACGCGATTCGAGCTGGAAAACGGCATGGTCTGGGAGCAGATCGAGGCTGGACGATTCTCGATCAGTCAGGTGGAAAATCCGGAAGTCGTGATTTCGCCCGGCCTGCTCGGCACCTGGCGCCTGAGCATCGAGGGCTACAGCACGGCGGTGCGCGTTCAGCGCGTTCGATAAGGGTCTTCTTGGTTGCGCCTATTGCTGACGCCGCCGACCCACTTCCGGCTTGGGCTTGTTGAAGCGCAACCACCAGACCCGGATCCGGCCGGCCACGTAGACCACAGCACCGAGTGAGGCCAGGCTGATGGCCGGTCGGGAAACCGGCCAGCTCCAGCCAGGATCGCCGCTGACCCACCACCAGATCGCGCCAGCCACTGCCAGGGTCATTCCCAGGTAGGAGATGTTCAGCGCACGGTAGGTCTGTTCTTTCCAGCGCTGCAGCGCCAGCTTTTCCACTTCTTCCTCACTGACCTCGGCGATCGGCTGATTGCAGTGCGGGCAGACCTTGGCCAGGGAGGAAACGCGCTTTGTGCAGTGGGGACAGTCGATCAGAGCCATGTCGGATGTCAGGGATCAGAACCAGCCCTGAATGGTAACGGATGAGCGAAGGATTCGCGTCAGGGCGCGTCGCGGTCGGGGAAGAAGCGGATCGTGACGCACAGGCCGCCGCTCTGGCGGTTGGCGAAGTCGATTTCCCAGCCGTACAGGTCGACCAGACGGCGGACGATGGACAGGCCCAGGCCGGAGCCCTTGCTGCCGCCGCTCTGGCGTCCTCGGAAGTGACGGTCGAAGACCCGCGGCAGCTCTTCTTCGGGAATGCCGGGGCCGGTGTCAAGGATCATCACCTGACCGCGCTGAACCTGGACGCGGACCTCACCGGTCGATGTGTAGCGCACCGCATTGCCGACCAGATTGGCCAGAATGACGGCGATGACCGAATCGGGCGCGATCACGCTGAGGCCTTCGTCGATGTCCAGCTCGAGCTTGAGGTCCCGGTCGCTGATCAGCGGTCGATAGTTATCCAGGATCTGAACGGCGATATTGCCGACGTTCTGGACCGGCCAGCTCTGATCGCCCCCGCGCTCCGATCGGACCAGGTGGAGCAGCGCCGTCGTGATATCGGTGGACTGACGCGCGGCGCGGGCGATGCGCTGCAGGCGATCGCGCTGACGGTCGGACAGGTCGTCCCCGGCCAGCATCAGTTCGGTCGCGCCCGAGATCACTGACAGCGGCGTGCGCAGCTCGTGCGAGACATCGGCATTGAACGCCTTGTCGCGCTCGACCAGATCGTGCAGGCGCTCGGAGTAACCGTCCAGAGCGGCGGCGAGCTGGCCGACCTCGTCATCCGGGAAGTGCTGCTGGAGATTCGATGATTCGACGGTCTCGTCGAGTTCTTCGACGCGTTTGGCCAGCGCAGTGACCGGCGCCATGACCCGGCCGGCCGACCAGACCCCGAGGGCCAGCGACAAGAGCGAGAAGAACAGCACCGCTGCGATCAGGGCCAGCACCAGGCGACGCGACAGCTCGCGATTGTCGGAGATGTCGTAGGTCAGAAAGACCCAGAAGTCGTCTTCCTTGGCGATCGCGGCCTTGAACACCCCCAGATCGGTAGTGACGTCGTGCACCCCGGCCGACAGATCGCGGAAGGGATCGGGGACGATCTCGGCCCGGTTGGGCCGGGTCACGTAGCCCTGGATGCGGGTATAGAAGGGCTCGACGATGGTCGGGTCGATTCTGAGGTCCTGGACATACTGATCGACTTCATCGGCCAGAGTGCGGGCGATCAGGGCGTCTTCCAGCCAGCTCTGGAGCAGCAGGGTGGAGACGGCGAACAGCGCGCTGAGCAGCGCGCCGAACAGCCCGAAAGAAACGATCAGGCGACTTCTAAGCCTTCTGCGAAACTTCATCCGGGCCGGAGAGACAGTAGCCGATGCCGTGGCGGGTATGGATCAGGGGAAAGCTGAACGGCTTGTCGATGGCCGAGCGAAGGGAATGGATGTGGACACGCAGGCTGTCGCTGTCGGGCAGCTCCTCGCCCCAGACGTGATGTTCCAGGTCGCGCCGGGTCACCACGGCCGGTGAGGCCGACATGAGTTTTTCCAGCAGCCTGAGACCGATCGGGTTGAGGTCGACGCGCTTGCCCTCGCGGCGCACGGTCAGGGTCTCGAGGTTGAATTCGAGGTCCTCGACCTTGAGCTCGCGCGGCTTGATGCGCTTGCCGCGACGGGCCAGCACGGCCAGGCGGGCATCGACTTCCTTCAGCTCGAAGGGTTTGACCAGGTAGTCATCAGCACCGGAGTCGAAACCGGCCAGTTTGTCTTCGAGCTGGTCGCGCGCGGTCAGCATCAGGATCGGCGTTTCCTTGCGCACGTCCTGCCGCAGCTTGCGGGCAACCTCCAAGCCGTCCATGCCCGGCAGGGACAGGTCGAGCACCAGGCAATCGAATTCATTGACGATGGCCAGGTGCAGGCCGGTTACGCCGTCATAGGCATAGTCGACCTCATGGCCGCGATCGGACAGGAAGTCGCCCAGATTGGCCGCGATATCCCGATTGTCCTCGATGATCAGTACGCGCATGCGGAGAGTTCTTCGCAAAGGGTGTTGGAATGAATCGAAGGCAGAAAAAAAATGACCCAGGCGGAAAATCGTCCCGCCCGGGCCTATCTTGCCCCGTAACCGTCGGTCAGACGCTTGCTAGCCGCTGAATTGCTACCGACAGGTCAAATGTTAAATGAAAGGCGGTTAACTAAGCGTTAACGCGAGGACACTGGAAAGTCAACAGCTACGGGGGCTTTCGTAGCTAATCAGGGCAGGATCGGTCGGCCAGCGAGCGACCGACCGGACACGATGCGTATCGTCGAGAGCTATCGGTTGTCGACCAGATTGAGGTCCTGCAGCCGGCCGCTCAGGGCTTCGGAGTCTGCACCCTCGCTGAGCTTGACGGCCAGACGCACATCGTTGGATGAGTCGGCGTGTCGCAGCGCTTCTTCGTAGCTGATCGCGCCGTCCTGGTAGAGTCGCAGCAGGCTCTGATCGAAGGTGATCATGCCGTGGTGGGTCGAATCCTTCATGATCGACTTGATCTCTTCGATCTTGCCCTTGCGAATCTTCTCCTGGACCAGCGGGGTGTTCATCAGGATTTCGAGAGCCACGTGGCGGCGGTTGCCGTCGACGGCCGGAACGAGCTGCTGGGCGATCACGGCGCGCAGGTTGAAGCTCAAATCGAGCAGGACCTGGGAATGCCGGTCCTCGGGAAAGAAGTGCAGGATGCGGTCCATCGCCTGGTTGGCGTTGTTGGCGTGCAGCGTGGTCAGGCACAGGTGGCCGGTCTCGGCAAAGGTGATGGCGTGCTCCATCGACTCACGGGTACGGATCTCGCCGATCAGGATCACATCCGGGGCCTGGCGCAGGGTATTTTTCAGCGCCACGTCGAAGGAGTCGGTATCGATGCCGACCTCGCGTTGGGTGACCAGACTCTTGCGGTGCTTGTGGATGTACTCGATCGGGTCCTCAATGCTGATGATGTGCCCTGAGGAGTTGCAGTTACGGTGGCCGACCATGGCCGCCAGGGTGGTCGATTTACCGGTGCCGGTCGCGCCCACCAGGATGATGATGCCGCGCTTGGCCATCGACATTTCTTCAAGACTCGGAGGGAGGTCGAGCTCCTCGAAGGTCGGGATCTGGGTTTCGATGCGCCGACAGACCATGCCGACGCTGTTGCGCTGATAGAAGGCACTGACCCGGAATCGCGCCACGCCCTCGAGCGAGATCGCGAACTGGCACTCCTTGGTCGTGTGGAATTCCTCGCGCTGGTTGGTGGTCATGATGCCGTTGATAATGTCGATCACGGCTTCGTGGCTCAGGGCGTCGCGGATCAGGGGTTTGATCTTGCCGTGGACCTTGATGCACGGCGGCGCACCAACGGTCACGAAGAGATCCGAACCTTCGCTGTCGTGCAGCTTGCGCAGCCAGTCCTGGATGTTGGTCTTGCTCATACGGTTCTCCTGGGTCTCGGGGCGGGCTCGAATCAGGCCAGGGCGGCCTTGTTCTGGGCCTTGCGCATGGCCTCGGGCTTGGCAACGATGCCCCGCCGAACAAGGTCGATCAGGCATTGGTCCAGCGTGGTCATGCCGACGTTCTGTCCGGTCTGGATGGCGGAGTACATCTGGGCGACCTTGTCCTCGCGGATCAGGTTGCGGATGGCCGGTGTGGCGACCATGATTTCGTGGGCGCCGATTCGCCCGCCTGTCACGCGCTTGAGCAGGGTCTGCGAGATGACCGCACGCAGCGACTCGGACAGCATCGATCGGACGATCGGTTTTTCCTCGCCCGGGAAAACATCGATGATTCGATCGATGGTCTTCGGCGCCGAGGATGTATGCAGTGTGGCAAAAACGACGTGGCCGGTTTCGGCCGCGGTCAGGGCCAGGCGGACGGTTTCGATGTCACGCAGCTCACCGACCAGGATGATATCGGGATCCTCGCGCAGCGCCGAGCGCAGCGCCTGGTTGAAGCCATGGGTATCACGCTTGACCTCGCGCTGGTTGATCAGACAGCGCTGGGAATTGTGAACGAATTCGATCGGATCCTCGATCGTGAGAATATGTCCCGGCACGGTCTTGTTGAGGTGATCGACCATGGCCGCCAGGGTCGTGGACTTGCCCGAGCCGGTCGGCCCGGTGACCAGAATCAGGCCGCGCGGCACCTCGATGATGTCCTTGAATACCGCCGGGGCGTGGATGTCTTCGAGCGTCCAGATTTCGTTCGGGATGACACGAAAGGCCGCCCCGATGCCACGGTGATGATGGAAGGCATTGACGCGGAAGCGCGCCAGGCCGGGAATATTGTAGGAAAAGTCGACTTCCAGATTGGCTTCGAAATCACGCCGCTGGTGGTCGCTCATCGTCGAGTAGACCAGCTCGGCCATTTCCTTGTTCTCGATCGCCGGGGTATTGATGCGATGGATATCACCATCGACACGTATCATCGGCGGCAGGCCGGCCGAGATGTGCAGATCCGAGGCCTTGTTCTTGACCGTGAATGCCAGCAGTTCTGTAATGTCCATGATCTTTTATATCCTTGTCGCGCAGCGTCATGCAGCAAGCCGGAGGCGGATCGACCGTTTGTCCCGACCTATTCGGTGAGTTGCCTGCGGCATTCGTTGCCAGTCCGTTGCCGCAAGCCCCGGTCAATTCGAAACCCGTTCCATCAAAAACGGTTCAAATTCAAAGCAGGCTCCGTCGATAGTAGCGTATGTGCCCCACGAATCAAACTCCGGAACAGCGTTTTTCCAATGTGATCAAGCGCATCCGAGCTGCCTGTGATCGCTCCGGGCGTGAACCCGATCACGTTCGGCTGCTGGCGGTGAGCAAAACCCGAACGGCCGGGCAGATCCAGGACCTGGCTCGCCTCGGACAGCGTTGCTTCGGCGAGAACTACGTCGATGAGGCGGTGGCCAAGATCGCCGAACTCGGAGAGCAGGGCCTGTGCTGGCACTTTATCGGTCCGGTGCAGTCGAACAAGACCCGCCTGCTCGCCGAACACTTCGACTGGGTCGAAAGTGTAGACCGCGAAAAGATCGTGCGCCGACTGGCCGACCAGCGTCCCGAGGGCAAGCCGGCGCTGAACGTTCTGATTCAGGTCAACCTCGATGGCGAGGCGCAGAAGGCCGGCTGCGCCCCCGACGACATTGCACGCCTTGCCGATGTCATTGCCGCGCGGCCGGAGCTTCGTCTGCGCGGCCTGATGGCCATCCCCGCAGCAAGAGATGATCATGTCGCCCAGCGTGCGGTGTTCGCCCGGCTGCGGGCCTTGTACGACACCCTGGCCGGCACGCATCCATCGGTCGACACGATATCGGCGGGCATGTCGGGCGACCTGGAGGCCGCCATTACCGAGGGCAGCACCGAAGTGCGCGTCGGTACTGACCTGTTCGGCCCGCGCGGTTAGACTCGGATCCGATCCCGATCACCTATCATCCCACTCGACAATGGCATGAACATGACATCAGCACGCATCAGCTTCATCGGCGGAGGCAATATGGCGCAGGCCCTGATCGGCGGCCTGATCAGTGGCGGCCATGCGCCCGGGAGGATCCAGGTCGCCGACCCGAGTGAGGACCAGCGCCAGGGCCTGACCGAGCGCTTCGGCGTTCATTGCCACGACAGCAATCGGGCAGCGGTCACCGGGGCCGACGCCGTGGTGCTGGCGGTCAAGCCGCAGGTCATGGGCGCCGTTCTGGCCGATCTGCGCGATACCCTGCCCGCCGAAGCGGTGGTGATCAGTGTGGCCGCGGGCATCACGCTGGCGGGACTGGCCCGCGGGCTGGGCGATCAGATCAAGGCCGTGCGCGCCATGCCCAACACGCCGGCGCTCTATCAGGCCGGCATCAGCGGCCTGGTCGCCAACGCCCGCTGCAATGCCGCATCCCGCGCTCTGGCCCAAGCCATTCTCGAGGCAACAGGGGAAGTGGTCTGGGTCGACGATGAACAACAGATGGACGCCGTCACGGCTGTGTCCGGATCCGGGCCGGCGTACTATTTCGCATTTACCGAACACCTGGCCGAAGCCGGCGTGCGCGCCGGACTGCCGCCGGCCACGGCGCTCAAGCTGGCCCGCCATACGGCAATCGGTGCCGGCCGGATGCTGGCCGAGTCGGAGGTCGATGCCGCCGAGCTGCGTCGCCGCGTCACCTCGCCAGGGGGGACTACGGAAGCCGCGCTGCGGCACTTTGCAGCCGCTAAACTGGCGAAGATGATCGAACAGGCCGTTGATGCCGCCGTCAAGCGCGGCCAAGAACTAGGAGCCCGATAATGGGATCACCCACCGCTGCGTTTTCATTCCTGGTCGAAACCCTGATCGGTCTGGTCCTGACGGTCCTGCTCCTGCGCATCCTGCTCGAAGCGGTTCGCGCCGACTGGTACAACCCGGTCTGTCAGGCCCTGATCAAGATCACCGATCCGCTGGTCAAGCCCGTCAGCAAGCTGACGCCCAGGGCTGGCAAGGTCAATCTTGCGGCCATCATCGTGCTCTATGTTCTGCAGGTAGTGGGTCTGTTGATCCTGTACCTGCTCGCCGGTCAGACACCCGATCTACTGGTGCTGGCCCTGCTCGCCGTGATGCGGCTGGTGCGTCTGCTGCTGGTGGTCTACATGGTGCTGATCATCGCCACCGTCATCGTGTCCTGGATCGGCCAGAATGTCCGCCACCCGATCATCCCCCTGCTCTTCCAGCTCACCGACCCGGTCCTGGCCCCGATTCGCCGTGTCATGCCCGACCTCGGCGGCTTCGACCTCTCCCCCCTGGTGGCCATCATTGCCATCCAGTTCCTCATCATCCTGTTGGGGGTCTGAAAGGGAGGGTGAAAGGGGGAAAGGGGATGAGGGGAAAAGAGGTTTCCGGTTTCCGGTTTCCGGTTTCCGCGAGATGATGACTTTCGCCTTTCCCTGAAAACTGAACCCTTGAACCTGAAACCCTCTTGACCCTTTCACCCTGAGCCCTGAGCCCTGAGCCCTTCTTTAATACACGTAGAACTTCTGCTGGAAGGTGAATTCGTAGGGTGCGGCGCGGCCTTCGGGCTGGACGGTGACGCGGAAGGAGATGATTTCTTCGTTGGTGATGCGGAAGGTGCCGATGGAGTAGATGGCGCCCTGGTCGCGGATTTCTCGCATCTCGATAACGCGACGCTGGCCGGTCAGATTGACGGTCTGGGCGGTGACGATGGCGCTGACCGGCTCAGCTTCAGGGTCGCCGCTTCTGAGCACGGCAATATTGAGCATGGCCCGATTGCTGGAGCGCTGGATGTCGTAGGCTCGCGCGACTGTCGGACTGAGCTGGCTGGTGTTGATCGCGCTGTAATGCGCCTCGAAGGGGCCGAAGGTCTCGGCCTGCTGGGCCACCAGTGGCGCGCTGAGCAGCAGACCAATCAGGATCGAAGCAATCGTGTTGGTAGCGTTCATGGGGTGACGACCTGAGGGTTTGAACCGGTCTTCGATGCTACTCCTGACCGGTGAAGCCGGGCAAGGCGGTCGTTGTCTTCGATCTCGGCCAAGGCGACGGTCGCAGCGCGCTCGCGTGACCCGATCAGAACATGCCGGTGTCGAGTCGGGCCGCTTCGCTCATCATGGTCTGGTTCCAGGGCGGATCGAAGGTCAGGCCGACGTTGACCTCCTCGATGGTCGGAATCAGCTTGAGCCGATCGCGCACGTCGGCGACCAGTACATCACCCATGCCACAACCGGGGGCTGTCAGGGTCATCGCAATGTCGACCTGTCGCCCGCCGCCCTCTCCCTTGACCAGATGGCACTCGTAGATCAGACCGAGATCAACCACATTGATCGGAATTTCCGGATCGTAGACGGTCCTGAGCTGAGTCCAGATCAGATCCTCGACGTCCTGATCGGTCGCATCGTCCGGGAGCTCAGGGCGCGGCGGCGGCTCGCGACCGATTGCATCGGCATCATCACCGGCCAGACGGAACAGGCGGCCCTCGATATACACCGTGAAGCTGCCGCCCAGAGACTGGGTGATGTAGCCCACCGTGCCTGCCGGCAGCTCGACCTCGGTGCCTTCCGGCACCATCACGGCCACGGCATCGCGTTCGAATTTTACCGGGGTGTAGGAGTTGCTGAACATCGTCTAGGTCAATACAGGATTGAATTGGTCCTCATTATATCGCCGACGCCATTTCCCTGCGTGATCCGCCTGCATCACCCTTTCACCCTTCGCTATCGATGCCCAGGGCGCGCTCGGCGGCCTGGCGGGTCAGCGGGTGGTAGCCGGGGCGGGCGCGCTGGTAGACCTCGATGGCCCAGTCCCGGCCCCAGTCGCTCGCGGCCAGGGCGGTGTAGAGCGGACGGGTGAACTTGTTGCGGCCGACCTCGATGAGGAACTGCTCCAGGCGTTCGATGCCCGGAGCGTATTCGGCATCGATGCTGTGCTGCAGCCAGAGGTAGAGGATTTCGACGTTGGTCGAGTCGGTCAACGCGAACTCGGCGTCCATGGCCGCCAGGACCTCGGTCGGCAGCGGGCCTTCCAGACCGGAGAGGAAATGCAGCCACTCATAGACTGACCAGTCATCGGTGGATAGATCGTTCAGGGCCATCTCACCGCCCTGCCAGCGCGCGCGCTGCGCATCGACCCGGGCCAGCGCATCGGACTCGGGGGCCACGGCGAATTCAGGCATGCCAGGCTCGTAGAGCCACTGGTCGACCTCGGCCAGGGTCAAGGCACCGGAATGGGTCTGGATCAGATGGGTGTCGAGGTAGTCTCGGAAGGTTTCGGTGTCGATGGATTCGAAGGCGAATTCATCGAAGTACTGACGCAGGAACACGTCCAGGTCCTCGCGACCGATCCGGCTCTCGATCCAGTCCAGAAAGAAGCGCCCCATGTCGTAGGGCACGCTGATGAAGGCACCCTCGGGATCCTTGCCGCTGAGGTCGCGGACCAGTTGGCGATCGCCCGCTTCGAGCTCGGGCAGGCTGGCCTGCAGGCCGTCCCAGTCCAGCCTGGCGAGCATGGCAACGACCTCGGGGGAGTAGATCTGCTCCATGATTCGCGACTCGAAGTAGACGGTAAAGCCTTCGTTCAGCCACAGATCGCGCCAGGAGGCATTGGTGACCAGATTGCCCGACCAGCTGTGGGCGAGCTCGTGGGCAACGAGCGCCAGCAGGCTGCCGTCGCCTGCGATGATCGTCGGGGTGACGTAGGACAGGCGTGGATTCTCCATGCCGCCGAAGGGAAAGCTCGGCGGCAGCACGAGCAGGTCGTAGCGGCCCCAGCGGTACTCCCCGTAGAGCTGCTCGCCGATGTCGATCATTTCTTCGAGCTGATGAAACTCGGCCGCGGCGCGCTCGATCCAGTCCGGCTCGGCGTAGACGCCGCTGCGCGGGCCGATCTCGGCGAACTCCAGATCGCCGATGGCGATGGCCATCAGATAGGACGGGACCGGCTGCGGCATGCTGAAGCGGTACTCACCCTTGGTGTTGCGCTCGAAGGGATTGCCGTCGGCGCCCATGACGACCATCAGATCGCGCGGCCCTCGAACCGTGGCATCGAAGGTATAGCGCACCGCGGGGGTGTCCTGCAGCGGCACCCAGGTGCGGGCGTAATGCGGCTGGCTCTGGGAGAACATGAAGGGCTGGCCCGAACTGGTCTGATTGCCATCGAGCCACTGCAGGCCGAAGGCATCCGGCGAGCTCTGGTAGTCCACCCGGACCTGGCTGATCCCCTGCGGCAGGATGATGACCAGCGGCTGGCCGAGATGGGCCTGATCTTCGCTCAGGACCGGACCCAGGCGCCAGGACACCGGCCGATACTCGCCCTCGGGCCCGACCACGGTGACATCCTGAATGTCAAGATCGCGCGTGTCCAGGACCAGACGCTTGTGAGCGGGATCGGGACGGTCCAGCTCCAGGAGCACGTGGCCGCTCAGCGTGCGCGTGGCCATGTCGGCATCCAGATCCAGGGTCAGATGCCGGACCTGTACCTGGTCGTATTCCGCATAGCTGTGCGGGTCGGGACCGAGATCGACCCGGAATTCAGGCTTTGGTGTCAGTGGCACCGGCGGAGTTTCCTGCTGACAGGCAGTGAGGTTCGACAGCAGCGCTGCGGCGAAGAGAGCTGAGAGGAGGTTTTTCATTTGGGCAATCCTTGACTAACGTCTACCTTCTCGCCGAGGCGCGGAGACGCAAAAGAACAACAGCAATGCATGCGCTGAGCGGTTTTTGAGTCACGCAGCGAGATCAGAGCGCATCATCGCCTTCTTCGCTGGTGCGGATGCGCACGGCCCGTTCGATCGAGGTGACAAAGATCTTGCCGTCACCGATGCGACCCGAGGCGGCGGTTTCCATGATGGTCTCGACGACCCGGTCAGCATCGTCATCGGGCACGGCGATCTCGAGCTTGAGCTTGGGCAGGAAATCGACCACGTACTCGGCGCCACGGTAGAGCTCGGTATGGCCCTTCTGGCGACCGAAACCCTTGACTTCCGAGACGGTCATTCCGGTCACGCCGACCTCGCCCAGTGCGTCGCGGACATCGTCCAGTTTGAACGGTTTGATAATGGCAGTGATCATTTTCATGATGGGATCGTCGTCGTCCTGGGCTTGGGTTTGAGCTAGAGTGCATTATTCCTGTTATGGCACTGGACTGCACACCATGCAACCCGATTTCCAGACACTCGACGAGATCACCCGCCGCCTGGCCGCCGCCGTCCCCGCGGAATTGAAGACCGCAAGGGCAGACATCGAGGCCCAGTTCCGCACCATTCTCGAGGCTACCTTCAACAGAATGGATCTGGTCACACGCGAGGAATTCGAAATCCAGAAGAAGGTTCTGGCGCGGACGCGCGAAAAGCTCGAAGCCCTTGAAGCAAGACTTCAGGACGACTGAGTTACGGCTGCGTCAACCGGTGCATCGGGTCAGTCGCACGCCGCAGCCCGATCCGCTATTCTTGAATCCCGCGAGCGATTCGTCGCTCCTGTCATCTGCTTCCGGGGAAACCATGACTGTGTGGCGCTCGATTTCAATCGGATTGGCTCTGCTCCTGCCCCTGACGGTCAGCGCCGAGATCGTGCGGGTGGGCGGCGATCGCGACTACCCTCCCTATGAATTCATCAATGAGCAGGGACTAGCGGACGGCTTCCACATCGATCTGATCCGATCGCTGGGAGAAATTGCCGACTTCGAGCCTGAATTCCGGCTCGGCCCTTGGGCCGAAAGCCGTGGTGCCATCCTCACCGGCGATATCGATCTTCTGGCCTCGTTTGTGGCCGAATTCCGAATGGACGAGCTGGACTTCGCCACGCCCCACCTGATCGTGCACCACGAAATCTTCGTGCGCCAGAATGATCGTCAGATCTCAGGCCTGGAATCCCTGGCCGGTCGAGAGATCATCGTGCAGCAGGGTGACTTTGTCGAGGAGCACCTCGAACGGCTGGACATCGATTTCACCCTGATCCCCGTGATGACCCAGCGCGATGCCCTGGCCCTGCTCGCCAGCGGCCAGCATGATGCGGCCATCATCAATGAGCACGTCGGGCGGGTGATGCTGAGCGACGGCTTCAACGATCAGCTCACGACCATCGGTGCGCCGCTTTTTCCTATCAGCTATGCGCTGGCCGTCGGCCAGGGCAACGAGGCACTGCTGACGCGACTCGAGCTAGCGCTTTCCGAGCTCAAGTCCAGCGGTGAATTCAATCGGCTGCGCCAACGCTGGCTGAGTTCAGTATCCTCGGAACGGAGAGAGGATCGGCTGATGCACTGGTTGCTGGTCGCCATGCCGCTGGTGCTCGCCGGCATTCTTCTGGTGATGATCTGGCGCCAGTCCAGACAGCATCCCCAGGAGGAAAGCCAGGCCGTGTTTGCCGCCCGATTCCGGCGCGACGGGCTGACCGGACTGCCGAATCGGGTCGAGCTCGAGCAGGGCGTGGCCAACGCCATCGAGCGTGCCCGGACCGATCACTTCCCGCGGGCCCTGCTCCACATCGACCTGGATCAGTTCAAGCTGATCAACGAGTCGGAGGACTACCGGGCCGGCGATGAGATCATCTGCAGGATCGCCGAACTCCTGCGCAAGCGCAGCCATCTCGGTGAGCTGCCGGCCCGTCCCGGCAGCGACGAGTTCGCTTTGTTGCTCGGACCCAGCCGGGACCCCATGGCCACCGCCGAGCAGCTGCGCCAGGAGCTCGAGAACATGGAGTTCCAGATCGACGACCGGCGAGTTCAGGTGACGGCCAGCATCGGCCTGGCAAAGCTTGACGACCATGCCATCTCGGTCGGCGAGCTGCTCAAGCAGGCCGAGGCCGCCTGTCATGCAGCCAAGGAAGCTGGCCGCAACCGGGTCCATGCCTATCAGGTCGATGACGAGGCGCTGATCGAGCGCCACGAGCAGATGCGCTGGGTGCGCGAAGTCAGCCTGGCCTTGAAAGAGGACCGGCTTCACCTGTACTACCAGACCATCGAGCCGTCCAAGCCCAATGCCAACGCCGAGCTGATCATCGAGATTCTGCTGCGCCTGGAGTGCCCGGACGGGCGAATCGCCGCCGCCGGTGAGTTCGTTCCGGCGGCCGAAAAATACTTTATCGCTCATCGCCTTGATCGCTGGGTGCTGCGCAATACACTGGCCTGGTTGGAGCGGCACAGTAACCGGATCGCCCATCTGCGCCGGGTCTTCATCAATCTGTCCGCGCGCAGCCTCGGTGACGACCGCTTCCTGCCCTTCGCTCTGGAGCAGTTGGCAACCCACGAGGTTCCGAAGGAAAAGATCGCCTTCGAAATCACCGAGACGGCGGTGATGACCCAGCTCAGGACCGGCCTGAACACCATCGAGCATCTACGCCATCTCGGCTGCCAGTTCGCCCTTGATGACTTCGGCGTGGGTATTTCATCGATGGCCTATCTGAAGAACCTGCCGATCGACGTGCTCAAGATCGACGGCAGCTTTGCGCTCAACACCGCAACCGGCGAGCGCGATCGCGCGGTGCTCAGGGAAATCAACGAGCTCGGCCACACCCTCGGCAAGACCACCGTCATGGAGCACGTCGAGACCGAGCAGCAGCGACGGATGATGGCCGAACTGGGCATCGACCTGGTGCAGGGCTTTGCCGTCAGCGAGCCTCGACCTCTTCAGGACCTGCTCGACGACCCGCGGCTGTCGGGCAGATAGTCGGGCAGATAATGTCCAGACACGAACATTTCCTAGCCTCTTCTCAGTCAATTTCCTAGAGACATCACCGGTCCCGCAGCGGACACTGGACGCAGTTCTTCAAGCGTGATGCCGATGCCTCTGGCCACCATTCATTCCCGCGCCCAGGTCGGAATCGATGCACCCCCGATCTGGGTCGAGGTGCACCTCGGACCCGGCCTGCCCGGATTCAGCATCGTCGGACTGCCGGAAACGGCCGTACGCGAGAGCAAGGATCGCGTCCGTGCCGCCATGGACAATGCCGGCTACAAGCGGCCGCAGTGGAAGATCACCGTGTCGCTGGCACCGGCCGACCTGCCCAAGGAGGGGGCACGCTTCGACCTGCCCATGGCACTCGGCGTGATGGCGGCCTCCGGTCAGCTAGAGACCGGGACCCTGGATGATTGGGAATGCCTGGGCGAGCTGTCCCTGAACGGTGAGCTCAGGGCAATCCGGGGCGCGTTGCCGGCCGCCATTGCCGCGCGCGAGGCGGGCCGGAAACTGATCCTGCCGCGCAGCAACGGCGATGAAGCCGGCCTGGTCGAGGGCGCCGAGGTCTATCTGGCCGACCACCTGACCGACGTCGTCGCTGCGATCAACGGCCATCTGGACCTCGATCGGGCCGCGGCGGTCGAGCAGAGCGTCTCTGAGGGCGTGCCCGATCTGTCCGAAGTCCTGGGCCAGAACCGCGCCCGGCGAGCACTCGAGATCTGTGCCGCCGGGGGACACAACCTGCTGTTCGTCGGACCACCGGGCACCGGCAAGACCCTGCTGGCCTCGCGTCTGCCCGGCATTCTGCCGCCGATGCCCGAGGGCGAGGCGCTGGAAGCCGCGGCAATCGCTTCGGTCGCCGGCCTGGGCCTGGATCCGGCCCAGTGGCGTCAGCGCCGCTTCCGCTGCCCGCATCACACCGCTTCCGGTGTGGCGCTCGTCGGCGGCGGGTCCAAGCCGCGACCCGGCGAGATTTCGCTGGCTCATGCTGGCGTCCTGTTCCTCGACGAGCTGCCCGAGTACAGCCGCCACGTGCTCGAGGTGCTGCGCGAGCCGCTGGAGTCCGGTCGCATCATGATCTCGCGCGCCGCGCTCCAGGCCGAGTTTCCGGCCCGCTTTCAGCTGGTCGCCGCGATGAACCCCTGTCCCTGCGGCTATCAGGGCGATCCGTCCGGGCGCTGTTCCTGCACACCGGATCAGATCAAGCGCTATCGCGATCGCGTCTCGGGGCCGCTCCTCGACCGGATCGACCTGCAGGTCGAAGTGCCGCGCCAGTCGCTCAAGGGGCGCTCGCCGGGCGAGCCGTCCGAGCGCGTTCGCGAGCGTGTGATCGAGGCGCGCGCGGTCCAGTCCGAACGCGGCTGCATCAATGCCCGCCTCGGTGTCGACGGCATTCGAGCCCACTGCGAGCTGGGTGAGCGCGAAGCCCGGCTGCTGGAACAGGCCTGCGAGCGCCTGCACCTGTCGGCCCGCGCGCATCACCGTATTCTTCGTGTGGCGCGTACGATTGCCGATCTCGAGGGGGAAAGCCGGCTGGCCATGCACCATCTGAGCGAGGCGATCGGCTATCGCCAGCTCGAACGGAAATAGTGCGCGCCTGACCAACGAATCTTTCACTCATGAGGCTGCCTCAGCCGTTAGCATGAGCGTTTGATTCTTGTGAGTGGATTGGGAGTGCGAAGCCCCGGCGCCAATTCGATGATTGCACTATGTCTGGCCCTGATGCTTCAGGTCGCCTGGACCAGTGCCCGAGCCGATAGCCAGGTGGTGACCGAGATCCAGGGTGTCGAAGGTGCCTTGCTGACCAACGTTCGCGCCCACTCCGGGCTGTATGCCGCCCAGCGCCTGGACGATGTCTCGGTCTGGCGCCTGCGTCAGCTGGCAACCGATGCGCGGCAGGAAGTCCGCGATGCCCTTCAGCCCTATGGCTACTATCGTCCGAGAGTCGAGGTCCGGCTGGAAGAGCCCCAGGATGAGGGTCCGTGGCGCGCGCTGATCAACATCACCTCCGGGCAGGCAACCCAGGTCGACGCCCTGACCCTGGAAATCGAGGGCGACGGCCGGACCGATCCCGAGCTCATCGCCTGGCAGCAGGCCTGGCCGCTGAGCGAGGGCAGCCGTCTGATTCACGCGCAGTTCGAGTCGGCCTGGAAACAGCTGGCGGCGCTGGCCGAGCAGCGCGGTTATTTTGCCGCGCGCTTCCTGCAGCGCCAGGTGGTGGTTGACCCGGACCGTGCCAGCGCGGAGGTCACCGTGCGTTTTGATACCGGCCCGCGCTACCGTTTTGCCGACTACACCAGCAACGACCATCCCTTCTCGGAGCGCCTGATCGAGCGATTGAACGTGCTCGAGCCGGGCGAATTCTACAGCCGGGACCGCGTCGATCGGCAGCGCGAGGTTCTGGTCCGCTCCGGCTTGTTCCGACGCGTCATCGTCGAGGAAACGCGCCAGGCAGATGGTGCCAGCGTGCAGCTGAACTACGAGCTCGAGCCCAGGCCACCGAACTCGTATCGCGCCACCGTCGGATTCGGTACCGACACCGGGGCGCGCCTGCAGCTCGGATGGATCCGCCACTATCTTTCGCCCAAGGGCGATCGGCTTGATCTGGGCTTCGGGGCCCAGCAGCAAAACGAGGAATTCGTCTTTCGTGGCGATTATTTTCTGCCGCGCGGCAACAAACCCTTCGACTTCTGGACCGCCGGGCTGTTGCTGCGCAGAGAACAGGACGACTTCCGCTTCAACGACGAGGACCAGATCGAGGCGGTCTTCGACAGCTTCAGCGGCAGTCGTGAACAGGCCGAGGTCACGTTCGGACGGATGGAGGAACGACCCGCACCTTTCGAGGGCGCCGACCCGATCGAGGAGCGCCTGTTCATCTCGGTGCTGGATGAATCCTTCGATGCCCTGCGCGAGGGCAGTTTGAGTGAAGAGAATCAGGCGCTGCTCGAGGCCAATCCCGAGATCCGACCGTTCCTGCAGGACGAAACCCAGACCGTCGCGCTCGGGGCCAGCTGGCGCCTGTTCAGCGTGACCGGAACGGGCTTTCAGGCCCGTGGTCTTGTGGCCGATGCTCGCGTGGTCGGCGCCAGCGCATCCGTCGGCTCCGATGTCGGATTTCTCCAGGGGTATATCGGCGGACGCTGGCATCAGCTGATCGGGGATCGCCACAAGATCCTGCTGCGCGCCGAGGCCGGCTACACCGAGGCCGATGTCGACAATCTGGTGGTCACGCTCGATGATCGTCAGCTCGATCTGTCGATCACCGAGCTGCCGGAGCGCTATCGATTCAAGACCGGCGGCGACCGCACGATTCGTGGCTATGCCTTCGAGGCACTGAGCACCAACCGCAACGGCGGTAATCATCTGCTGGCTGCCTCGGCGGAATACGAATACCGGGTCGGTGACAACTGGTCGTTGGCCGCCTTCTACGATATCGGCAATGCCTTCAACTCATTCGATCAGGTCAAACTCAAACGGGGCATCGGCGCCGGCTTTCGCTTCTACACGCTGATCGGCCCGGTCCAGGTCGACTTTGCCCAGGCCCTGGACGACGCCGGCAAGCCCTGGCGCTTCCACTTGACGATCGGAACCCGACTGCTGTGAGGACCAGGAGCACACCCAGGCCATGAATGCCAAGCTCAACGATCCCGACAAGCCCGACGCACCGGACGAATCGCCACGTTCAGCGCGCCGCTGGCTCAAGCGCATCCTGATTGCGCTGCTGGCGCTGATCCTGCTGCTGGTCCTGGTCCTGGTGGGCGGTTTCCACTGGCTCACTCGCACCCATTCCGGCGCCGAATTCGCGCTGGGTCAGGCGCAGGGGGCCTTGCCGAGCCTGGCGTGGGATACGGCCGAAGGCAATCTCCGCGACGGGCTGGTGCTGGAGGGCCTGACGGTAGATCCGGCGGGTGCTTCGGTTCGAATCGAGCGCGTCGAACTGGCCGCACGGCTGCGCCTGATCGGCGGGCTCGAGCTGACCGTTGAGCGTCTTGCCGTGCGCGGTGCCGACATTGTTCTGCCGCCCCCGGAACCGGGCGCCGATTCTGAAGACGCGATCACCCTTCCCGACCTGGCCAGTCCGCTGCCGATCGTCATCGAGCAGCTCGAGCTTGCCGCGATTCGCCTGCTGCCGCATCAGTCCGAGACGCCGTTGCTCGTGGTCGACGAACTGCGGCTGCGCGGTCGGATCGATCAGGCGCTCGCGCTGGAGACCTTCGAGCTGCGCCTGCCCCAGGGCGAGCTCACTGCCAGCGGCCAGGCCGCGTTGAACGCACCGCACCGCCTGGATCTGGACATCACGGCACAGACCCGTCTCGATGAGATTCCTCCGCACGGGCTGGCGCTGTCCGTGGAAGGCCCCCTGAGCGATCTTGCCATCACGCTGGACAGCGACGGTCCGGTCGACCTGAGCGGAAGCAGCCGGCTGCGCGGCCTGCCGAGCCTGGAGACAGTCACGCTCGACCTGGAGGGCAGCCTGAGCGACTGGCCGGGTCTCGACTACGCCGTCCGCGACCTGGATCTTTCCCTGGAGGGTGGTCCGGACGACTGGACGGCGCGGGTGCTGGCCAGCGCCGAGGGCCCCCGGATTCCGGACAATCGGATTCAGCTCGATGCCAGTGGCTCGCTCGACAGCGCCCGGCTGGACAGCCTCAGAATCGACACTCTGGACGGCGTGATCAGCGCGCAGGGCCAGGCACAGTGGGCCGATGGTCTGGCGGGGCAGCTGAGCCTGGGTCTCGACCAGCTCGACCTGACACCGCTCTACCCCGAGCTTCCCGCCCAGGCGCGCCTGAACGGCGCCCTGGATCTTAGCGTCGAGGATCGACTGATCCGCCTCGATTCACTCACCCTGCGCGCACCGCCGACCACGCTGAGCGTCCAGGGCAGCGGTCGCTACAACCCGACCGAGGATGATCTGGCGCTCGACCTCGTATGGCAGGATTTCAACTGGCCACCGGTCACCGATGATACTGAACCGCTGGTCGCCAGCCAGCGCGGCGAGGTTCGTCTCACAGGCAAGCTGAGCGACTGGCGCGCCGAGCTGGACGCACTGCTGCAGGTGCCCGACCAGCCGCAGACCGAGGTCCAGGCCAGGCTGCAGGGAAACGAGACAGGCGCACGCCTCGAGGGCCTGCGCTTCGATGCCGAGAGCGCAGGCCGCGCACAGGTCAGCGGAACGGTCGACTGGCAACCTGCCCTGGTCGGCACGCTGGCTGTCGAGCTGATCGAGCTCGATCCGGGTGAATTCATTCGGCAGCTGCCCGGTCAGGTGTCGGCCGATATCGATATCGCGATCGATGGCCCGGACGCCTTCGATCTGGTCATCAATCGGCTCGACGGCACGCTGCGGGGACAGCCCCTGAGCGGCGGCGGCCGGGTCAGCTGGCAGGCTGCGGCACCGCAGGCTGGCCGACTCGAACTGGCCCTGGGCGACAATCGCGTCGAGCTCGACAGCACGGACGGCGAGCGCTGGACTTTCAACGCCCGGGGCGATGCCCTCGATCAGCTCTGGCCAGGGTTGTCCGGTGTCCTTGTGGCCGAGGGCAGCATCCTGCCGGCCGACGCCGAGCTCAGCGCCACGGCCACCCTGCGCGAAGCCGGTCTCGACGACATCACCCTGCGCGAGCTCGATCTTGCCGCTGACCTGCGCTGGCAGGAGCCGACCCGTGCCGATGTGGTGTTGACCCTGAACGATCTGGACCTGAACCCATGGGAGCGCGTCGACCGCCTCGAGCTGACCCTGAACGGTCGCTGCCGCTCCCATCAGTTCGGGCTCAGTTTCAACGCGCAGCGCGCCAGCCTCGATCTGGCCGGCCAGGGTCAGTGGCCCGAATGTTTGCGTGGTGGTCAACAGTGGGATGCAGCGATCGAGCGTCTTTTCCTAGGGGAAACCCTGGCCGGCGACTGGCAGCTCAGCGAGCCGCTGCGGTTCCAGGCCAGGCCCTCGGGCACGGACATCGAACCGGCCTGCCTGACCGCTGCCGGCTCCAACCCGGGGCGCCTCTGCCTGCAGGCGGCTCAGCTGGCGCCCGCCGACCAGCCCTCGAGCGCAGCTCTCAGCCTGAGCGATGTCCCGATGGATCTGGTGTTGCTGCCGCTCGATCTGACCGTCAGCATCAGCTCGTCGCTGTCGGGGGAGCTTGAGACCGGCTGGACCCTTGGTCAGGGCCTGGATCGCCTGGCGGGCAACCTGACTCTGGACGCCGGCGCCATCATTCCGCTAGGGAGTGACCAGACCCTGCTCGGCGTCGACGGGCTTCGCATCGATCTGACCCCCAGCAACGGGGGCGTGCTCGTTGGCCTCGACGCGCGCTTCGAGGGCAGCAGCAGCCTGAGCGGTGCGCTCGGCATCGAGGATCTTCGTCGCCCGGCAGAGTCGACGATCAATGGACAGCTTGACCTCGATCTACCCGATATCGGGGTGTTCAACAGGGCGGTGGTCGAGCTGGATTCGATGGGGGGTCGACTGGAAGGCCAGATGGCGATTCGCGGACGGCTGGGTGCTCCGCAGCTGGAGGGGCAGGCCCGGCTGATTGACGGCAGCCTCGGTCATGCGCCCCTGGGACTGGATATCCGGGACATCCAGCTCGACCTGACCGGCAGCAATCTGCAGGCCAGTCTGACCGGCCAGATGCACTCCGGCGAGGGTCAGCTTCGAATCGACGGGGGCCTTCGACCCAACGGCGATGCCTGGTCCTGGCAGCTGGCTGCCGAGGGCGACCGATTCAGCCTGGCCAGCGTGGATTGGCTGACCCTGGCGATCAGCCCCGATCTCGAACTGAGTGGTGAAGGTGCGCGTCTCCAGATCGATGGCGATATCGCTATCGATCAACTGCGCGCCGGCCTTCCACCGGGGCGCGCCTCTCAGGTCACGGCCTCCAGTGATGTGATCGTTCTCGGTGAAACCGAGGACACAGACCAGACCCAGGCCCTGGTCATGAACGGCCGTCTGGGCATCGATCTCGGCGAGCGCGCCAGCCTGAACGCGGTCGGGCTCGAAACCCGGCTTGCAGGTGAGGTCGAGCTGCTCTGGGACGAGAACGGTGCGCTGCCCAGATCGCGCGGCATCATCCGGCTGCCCCAGGGAACCTTCGAATCCTACGGACAGACCCTGGAAATCGAGGACGGCGAAATCATCCTGAGCAATCAGCCGATCACCAATCCCCGACTCGATATCCAGGCCGTCCGCGACATCTTCGGCGACCCCCAGGTCGAGCGCGCCGGCGTCTCGATTCGCGGCAATGCCCAGTCCCCGGAGATCCGCCTGTTTACCGATCCGCCAACCAGTGAGGAAAAGGCCCTGGCCTACGTCGTCACCGGGGCCGACTTCGATCACGCCGGCGGTCAGGGCGCGGTCAACGTCGGGCTCTATCTGCTGCCCAAGCTGTTCGTCAGCTACGGCATCGGCCTGTTCGAGAGCGGCAATGTGCTGTCCGGCCGCTACGAGCTGTCTCGCCGCTGGGGTGTGCGCGTGGTCAGCGGGGAGCGGGATACCGGGGTGGATTTGAGTTATGCGGTGGATCGATGAGGACAGGCGCAAGGCTCAAGGCTCAAGAAGAAAGATAAGGGGAGAAGGGGATTGGGCTTAGTCGGGGCGGGCCAGCCAGATGTAGTGGCGGGCGCCCTTGCCGGCGCGGTGGGGGCGGACGATGCGTTCTTCGACCTTGAAGCCGCAGCGCCGCATGCGGGTCTGGAAGAGACGATCGGGCCCGGCTGACCAGACCGCCAGCACGCCGCCGGGACGCAGGGCCCTGCGGGTGACACTCAGGCCTTCGTCGGTGTAGAGCCAGTCGTTCTCGCGCCGGATCATCGCAGTCGGGCCATTATCGACATCCATCATGATCGCATCGAAGCCAGTGCCGGGATCGCGCAGGAGAGCCGCGATATCGCCCTCGAAGACGGTACTGCGCGGATCCTTCAGCGGGTGTCCCGACGGCTCGCCCATCAGGTCGCGATTCCAGGCGACGACCTCCGGGACCAGCTCGGCGACCACGACTTCGGCGCCCTCACCCACCTGGCCCAGCGCGGCGGCCAGCGTGAACCCCATCCCCAGACCGCCGACCAACAGCCGCGGCCGGGCCGAACCCTCCATAGCGCCACAGGCCAGCTCGGCCAGGGCGATCTCGGACCCGTGCACGCGGCTGTTCATCAACTCCCCGCGGCCGGGGATGACGATGGAGAACTTGTCCTGATGCCTGTAGAGCAGCAGGTCCTTGGTCGTGTCGGGAATCCGGGCCGTCGCCAGCAGTTCGGATCGAGGCATGGGTAGTCGCCCTTATAGCGAGAAAACACGGATCCACCACGGAGACACAGGGTGCACAGAGAAAATCAATCAGGCCCTGTCTTTTCCTCTGTGCCCTTCGTGCCTCTGTGGTGAAGTTATTGTGTCAGCGGCCCTTGAACTCGGGCGCGCGCTTTTCCATGAAGGCGCGCATGGCTTCAGTGAAATCCTCGGACTGCATGAACATGCCGTTGAGAGTCGCGGCTTCGCGGTTGCCGTGGCTGACGCCACCATCGATGCGCGCGTTCATGACCTGCTTGATGCCCGCCGTGACCAGGGGCGGGTTGGCGGCAATGCGGCCCGCCGTCTCCCGAGCAGCCTCGAGCAGCGCCTCGCCGTCATCGAAGAGATGGGTCAACAGACCGATGGCACGCGCCTGCTCGGCGCTGATCTCGTCGCCGGTCAGGGCCATTTCACGCGCCCAGCCCTCGCCGATCAGGTGCGGCAGACGCTGGATGCCACCGAGGTCGGGGACGATGCCGACCTTGACCTCGCGCAGCGCGAACTTCGCCTGCTGGCTGGCAATGCGGATGTCGCAGGCCGCGATCATCTCGATGCCGGCACCGATGCACCAGCCGTCGACCGCGGCGATCACCGGCAACCGCCCGGCGGACAGGGCGTCGAAGCCCGCCACCATGTCCGTCGCCGTGCGCACGATCGCGGCACGACCGGCGGCCCCGTCCTGGAGCATCGGCCCCATGTGCTGGGCCATCCCGGGCAGGTCCAGTCCGTAGGTGAAGTCCTGACCCTCGCCACGCACGATCAGGCAGCGAAGCGCCGGGTCAGCATTCAGTTCCGCCACTGCAGCCGGCAGCTCGCGCCAGAAATCCGGCCCCATGGCGTTGCCACGCCCGGGCCCGAGCAGCACGAGTTCGGCGATCCGGTCTTCAAGGCGATCGATACGCAGCGATTTCAGGTCGGACATGGTCAGCTCACTAATGACGGGAACAGCCTCGGATGATACCGGCTCGAATCACCCCGGATAGCGGATAATGAAAGAATGGACCCCGACCCGGACATCGTTATCGCACGGACGCAGCAGTGGATCGAGCGCGTGGTCATCGGCCTGAACCTGTGCCCCTTCGCTGCCCGGCCCTGGCGCGAGGGCCGGGTCGAGATCCGGGTCAGCGCGGCCGATCGCCCCGAGACCCTGGCCGAAGCACTGGCCGGAGCCCTGATGCATCTGGCCGCTGCCGACCCGGCCGACTGCGAGACCACCCTGCTGGTGCATCCGAATGTCCTCGAGGATTTTTTCGACTACAACGACTTTCTCGGCATTGCCGACGAGCTGATCGAGCAGATGGGTCTGGCCGGTGAACTCCAGATCGCCAGCTTCCATCCGGACTATCAGTTCGCTGATACAGACCCGGACGATCGATCGAACTGGACCAACCGCTCGCCCTATCCGATGCTGCACCTGCTCCGGGAGCCCAGCATCGAAGCCGCCACCGCCCGGCTCGAACACCCCGAAGCGATCTACGAACGCAATATCCGAACCCTCGACGACCTTGACCAGCACCGATGGCGAGCCCTGATCAAATCGTCCGAGACACCCTGAACCGCGGCGCGGCCGGGGATCACTGATCGAGGTCGATGAGAATGCTGTCCAGGCGCTGGACGATCAGGTCCTGAGCCTTCTGGGTGGCGTTGAGTCCGGTGTATTCGATCTGCTCCACCGCAGTGCTCCCCGTGCGGCGGCGCTCGACCAGGTCGTAGGTGATGGTGTCTGCCTGGACCATGAAGGCGGTATCGGAGCGGCCGTAGAAGTTGAGCCGGCGCTCGCCCGCGGGCAGGGCGCGGGCGACCACGACGTGACGGGCGCCGGCATCCAGGGCCATCTCGGTGAGCGCGTTCAGGTCCAACTCATCACCCTGGGTCAGGGCCGCCAGACCGGAGACAAAACCGCGCTCGATCAGCTCATGGCCATCCTCGCGCAGGGCGCGTTCGATCTCGCGCATCATGGGATCAGTGATGGCCGCATCGCCCAGGCCCACGACGAGGACGCCCACAGGCGGCGGGGGCGGCGCGACGGGCGCGCGCTCCACGACCGGGCGCGTGACCGCATCCAGCGGCTCAACAGGACGCTCGACCGAAGCCACCTGCCGGGCGGGCTCGCTGGCCCCTTGAACGACGGCATCAACGCGGGCATCAGCGGCGGCCTCGGAGGACTCAGCGGATGTATCCCCGGCACCCGGGGCGGACGCTGGCGTGGTGGAGGTCGCAACCGCGCTGCCGGTCTGCTGCGCTGGGGGGGATGTGTCGGCAGGCGTATCTTCAGGTGTATCGACGGGCGCATCGTCCATGGTTTCGGCATCGGACCGCTCGGCGAGCAGATCGGTGCCCAGCATGGGCTCGGCGGTGGCCGATGATGCGCTCTCCTGCGCCATCGAATCGGATTCGGCCGACGGGATCCGAGACGGAGCTCGCAAGTCAGCCATGGGCTGGGCATCTTCGGCCTCGTCAATCTCCGAGGACTGACTGGCCGCGGCGCTGATCTCGCCGGCGCGGGCCGGGTTATCGGTGTCCATGCCGAGCATGGCGGCGACGCGCTCGATCTGCGCCGGGGCGAATTTCACCACAGCGAAGCCCGACGCGCCCAGCCCAACCAGAACCAGCAGGGCAAACACCAGCAGCGCGGCCTTCGAGCCGGAAGCCGGTGGTGGGGTCGACTGGGTGGTCGGCGGCTCGGCGAGGGTCGGATCGACGGCCTGGGTCGGTGCTGCTTCGGCCGCCGATACGGGCGTCGCGCTGGCCGAGGGGGCAGGCGGCGGTGAGGTGGCTTGAGTCGGTGCATCGACGGCAGGTACGGCACTGACCCCGGCTACCGCTGCGGCGAAGCCCAGATCGGCGAGCAGGGCATCGTAGTCCTGATAGCGCTTGTCCGGATCGGGCGCCAGCATGCGACCGAGCACGCCGAAGGTCTTGTCGTCCAGTGTCTCGTCGAGATCGCCGAGCTCGGGGAAATCAGCGGCCAGCAGGGTCCGCGCCGTGTCTTCCAGGCCAGAGCCGGGCACCAGACGCTTGCCGGCCAGCATTTCGTAGTAGACCGCGCCCAGGGCGAACAGGTCGCCGCGATGGTCGACGGCCTTGCCGGTCATGACCTCGGGCGGCAGATAGCCGGGTGTTCCCATGATGTACTTGCTCTTGACCTGCTCGGCGTCCGGATGAATCACGCTGGCAATACCGAAGTCGGTGAGCACGGATCGACCACGACGGTCGATCATGATGTTGCCGGGCTTGATGTCGCGGTGGACGATGTTTTCCTCGTGCGCGGCCTTCAGGGCCTGGGCGCACTCTGTGACGATCCGCAGGGCCTGCTCGGGCAGCAGCCGCCCGTCGCGGGACAGGCGATCGGCCAGGGACTCGCCGTCGACGAACTCCATCACGAAATAGGGCTTGCCCTCGTCCTCGTCGGCCAGGAAGATCTGGGCGATATGCGGATGATTCAGGGCGGCGACGTTGCGCGCCTCGCGCAGGAAACGCGTGACCGTTATCTCGTCGTCGCTGAGCTCGTCGCTGAGGCATTTGATCGCGATGAAGCGCTCGAGCTTGGGGTCGACGGCCTTGTAGACCACGCCCATGCCGCCACGGCCGAGCTCGCTGATGATGTGATACCGTCCAAGCACCTTGGGCATGAGACTTCCTTGATTGTGCAGTCTTTGCGATTCAAGGCCGTGTGCACGTTTTGATTCTGTCGTGCGATTCGACCCCTGACACCCGTTCATACGAATATAGCAGAGCCTTTCTGCCATTCGTCCCTGCCACGAATGCAGCCCCGAATACGTAATCATCGGAGAATACAGCACGCATCGCTCATGTCACGACCACCGCCGACCGATACCGACGAGCCATCCCTTGCGACCGCGCCGGGTGCGATCACCATCGATGCCCGCCAGAACGCGCGACTGCGCTCCCTGCACCCGGGGCCCCTGCGCGAGGACACGCCACTGCTGGCTCCCGGGCAGGTTCTCGGCCGCGAAGGTGAACAGGTCGATCTGATCCTTGCCGGCCCGGACGTCTCGAGACAGCATGCCTGGATCGGTCAGGATGCGAAGGGTCACTGGGCAATCCGCGATCTCGATTCCCTCAACGGCACCTACGTCAATGGCGAGGCCGTCGACCATCATGAACTGCAGTCCGGCGATGTGATTGGCCTGGGGCGGTCGCGGGCACCGGACTACGAGTTCGTGCTCAGTGACGCACCAGACCAGCGACGCCTGACGCTGACCGGGCCGGGCCCCTGGCTCGTCGGCCGCGATCTGCATCTGGATATCCCGATACCCGCCGACCTGAGCGTCAGCGAACGACATGCCCGAATCGAGCGCCACGCTGAGGGCCTGCGGGTGGTGGACCTGGGTAGCCGGAATGGACTCTGGCAGGGCATGTCGCGGTCCCGTCGGTGCTTTCTGGCCATCGGCGATCAGTTCATGCTGGGCCATCATCGAATCCGCTGGATCGAGAGGCAGGGCGATTCGCTCGTTCTGGAGCTCAGATCGATGGGCCAGGCCATCGGCCTGAAGCTGATCGGCTGGTCGCTGACCGGGCCCCTCCGGTCCGGGGATCGATCCGTCGAACTGGCGCCGGGCC
>CAYTQT010000034.1:0-33966 GCA_964439915.1 uncultured Wenzhouxiangella sp. | reverse complement strand
GAACCCCCGCTGACGGAGTCAGAGTCCGTAGTCCTACCACTAGACGATCCCCCAAAACTGGATCGTTGTTGCCACGCGCCAACTCTGACAGTCGTGTTGGCGCGTGGATTGTCGTTTCAGGTGGTGACGGCCAGCGCGCAGAAACCGGGGCGTACATTCAGTACGTGAGGGTTTCGAGCACTGCCCGGCGCCGCCTGAAATAACAAAACGCCGCCAAATCAGCGCTTGGAGTACTGGGTTGCCTTGCGTGCCTTATGCAGCCCGATCTTCTTGCGTTCGACGGCGCGGGCGTCGCGGGTGACAAACCCGGCTCGACGCAGCGATGCACGAAGTGATTCGTCGTATTCCATCAGTGCGCGTGCCAGACCGAGCCGGATCGCGCCTGCCTGTCCCGTCGTGCCACCGCCCTTGACGGTGACATTGACGTCGAACTTGTCGGACAGCTCGACCAGCTGTAGCGGCTGCCGAACGATCATCTGGGCCGTCTTGCGCCCGAAAAACTCATCCAGCGGCTTGCGGTTGACCGTGATTGCGCCGGTTCCGCGTCGCAGGAAGACGCGAGCGCTGGAGGTCTTGCGTCGCCCGGTTCCGTAAAATTGTTCAGTTGCCATGATCTTCCTTCCCTAGGTTCAGATGTCCAGCGCCTGAGGCTGCTGGGCGGCATGCGGATGCTCGCTGCCGGCATAGATCTTGAGTTTGCGGAGCATGTCACGCCCCAGCGGACCCTTGGGCATCATGCCCTTGACGGCCAGGCGGATCACTCGCTCAGGCTTGCGAGCCAGCAGCTTTTCCAGACTGATCGACTTCAGATTGCCGATGTAACCGGTGTGATGGTGATACATCTTGTCGCTCATTTTTCGACCCGTAGCATGGATCTTCTCGGCATTGATGACCACGATGTAGTCACCGGTATCCATATGAGGCGTGTATTCAGGCTTGTGCTTGCCGCGCAGGCGGCGTGCAATTTCTGAAGCCAGACGACCCAGGGTCTTGCCGTCAGCATCGACCAGATGCCACTGGCGCCGAATGTCTTGCGGTCGGGCGCTAAAGGTTTTCATGAAACTAATCTCGCTTCGATGTGTTTGCTGCGCGAAAGAGCGGGAATTCTACAGGAAGAATCCGGCCTGCGCAACGACCCTGAATCAGTCTTCGGCCGAGTCCGGCAGGCGCAATCGGTCGACGACCTGCCCGTTGACCAGATGGGACTCGAGGATCTCGTCGAGATCATCCTCATCAATGAAGGTATACCAGACGCCCTCGGGGTAGACGACAAGACAGGGCCCCTCCTCGCAGCGGTCGAGACAGCCCGCGCTGTTGATCCTGACGCGATCCGGCCCCTGGTGCAGCCCGAGCTCCTTGACCCGTGCCTTGAAATAGGCCCTGAGTCGGGGGCTGTCGCACTGGGCGCAGGAGGGCCGTTCGGCACCCTCCGGACGCTCGTTGGTGCAGAAAAAAAAGTGCTGACGGTAGTAGCCCACGCTCACTCGCCGAAGTTGAAGACCAGATTCATGGTCGTCAGAGTATCTGTTTTCTTGCGCCCTGGATCCACATCGGTGTTGTGGCGAACGGCGACCCCGGCTTTCAGCGCGATGCGATCGTTGATGGCGACCGTGAGGCCCAGCGTGTTTTCGGCAAAGGTATTGTCCGAGCCGGCTTCGACGAGCAGGCGGTTGGTCAGCTCGGTATTGTCCGAAATCGTCCAGGCGTAATCCGCCAAACCCCGCAGGATGGCCTCGTTCTCCGTCTCGTTGGTATCGCGGCGCTCGGCGACCCGAAAACCGGGGCCTGCTTCGACGCTCAGGCGATGGCGTTCGTTGTCGATCAGGCGTCGCCCGGCACCGAGGGCCAGGGTGCCCTGATAGCTGAAAGCGGAGAACCGGTCCCGGTCGTAGCGCAGGGCACCGAAGAAATAGCTACGCTCGCTGAAGCTGTAGTTGGTGCGATTCGAGGCGACGAATCGGTTGGAGTTGGTCGTTCCGTCATCGCGACCGTAAACGAAGCTGGCCGTCGACTCGTTGAGCCACGGGCCATCTTCCCAGGTCAGATTGAGGGCACTGTTGAAGGTCTCCGTTTCGCTATTCCCGCTGGAAACGAGCAATCCGAGCTCGCCGTTACCAGTGACATCCGCGAAGGCGGGCATCATCACCACAAGCCCGCAGAGCGCGGCTGCAAGTCGTTTCAGAATCATGTTTGAATGCCTGAGAATCAAAAAAGGGCGTGAATTATAGCCCTTCCGGCGAGAAAACCAACTCTCCGGGAGCCTTGGCGGCTTGATACCCCGGCAGGGGCTCGACACTTCGACGTCGATCGAAGCGCTACAATTCAAACAAGCCAACGTTGTTTTGTTCATCATGCGCGAGATCTCCCTCCTCGATCACTGGATTACTCAGGCAGACCAGGCCCTGCGCGTCGCCCTGGGCCCACCCCCCGGCAACACAAAGCCCTCACCCGCCGGGGATACGCCCGAACACGAGCTCAGCGAAGACGAACGCCGCCACGCCGCCGGTCTGATGCGCATCAATCACACGGGCGAGGTCTGCGCCCAGGCGCTGTATGCAGGACAGGCCGCCACGGCGCGCTCCGACCATGTCCGAACCGAGATGGCCGAGGCGGCGCGGGAAGAAGAGGATCATCTGGCCTGGTGTGCCCAGCGCCTGGAAGAATTGATGGATCGTCCGAGCTATCTGAACACCGTCTGGTATGCAGGCAGCTTCTCGATCGGCGCATTCGCAGGCCTGATGGGGGATCGCTGGAGCCTGGGCTTTGTCGAGGCCACTGAACGACAGGTCGAGGCGCATCTCGATCACCACATGGAAACCCTGCCGGCACCGGACCAGCGCTCTCGCGCCATCGTCAGGCAGATGAAGGAAGACGAGGCCCGCCACGCCGACATGGCCGTGGAACAGGGCGCGCGTACCCTGCCTGCCCCGATTCAGGGCTTCATGGCCGCCACGGCAGGACTGATGAAGTTCGTCGCGTACAGGGTCTGAGGCTGGTTTGGTTGGTTTGGTTGGTTTGGTTAGCAGCGAATCGAACCAACTGAACCAACAAAACAAACTGAACCAATCAAAACAGCTTTATCCCAAGATCAGCTGTTGATGATCCGGCGTCGGATCGCGCCGGAAATCATGTCGATGGCAAGGACCACGATGATAGTCAGCAGCAGCACGGCCGCGGCCTTTTCGAAATGCCGATAGCGCAGCGTGTTCAGCAGCACGCCGCCGACACCACCCGCACCCACCACGCCGAGGACGGCGGAGGCGCGGATATTCAGCTCGAAGCGGAACAGCCAGTGGGCGACGATTTCCGGCAGCACCTGAGGCAGCACGGCATAGCGCAGGGCGAGAATGCGGGACCCGCCGCTGGCCTCGACCGCCTCGACCGGGCCGAAGTCGATCGACTCCACCACCTCCGCCCCGAGCTTGGTCAGCATGCCGACCGAGGAAATCCCGATCGCCAGCGCACCGGCGAAGGCACCCAGACCGACGATCGGCACGAAGTAGATGGCCAGAAGAATCTCCGGAAAGGCGCGGGCCGTGGCCGAGATGAACTTCACCACGCGAGCCACCCGCGGGAACAGGGTGCGCGCGCCGAACAGAGCCAGCGGCAGCGAGAGGATGGCCGCGATAATGGTGCCGACCCAGGCGATCTGGATCGACTCGACAATCGCCGGCAGGACCGCATTCCAGCCGTAGGCCATATCGGCCGGATAGAAGAAGGACAGCACCCGGGCGACCTGACCCGGCACCTCCAGCATGACGCCAGGCGAGAATTCGATCGCCCAGAGCGAGGCCAGGAAAAGCGCGGCGATGATGAATGTCGTCCAGCTCGCCCAGCCGATGCGCTGCCCGGGGGCTTTCAGCGGGTAGTCGCTCATGTCAGTCTCCGCCGGATCGCCTCGGAAATCTCTTCGATGATCAGCACTGCGATCAGCACGGCCAGAATGATCATGGTCACCCGCTCGTACTCGAAGTTGGCACGCTGGGTTTCCAGAATCATGCCGATGCCGCCGGCGCCGACCAGACCCAGCACCATGGAGGCGCGGACGTTCAACTCGAAGGCATACAGCGCATAGGACACGTAATGCGGCAGTCCCTGCGGCATGGCACCGAACTGGATCATCTCGCGCCAGGTGCCGCCGACCGATCGAATCGCCTCGGGCAGGCCCATGTCGATGGCCTCGAGCGACTCCGACCAGAGTTTCGAGATCACCGCGATGGTGAACACCGACAGGGCCAGGGCGCCGGCCACCGGCCCGAAGCCGACGGCGGTGGCAAACAGCATGGCCCAGAACAGATCCGGCAGGGTGCGCAGGATGTTCATGAAATTGCGATCGGCAAACCAGACCAGCGGCCCGAGGGTCAGATTGCGCGCAGCAAGAATGGCAATCGGGATAGCCAGGATGCCGCCGACCACCGTTCCGATGATGGCGATGAAGATCGTTTCCATGAACGGCTGGAACAGCCTCGGAATGAACCCGAAATCAGGCGGCCAGGACTCCTGGAGCAGGCGGCTGCCCTGGGTGATGTTGCAGACCAGCTCGAACAGGGAAAACCCGATGCCATGCGCCGACCACAGGGTCATCGCCAGCAGGAATCCGACCACGCCCAGCCACAGGGGCCAGTTGCGCGGCGGCTTGCTCGGAACCGTCGAGCTGGCGCGAGAATTCATCGTTCGACCGCTTCCTCGTCGAGCACATCGTCCTTGCTGACTTCGCGGCCGTAGATGTCCTCGAAGTCCTGGTCGGTGACCGTGTCGGCCGAACCGTCGTAGACCAGCTCGCCGAAGCGCAGACCGATGATCCGTTCGCCGTACTCACGGGCCAGATCGAGGAAATGCAGATTGACCAGCGTGGTGATCCCCAGCTCGCGGTTGATGCGAACCAGATCCTGCATGATCTGGTGGGTGGTGACCGGATCGAGCGAGGCGACCGGCTCGTCGGCCAGGATGATGGCGGGCTCCTGGGCCAGGGCACGAGCAATGCCAACGCGCTGCTGCTGACCGCCCGACAGATCCGAGGCCTTGACCCAGGCCTTGTCCGGAATACCCACGCGCTGCAGGGCCTTGATCGCGATCTCGCGGTCCTGTAGCGGCCAGAGATTGAGCAGGGTCCGCCAGGCCGGCACGTGGCCCAGCCGACCGATGAGCACATTGGACATGACCGTCAGGCGCTTGACCAGGCGAAAATCCTGGAAGATCATCCCGATCCGCTTGCGCAGCTCGCGCAATTCGCGTCCGCCACCTTCGGGAACCGGCTGACCGTCGACCTCGATGGCGCCGGAAGTCAGCGGATTGAGGCCGTTGACCGCCCGAAGCAGGGTCGACTTGCCGGCACCGGAAGAGCCGACGATGACGACGAATTCGCCCGGCTTGATCTCCAGGTCCAGATCCTTCATACCGACCGCCCCGTTGGGGTAGACGATATTGGCCTTGGAAAAGCGAATCGATCCCTTCTTTTCTGTCATTGATTCTCTCGCTAGCGGCGCATCAGTTCGTAGGCATCCCGGACCGGGTCGTACAGGCCCGGCGTCAACGGAACGAAGCCGTCGATTTCATACAGCACCCAGAGGACTTTCTGGTCATCAGGCAGATGGGCCTCGGATTCTGCCAGACCGATGAAGGCATCCATGATGGCCCGACGCAGATCATCCGGCAGACCGGGGCGAAGCTGGACACCGTCATTCGGGAGCATCGGTGCGTGATTGAACACGATCACTTCTTCTCCCACATCAGGATACTGACCGCAGACGATATTGCGGGCATCGTCATAGCTGACGCCGAAACGCGTATCGCCGGCGTAGACCGCGAGCACCGCTGCATCGTGTCCGCCGACGAACAGGCTGTTGACGTCGCGCTCGGGGTTGATGTCCATGCCCATCAGCTGGACGGCTGGAAACAGGAAGCCCGAGGTCGAGTTAGGATCAACGAACGCCACACTTTCGTCCCGCACCACCGTCAGATCGGCCTGGCACTGGGCAAACTTGCGGATCTCGGCCTCGCGGCCGGGAACCCGGGTCTCGCAGCGGCGCTCGACAATCTCGACCTCCCCCTGACAGACAGTGGGGTCGTTGGTGAACCATTGCGACCGGTAGCCGGTCTGGCCCCTGCGCACGGAAATCAGGATGGTCTCGATGTCGTAACGGCGGGCGCCGAGCATCGCGGCGAAGGGCGGGAGCATGCCGATATCGGCCCGGCCCGAGCCCAGCGCTTCGACCAGACCGGTGTAGTCCTGCGGCACGAAGGAGCGCACGGGGATTCCGAGCTCGCGCTCCAGATGGTCGGTCAGAGGATCGAGATTGTCGACCAGGGCCTCGGCTTCGAGGGCAGGCACCAGGCCCAGCACCAGCTCGCGCGGCCAGCCGCGCTCGTCGACCTGTTCACCCGGACAGCAGCCGACCAGAAGCAGCAGGGCAGCTGCGCTGAGGAGGAGCGCTTTCACAGCGTTGGGGCTCTAGAAGTAAAAACCGAATGCTAACTCAAGCGGCCCCTGTTCAGCCACCTGAATCACCGGATCAATGGCTCGAGGGTGGTCCAAGGCCCGGAACCGCTCAGCATTGGGTCAGCCGGTCGAGTTCACTGATGATGCGATGCTCGATCCAGCTGTCGAGGCGCCAGTTCTCGATAAAGCCGCAGTGTCCGCCGCGCTCATGCACCTCGATTTCAAGAGCTTGCGACTTCGGCAGCTCATGGAAGTCCTGGATCGGAATGATCGGATCGTCTGCCGCGGTGATGATGCGGGTCGGGACACTCAGGCCAGCCAGGTAATCGCCGGCCACCGAATACCCCTCCAGATAGGCCTCCAGATCAGAAAACTCGGTCAGATTGCGCACCAGCCAGTCGGTCTGTTCGCGCAGCCCCTTGAGCGCAAACCACTCCTCGAGCTGATAGCGCTCGGGATAGAGCGACTGCTTGAGCTGCAGCGACTTGCGCCACTTGCGCACGAAATACACGTGATAGATGGCCAGGCCCTCTTCCAGCGTATCGAGCACGTTGCGCGGCCGGATGACCGGTGAGACAGCAATGACGTGGTCCAGATCAAAGCCATGCTCCGGCGCCGAGCGAGCCACGCGCAGCGAGAAATTGCCGCCCAGGGAAAATCCGACGAGAAAGACCGGTTGGTCAGCGTGAGCTCGACGGACCTGGCCTACGGCGTCTACCACCTCGAGCAATCGGCAGGAGTGGAACAGCTCGATGTTGAGGTGATGGGATTCACCGTGGTCGCGGAAATTCAGGCGAAAGGTATCGTAACCGGCACGATCAAGCGCGGTGGCAGCGGCCAGCAGATAGTTCGACTCGCTGCTGCCCTCCCAGCCATGGAGAAGGATGACCAGAGCGTCGCGACGATGCAGGGGCGCACGATTCAGAAACCCGAGCAGTCGCGTCCCGTCCGCGGCCTCGATGATCTCGCGCTGACTGCGGGCCAGATAATCCGAAGCCTGGCGCTGCACCCGCCGCTTGCGAATCGGGCCGGAGGTCAGCAAGGACTGGACATGGCGGTTTCCCAGCAGTCCCCTCGGCTGGTAGGGGCGAAGATCGATGCTGCTGAATTCAGGACTCATAGCTGGCCTCGACGACCTCGTTACATGCACGGGCAAGGCGACTGCGCTGTCCGGTCTGTCCCTGAACGGGATCACCGATCACCACGCGAGCTTCGAAGGGGGCCTGTCGAATGGTGCGGAACAGATTGCCGAAGAAGCTTTGTCCGGGCCCGAAGACCATGGTGTCATGCAGATCGCCAGAACGATCATACCGGATCGAGACCGGGATGGCCGGTACATCAGCCCGAAGTGCCGGCGCGAACAGGCGGGCGTGAAAGCGTTTGACGCCGCGATCAGGATGAATCCCCCCTTCAGGAAAGATACCGACGAACTCGCCGCGCTTGAGCAGCGCGGTCATTCGACGGCCGATGCGCCTTCGCGACGCCTCGCTGCCACGCTGGATGAACAGGGTCCCGGCCAGATGCGCCAGAACGCCGACCAGCGGCCAGCCGCGGATTTCGGCCTTGGCTACCAGCCAGATCGGCCAGACCGCATGGAGTACAACGATATCCAGCCAGCTGATGTGGTTCGCGACCACCAGACCTGCTCGCTCCGGCAGGACACCAGTGATCTTCAGGCGACAGCCCATGACCCGCAGCATGCCGCGCGACCAGGCGCGATGCGACCACTGATGGAACCGCATCCTCCCGATCGGCAGTTGCCGCAGTCCCGGCAGAAAGGTCAGCAGGACCAGAGGAATGCCAATCAGGACATGCAGCAACAACAGCGGCAACCGCCACAGCAGCCGCAGAATATGAAGATCCACTTCAGACCACTCCCGTTGCGCCGACACAGCACCAGCAGGCACTGATCTGGCCTTCGACAGGTTCCTTCGGCCTATCCGCTATATGCAGTCGTGTCCAGCCCTTCACTGTCGATCACTTAGAGTCCGGCGCGGCGTCGCGGCGAAGGGTAGCATACCGACTGACCGGGTCGAGGGCTGGGATCGGCAGCGGGGTGCGCTAATGGCCCAAGCTGGTAATCCAGGCCCGTCGGCCTTATCTCAAACCGATTGAACGGCACGGCAAGACGAGCAAGTCAATGAGTGAATCTGCGGCAAAGCATACGATCACCCTGTTACCCAGCGGGCGGCAGTTCCGGGCCCGGGACGGCGAAACCGTGCTCGGAGCCGCGCTGCGTAGCGGTATCGTCCTGCCCTATTCCTGCAAGAACGGCACCTGCGCGTCGTGCAAATGCCGCCTGACCGAGGGCGCCGTGGACTACCCATACAACCCGCCACAGGCACTGGAGTTCGACGAGCTCGGCGCGGGTTATGGCCTCAGCTGTCAGGCCGTAGCGGCCTCCGATCTGACGATCGAGGCGCGCGAAATCGAACAGGTTGCCGACATTCCCGTACGCACCTGGCCGGCGCGGGTCGAGTCCCTGGAGCAGTTCACCCCCGAGATCATGCGTCTTCGATTGAAGTTGCCGCGCTCAGCCCGGATGCAGTTCCTGGCCGGGCAGTACATCGACATCCTGATGCCGGGCGGCAAGCGCCGCGCGTTCTCGATCGCCTCGGCACCGTCCGAGGCCGATTTCATCGAACTGCACATCAAGCATGTCGACGGCGGCGGCTTTACCGGCCACGTCTTTTCCGGCATGCAGCTCAAGGAAATCCTGCGCCTCGAAGGCCCACTGGGGACGTTCTTCGTGCGCAAGACCTCCGATCGGCCGATGATCATGATGGGCGGCGGTACCGGTTTTGCGCCCCTGAAGTCGATGATCGAAGAACTGATCGAGAGCGGTGACCCACGACCGCTGACCCTGTTCTGGGGTGTTGCAAGCGCCACCGATCTTTACGCCGCCCGTCTGATCGAGGGCTGGCGCCAACAGCATCCGGACTTCCGCTTCGTGCCGGTGCTCGCCGATCCCGAATCCGAATGGGACGGCGAACGCGGCTTTGTGCATCACGCCGTCCTGCGTAACTTCCCGGACCTGACACCCTTCGATATCTACATGTCCGGCCCCCCGGCCATGGTCCACGTCGCGCGCAACGAGTTCATCGAGGCCGGCATCACCGAGGAACACCTGTTCTACGATTCCTTCGATTTCGCCCCGGACGTACCACCAGCGCGCGATTGAGTCGCGCCAGAAAGCTGTCGAATCGACAGGCAAACAGATGCGAGGAAAAGGCGGCTAACCGGAGAACCGCCTGGTCAATGACAACATTACTACTTCTTGGGCGTGACCTCTCGGGCTGTCGGCACGTCCCGGTTGCCGGCGTCGATCCACAGCGCGCGGACCAGGCCGATGGCCGCGGCGATCAGGAGCAGGCTCATCGGCAGCGCCATGGCGATAGCCGCTTGTTGAATGGCAGACAGGCCGCCGACCAGCAACAGGGTGGCGGCGACAGCCCCCTCGGAGATCGCCCAGAACAGGCGCTGGGCCGTCGGTGGATCGGGGTGTCCCCCGGAAGTCACCATATCGTCAACCAGGGAGCCCGAATCCGAAGAGGTAATGAAGAAGATGATGATGACCAGCGTCGCAAACACGGTACTGATCGACGCCCAGGGCAATTGTTCAAGCAGCAGATGCAGTGCGATCGCGGCATCATCGACGACCTGCGAGGCCAGCGCCAGCCCTTTGGTCTGCTGTAGGTCGAGCGCCGCGCCGCCAAAGGTCGCCATCCAGCTGAAGGTCACCATGCTCGGCACGATCAATGCAGCCAGGATCACTTCACGCACCGTTCTTCCTCGGGAGATCCGCGCGACGAAAATGCCGACGAACGGGGACCAGGAAATCCACCAGCCCCAGTAGAACAGGGTCCAGTTAGTCTCCCACTCGGTCGGCAACCCCAGGCCGATCTCCAGACTCATCGCCGGCAGGGACACAAGGTAGGTGCCCAGCGATTCGAAGAAGGTCGCAATGATCGACAGCGTCGGGCCGATCAGAAACACAAAAGCCAGCAGCAATGCAGCGAACGCGATGTTCAGCGATGACAGGCGGCGAATGCCTCGCTGAAGGCCGGAGACGACCGAGATTGTCGCGACCAGGGTGATCGCGACGATGATGCCGATCTGTACGCCGGTGCCCGTAGGCAGGTCGAGCGAACGGGCGAGGCCTGCGTTGATCTGCATCGCGCCCAGGCCCAGCGAGGTGGCCACGCCGAGCAGCGTGCCCACTGTGCAGAGGATATCGACAGCATGCCCGATCGGGCCGTAGATTCGCTGACCCAGGAGCGGCCAGAGCACCGATCGTGGCGCCAGCGGCAGGCCCAGCCGGAAGTGGCCGTAGCCGATACTCAGCGCAAGCACGAGGTAGATTGCCCAGGGGTGCAGGCCCCAGTGGAGGAAGGCGTAGGTCATGCCCTCGCTGGCCGAAGCCGCCGTTGAAGGCTCGGCCTTCGGCGGCTCGAGGTAGTGGCTCAGCGGCTCGGCAACCCCCCAGAAGACCAGCCCGGTGCCCATACCGGCGGCAAACAGCATGGCAAACCAGGCCGGATAGGAAAACTCGGGACTCGAGTCGGGCTCACCCAGTCTGATCCGACCCGCCGGGGTGAACAGGAGTGCCAGGGACAACAGCAGCAGGGCCGAGGCCAGCAGCATGTAATAACCGCCGAAGCTGGCCGTGATCCAGCTCTGTATTGACTGAAATCGGGTCGAGGCCCATTCCGTAAAGGCGCCGCCGATCACCACGAAGATGACCACGAGCAACGCCGAGCCGAAGAATACGGTCGGCTGCATGCGCTCGAAGGGTCCGAATTGTCGGGACAGGTCCTGCTTCAAGATGCGCTGGGCGGTTGCCCGAGTGAACAGCCTCCTACCCTAGCAAACTCCGGGATCGGCAACCGTGAGCTCCTGGCCGCAACATCGCCAACGATGCCGGGTGGCGGATCCGGATCAGGCGGTAATCAACTGGCAATCAGGCGGCTGAGCGCCGCGCCCGGCTCGGGCTGGCGCATCAGCGACTCGCCGATCAGGAAGGCACCGATTCCACCCTGCTGCAGGCGCTCAATATCCTCGGGCGTGTGAATCCCGCTTTCGGCCACGACGAGCCGATCGGATGGCACCATCGGGGCCAGCTTCAGCGAGGTGTCCAGATCGGTGACGAAGCGATGCAGATCGCGGTTGTTGATGCCGATCAGGTCGCCGGGCACGGCCAGGGCCCGTTCCATCTCGGCCCGGTCGTGAACCTCGACCAGCACCGACAGGCCCAGAGACTTGCCCAGCTCCGACAGCCGGGACAGACTGGCGTCGTCCAGGGCGGCAACGATCAGCAGCAGGGCGTCGGCGCCCATGGCGCGGGTCTGATAGACCTGCCAGGGGTCGATGATGAATTCCTTGCGCAAGACCGGCAGGCCGCAGGCCTCGCGAGCCTGCACGACGAAGGCGTCGTCGCCCTTGAAGAACTGCTGATCGGTCAGCACCGACAGGCAGGTTGCGCCGCCGGCCTCGTAGCTTTTCCCAATGGCAGCCGGGTCGAAATCGGCCCGGATGATCCCGGCAGAAGGCGAGGCCCGCTTGACTTCGGCGATCACCGCATCACCCTTGGCGGTGGCGCGCGCCCGCAGCGCGCCGGCAAAATCGCGCATCGGCGGCAGGTCGGCGATGCGCGCCTCGAGTTCGATCTGCGACCGTCGGGCCTTGCCGACAATCACCTCAGCGGCCTTGACCTCGAGAATCCGGGCCAGGATATCCGCGCTCACAGGCCCTGGCTCCGCTGCGCGTAGCGACGCAGGCGTTCGATGCCGCGGCCATCGGCCAGCACTTCCCGGGCCAGATCAACGCCGCCAGCCAGGTCATCGGTCCGGCCTGCGACATAGATCGCCGCACCGGCGTTGAGCGCGATCATGTCGGCAGCCGGGCCGGATTGCCCGCCGAGTGCGGACTCGATCAGGGCCAGGCTGTCGGCGGCGGTTTCCACGGTCAGGGCATCCAGAGAATCGATGCGAATGTCGAACTCGCTCGGGTCGATCCGGTATTCACCGATCGCGTCGTCCCTGAGTTCGGCCACGGTCGTCGATACAACCGGCGAGATCTCGTCAAGACCATCGTCGCTGTGCACCACCAGCACGTGGCGCGCGCCGAGTGTCTGCATCACTTCGGCCATGGGACGCACCAGCTCGGCGGAGAACACGCCCAGCACCTGGTTTGGGGCCAGGGCCGGGTTGGTCAGGGGCCCGAGGAGATTGAACAGGGTCCGCACGCCCAGCGCCTTGCGCGCGCCGATTGCATGCTTCATGGCCGAGTGGTGGCTGGGCGCGAACATGAAGGCCACGCCCAGTTCGTCGATCAGCGCCGCGACCTGACCAGTGCCCAGATCCAGCCGGCAACCGGCCGCTTCCAGTACATCGGCCGCACCGGACTTGCTCGAGACCGATCGGTTGCCGTGTTTGGCGACCCGGACTCCGGCCGCAGCGGCGACGAAGGCCGAAGCCGTCGACACATTGAACAGGGACGCCCCATCACCGCCGGTGCCGACGATATCGGTCAGTCCATCGCGGTCGATCTCGACCCTCGAGGCGAGCTCACGCATCACCCGGGCTGCAGCGGCAATCTCGGTCGGGGTCTCGCCCTTGATCCTCAGGGCCATCAGAAAGCCACCGATCTGGGCTTCTTCGGCCTGGCCGGTCATGATCTCGCGCATCGCGCGGGTCATCAGCTCGGCGTCGAGGTGCTGGCCTTCGGCCATGCGGTGGATGGCTTCGCGGAGCTCACTCATAGTCGATCCAGAAAATTCTTCAGCAGGGCGTGGCCCTGGCGGGTCAGGATGGATTCGGGGTGGAACTGCACGCCCTCGATCGGCAGGGTTTCGTGACGAAACCCCATGATCTCGTCGCGCTCGCCGGCATCGTTCACCGTCCAGGCCGTTTCGATCAGGCACGAAGGCAGCGATTCCCGGGCCACGATCAGCGAATGATAGCGGGTCGCCTCGAAGGGATTGGGAAGGCCCTTGAACACGCCCTCATCGGCATGGTGCATCGGCGAGGTCTTGCCGTGCATGACCTCGCGTGCCCGGACCACTTCACCACCGAAGGCCTGTCCGATCGCCTGATGCCCCAGGCAGACGCCCAGGATCGGATAGTCACCGGCCATCTGATCGAGCACGTCCAGGCAGATCCCCGATTCATCGGGCGTACAGGGTCCCGGTGAGAGGACGATCGCATCGGGTCTCAGCTCGCGGATCTCGTCCAGGCTGATCGCATCGTTGCGATGGGTGATGACTTGCGAGCCCAGCTCACCCAGATACTGGACAAGGTTGTAGGTGAACGAGTCGTAATTGTCGATCATCAGCAGTTTCACTGATGCAGGCCTCCGCTGGCTTCGGCAACGGCGCGGATCAGCGCCCTGCCCTTGTTCAGGGTTTCTTCCCACTCACGGTCGGGATCGGAGTCGGCCACGATGCCGGCGCCGGCCTGGACGTGGACGGTGCCCTGCTTGACCAGGGCGGTGCGGATGGCGATCGCCAGGTCGGCCTCGCCGAACCAGTTCAGGTAGCCGACCGCACCGGCATACACGCCGCGCCGGACCGGCTCGAGTTCGGCGATGATTTCCATCGCGCGGACCTTGGGTGCACCGGACAGCGTGCCGGCCGGAAAGGTCGCGCGCAGCACGTCCAGGGCAGTTCGATCACCGGCGATCCGGCCGTGCACTTCCGAGACCAGATGCATGACGTGACTGTAGCGTTCGATCACCATCTGGTCGGTCAGGACGACCGAGCCGGTCTCGGCGATACGCCCGATGTCGTTGCGGCCCAGATCGATCAGCATCAGGTGCTCGGCCAGCTCCTTGGGATCGGCCTTGAGCTCGGCTTCCAGGGCGCGATCGGCCTCCGGTGTGGCGCCCCGTGGGCGAGTCCCGGCGATCGGCCGGACCATCGCCTCGCCGCCCTGCACCCGGACCAGCACCTCCGGCGAGGCGCCGACGACCTGAAAATCGCCGAAATCGAAGTAGTACATGTAGGGCGAGGGATTCAGGCTGCGCAGCGCGCGATAGACGTCCAGCGGACGGGCGGCCAGGTCCACGCTCATGCGCTGCGACAGGACCACCTGCATCACGTCGCCGGCCAGGATGTAGTCCTTGATGCGCCGGACCGCCGCCTGGAAATCATCGCGTTCGAACTCGAATCGATAATCCGACTCTTCCGGCACCGGCAGGTCCATCGCCGGCGGATAGCCCGGCGAGCCGCAGCGCAGGCGGTGGCTGAGCTGATCCAGGCGGCGCTGGGCGCGGGCGAAGGCATCGGCCTCGGCCGGGTCGGCCAGCACGATCAGATTGAGACGTCCCGACAGATTGTCGAAGACGGCCAGCTCTTCAGCGTCAAGAAGCAGGATCTCCGGCACACCCAGGGCATCCGGCTTGGCGCTGAAATCGAGCCGGTCCTCGAGATGGGCGACGATCTCGTAGCCGAAATAGCCGACCAGGCCGCCGGTAAAGCCGGGCAGATCCTCGAGCCTGGGGGCACGAATGGCAGCCATGGCCTCGGCCAGGGCTTGCAGTGGATCCACGTCTTCCAGGCGATCCACCACCTGGCCGAAGTCGAGCTTCTCGAGCACCCGGCCGGAGGCGCGCCAGGCCCGGCGACAGGGCAGTCCGATGATCGAATACCGCCCCCAGTTCTCGCCACCCTGGACGGATTCCAGCAGAAAGGCCGAGGGCCCGTCGGCGAGCTTGAGGTAGACCGACAGCGGCGTGTCGAGATCCGCCGAGATCTGGCGAAACACCGGAATGCGGTTGTAGCCCTGGTCAGCCAGGGCCTGGAAGCGGGTGGGGTTCAAGACCGGTATCTGTTCGGAGTCAGTGAGCCGGGTATTGTAGCCAGCCGACCGTCCCGCGACCAGCAATGCGCACCGGCGATATCGGCCGATGCGCGCAGCGGCCTACGCCCGCTGGATCAATCCAACTCGAATCGATCCTGGAAGACCTCGTCGGTGGGCAGCTCGAAGCGGTCGTTGAACACCCGATCGACCTTGACCTCGAACGGGGCGGTCACGATGGCCGACAGGCCCCGACTCAGTACGCTGGCTTCGAGCTGATAGCCGTCACCGATCCGGTCGATGCTCAGATCGGCGAACTCGGCCACGCCGTTCGTGACCTGAATCGAAGTCGTGCCGCTCAGGCTGCCGCCGGACGGGTTGGTCGCGATCGCGATCTGGATCACGGTGGTGTTGTCGTCGGTCACGACCTGGCCTTGTGAGTTGACGACCTGAACCACGAGGCCAGGCAGGAGCGGTCCGCCGGCGATACCGAAGGCCGGTTCCAGGGCGAAGGCCAGCGCCGCCGGCCCGCTGTCGATGATGGTGTAGCTGGTGGTGTCGGAGCTCGGGGTATTGATGGCATCGCCCGGGTAGCTGGCCGTGATCGTCTTCGCGCCCGCGACCGTCGAGGTCAGATCGCAGCCGTTGTCCGGCAGATCGAAGCTGCACTCGGCGCCTGTGCCATCGTCGACCGTGACGGTACCGGAGGGCGAGTCGCCGGTGACACTGACCGTGACCGTGTAGGGCAGACCGATCTCCTGCTGCACCGGCGGCGTGATGCCGACGATCGATGTGGTCGATTGCACGGCGCTGATGGTGTAGGCCGCGGTATCACTACTGGCCGAATTGTTCGAATCACCGCCATAGTCCGCCGCAAGCGTTTTCGCACCCACCGAGGTAGAGGTCAGGTTACAGCCGGTCTGAGGCAGCACGATCTGGCAGCTCGCGCCGTCACCATCGCCGACACTCACCGTGCCGGTCGGATTGAATCCGCTGACCACTACATTGACCGTATAGGCCTGGCCAACGGTCTGCTCGGAGGGCGGTGAAATGCCGGTGATGCTGGTGCTCGAAGTGGCCTGGTCGATGGTATAGGCGACCGAATCCGAGCTCGAAGCGTTGTTGGCATCGCCGGCGTAGGTCGCCGTCACCGTTACGGCAGCCGCGCTCGTCGATGTCAGGAAACAACCACCCTGCCCCGGCCAATTGAACGAACAGCTGCCACCCTGGCCGTCATCGACTGTGACCAGACCGGTCGGTGCAACACCGGTGACGTTGGCCACGACCTCGTAGGGCTGGCCCACTGTCTGCGACCCTGCCGGGCTGATCGTCTCGATGCTGGTCGTTGACGAAGACTCGGTAATCGCGAAGGCGTTGGAGAGAGCCTCACTGAGCCCGCCGCCGGTGCGCGAGGCGGTCAGTTGATAGCCCGTGCCCGACCCATCCACCGACAATCCGGCAAAGATCGCGACGCCACCACTGACCGGCGTGGGCCCGCCACCGGACAATACGGCACCCGGCGGGCCGCCGGACAGCGACAGCTCGACGGGCGTGGTGGTGGGGGGATCGACCAGATTGCCGGCGGCATCTCGCACGCTGACTCTGACCGCCGGCGTCATCGTCGCCGACACCAGTGTGTTGCTTGGCTGTACGTCGAACTGCAGCGCCACCGGCGCGCCCGGAGTGATGTCGAAGGCCGTACTGGTGGCACCCGTCAGCCCGGAGGCTGAAGCCTGCAGCCGGTATCCCGTGGCGGCCAGATCGACCCTCAGCGTCGGAAAGCTCGCAACACCCGACACGACGGTGGTGGGGCCGCCACCGGAAAGCACGGCACCCGGCGCACCGTCGATCAGGGTCAGCGTGATCGAGGTGGAACTGTCGGCCGGGATCGCGTTGCCAAACGCATCCTCGACCTGAACTTCCACCGTTGGCGCAATCGACAGATCCGAACTGGCGCTGGTCGGCTGAACGAGGAAGGCGAGTCGATCCGGTGCCCCGGGGACGATGTCATAGTTCGACGTATCGCTGTCACCCGTGTTGTTGGCATCTCCCGGATAGGTGGCGGTAATGGTCTTCGGCCCGACGCTGGTCGAAGTCAGGTCGCAGCTGCTCGCCGGCAGGACGATCGGGCAGCTGGCACCGTCGCCATCGTCGACCGTGATCACGCCGCCGGTATCGAAGCCGCCGCTGACGCTGAGGTTGACGGTATAGGCTGAATTGACCGCCTGCTGTCCTGCCGGATCGATCGAGTCGATGCTGACGGTCGTCGTCGCCTGGGTGATCGTGTAGCTCTCGATGTCATTGCTCGGGCCGTTGTTGGCGTCGCCGGGATAGTTGGCGGTCAGGATCTTGGGGCCGGCCGTGGTCGAGGTCAGATCGCAGCTGGTGGCCGGCAGGACAATGTCACAGCTCGCAGCGCTGCCGTCGGTGATCGTCACCGTGCCGGTCGGATTGAACCCGGTCACCTGAACCGACACGGTGTAGGGCTGACCCACGACCTGCGAGCCGGCCGGGTCGACGCTGACGATCGTCGTACCGGAGCCGGTGCTCGTCACATCGAAGCCGCTGCTGGCCGGACCGCCCAATCCCCCGGGCGATCCAAAGGGTGTCAGCAGGTAAGCCGTGCCGACCTGATCGACGCTGAGTCCCGCGAAGCTGGCCACACCGCCGGTCACGGTCAGCGGACCGGCGCCCGACGGGACAGCGCCGGGCGTGCCGCCCGACAGGGACAGCGAGACATCGGTGCTGTTATCGGCGATCACGGTGAAGCCGAAGGCGTCGACGACCCGGACCGCGACCGGCGGGGAGATCGACTGGCCCACGACGGTGTCCGAGGGCTGGCCAATGATCTCCAGGGCGGCCGGCGCGCCGGGCAGTACGTCGAAGCCCGCGCTGACATCCGGCGTCAGGGCAGCCAGGCTGTCGGTGGCCTGCAGGGAGAAGCCGCTGCCGACCTGGTCGATCGAGAGATTGGCAAAGCTGGCCTGGCCACCGCTGACAGTGGCCGAAGTCGTACCGCTGAGATTGGCCGCACCGCTCGGATCGTTACCCAGCGCGATCTGAACGACCGTGGAGTTGTCCAGTGCCACCAGGTTGCCGGAGCTGTCCCGTACCTCGACGATCACGGCCGGCGCGATCGACTGATTGACGCCAACATCCGCGGGCTGGACGACGAAGGCCAGCTCGGCCGGGATCTGGGTCGAGCCCTGGATCCCTGCCGTCAGGTTACCGATCGTGCTCTGGACTTCGAGCTGGCCTGTGAACATGCCGTCGATCGCTGAATCGAACTCGATGGTCACGGTGCAGAAATCGCCATCGTTGAGGGTCACACCATTGCAGTTCTCAGAAACGATGCTGAATTGACCGGCACCGCTCAGGACGAGATTGGTGATCTGGAGGCTGGTGCCGGGATCTCCGCTGTTGCTGACGATGAAGCTGTCGGTCTGCGGCAGGTCTGCGGCCGCCACCAGGCCGAAGTCCATCGGGTCCGGTGCGATCGTCAGCTCCGGCTGCGGGCCGGGTGTGCCGTTACCGGTCAGCGCCACCGTATCGTTCACGACCGACCCGGCATCGCTGACCACACGCAGGGTCGTGCCCAGCGGCCCCAGGGCCTGCGGGTCGAAGACCACCAGCTGGGTGCAGCTCTCTCCCGACCCAAGGCTGAACGGAGGCGTGGCGCAGCTGCCGCCGGCGACCAGACTGAAATGGGTGGGGTCATCGAGGGCAATGCTGCTGACCGTCAGCGAGGTGCCGGCCACGCCTGAATTCTGGATCGTTACCGCCTCGGGCGGACTGACACCACGCGGTCCCGGCGCTGTTTGAGCCATGACCAGACTCGCCTGGCAGACCGTGAGAAGCAGCAGGCAACAAGCTGCCCGAACCGTAGAATCTTTCATCCGCATCGCGATTGTCCCCATCTCCATCCAGTCAGTCTCGAATCCAATGCTATCGGCTCCAGCCCCGTCCGACACCCATGAGCGGACCCCAAGCAGCCTGACTCAGACCGCGATCGAGCGCAAGCTGCGGATCACTGCGGCATAGTCGTCGGCACCGAAGATCGCCGAGCCGGCGACCAGGGTATCGGCGCCGGCGGCCTGAATCTCGGCGGCGTTGCCGGGCTTGACCCCACCGTCGATCTCGAGCCGGATCGGATAGCCGCTGGCGTCGATCCGGCGACGCGCCTCGCGCAGCTTGTCGAGCGCGGCTGGAATGAAAGCCTGGCCACCGAAGCCGGGGTTGACCGACATGATCAGGACCAGATCGACCTTGTCCATGACCCAGTCCAGTATCTCCAGTGAGGTGGCCGGATTGAACACCAGCCCCGCCCTGCAGCCGCATTCGCGGATCAGAGCCAGGCTGCGATCGACGTGTTCGGTGGCTTCCGGATGGATACTGATGACCGTGGCACCGGCCTCGGCGAAGTCGGGGATGATGCGATCGACCGGTTTGACCATAAGGTGCACATCAATCGGCGCGGTGATCCCGAAATCGCGCAGCGCCTTGCAGACCATCGGGCCGATGGTCAGATTGGGCACGTAGTGGTTGTCCATGACATCGAAGTGGACCCAGTCGGCGCCGGCATCCAGAACGGCCTGGGTGTCCTCGCCCAGACGTGCAAAATCAGCAGAAAGAATCGACGGGGCAATCACCAGGGGCTGCGGCATGATCGGTCGCTCCAGAGCGTATAATTCGGATTTCGCCTAGTGTAACCGCCGACGCCGTGTCAGATTATCCACGCCCACCGCTGGACCTGGTTCATCAGGGCAAGGTTCGCGATATCTATGCCGTCGACGAGCAGCGCTTGCTGATCGTCGCCTCCGATCGCCTGTCCGCCTTCGATGTGCAGCTCCCCGATCCGATCCCGGGAAAAGGTGAAATCCTGACCCGGATCTCCCGCTTCTGGTTCGCCCAGTTCACCGATCAGATCCCTCACCACCTGGTCGACGATGATCTGGCAGAGGTGCTCGGCGATGCGCAGCTGGCTCGGGAACTCACCCCCCGCAGCATGCTGGTCAAGCGGCTCAAGCCCCTGCCGATCGAGGCGATCGTGCGCGGCTACCTGGCCGGCTCGGGATGGAAGGACTATCGCGACAGCGGCCATATCAGCGGCATCCGCTTACCCGCGGGGCTGGAACAGGCCGGCACCCTGCCCGAACCGATCTTTACCCCGTCGACCAAGGCCAAGGTCGGCGACCACGACGACAATATCGACTTTCCGGCCATGCAGGCCCTGATCGGCACCGAGATGGCGCTCCGGGTGCGCGATGTCTCTCTGGCCATCTATCGACGCGCGGCAGGTTTCGCGCGCGAGCGCGGCATCATCATTGCTGATACCAAGTTCGAGTTCGGCACCGACGCCAGCGGCGAGCTGTACCTGATCGACGAGGTGCTGACCCCGGACAGCTCGCGCTTCTGGCCCGTCGATGAGTGGCAGCTCGGCATCAGCCCGCCCAGCTTCGACAAGCAGTTCGTGCGCGACTATCTGGAAACCCTGGACTGGGACAAGAAGCCCCCCGGGCCCTCGCTTCCAGCAGCAATCATCGAACAGACCCGACAGCGCTATCAGGAAGCGCTGCGTCGACTCATGGGCCGCGCCTGAGCCGAAACGGCCGCGGCCTGCCGGCTCGGTGCGGGTAAACTAGCTATCTTCCGATCGACAACAGTTTGGAGCGACAGACGCATGAGCCCATCTACTCGACCCAGCACCAATGGCACCGACAAGGGTGCCGGCGGCAGCATGCCGGCCAATGCCGAACGCAGCTATCGTGTCTCCCGCGATGACCTGCCCCTGAGCTGCCCGACTCCGGACATGTCGCTGTGGAATTCGCACCCGCGGGTCTATCTGCCGATCGAAAAGACCGGCCGGGCTTCCTGCCCGTACTGCGGCGCCGAATTCGTGCTCGAGGACGCGAGCGTTTCGAGCTGACTGCAAGTCGACCCTCCCTGCCCTGCCGATCGTTCTGTCATGCTTCCGGATGTCTGACCGACCTTTGGACCCGGAGCCATCGGGCATGACCGCTGATCCTCACGACATGTCCGATTCCCCGCTCTGGCTGCAACGTTCGGTCGCTCTGACGATCTTCCTGGCGCTCGGCCTCGGACTGGTTGTCCCGAAAGTGGCCGGTGCCGCCTACCTGCTGCTCGGTCTGACCGGAACGGTCTGGCTGACGCTCGGCGCAGGCTGGCGCCTGGAGCGACCCGAGCCGACCCAGCGTCTGCTCAATCTGGCGATCGTCACCTTCCTCGGCGTCTGGCTGATCAGCTGGCTGCTGCATGGAGCACACCCCGCGGGCCTGGAGTCGTTGAGCCTGGTGGCCCGCCTGCTGCTGATCATTCCGATCGTCCTGATGATTCGCCAGCTCGACGGCATCGGGGAAGCCTGGTGGCACGGGCTGACCATCGGTGGACTGATTGCCGGTGGCTACGCTTCCTGGAGCTTTCTCAGTGGCCAGATCGGCGAGTACGGCGAGCGCGTCATCGGAACGACCAACCCCCTCTACTTCGGCGGGCTGGCTCTGGCCTTCGCCATGATGCTCCTGCCGCGCCTGCGAGATGCCTCATTACCCGCATCAGTTCGAGGCCTGACCGTGCTCGCCGTCCTCGCCGCGATCACGGCCAGCGCGCTGTCGGGCTCTCGCGGGGCCTGGGCCGCGCTGCCGCTGCTGCTGATCGTCTTTCTCTTCACTCTCGGCAGGAGTCAGCCAGCGCGCTGGCGCTTCGGCGTTCCCGCCGCTGTCATGGTCATCGCGATGCTGTTTCTGCTCAGCCCGATCAGCCCGATGAACGAACGCGCGCAGAACGCCTGGAATGACCTGACCGCCTTGATGACGGGCGAACAGGCCGAGGGGACGCTCGGGCGCCGCATGGCGCTGTGGTCTCTTGCCGGCGAGGCGCTGTCGGACCAGCCCTGGTCGGGAACCGGGCCCGGTGTCTACCCGGACCTGATCGAGGAGGCGGTGGCATCCGGTCGCCTGCCCGAGGACTTCATCGACTACCACCACCCGCACAACGCCTATCTGTCGGCGTGGCTTCAGTCCGGCCCACTCGGGTTGCTGACCCTGATTGCGCTGTTCGCAGTGCTGCTCAGGCACCATGGCCGCGCCCTTCAGACCGGCCTTCGACAAAGCCGTCATCTGGCCTGGTCCGGCCTGGCCGGCGTGGCCACACTGGCGGTCATGGCGCTGACCGAATCGCTGTTCGAGCGCAACATCGGGCTGGTCTGGTTCGGGCTGTTCGCTGCCCTGCCCCTCGGGCTGCTGAGGGCCCAGCGGCGTCAGGCCCTTGCGCTGCCCGCCCATCGTCAGCACAGTCTGAGCGTGATCGTGATCTGCAAGAACCAGTCCGGCGAAATCGATCGCTGCCTGGGCTCGGTCGCGAACTGGGCCGATGAAATCATCGTGCTGGACTCCGGCAGCAGCGACGACACGGTCGATCGGGCGCGTCGCTACACCGACCAGGTCTTCGAGACCGACTGGCCGGGCTTCGGTGTGCAGAAACAGCGCGCCCTGGACCGCGCGACCGGCGACTGGGTGCTGTCGCTCGACGCTGATGAAGCACTGAGCGACGAATTGCGCAGGGAAATCGAGCGCGTACTCGGCCAGGACCGGCCGGACTTTGCCGGCTATCGACTACCCTGGCGCACCCATGCCTTCGGCGCCACCCTGATCTTCGGCCACTGGGCCCGAGCGCCGCTGCGGCTGTTCGAACGCAGCCAGGGACACTTCACACCGGTGGCTGTGCATGAAAAGATCGTCCTGGCACCGGGCGCCAGGGAGGGCTGTCTGGAAGGTCCGCTCGAGCACTTCGTCTATCGCGATATCGAACACGCCCGCTCCAAGCTGCAGCACTATGCCAGGCTGCAGGCGGGCGAGCGCCATGCCCGCGGCCGACGCGCCGGCAGCCGTCTGACCCCTCTGCTGCGGGGGGCATTCAACTGGCTCGACAACATGCTGCTGCGCCTCGCCGTTCTGGATGGCCGCGCCGGATGGACCCTCAGTGCCCTGTATGCACGCTACACCTACGACAAATACGAGCAGCTGCGTCGCCTGTCGCAAGGCGAGGCAAGCCAGTCGGGGTGAGGCGCTCCGATCCTTGCCCGATCGGTCATCTTCCCCTGGCCAGATCGGCGTAGCGATCAGGCTCGCCCGCCGGAGCGCTCTTGAATCGGCGGTGCAGCCACCAGTACTGGGCCGGTGCCTTGAGGATCTGCGCTTCGAGAAAGCGGTTGTAGCGCCGCAGATCGGCCACCGCATCACCGCTGGGCACCCCATCGAAGGCGGGCAGGATCTGAACCGTGACCTGGCCGCTCTCCGGGTCCTTGAGCGGATACATCGGCACCACGCTGGCCTGGCCCAGGCGGGCCAGATCGAGCAGTCCGCGGGTGGTTGCCGTCGAGAGCCCGAAGAACGGCACGAACTCGCTGCGCGCCGGACCGAAGTCCTGGTCGGGGGCATACCAGACGACCTCGCCGGCGCGCAGGTAACGAATCATCGATTTCAGCTGGTCCCGCCTGACCATGCCCGGGCTGTAGCGGTCGCGCCCTCGGTTCTGGAAGCGATTCAGGACCGGATTGCGCAAGGGGCGATACACCCCGCGCGCCACGACCTGCTCGGCAAACAGGCGCGCGCCCAGCTCGAGACAGGTAGTGTGACCGGTCACCAGCAGCACACCCTGACCGCCGGCCCGGGCGGCCTCTAGGTACTCCAGACCCTCGACCCTGCCCTGGGCCTGGTCGAGGGGACGGCGACGGCACCAGCAGAAGGCCGTCTCGGCCACCGCCTCGGACAGCTGAACGAAGTGCGCCCGACGCACGGCGCGACGCTGCTCCTCGCCCCAATCCGGGAAGCACAGCTCGAGGTTGCGATCCACGATCATCCGCCGACGCTGCATCAGACGCTCGACCAGGGGCGAGACCAGACGCATCAGCGCCCGGCCAGGCCCGAGGGGCAGATGACCCAGCATGCGGGCCGGCAGCAGGGCGAGATGGGTCAGCAGTCGACGCAGGAGTGACATGCAGGCATTATCCGCAATCTGTGCCACTCGGGTACACTGCCGGCCAATGCTCCGGGTCTATCGCGCGCTTTCGTCTCTCCTGTCCCCGCTGCTGGCCCGGCGCCTGCAGCGCGGTGAGGCCGATCCACGGATTCGACAAGAAGGCATCCGGCAGCGGCGCGGACAGGTCGAGTCGGCGGGTCATCGCCCGATCTGGATCCATGCGGCCTCTGTCGGCGAAGTCAACGCCATCACCCCGCTCGTCCAGGCCCTGCTGAAGCGCCATGCCAGGACGCCCGTGTTGATCAGCACCTTCACCGTGACCGGTGCCGAACAGGTCCAGCGCCGTTTCGGCAACACGGTCGAGCATCGCTTCCTCCCGATCGATACCCCGCGTGCCTGCACCCGCTGGCTGGACGCGCTGCAGCCGGCCATCGCACTAATCGCCGAAACCGAAATCTGGCCCGAGATGTTTCATCAGACAGCGCAACGAGACATTCCGCTGTTTCTCATCAACGCGCGGCTCAGCGAGCGCGGCCTGAAACGTTCGCTTCGATTCAGGCGCCTGTTTTCAGCTGCGCTCAAGACGGTTGAGCGGGCGCTGTGCCAGAGCGATGAAGACGCGCGGCGCCTGGTCGAGCTGGGCCTTGACCCGGCACGCGCCGAGGTCGTGGGCAACCTCAAATTCGACGCGCCCCTGCCGGTTGATCTGCTCAGCTCAGCGCAGTCTCTTCGAAGCCAATGGGGTGATCGCAGGACCTGGGTTGCAGGAAGCACCCGCCCGGGGGAAGAGGAAGTGCTGCTGGCCGCGCATCGAAGTCTGCGCCGGACCCACCCCGATGCCCTGCTGATCCTGGCGCCCAGACATCCTGAGCGCAGCAGTGAACTGATCGCCGAGCTCGACGCCTCAGATGCGGTCTATCAGCGCCTGGGCGAGCCTGCCGACAAGGAGACAGAAGTCGTACTGGTCGACCGCCTGGGTGTCCTGCAGGCCTGCTATGCCGCAGGGTCGGTCGCTTTCGTTGGCGGCAGTCTGATCCCGATCGGTGGCCACAACCTGCTCGAACCCGCCGCGCTGGGCAAACCGGTGATCGCAGGTCACTATCTGGACAATCAGCAGGAGATGGCGCGCGCCCTGGATGCCGTGGGTGCCCTCACCCGGGTCGATGGCCAGGAAACCCTGGCATCAAGCATCGACCGATTCTGGACGCAGCCGGAGCTGGCGCTGGAACGCGGACGGGCGGCGCTGGGGGTGGTCGAGGCCGGTCGGGGTGCACTGGCCTCGACGCTGCAGGCGATTCAGCCCTTACTCGAATCCGAACGCGATCCCTAACGAACCCACCAAGCCATTCCCGGCCGGGACAACTAACGCAGGAGCTGATTGACCTCGACAAGAGAATCTTCCTCGATCTGACCGGCGACGTTCTTCAGTCGCAGCTGATTGAGGATGAACTGGTGACGGGCCTGCGAGTAGTCACGCTCGGACTGGAAGAAGCGCTGCTCGGCGATCAGGACATCGACGATTGTCCGGGTGCCCACCTCGAAACCGGCATTGGTGGCCTCCAGCGCGCTCTCGGCCGAAATCAGCGCCTGCTGACGGGCCTGGACCTCACGCACACCGGCGACGATGGCACGGAAGGCGTTTTCGGTCTGGCGGATCACCAGCCGTTCGGTCTGGTCGAGGGTTTCATCGGCAGCGCGCAGACTGGATCCGGCCTGGCGACGCTGGGCCTGAGTCGCGAAGCCGCGGAAGATCGGCACATCGAGCTGGACCCCGACGCTCCAGCCGTCGATCGACAGCTCGGCTGATCCCAGCGGTTCCTGCGTTGCAGGATCCCGGCCGACGAATTCATTGTTGACGTTGCGCGAGTAGCTGGCGTTCAGCCCCAGGCTGGGCAGGTGTCCGGCGCGGGCAATGCGCAGATCGGCCCGGGCGGTTGCCAGCTGACCCATCTGCTGGAGCACTGCCGGGCTGGTCTGAAGTGCAATGGCAACCCATTCCTCGGAATTGGCCGGCTCGGGAATCTCGAGCGGTACTTCGGTGATCAGCCGGGCATATTCCTCGAACAGCGTGCCGGTGATTTCACGCAGCGCCTCGCGCGCATCCTCGACGGCATTCTCGGCCAGGATGACCCGGGCCTGGGCTGCGTCGAACACGGCCCGCGCCTCGTGGACGTCGGTGACGGCGGCCAGTCCGACTTCGAAGCGCTGCTCGGCCTGCTCGAACTGGCGGCGCAGGGCCGTTTCCTCGGCCTGGGCGAAGCGCACCGAGTCGAGCGCTGTAAGCACCTCGAAATAGCGCTCGCTGACGCGCAGCAGGAAATCCTGCCAGGCCTGGGCATACTGGGCCTGTGCCACGGTGAACTGTGCCTCGGCCGACTGAAGGCGCCCGTAATTGGCGTCATCGTAGATCGACTGGTTCAGGCTGATGGTGTAGCGCTCGTCATCGTTGTCTTCGGTCGGCAATTCGGTCCCGGCGATGGTGACGGTGCCCTCGCCAATCGTACGGCTGGCCGAAGCGTTGATACTCGGAAGCAGCGAAGACCTGGCAATCACCGGCCCCTGCTCGGCAGCCTGGAGACGCAGCTCGGCGGCGCGGAGCTCGGCATCGTGGCTGCGGGCCATTTCGTACACGCCCATCAGGTCCACGGCCTGAGCGAGGGGGGTGATCGAAAGACACAGTGCGGCGGTCAATAAACTCTTTTTCATAAATTCTTCCAGTATTTGGGGCCGGTTGCGCGGGGCCTGTACAAATTGCTTGACGCTGTCGTCGACTGTTGATCAGGCCGATGCGGCCTGGATCGATCAGAATTCGAACTGCGCCGGGTCCTCGGCGCCGATCAGGCGCGGGAGATCCGTTTCGAAAAGACTGTCTTCGGCCCAGCGCTGCCCGCGGTGGGTCAGACAGACGGCTTCCATGGCCGGGCTGTTGCCGCGAACCGCGAACAGGCGTCCGTGGCCATCGACCCAGGATTGGAAGGTCTCCGGGACCTGGCGGGCAGAGCCGGTCACGACCACGACGTCGAACAGGCCATCGGGCGAAAAATCCTTCAGGGCGTCGGCGCAGACGACCTCGACCTGGTCGATCCCGTGCTGAGCCAGTCGGGCCGAGGCGGATTCTGCCAATTCGGCGTGAATCTCGACCGTCACAACCCGCGCGCCAAGACCGGCCATGCAGGCCGCCATGAATCCAGAACCGGTTCCGACCTCCAGGACGCGTTGACCCGGCTCGATCGCCAGCGCCTGCAGCGCCCGTCCTTCCTCGAGCGGCTTCATCATGACCTGACCCTTCTCCAGCGGGATGCGCAGATCGGCGAAAGCCAGCTTGCGATAGCGAGACGGCACGAAATCCTCGCGCGGCACATCGCGCAGGATATCGAGCACCCGGGTGTCGAGCACGTCCCAGGTGCGGACTTGCTGTTCGACCATGTTGAAGCGGGCCTGATCCAGATTCAAAGACATTGTGGTTCCAATCGGCTCAAAAAGCGCAAGTTCAAGGCGCTATTGTACCCGGCAACAGGGACACGGGGACTGTGCCAGTCGTCACAAGCCAGACGGAATTCTGTTCTCGATCGGGCCTCGGTCAGACCGGCAGGCGGCGAATCCGGGCACCAAGCTGGCGCAGCTTTTCTTCGATGTTTTCATAACCGCGATCGATGTGATAGACCCGGTCGACCACGGTGTTCCCGTCGGCGACCAGTCCGGCCAGCACCAGGCAGGCCGAGGCGCGCAGATCGGTGGCCATGATCGGTGCTCCGGTCAGCCGCTTGACGCCGCGTACGATGACCGTGTTGCCCTCGACGCGCATGTCCGCACCCAGGCGCTGCAGCTCCTGGACGTGCATGAAGCGATTCTCGAACACGTTCTCGCGCACCACGCCGGTGCCCTCGGCGATCGAATTCAGTGCCGTGAACTGGGCCTGCATGTCGGTCGGAAAGCCCGGATAGGGTGCAGTGGCGATATTGACGGCTTTGGGGCGTTGACCGCGCATGTCGAGCTCGATCCAGTCCGGCCCGGTCGACAGCTGGGCGCCGGCATCCTCGAGCTTGGCCAGAATGGCGTCCATCGTCTGAGGCGCGGCATTGACGGTCCTGATCTTGCCGCCGGTCATGGCCGCGCCGACCAGAAAGGTGCCGGCCTCGATCCGATCCGGCACCACCCGGTAGTCGAAGCCGGACAGCTCCGGCTGGCCTTCGACGGTGATCGTGTTGCTGCCGTGGCCGCTGATCCGGGCACCCATGCTGATCAGACACTCGGCCAGGTCGACCACCTCCGGCTCCTGGGCCGCGTTTTCGATCACGCTGGTCCCCTCGGCCAGGCAGGCGGCCATGAGCAGATTTTCCGTGCCTGTGACCGTCACCGTATCGAAGACGATCCGGGCACCGCGCAGTCGATCGGCCCAGGCATGGATGTAGCCGGCCTCAACGCTGACATCCGCGCCCAGGGCAGCGAGGCCGTCGAGGTGCAGATTGACCGGCCGCGCGCCAATGGCACAACCGCCGGGGAGCGAGACCTTGGCCTCACCGGTCCGGGCCAGCAACGGGCCGAGCACCAGGATCGAGGCTCGCATGGTCTTGACCAGATCGTAGGGAGCGACATGACCGCACAGATCGCCCGCATCCAGACTGACCGCTCCGTCGTCGCCCAGCGAGACCACGACCCCGAGATGCCCCAGCAACTCGATGGTGGTCGTCACATCCTTCAGGTGCGGGACACCGGTGAGTCGGCTCGGCTGGCCGGTCAGAAGTGCGGACATCAGTATCGGCAGGACGGCGTTCTTCGCGCCGGAAATCTCGACCGTGCCGTTCAGGGGAACACCGCCGGTAATCTGGATTCGGGCCATATTCGGACTCAGCGCTCGGCTTCTGACGGTGTCTTGAGATCGAGGCTGAGCGCGTGGATTTCGCGTCCGAGCTCGTCACCAATCGCTGAGTGGACCCGGCGGTGACGCTGGATCCGACTCAGGCCATCGAAGTCGTCGCTGACGATCCGAGCCGTGTAATGCACCTGATCATCGCTGATCACGCTGACGCGCGCTTCGGGCATTGCCTGTAGAATACGTTGTTCGATTGCTTTGGGGTCCATTCTTGAGCTCTTGTTTTCAGGCCTGGGATGACCATCGTTTACCGGCGGCAAGTCAAGCGCAACAGTGTAGCGCATGGCGCTGGTCACCCCGATCGTATCCTTTGATGGACCTCAATCTGGCGATTTAGTTGATCTGACCCGTCGATGCCTGAACTTCATTCCACCCACCTGTTCAACCCGATCATCCCGTGACCAGCACACTCGTCATCGCTCTGCTCCAAATCGTTGCCGGATTCGTTCTGCTGATCTGGGCGGCGGATCGTCTGATTTCGGGTGCCTCGGCGCTGGCCCGTAATCTGGGCGTCTCACCGCTGATCGTAGGACTGACCATCGTCGGCTTCGGCACTTCGGCGCCCGAAATGCTGGTCTCGGCCATGGCCTCGCTGCGCGGCGCCCCGTCTCTGGCCATCGGCAATGCGATCGGCTCCAACATCGCCAATATCGGCCTGATCCTGGGCATCACGGGCCTGATCTACCCGCTCAAGGTCGAATCGGTGACGCTGAAGCGTGAATTCCCCGTTCTGGCGGTGATCATGATCGTCACCCTCGGCCTGATGCTCGATTTCCAGTTCAGCCAGGTCGACGGCATCATCCTGATCGGCGGCCTGTTTGCCCTGGTGGGCGGCATGATCTACCTCGGCGTGCGCTCGGAGGGCTCTGATCCGATGGCCGCCAGCCTGACCGAAGAAGTGCCCGAGGGCGTATCGACACGCAAGGCCATCCTGTGGACCGGCATGGGCATCCTGCTGCTGCCCCTGAGCGCGCATATCCTGGTCGAGGGTGCCACGACGCTGGCGCTGATCCTGGGTGTCTCGGATGCGCTGATCGGTCTGACCATCATCGCCTTCGGCACCAGCCTGCCCGAGCTGGCGGCCGCCGCGACCTGCGCGCTGAAGAAGGAGGATGATCTGGCGATCGGCAATATCCTCGGTTCGAACATGTTCAACCTGCTTGGGGTACTCGGGATTGCTGCCGTACTTGCGCCGATGTCGATCGAGCCGGAACTGATCTATCGCGACGTGACGGTGATGTTCGCCCTGACCGTTTTCCTGTTCCTGGCCATCGCCCGGCGCAAAGGCCCCGGCATGATCACACGGCCGGTCGCTGCGGTGATGTTATTGACCTTCCTGGTCTATCAGAGTGTCATCATTCATCAAGGATTGAACTGACGCTATGGATCCACGCCCACTCGACCAGGACCGACTGATTGCCGCAGCGCGCGAAGTGCTCGACACCGAGGCGCGCGCCATCCTGGCGCTGAGCGCGCGCATGGACTCGAGCCTGGTCGAGGCCTGTCGCCGGATCCTCTCGGTCAAAGGCCATCTGATCGTCCTCGGCATGGGAAAATCCGGCCATATAGGCCACAAGATCGCCGCCACCCTGGCCTCGACCGGTACCCCGGCCTTCTTCGTCCATCCGGCCGAGGCCAGCCACGGCGATCTGGGCATGATCCGGCGCGAGGACCTGATCCTGACCATCTCCAATTCTGGCGAGACCGAGGAGCTGCTCCGGCTGCTGCCGGTGATCAAGCGTCTGGGGGTGGGTCTGATCGCCATGACCGGCAACCCGAACTCATCGCTGGCCCGCCATGCCGATCTGCACCTCGATACCTCGGTCGATCAGGAAGCCTGTCCGCTGGGCCTGGCGCCGACGGCCTCGACCTCGGCCCAGCTTGCCTTCGGTGATGCCCTGGCGATTGCCCTCCTTGATGCACGCGGATTCACCGCCGAAGATTTCGCCCGCTCGCACCCCGGCGGCAAGCTGGGCAAACAGCTCCTCCTGCACATCAGCGATCTCATGCACCGCGACCAGGACCTGCCCCGGGTCGCGGAGTCGGCCAGCCTCGGCGAGGCAATCATCGAAATGACCCGGTCGCGCCTCGGACTGTGTGCCGTGGTCGACGCGGAGGATCGGCCGGTCGGGGTGATCACCGACGGCGATATCCGGCGGCATGTCGAGGAAATCAGCGATCTCAAGCACTTCCCGGCGCGCCGGATCATGACCACGCGGCCGCAGACCATCGAGCCCGATGCCCTGGCCGCGACGGCGGTCGAACTGATGCAGAAAAAACGTATTCAGGGGCTGCTGGTCACCGACCCGGACGGCCGCCTGGTCGGCGCGCTGAACTTTCAGGATCTGCTCCAGGCCGGCGTGGTCTGATGGGCAGCGATCGCGCACAGGGCCTGCGTCGGGCAGCCGCGGTCCGGTTGGCGGTGTTCGATGTCGATGGTGTGATGACCGACGGTCGGATCACCTACACCAGCGACGGCGCCGAAATCAAGAGCTTCCACAGCCAGGACGGACTGGGTCTCAAGGCCCTGCGCCAGAACGGCATCGAAGTGGCGGTGATCACCGCCCGCCAGTCCAATATCGTCGAGCGCCGCATGAGCGAGCTGGGCATTGCCTATCTGCTGCAGGGTCGCCGGGACAAATCCCGGGCGCTCGACGAGCTGCTGACCGAATTGAAACTCGACGAAAGCCAGACGGCCTACACCGGCGATGACCTGGTCGACTGGCCGGCCATGAGCCGCTGTGGCCTCAAATGCGCGCCGGCCGATGCCCACCACCACATCCTCGATCGAGCCGACTTCCGCTGCCAGCGCCCTGGCGGCGCCGGCGCCGTGCGCGAGGTCTGCGAGCTGATCCTGGAGGGCCACGGGCTGCTGGAAGCCTGGCTGGAGTCGTTTTCTTGAAGCGCTCCCTGGTGCTGGTCGGTGCGATCGTGCTGACCGCCGCGGTGCTGTTTCGCTGGTGGCTGCCAAGCGAGCGCATCATCACCCCCAGCATCAGCCGGCCCGATACCCGCCTCGACTACCGTCTGGAGGATTTCGAAGCCCGCTTCCACGACGAACACGGCCGCCCGGAGCTGACGGTCCGCGGACCGAGCCTCGAGCACGACGCCGAGAGCCGGGTCGTCACCCTGCGTGAACCAGCGTTCCGAATCAGCACCGAGGACGCGCCCTGGAACGGCCGTGCTCTCCAGGGCTATTTCGACCGCGAATTCGACACCCTGCGCCTGACCGAGCAGGTCGAGCTCTGGCGCGACGGGCCGGAAGGCCGGCTGACCCTGACCACCCAGGCCCTGCAGCACCAGCGCCCAGCGCGTACAATCAGCGCCGATGTACCGGTTGTTCTGACCCGGCCGGGCACTGAAGTAAATGCTGGTGGTCTGATGATTCAACTCGATACAGAAACGGTCGAACTCTCCGATGATGTCCATATTCAAGCACAGCCCGCCGCTCGGCGGAATTGATCAACGGCAGCGCTCGATGCTTCGGTGTGCTTTCGTGATCATGACCTCGCTGCTCTGGGCGACTTCTGGCTGGGCACAGTCCGTTGAAGCGGCGCCGCCAATAGAAATCGAGAGTGAAAGCGGAGAGCTGGACGTGACAACCGGCGCCTACCTGCTCAAGGACGACGTGCGCATCAATCGCGGCACTTTGAGTGTCTTTGCAGATGAGGGGCGAGCCTTTGCCGCAGAATCCGGCGGTTTCGAACGCGTGGAGCTCTATGGCGCCCCAACGCGCTGGAACGACACGCTTGAGGACGGCAGTCAGGTCGACGGCGAGTCCGACGAAATCATCTACGATTTCACGACCAACCTCATCACCATGCGCGGTAACGCTGAAATTCGCAATATCCAGGGCCAGTTCAGCGGAAACCAGCTCGTCTACAACCTCGATACTCAGAGGCTCGTAGGCGACGGTGGGGTCCGCCTGCTGATCGAACCTGCAACGACCGAGGCGGCCATGCCCGAAATCAACAGCGAAGCCGCGAACGAGCAGCCGGGGGATCCGCCGGCAGAAGTCGAGAATGACGCCGCTCTCGAAGACCCGGCCGCAGGCGACACCGCCGAAGACGCCGACTGAGCCGTCATGCTGCACGCCGAACAGCTGGTCAAACGCTATCGCGGCCGCGCGGTGGTTCACGATGTTTCGCTTCAGGTTGCCCGCGGCGAGATTGTCGGTCTGCTCGGGCCGAACGGTGCCGGCAAGACGACCACCTTCTACATGGTCGTTGGCCTGGTCGCCGCCGACGGCGGCCGGATTCGGATCGGCGACACCGATCTGACCAGGGCCAATATGCACCAGCGCGCCCGCAAGGGCCTGGGCTATCTACCGCAGGAAGCCTCGATTTTTCGCAAGCTGTCGGTTTCGGACAATATCCTGGCAATCCTGCAGCTACGCAAGGACCTGAATCGCGAGCAGCGCAAGAACGAGCTGGGCCGTCTGATGGACGAGTTTCACGTCTCCCACCTGGCCGATCAGATGGGTGTCTCCCTGTCCGGCGGCGAGCGGCGCCGCGTCGAGATCGCCCGCGCCCTGGCCGGCAACCCCGATTTCATCCTGCTCGACGAGCCCTTCGCCGGCGTGGACCCGATCTCGGTAGGAGAAATCCAGCGCATCGTCAAGCAGCTCACCGAACGCCACATCGGCATCCTGATCACTGACCACAACGTGCGCGAAACCTTAGGGATCTGCGACCGCGCCTACATCATCAGCGAGGGTCGGGTGCTGACCCATGGCAAGCCGGAAGAAGTGCTGGCCGACGAGAACGTTCGCAACGTTTATCTGGGGCAGGAGTTTCGGCTTTAGGTGAAGAAGGCTCAAGGCTCAAGGCTCAAGGCTCAAGGCTCAAGGCTCAAGGCTCAAGGCT
>CAYTQT010000033.1:0-34068 GCA_964439915.1 uncultured Wenzhouxiangella sp. | reverse complement strand
GTCTACCGCGACAGATTTTCCCGATTGCGTTCGTGCTGGGTCTGGATGCGCTGGAGGAATGCCCGGCCGTCTTCTTCGTCATCCGGGTCATAGGTGACGGAGGTGAGAGTCGTGATGACGCCGAGCTTGCCGTCTTCGACATCGAAGATCTGGTCGCGGAGGTAATCGGTCAGGCGCCAGCGGACGATATTGGCACCGGCCTGGTCGGTCATGGGCAGGATCAGGATGGGGACAGACAACAGTTGCCTGTCGAAGGAGCCGATCAGATCCAGATCGCGCAGCTGTCCGACCAGTCCGTCGTAGAGAACCGGCATCAGCATGAACAGGGCCTCGCGTGTGGGTAGCTTGGACTCCCCGTACGGCCGACGCACCGCCTCGATCGTGATCTTGATGACCGAAAAGATCGTCTTGTAGCGCTGCGAGCTCTTGATCTCGCGCTTCAGGAAGAACGCGGTATTGGCCGGGTTGAGAATTCGATGTGACACCCTGGGCAGCGAGCTGGCGGTCGCGACGGCCTCGGCGGCCTGCGGTTTGTCGTGTGTCTGGGGCTGAGCCTTCGCCGAGTCCGGCTCGATCGTAGCGCTCGGGCTGGCGTCCGATCCGCCGTCGGTCTGATCGGCCGAGGTCTCGGAGCGTCTGCGCAATTCGATGGTCAGTGAGTCGTCGAGGCCCTGGCGCTTGAGCTGCTCGATCAGAAATGTCCTGACTCGCTGAAGCTGCTCCCTGGTCGCGTCCTTGCCGTCGGCGTGCTTCTGGGGCAGATCCAGTGCCAGGCGTTCGCTGACCCGTTCGATATAGTCGGAAAAGGCATGGGAGAGCTGGGATTCGTCGTCGACCCCGGCGCGCCTGAGCTCGGTGGCCATCACGATCAGCCTGGCCGCTTCGGCGGGGTCCTCACGAATCTGGTCAACGATCTCGTCGACGTCCAGACCAACGCTTTCGGCACCGCTCTCCAGTGCTCGGACCACATGATCCCCGCGGACCTCGCCGGATAACTCGTGGACCAGCTTTCCATACTCGGCAACGCTCATTCCCTCGCCGAGCAGCCCCTGCTTCAACTGCGGCAACAGGCGTCGCAGGTCCCGGCTGTCGGGAAGCATCCGATTGATGATCTGGGCCATGCGCCTGGCGGAGAAATTGCCGCCGCGATACTCCTCCCGAACAAGCGAGACCAGGGTGGAGTAGGTGAGCTGCTCGACTTCACCGAGTACCTGATTTTCTTCGCCCAGCAGGCGTTCTACGTCGCGGCTGCTCGTATGCTGCCGCCGCACGCGCTCGCGCAGATCGTTGACGGCCTTCAGCAAGTCGTCGGAGGACAGCGCATTCTGAGCGTTCAGTTCTCCGCTCTCGATCTGGGCGATCAGGTTACGCAGCTGCCGAACCACCTGTTTTCGCTGGCCCGAGTTCTCGCTCGATTCGTTCAGTCGCTCGGCGTAGGCAGCGGGGTCCTTGATCAGTTCGGTAATCGACATCATCGACGACATGGCACCGAAAGTATCGGAGGAATCATCGATCGGCTTTTCGATGCTGATCCCGAGCTCGTTGTCGTCGCCGCTGACGACCTTCTGGTCCGCGGTGACTTTCTTGTAGGTGACGTAATTGACAAGAATGCCCTGGCAGCTACGCGCCTTCAGGCCTTGTCTGATGGCATCGACGTCCGGAAATTCGTTCTGTCTGGACAGGATATCGAGCAGATGTTCGAGGTCTTCGAGTCGCACCTTGGGTTCGAAGGTGAAGGATTCGATCTGTGTCTGCGCCAGAAGATTGAGCAGCCGGCGTGGATTGAAACGCTCGCCGACCGGATGTTTTTCGATGAACAACGCGCCCCGATCGAGCAACAGCGTGATTGCTGGCTCGCTCTTGAAAGCCGACTGCAGCGAATCCATCAGGCCCTCGCTGGACTTGGCGCTCATCGGATGATCGGGGCCGTAACCGCTGACGGTCGTGAATGCCGTATTGAACTGACGGGCCAGCAGTTCTGCAGCTCTGGCATCGAGTCCAGGTGTCCGAGTCTGGGTCATGCCCAGACCTCGCTGATCGCCCGTGAGAACGCCTTGGCATTGGGATAGCGGTGCCCCGGATCGGTGTGCGTGGCGCGCAGGATCACTGACTCGAGCGGCGGCGTGATTCGCGGGTGGCAGTCCCTGGGCTTGCTGATGAAAAAGGTCTCCGGGCTCCTGATCTTGCGGGCCACCGTGTCATTGGCATTCTCGGCCCGGATCGGCAGATGGCCAGCCAGCAGCTCGAGCAGGATCACCCCCACGGCATAGAGATCGGTCCTCGCGTCCGTGTCTTTGGCTGCGGCCTGTTCCGGCGACAGATAGATCGGCGTGCCGACCACAATGCCGCGGGCCAGATATTCGGCCTGCTTGGCCTTGGCGATGCCGAAGTCGGCGATCAGGGCCCGGCCGTTGCGGTTCTCGATCAGGATATTGGCCGGCTTGAGGTCCTGGTGGATTACGCCGGAGTCGTGGGCATAGCCCAGTCCAGCAAGGACTTCATTGACCAACCGCAGGACATGCTCCATCGGCAACAGGCGTCGAGCGGGTACCGGGTGGCGGCGGAGTTTTTTCAGGAGCTGGGCCAGGTCCTGTCCTTCGACGAGCTGCATCACCTGGAAGAAGTAGTCATCGTCCTCGCCGGAGTCGAAAATCGTGATCAGATTGGGATGGTCAAGGACGGCAATGGTTTCGGCTTCATCGCGAAACTGCTGCTGGGCAATTCTGGTCGTCGCCAGAGCCTTGGGCAGGAGCTTGATCGCGACCTGGCGTTTGAGGGATTTCTGGTAGGCCACGAAGACGGCCGCCATAGCGCCCCGACCCAGTTCGCGCACGACAACATAGTTGCCGAACTCACGACCGATTGCATTCGTGTAATCGAACGCCTTGATCTTAGACAATGCCGAAACGCCCATGACTGAAGCCTTCCAGACTATAACAAAACCGGCAAACCCTGAATATCGTCAAGCTCGGGGGCCGTGTCCTTGCTTCAAAGCACTTACACTAGAGGGCCCGACCGACCCCTCGAATGGACGTGACCATGAGCATCCGCATTGCGCTGGATTCAGAAATCGGCCCGCTGGAAACGGTGGTGGTGCACACCCCGGGTACCGAAATGGAGAACATGACGCCGGAAACGGCCGAGCAGGTGCTCTATGACGATATCCTCAGCCTGCCCCTGGCTCTAAAAGAGCATCAACAGCTGACCGGTGTCCTGAACCAGGTCGCCCACGTTGTCGAATTCCGGCACCTGCTGGCCGAGGTGCTGGAAAAGTCGCACGTCCGCCGCGCGCTGCTCGGTGAACTCTGTGAACTCTATGGCTGCCCGGAGTTGATCGAGAATCTCCTGGCGCTGGACTCGCCGTCCCTGGCGCGCCAGTTGATCGAGGGCACGCCGAAAAAGAGCATCAGCCTGGAGAAGTTCCTCAGCCCGACTCGCTACGCGATACCGCCGTTGCCGAATGCATTCTTTACCCGTGATGCAACGATGTGTCTGAACAATCGCATCATCATCGGCTCGATGGCCTACAAGGCGCGCGTTGCCGAAGCCCTGCTGCTCAAATCCGTGTTCAAGTATCACGATGGTATCGATTCTCGTGGCTTCTATTTCGATGGCACCGACCAGCCCGATTCCGAAGTCACGATCGAGGGCGGTGATCTGCTGGTCATCCGCGAGGACCTGGTCGTGATCGGCTATTCCGAGCGCACCTCGGTGGCCGGTATCGATACCCTGATGCGCAGCATTGCCAGCCAGGGCCCGGTGCGCAATTTCGTGGTGGTCGAGATTCCCAAGACCCGGGCCACGATTCATCTCGACATGATCTTTACCATGGTCGATCGGGACACCTGCGTGGTCTTTCCGCCCCTGATCACAGGCCCGCATCGCTCGCGCGCCTTCCACTGTCGATTCGGCGGTGGAGACGGCGCCCAGATCAAGGAGTATTCCGGCGTCCTGCAGGCCCTGAAGGCGCTCGGGCTCGAGCTTGCACCGATCTCCTGCGGCGGCCCGGATCAGTTCAATCAGGAGCGCGAGCAGTGGGCCAGCGGGGCCAACTTCTTTGCCTTTGGTCCCGGTCAGATCCTGGGCTATTCGCACAATGCCCACACGGTCGAGGCGCTGAGCCAGGCGGGCTTCAGCGTCGCAGCTGCCGAAGCGGTGATCTCGGGTGAGCGCAAGCTCGATTCGACCGAACGGGTGGTGGTGACCATCGACGGCGCCGAGCTGTCGCGCGGCGGTGGCGGCTGTCGCTGCATGACCATGCCGCTGGCGCGGCAGCCGGTCTGAGCTTCATTGGCAAGCGCATGATCATGCGGGCCCGTTACAATAGCGGGCTGACTTTCAAGACGGTTGATCCATGGAACAGACTGCACTGAAGAACCTGCTCGAAGACCTGGAGCGCCGCGTTGCTGCGCTTAGGGGGTATCTTTGACTACGATGGCAAGGTAGAGCGACTCGAAGAGGTCACTCGCGAGCTGGAGGCACCGGATGTCTGGAACGATCCGGAGCATGCTCAGTCCCTCGGCAAGGAACGCTCCGATCTCGATCATTCCGTGACCGCCCAGACCGCGGTGATCAACGGCGTCAGCGATGCGGCCGAGCTGCTCGAGATGGCGCTGGAGGAGGGCGACGACGACACCCTGGACGCTGTCGGTGCCGACCTGGAGCGGATCGAGCGCCAGGTCGCCGATCTCGAGTTCCAGCGGATGTTTTCCGGCGAGATGGACCAGGGGCCCTGTTATCTCGATATCCAGGCCGGCTCCGGCGGCACCGAGGCCCAGGACTGGGCCGAGATGTTGTTGCGGATGTATCTGCGCTGGGCCGAATCGCGAGGCTGGAAGTCCGAGATTGTCGAAGTCTCGGCGGCGGACGTCGCCGGGATCAAGTCCGCAACGCTTCGCCTGGAAGGTGACTATGCCTTCGGCTGGTGTCGCACCGAAACCGGGGTGCATCGCCTCGTGCGCAAATCACCCTTCGATTCCGGCAACCGCCGGCATACCTCGTTTGCCAGCGTTTTCGTGTCGCCGGAAATCGATGAGAACATCGAGATCGATATCGATCCGTCGGATCTGAGGATCGACGTCTACCGGGCATCCGGCGCGGGCGGGCAGCACGTCAACCGGACCGAATCGGCCGTTCGCATTACCCATGAGCCCAGCGGCATCGTGGTCCAGTGCCAGACCGACCGGTCGCAGCACAAGAACAAGGACCGCGCGATGGGCCAGCTCCGCGCCAAGCTCTACGAGATGGAGCTGAAGAAGAAGCAGGAGCAGGCCCAGGCGACCGAGGACGAGAAGGCGGATATCGGATGGGGCAGCCAGATCCGCAACTACGTGCTCGATCAATCCCGTATCAAAGACCTCAGGACCGGCATGGAGCGTACCGATACACAAAAGGTCCTCGACGGGGATCTGGATGAATTCGTGGCCGCCTCACTGAAAGCAGGACTGGAATAGGATCATGACCGACTCGAACCCGAAGCAGGAAGCACCTCCCGAGCAGGACGAGAATCGCCTGATCGCAGAGCGCCGCGACAAGCTCAAGGCGCTGCGTGCAGGTGGCCAGGCCTTTCCCAACGACTGGCGAGTCCAGCACGAAGCCGCGGATCTCCTCGCGCGCTACGGCGATTCCGAGACCTGGACCAAGGACATCCTGGCAGAGCTCGATGAGACCTTCTTCATGGCCGGTCGAATTCTCAGTCGCCGGATCATGGGAAAGGCGGCCTTCTGCCATATTCAGGACCGCTCGGGCCAGCGCTTCCAGCTCTATCTTCGTCGGGACGATCTGCCCGAAGGGGTCTATCAGTCCTTCAAGGGCTGGGACATCGGCGATATCGTCGGCGTGGCCGGCCAGCTGATGCGCACCAACACCGGCGAACTCAGCCTGCAGGCCAGCGAGCTGCGTCTGCTGGTCAAATCCCTGCGTCCCCTGCCGGAGAAATGGCACGGTCTGAGCGATCAGGAAACCCGCTATCGCCAGCGCTATGTGGATCTGATCGTCAATCCCGAGGTGCGTGAGACCTTCGTGAGGCGTTTCCAGATCATCCGGGCAATCCGCCAGTTCCTCGATTCGCGGGGGTTTCTCGAAGTCGAAACACCGATGATGCATCACATCCCGGGTGGCGCAACCGCGCGACCGTTCATGACCCACCACAACGCTCTCGACCTTGACCTCTACCTTCGTGTGGCGCCCGAGTTGCATCTCAAGCGCCTGCTGGTCGGCGGTCTCGAACAGGTCTATGAAATCAACCGCAATTTCCGCAACGAGGGTGTGTCTACCCGCCACAATCCGGAATTCACCATGCTTGAATTCTATTGGGCACACGCCGACTACAACGATCTGATCGAACTGACCGAGGCCATGCTTCGCTCGGTCGTCGAGACGCTGCCCGGGGTCGAGGACAACAAGGTGAACTATCAGGGCGAAGTCCTCGACTTCAGCGGCAGATTCCACCAGACCAGCGTCAGCGATGCGGTGCTGTCGCACTATTCCGAACTGTCTGCCGATGATCTGCGCAATCGCGACCGTCTGGCCGAGCTGTGCCGGGACAACGGTCAGCATGTCGAGGGCAGCTGGGGCTGGGGACGGCTGCTGATGGAGTTGTTCGAGGCGCGGGTCGAAGATACCCTGATCCAGCCGACTTTCGTCACCGGCTACCCGATCGAAGTCTCGCCCCTGTCGCGCCGCAACGACGAGGATCCCGAGCTGGCCGATCGCTTCGAGATGTTCATCGCCGGGCGCGAGATCGCCAACGGTTTTTCCGAGCTCAACGATCCGGAAGACCAGGCCGAGCGATTTCGTGCTCAGGTGGCGGCGCGGGATTCCGGCGATACCGAGGCGATGCACTTCGACCACGACTACATCCGGGCCCTGGAGTACGGCATGCCGCCGGCGGCCGGGGAGGGCGTCGGCATCGACCGCCTGGTCATGCTGTTGACCGACTCGCCCTCGATCCGTGACGTGCTGCTCTTCCCCTATCTGCGCCCCGAAGCCGCTACCGGCACGAGTTGAGGAGCGGCATGTCGGATACCGATGTCGTGGTCGTTGGTGCCGGCTGGGCCGGTCTGAGTGCAGCCAGCCGCCTGCAGGCAGCCGGATACCGGGTTGTCGTCATCGAAAAAGGCCGCGGTGCCGGTGGGCGAAGCGCCACTCGGCGCCAGGACGGCTATCAGTTCGACCATGGGGCGCAGTACTTCACGGCCCGCAGCGAGGCTTTCGGACACGCGGTTTCCGACTGGCAGACGCGCGGCCTGGTCACGACCTGGGCACCGCGCCTGACGGTATTCGGTGCCCGCCCCGATTCGGCCGGCAGGGCGCCGGATGCGCGCTGGGTGGCAGTGCCCGGAATGAACGCCGTGCTTTCCGATCTTGCCGGACGACTGGACTGTCGATTCGCCCAGCGCGTCGAGCGCATGCAACATGCCGATCGCTGGCATCTGACCCTGGACGATGGTGCACAACTCGAGGCCGGGGCTGTCGTGCTCACCGCCCCTCCGGCTCAGGCCGCTGCACTGCTTGGCACGGACCATCCGCTTTTTTCTGCGCTGGAGCGTGTCCCGATGCAGCCGACCTGGGCTCTGATGGCAGCGTTCGAGAGCCTGCCTGACCCGGGATTCGACGCGGCTTTCGACAACGAGGGCCCCTTGTCCTGGCTGGCCTGCAACGCCAGCAAGCCGGCCCGGAGTGCCGCCAGCACCTGGGTTGCTCACGCCACTGTCGAATGGAGCCGGAATCATCTCGAGGACGCTGCCGATCGGGTGACCGCGGCCCTTTATGCCGCGCTCTGCCGCCGCCTGGATTGCGCGCATCTGTCGCCCGCCGTTCTGACCGCCCACCGCTGGCGCTATGCGCAGTGCCGGGAGAGCTTGCGTATCGGCTGCCTGTGGCAGGAGGATCAGCGCCTGGCCGTGGCCGGTGACTGGGCGGCCGGAAACCGGATCGAAGGGGCCTGGGTCAGCGGGCAGGCCGCGGCCAGGCGCATCGAGGAAGCGCTTCAGTTCTGAGCACGGTCTGCAGGGTCGGCTGCGATCACTGCAGCGGGGCCTGATCTCGCACCGTGATGGTCAACTCGCCGCTGTCGTCGTGGCCGAGATCGAGCAGGCTCAGCACGCCCCCGTCCACCCGGATGGCGCTGCCGCTCGCCGCATGCCAGTCCCCCAGCACGGCGCGCAACGCCTGCTTCTGGTCGATCTCCAGCCGGTGGATTGCCGGTCGATGGGTATGGCCGTGGATGAGATTTCGGGTGCCCAGGGCGCGCAGGGTCGACAGCACGGCCTGGGCGTTGACATCCATGATGAACTCAGGCTTGCCGCGATTGCGCCGCCTGCTGATGAATCGCGCCAGCCGGGCCAGCTGACGACGGAGCCAGGCCGGCCGGGCCAGCATGCGCTGTTGCCATTCCGGCTGTCGGACCCGGGCCCGGAACGCCTGGTACTCCCGATCATCGGTGCACAGCACATCGCCGTGCATCAGGGCCAGCGAGTGTCCGTCATGTTCCAGACAGACGGGTTCCTGAATCAGCGACATGCCGGCGTGACGACAATAGTCTTCGCCGAGCAGAAAGTCACGATTGCCCACCAGAAAATGGATCGCGACACCGCTCGAGGCCAGCGCGCGCAGGCCGGCGGCGACCTCATTGGCCGGTGCAGGCGGCGCGTCGTCGCCGATCCAGGCTTCGAACAGATCACCGAGAATGTACAAGGCCCGGGCCTTGCGGGCCGGGCCTTGCAGGAAGTCCAGCAGCAATCGGGTCGCTGCCTCTTGATTGCCGTCCAGGTGGAGGTCGGCAATCACATGGATTACTGGATCACTCAGGAAACTCGACCCGCTCGATGATCACCGGCTCGGTCGGGACGTCGGCGAACATGCCCTGGCGACCGGTCGGCACCTGGCGGATGGTGTCGACCACATCCATGCCGTCGATGACCTGACCGAAAACCGCATAGCCCCAGGTCTGACCCGAATGCTTGGAGCGGTGGTTCAGGAAGGCGTTGTCGGTGACGTTGATGAAGAATTGCGAGGTGGCCGAGTGTGGATCGTTGGTTCTGGCCATCGCCAGGGTCCCACGGTCGTTGGCAAGACCATTGTCGGCTTCATTGAAGACCGGGTCGCGGGTGCTTTTCTCGTTGAATTCGGCGTCGAATCCACCGCCCTGGATCATGAAGTTGGAGATCACCCGATGAAACAGGGTGCCGTCGTAGTGACCGTCCCGAGCGTACTGGATGAAGTTGGCGACCGACTCGGGGGCCTTGTCTTCGAAGAGTTCGATGGTGATCGCGCCGTGGTTGGTGTGCAGAATCAATTGAGGATACTCCTGGGTTGCTGTCTCGGGTTCGGCGTTCGTTTCGGATTCAGTGGTGTCGGACTGGCTCCAGGCCAGGGTCGACAGGCTGAATGCAAGGATAAGGGTCAGAATACGCATGGCTAGTATCCATACTCCGCTGTGGTGGAATCAAGGCCGCTCATGATACTGAATTCGAAAGCCGACTGTCAGCGTTGCGCTCACGCGGATAGACTAGCGGTATGAACGAGCAAACACCCATGTCGACCCCTTTCGACCAGCCCGAGGACGGGTTTCAGGCGATCCGTTGCGACGGACAGCGTCTGCACCTGCTTGATCAGCGCCTGCTGCCGCAGCGCCAGATCTGGCTGGAATTGACTACCCTGGAGAGTGTGATCGGCGCGATCCGCGATCTGGCCGTGCGCGGCGCCCCGGCGATCGGCATCACCGCGGCCTATGGTGCAGTGCTCGCCGCGCGTGAATTCGATGGCGATCTTCAGGCCTGGCAGGCCGGCATGGCGCGTCTGCACCAGGCCCGCCCCACCGCCGTCAATCTGGCCTGGGCCATCGAGAAGATGCGCTCGGTTGTCCTCGAGGACGGCAGGCTCGATCCCGAGCGACTGATGGCGCAGGCCCGCAGGATCCATCGCGATGACATCGCGGCCAACCGCGCCATGGCCGAAGCAGGCAGTCGCCATATCGGCCGCTGCTCCGGCGTGCTGACCCACTGCAACACCGGGTCCCTGGCCACCGGTGGCGTCGGAACAGCGCTGGGCGTGATCATGGCCGGCGTGCGATCGGGCATGATCGAGCAGGTCTACGCCGACGAGACGCGCCCGTGGCTCCAGGGCGCCCGACTGACGTCCTGGGAACTGGCTCAGGCCGGCGTTACGGCGCGCGTCCTCATTGATGGTGCGGCCCCGGCCCTGATGGCAACGGGACGGGTCGGCTGGGTCGTAGTGGGCTCGGACCGGATTGCGGCCAATGGCGATGTGGCCAACAAGATCGGCACCTACGGACTCGCCGTGGCCGCGCGGCATCATGGCGTTGGCTTCATGGTGGTTGCGCCCGAATCGACGGTCGATCCGGGCATGCCCTCAGGAGAGGGCATCGAAATCGAAAAGCGCGAGGCTGCAGAAATCTGGAAGGCCGCCGGTCTGGACGAAGTTCCCGAGGGTTTTGCGGCCTGGAACCCGGTCTTCGATGTCACGCCCGCGGCGCTGGTCGACTGCATCGTTACCGAGCAGGGTGTCCATCTTCCGCCGTTTGATTTTTCCCGCTGAAGGCAGGACGGGTCCTGGCGTGCAAACTATAATTGGTCGTTGAATGTTCCCAGGCAAAATACACGAAATCAGAGAATCATCATGAGTGACTATCGAATCGAACGCGACAGCATGGGTGAACTCGAGGTGCCTGCCAAGGCGCTCTGGGGTGCGCAGACGCAGCGTGCAGTGAACAACTTTCCGATCAGTGGCAGGCCGATGCCACCCGCCTTCATTCGCGCCCTGGGCCTGATCAAGCGGGCTTGCGCCGAGGCCAATCGTGACCTCGAGCTGCTCGAATCCGACCTGGCCGATGCCATTGTGGCGGCGGCCGACCAGGTGACGGGCAACGGACTCGATGCCCACTTTCCGATTGATATCTATCAGACCGGCTCGGGAACGAGCTCGAACATGAACGCCAACGAAGTGATCGCCCATCTGGCCCATCAGGCCGGTGCCGAGCGGGTCCACCCCAATGATCACGTGAACATGTCGCAGAGCTCCAATGACGTGATTCCGACAGCGATCCAGGTCAGCGCCTGCTTAGGCATTGCCGAGCAGCTCCTGCCCGCACTCAAGCACTTCCGGCAGGTCCTCGGCCGGCGAGCGGACGAACTGGCGGCGGTGGCCAAGACCGGCCGGACACACTTGATGGATGCCATGCCGATCACCCTGGGCCAGGAGCTGTCGACCTGGGCGCAGCAGATCAGCAGCGCAGAGGCTCGCCTGACCGATGCCCTGGCACGCATGCGTCGCCTGCCGCAGGGCGGAACGGCGGTCGGAACCGGCATCAACGCCCACCCGGAATTCGGCGCGCGTGTCGCGGCCCACCTGGCGACGTCGACGGGCTTCGAATTCGAGTCGGCCGAGAACAAGTTCGAGGGCATCGCCAGCCAGGATGCCGCGGTTGAATTGTCGGGCCAGCTCAAGACACTGGCGGTCAGTCTGATGAAGATCGGCAACGATCTGCGCTGGATGAATTCCGGGCCCCTGGCCGGACTGGGCGAGATCGAGCTCGAGGCTCTGCAGCCGGGCAGTTCGATCATGCCGGGCAAGGTCAACCCGGTCATCCCGGAGGCCTGCTGCATGGTCGCGGCCCGGGTCATCGGCAACGATGCCACGATCACAGTGGCTGGCCAGTCGGGCAATTTTCAGCTCAATGTCATGCTGCCCCTGGTCGGCGCCACGCTGTTGGAGAGCATCGAGCTTCTTGCCAACAGCTGCCGCCTGATGGCCGACCGCGCCGTCGCGGGCTTCAAGGTACGTCAGGACAATCTCGATCTGGCCCTCGGCCGCAATCCGATTCTGGTCACCGCGCTGAACCGTGTCATCGGATACGAAAAAGGCGCCGCGCTGGCCAAGCAGGCCTACAAGGAAGGCCGCCCCATTCTCGATGTGGCCGAGGAGATGACCGAGCTTTCACGCGAGGAGCTGGAATCGCTGCTCGATCCGCTGAAGCTGACCGAGGGCGGTCTGTAGGGATCGGCTTTTTTCCATGGGACGCTGGCGTCCGCCCAGGCCGGCCTCGAGTGCCTACATCACGCCCGAGGGTCAGCGACGGCTGCAGCATGAACTCAAGCAGCTCTGGGTCGATCGCCGGGAGGTGGTTGCGGCGATCACTGCTGCCGCGGCCGAGGGGGATCGGTCCGAAAACGCGGAATATATCTACCGCAAGAAGCAGCTTCGAGGTATCGACGGGCGAATCCGCTATCTGCAGAAACGCCTGGATGTCGTCGAGGTGGTTCGCGAGCAGCCGAAAACCCTCGATCGGGTGTTCTTCGGCGCCTTCGTCACCCTCGAGGATGAGGCGGGAGAGACCAGCCGCTATCGGATCGTCGGTGCCGATGAAATCGACTCGAAGCTGGGCTGGATATCGGTCGACTCGCCGGTCGCGCGCGCCTTGCTGGGCCGCCGGCTCGATGAGGAAGTCAGTATCGACACACCAGCGGGGGCCAGACAATTGATCGTCGTCGAGATCGACTACCCTTGAAAGCCGCTCGAATGATCCCTACTTGAGTAATGAAGTCGCCGCAAGGGGCTTCTGGCATCTGGCCGATGATCGGCAGGTGCGACACAACCAACCACACCGATTGCTTCTCCAGGAGGATACGGTTATGACTACGTTTGATCTTTCACCCCTGTATCGCACAGCCATTGGCTTCGATCGTCTGGCTGAAACGCTCAGCTCTGCATCACGCGTCGATTCGAACGGCTACCCCCCGTACAACATCGAGTCGCTGGGTGATGACCAGTACCGCATCACGATGGCGGTTGCGGGCTTCGGCGAGAACGAGCTCGAGATCCAGACCGAGCGCAACACGCTGACGATCACCGGTGCCAAGCAGGACAGCGAGTCCGAAGACGGCAGCGAATTCCTCTATCGCGGTATCGCGACCCGCTCCTTCGAGCGCCGCTTTCAGCTCGCCGATCATGTCGAGGTGTCTTCGGCCCAGCTGGAAAACGGTCTGCTGCACATCAAACTCAAGCGCGAGCTCCCGGAACAGATGAAGCCGCGCAAGATCGAGATCGGCGGTGCTTCCAATCGGGTCATCGAAGGCGACCGCAAGACCGACGTCAAGGCAGCCTGATCAGCATCACTCTCCATGCTGTTGTCTTGAGTCAAAGACAAGGTCGCTGAAAACGCCGGGCTCCGTGCCCGGCGTTTTTTGATCCGGTACGGCCTTGAATCGCTTATCCCCAGCCCCTGAGTCCTGTCAGACAGGAGAGCGGTCATTGATGGGGCAGGGCTGACGCGACCTGCGTCCGATTCGGATGATTGTGTACGATAGGCAGATGAGCGAAACCCTGAGAATGTCGGCCCCGGTTCAGATCCTGTATCCCTTTTGGCAGTGGCTGGTCTTCGTGCCGGTCGCGGTGGTCGCGACGTTGCTGGCGGCCCTGCTGGCCGTACCCACGGCGCTGCTCGTTTCTCCCCGGGCTGCCAATCTTCAGCTGGCGGTTCGCTGGTGTCGTTTTCTGGCGTTCCTGGCGCCCGTCAGGGTCGAAATCGAAGGGCTGGAGCATGCCGACCCGAGCCAATCATTCGTCGTCGTCGCCAATCATCAGAGCCAGTTCGATATTCCGGTGATCTACGGCTTCTGCGGCCTTGATCTGCGCTGGGTCATGAAGGCCGAGCTGGGGTGGATCCCCTTCGTCTCCCAGGCCTGTCAGGCGATCGGCCACATCCAGGTCAATCGACGGGACCCGGAGCAGGCACGACGGGCGATCAACAAGGCCGTGGCTCGACTCAAGCCGGGTACCGGCATCCTGTTCTTTGCCGAGGGGACCCGGAGTCGTTCGGGCGAACTCCTGGAATTCAAGAAGGGTGCTTTCCGGGTCGCCATCGACCAGCAGATGCCGATCCTGCCGATGACGGTGGTCGGATCACGCGATGTCATGCCGGCCGATTCGATTCGCATTCGTCCGGGAACGGTCAAGCTGATCATTCATCCTCCGGTTCGCACCGAGGGCTTGGATATCGACGATCTGAGCCCGTTGCGCGATCAGGTGCGCGAGATCATCGGTTGCGGCCTCAATCGCTGATGCCGGACAGTCCTCCAATGCACTCACGATTCACCGCCGCAAGGTCGTCGCATGCAGCTCCACGTTCCTGATCCCGACTACACTGGATCGCCGCGTGCGATCCGCAGTTTCTGGTTGGCGATCCGTCTGATGGTCGTTGCCCTGCTGGCCGTCTGGCTGGTATTCATTCTGGATGTCCTGCTTCCCTTCGACCTGACCCGCTTCGGCCTGCGCCCGCGCGAGGCGGTTGGCCTGCTTGGTATTGTCACCACCCCATTCCTGCACGGCAATCTGAATCACCTGTTGTCGAATTCCCTGCCGCTGTTCATCGGGGGTGTGGCCATGCTGTTTCTGTATCCGACCGCGGCCCTGCGGGCGCTGCCGGCGATCTTTCTGGGCAGCTCAGCGCTGGCCTGGCTGTTTGCCCGCTCCAGCGTTCATATCGGCGCCAGCGGACTGGTCTATGGCATTCTGGCCTTCGTATTCTTCTCCGGAATGCTGCGGCGTGATCTGCGTTCGGTCGGTGTTTCGATGATGATCTGGCTGCTCTATGGGTCGATGATCTGGGGTGTTCTGCCGAGCGGACAGGGGACGAGCTGGGAGCTGCATCTCAGCGGAGCGGTGATCGGTCTTGTCATGGCCTTCCTGCTGAAACCGCTCGACCGTCCACCGATCAAGCGCTATGACTGGGAAGACGAGGAGGACGAGGACGAGGATGGATTCGGTCAGGATGGCGTGCGTCGCTCCGACCAGCCCTGGCGGGAATGGCATTGAGTTCCGATCCCATGAACCTGTATCGAGGAGTCGAATGATGGCAAGACGACTGTTATCCGTGCTGCTGGCGATTGTCGTTGCCATCATTCTGGTCGGATTCTTTCTGCCCCGGGAGGTTCTGGTCCAGCGCAGCGTGGTCATCGATGCCCCGCCGGAGATTGCCTTCGAGGTTCTCAACGAGCTGGCCTACTTCAATGCCTGGTCACCCTGGTACGCGCGCAATGCCGGGGCAGAATACCGGCTGGAAGGCCCGGCCGGTGGCCAGGGCGCGGCGCTGGCCTGGAGCGAGCGCGAAGGGAGCGAGACGGGCAGGCTGTGGATTACCGCAACCGTGCCAACCGAGCGCATCGAACTCGAGATGGAGCTGGGTGAAACCGAATCCGAACACTTCTTCAGGATTCAGCCAGCAGACGGCGGGTCGGAGGTCGCCTGGGGCATGCGCATGCGCTTCGGCACCCTGGACCTGACCGGAAGGTATATCGGTCTGATGCTGCCGAGCCTGGTCGGCGGCGATCTGCGGCGCGGACTGGAACAACTGAAGGATCTTCTTGAGCGCCATCCCGGCGCCATGCCCCCGCGGCCGGATGGCGTAGAAGCCAGTGATTTTCCCGGCGGCAAGAACGACTGAGCGTGACCCGGCTTCGACTCAGCATTCTGGGTGCCGGGCGCGCCGCCCGAGTGGTTGCGCGCTGGCTGGTCGAATCGAAGAGTGCAGAGATCTCCCAGGTTGCCAACAGCAGCCTGGAGAGTGCGCAGGCGGCGACCGCTTTCATCGGTGCCGGCCTTGCCGTCAAGCGGATCAGGGATCTGGACGAGAGTGACTGTCTGCTGGTCGGGCTGCCCGATCAGCGGCTCGGGGAGGTGGGCTCCGATCTGGTCGAGGGCCGCGCCGGGCTGGCATTCCATCTGTCCGGATCGCTTGATTCGTCGGCTCTGGCAGGCTGGGCGCACAATGTGGCATCACTGCATCCGGCCCGTGCTTTTGCTCAGCCCGATCGCGCGCTGCAGCAGATGGCCGGCACCTGGGTAACTGCAGAAGGCGACTGTGAGGCCCTGCAGCGGCTCAAGCCACTGTTCATCGCCGCCGGTGCGCAATGGCAAACCGTCGATCGAGCCCGCAAGCCGCTCTATCATGCCGCGACGGTCGTGGCCTCGAACTATCTGGTCACCCTGACCGCGCTCGCCCGTGATCTGGCCCTGGCTGCCGGAATCGAGGAGTCTCACGCCCGGGACTTGCTGGCCGGGCTGCAGTCAGGAACTTTGGCCAATCTGGACCGGACCGACGCTGCGCAGGCGTTGACCGGCCCGATCGAGCGGGCTGATCTGGACCAGATCCGAAGCCTTCAGCAGGCCATGCTCGAGGCCTGTCCGGAGCGGAGTCTTCTGTTGTCGGAGCTGGGTCTGGCCACCCTCGAGCTGGCGCGCAGGGCGCGCGGAGAGCGACCCGCCGATGAGCAGATCGAGGCTCTGTTTACCAGGCCCTGAACAGGTCCGGGTCCGGCCGAACCGGCCAGGCCGAGTCGTTCGCATCGGGCGGGATTCCAAAGGCAAGGACCTGGCGAAACTGCCCGCCGCTCAGCAGCCGCACGCCGAGTGTTTCCAGGTGCGGATTCCAGAGCTGGCAATCGGCCAGCAGGAAATCCGCGGATTCCAGGATTCGCATCAGAATCGCCAGTGCGATCTTCGAGGCATCGCGGGCGCGATGAAACTTGGATTCGGCAAAGAAGACCCGGCCCAGAGCGACACCGTAGAGACCCCCGATCAAGCCGCCTTCGAGATCATGAATCTCGACGCTATGGGCATGACCCAGGCGATAAAGCTGCGTGTAGGCCCGCTTCATGTCAGCGGTAATCCATGTGCCGTCGACCCCGCCTTCGCGATTTTTTCGCGCGGCCGCACAGCCATCGATCACGGCCTCGAAGTTCGCATCCAGATGCACCTGGAACCGGCCCTGACGAAGGGTCCGCCTGAGTCGCTTCGGCAGATGCCAGCCACCGGGAATCAGAACCGCCCGGGGCTCCGGCGACCACCACAGTATCTCCGATTCATCATCGAACCAGGGAAAGATGCCGCGGCGGTAGGCATTGATCAGTCGTGTCGGGCTCAGGTCGCCGCCCCAGGCGAGCAGACCCTCGGGGTGTTCGATGCGGGACGGATCAGGAAACGGGCTGTCCGGGTTCGTGCCGAGCTGGGGGATGGTGATGCGCGGCATGCTCAGGCAAAGGGGTCGAGGGTTTCGAGCTGCTCACGATACTGGAGCAGGGCGCGCGCTTCCTGGTCCAGATAGCGGTCGATCGCCTGGCGCATGCCGCGGTGCCGAATGTAGTGAAACGAGGTCGTTCTCCGGGGCAGGAAACCGCGACGAATCTTGTGCTCACCCTGAGCGCCGGGTTCGAACCAGTCCAGACCGTGTTCGATGCAGTAGTCGATACCCTGGTAGTAGCAGGCCTCGAAATGCACATCGCGCGTATCGATCAGGCTGCCCCAGTAGCGACCGTAGAGGCGATGACGATCACGCCAGAAGATGGCCGCGGCCTGCGGCTGGCCTTCGAGCAGCGCCTGGCAGACCAGAAAATCCGGACCGAACAGCGTGGCTGCCTGAGCGAAGAATTCGCGGTTGAGCATGGGCAGATTGCCGTAGAGGGCGAAGGTGGACTGATAGCAGCGGTCAACCAGATCGAGGTCATCCGGATCAAGCGCATCTCCGTTCTTCCAGTGAAAGGTCCACCCGGCCTCGCGCACCCGGCGCCGCTCGGCGCGGATATTCTTTCTAGGTTTGCGCTTCAGACAGCTCAGGAAATCGTCGAAATCGCGGTAGCCCTCGTTTTTCCAGTGATACTGCCAGTCGAAACGCTCGAGCCAGCCAGCCTCGCGCAGCAAGCGGCTGTCATTGTGGTCGCAGAAATTGATCCCCGCTGAAGACAAAGCGTTGTCCTCGACCAGCGCTTCGATCGACCGGATCAGTTCACGCGCGGCCTCGGGTCGAGCTTCAGCGCCGAGCAGGCGCGGGCCCGGCACCGGACTGAAGGGGGAAGCAATCAACAGCTTGGGATACCAGTACAGGCCGGCCTGATGCGCCGCCCGGGCCCAGGCCCAGTCGAACACGAACTCGCCGTGGCTGTTCGATTTCAGATAGGCGCTTGCGCCGGCCAGGGGTCCCTGCGGTCCGGGGATGATCAGCGGGGCAGGCTCCCAGCCAACTACCTTTCCGACGCTGCCGGCCTGCTCGAGTGCGGTCAGGAACCGCCAGTCCATGAACGGGCCGGTGTCGCTGACCAGCCCGTTCCAGTCGCTCTGGGACAGATCGCGAAGCTGTCCCGGTCGCTTGCTTCGGTCAGACGGGGGGCTGGTCAAGGAACCGTTCGGCATCGAGCGCTGCCATGCATCCGAAGCCGGCCGACGTGATGGCCTGGCGATAGACATGGTCTGCGACGTCCCCTGCCGCAAAAACGCCGGGGACGCTGGTCGCCGTCGCCATTCCATCCAGTCCTGATCTGATATGGATGTAGCCGTCTGTCATGTCGAGCTGGTCGGCAAAGATCTTCGTGTTCGGATCGTGCCCGATCGCGATGAAGACCGCGTCCAGATCGATATCGGTCGTCCTGCCGTCCTCGGTCGAGCGGATTCGCATGCCGATCACGCCGTCGTCGTCACCCAGCACTTCGTCGAGGGTATGGTTCCACTTGAGCTCGACCTTGCCCTCTTCAACCCGCTTGAACAGCCGTTCCTGAAGGATCTTCTCGGCGCGCAGCTCGTCGCGACGATGGACCAGCGTCACCCTGGATGCGATATTGGACAGATACAGCGCCTCCTCGACAGCGGTATTGCCGCCACCGACCACGGCGACGGGTTTGTCGCGATAGAAGAACCCGTCGCAGGTGGCACAGGCCGAAACCCCGCGGCCGAGAAAGGTCTGTTCCGATTCCAGCCCGAGGTAGCGGGCAGACGCACCGGTGGTGATGATCAGGGCATCGCAGGTGTAGACTCCGCTGTCGCCCTCCAGCCGGAAGGGTGGCTGGGCCAGGTCGGCGGTATGGATATGATCGAGGACGATTTCCGTATCGAAGGCCTCGGCATGTTTGAGCATACGCGTCATCAGCTCGGGGCCCTGCAGATCAGGGTAGTCGCCCGGCCAGTTCTCGACGTCGGTGGTGGTCATCAGCTGACCGCCTTGCTGTATGCCGGTGACGATCGCGGGGCTCAGATTCGCGCGGGCCGCATACACGGCCGCGGTATAGCCGGCCGGGCCGGATCCGAGGATCAGAAGTCGGAAATGACGGGGGTCGGCCATAGTATAATTTTCTCCAGTGGTCAGGACGATGGGCTGCCCATTAAGGTAAGGCCAGCCGACCAACAATCCAAGCCGGATCAGCAGGCCGGATCAGGCAACCAGCGCCGGGATGATACCGGTACCGTACTTCATCGATCCGGGTGAGTTTCAATCTGCAGAGAATGTGCAGGTCCGGATCATGGTGGCAATCGAATGTCGTTAACAGGAGAGCAGTTCATGCGCATTGGCATTCCCCGTGAAACAAAGACCCTTGAAGGGCGCGTGGCCCTGGTCCCGGCCGCGTGCGGAGACCTGGTTCGTGCAGGTCATGAGGTCATGATCGAATCCCAGGCCGGAGTGCTCAGTGGTTTTTCGGATGAGGATTTCGAGGCGGTGGGCGTCACCATTCAGCCCGATGCCGCCGCGCTCTACGGTCAGGCCGAGCTGATCGTCAAGGTCAAGGAACCGATCGAGAGCGATCTGACTCACCTGCGCAAGGAACATCTGCTGTTCTGCTATCTGCATCTGGCGGCCGAGCCGGCGCTGACCGAACGACTGCTGGAGATCGGCCTGACCGGCGTGGCCTTTGAGACCGTCGAGGAAGACAATGGCCATCTGCCGCTGCTCGCCCCGATGAGCAACATCGCCGGCCGGATCGGCGTCCAGGTGGCGACCCATCTGCTCCATCAGACCGAAGGCGGTCGCGGCATCCTGTTGGGTGGACTGCCCTCGGCCGATCGCGGTCGGGTGGTTGTTCTGGGGGCCGGCGCGGCGGGCGGTAACTCTGCGCGCCTGGCTGCGGCCTCGGGCGCCAATGTGACCGTCTTCGACAAGCGCCAGGACCGCCTGGCCGAAATGATGGCGATCGGTGCCAATGTCACGGCCCTCTACCCCTATGTCGAAACGGTCAGCGACTTCGTTGCCCGGGCGGACATGGTGATCGGCGCGGTACTGGTGACCGGCGCGCGAGCGCCGCACGTGGTCACCCGGGAAATGATTTCGACCATGGAGGAGGGCAGCGTGGTGGTCGATATCTCGGTCGACCAGGGCGGCTGCTTCGAAACCACTCGCCCGACGACCTATGCCGACCCCACCTACAAGGTCGATGGCGTGACCCATTTTGCCGTGACCAACATGCCGGGCGCGGTTCCAAGGACCTCCAGCCAGGCGCTGTCGGCGGCGATTCTGCCCTATGTCCAGCGGATCGCTCGGGCAGATTGGGGATCGCACGAGCCGCTGGCGCGAGGAGTCAACGTGCGTGATGGTGCCCTGATTCACCCGGCGCTGATGGGCTGATCGGGGCTGTTTGTGCAATTCGACTCGCGTAAAATCAACGAATTGAAAGCGGTTATTCAAGTATGCTCTTGAGATGAGCAAAGCCAAGACAAAAGCCGGAAAGGCCCGGGCCGAGGGCGGGGGCAAGGTCAAGGGCAAGGGTCAGGGCGGGGCGCTGGCGGATTCCGACGGTGCCCTGGTCCGGCGAATTGCAGAGAGTGCATTCCTGGTCACGCTGGTCCTTGCGCTCTATCTGCTGCTGTCCCTGATGACCCATGATCCGGGCGATCCGGGTTGGTCCCGGGCAGCTGCCGGCGATCGAATCTCCAATCTGGGGGGCTCGTTCGGTGCCTGGCTGTCGGATCTGTTTCTGGTCCTGTTCGGCTACATGGCCTACGTGGCGCCCTTGCTGATCGGTCTGGCCGGCTTTCGAATCCTGAAGGAGCGCACCGAACCTGCAACGCTGGCCGAATGGGGAGTTCGTACCGGCGGTCTGATCCTCATCGTGCTGACCGGCTGCATCCTGCTCGACATGCAGGTCCGCGGCAGTCTGGAGGACGGTGGTGGTGTCCTCGGGGCGCTGCTGTCCGGACCGATGGTCCGTGCCATGGGTTTCACCGGCGCGGCGCTGATCAACCTGACCATCCTGCTGGCCGGCATCACGCTGTTCACCGGCCTGTCGTGGATCAATGTGGTCGATCGAACCGGTCGCGCTGCCCTGGCATTCGGAGTCTGGATAGTGGATCGCTTCGGTCGGGCACGTGACTGGATCGCCGGGCGCCGGGCGCGGGCCGAACGCGAGGAGGTGCGCAAGCTCGACACCATCAAACGCAAGACCCGGCCTGAGGTGCGCATCGAGCCCCGGGTCGAGCCGAAGATCTCCAAACCCGTCGAGACCAAGCTGCGCCAGCAGCCGCTGTTCAAGAATATGGGTGAGACCGGAATACCGCCGCTGGATCTGCTCGATGAGCCGCGCGCCAACAAGGCCGCGTTTTCCGAAGATGCGCTGAAGGCCATGAGCCGCCAGGTCGAGCTCAAGCTGGCCGACTTCGGAGTCGAGGTCGAAGTGGTCGCCGTGCATCCTGGCCCGGTGATCACCCGTTTCGAGCTGCAGCCCGCCCCCGGCGTCAAGGGCGCCCAGATCGCCAATCTGGCCAAGGATCTGGCGCGTGGCCTGAGCGTGATCTCGGTGCGCGTTGTCGACGTCATCCCCGGCAAGAGCGTGATCGGCCTGGAGATCCCGAACGAGAACCGCGAGATCGTCTACCTGCGCGAAATTCTGGCCTCGAGCGCCTATGCCAAAGCCAGCTCTCCCCTGACGCTGGGTCTGGGCAAGAGTATCTCCGGCAAACCGCTGACCGCTGACATCGCCAAGATGCCCCATCTGCTGGTCGCGGGCACGACCGGCTCGGGCAAGTCCGTGGCGATCAACGCGATGATCCTGAGCCTGCTCTATAAGGCCACTCCGGACCAGGTCCGATTGATCATGGTCGACCCGAAGATGCTCGAACTGTCAGTCTATGAGGGCATCCAGCATCTGCTGACCCCGGTGGTCACCGACATGAAGGAAGCGGCCAACGCCCTGCGCTGGTGTGTGGCCGAAATGGAGCGACGTTATCGACTGATGGCGGCACTCGGCGTGCGCAATCTGGCCGGTTTCAATCGCAAGGTCTCCGATGCGATCGACAAGGGCGAGCCGATTCCGGACCCGCTGATCAGCCAGGCTGCCCTGCCGGAGGGCGAGGCGGTGCCGACCCTGACCAGGCTGCCGTTCATCGTGGTTGTGGTCGATGAATTTGCTGACATGATGATGATCGTCGGCAAGAAGGTCGAGCAGCTGATCGCGCGGTTGGCACAGAAGGCGAGGGCTTCGGGGATCCATCTCGTTCTGGCGACCCAGCGCCCGTCGGTCGATGTGATCACCGGTCTGATCAAGGCCAACATCCCGACGCGAATGGCCTTTCAGGTCTCATCGCGCATCGATTCGCGCACGATTCTGGATCAGCAGGGCGCCGAACAGCTGCTGGGACATGGAGACATGCTGTATCTGCCGCCGGGGCAGGGCGTTCCTGAGCGAATCCATGGCGCTTTCGTCGATGATCACGAAGTGCATGCCGCGGTGGAGTGGTTGAAGCAGCAGGGCGAACCCGATTATCTCGAGGACGTGCTGGCCGAGACTCAGACCACGACCGACGGGATGAATATCGGCGAAAACGGGCTGCCGGAGGCCGGTGGTGGCGATTCTGACGATGAACTTTACGACAAGGCCGTTGCCTATGTGCTCAGTAGCCGTCGTGCATCGATCTCTTCGGTTCAGCGCCAGCTGCGGATCGGCTACAACCGCGCCGCGCGTCTGATCGAGGAGATGGAGGCCCAGGGCGTGGTCTCGCCGCCTGAACACAACGGCCAGCGCGAGGTCCTCGCTCCGGCCCCGCCGCGCGACTGATCGACCCACTACTGCTCGGGACGATGCCGAGCCCAATCGGAATTCGCCACGCGATGAAATCAATCCCTGCCTTGCTGTTGCTGACCGGCGTGTTGTCGAGCCCTTGGCTGGCCGCGCAGGAGCCCGCTCGTGCCCAGCTCGATCGCTTTGCCGATGAGCTGGAAACCCTGTCCGGCCAGTTTGCCCAGACCACCCTCGATCCCGATGGCTTCGTTAGCGAGGCCTCGACCGGAGATATTTTCTTCTCCGCCCCCGACCGCTTTCGCTGGCGTTATCTCGAACCATTCCCGCAGGAACTGGTCGCCGATGGAGAGCACCTGTGGCACTACGATGAATCGCTGGAACAGGTCACCCAGCAGGACCAGCCCTCGGCGTCGGATTCGCCGCTGCTGGTACTGACCCGGCCCGAACTGCTCGACAGCTTCTATTCGATCAGCGAAACCGGTGACCCGGACGTGATCGAATTCCGACCCCTGGCCGATGAAGCCGGATTCGAACGTGCCCGTCTGGTATTCGCCGACGGCATGCCGGTAGCGCTTGAATTCAACGACAATTTCGGCCAGACCACGCGCATCGACCTGTTCGATCTGATCCGAAACCCGGCCCTCGATCCGGCGCTGTTCACCTTCGAACCACCGCCAGGTGCCGACGTGCTTCAGGGCTACTGAAGCTGATCAAGCCGGCTCATCGATTCGGCGGTACGTCCTGTTCGGGGTTGCGCGGACGAGTGCCGGGAAACGGGCCGCTCAGGGCGGAATAGGGTTGCTGGCGTGTCTGCGGCTCGCCGTAGCGAGGTGGGCGGGGCGAGCGATGGAAATAGGGCGGCGGATGGTAGGGCCAGATCACCGGACGAAGGGCCTTACGTGGTTCGATCGCTTCATGCTGCAGCCGGGACGGCACTACCCGTTCCGGTCGTGATTCTGCACTCATCGTTTCCTGGACTGTCTGCCGGGCCCGGTAGTCCTGCAGCCAGCTGCGGTTGGCCTGCTGGATCTCGTCGAGATCATCCGGCGGGCTGATCACGCTGACCGATCCGCTGGATTCGTGGATGTGCTGACCCTGTTCGGCATTCGAATCGGCATCATCCTGACAGGGCTGATCGGAAAACTCGATCACCCCGGCGTTCTCACAGCGATAGATCACCGGATCCTGACCGGCCAGACCCCGATCTGCCGCGATCAGCGCCAACCCCAGAGTGATCAGAATGCGTCGCATCGGTGGATGACTCCTGTGAACTCTTCTCCGGTCGAATCGACGATCGTAGCAGATGCCTGCTCGAGGTCGATCTTCAAGCGCCGTCCGGGCGATGGAACAGGCGCCGCAGTCGCCCGCCGAGCGTGTCTGCATTGACGACGATGATGAAGACCTTGCGCAGGCGATCCTCCGGGCACAGAAGTTCCTGTACGCCATGCCAGGAGTTGCCCTGGCGCTGGAACAGGAGCGAGCGGTTGCCCATGGCATCCGCCGGCCAGGCCCGGTCGAAATCGTCGAAATCCGGCGCGCTGGCCCTGGAGAAACGCCCGCCGTCGTCGAGGATGACGGTTTCCCCACCCCAGTCAGCGCTCCACTCCTCGGGCGAATTGAAATAGAAGATATGCGAGCCGATCTTGCGCTTGGCATCGCAGTGCGGCGAAACCGAGGCGCCGCGCGGTGCGAAATGCCAGTGGTAGGTGAGTCGGAAGCGGCGGGTGTCGAACAGTCGCGCCAGCCAGCCCTGGTAGACCGGGCCGTTGAATTCCGCGACCAGCTGGTGCCAGGCCGGATGGACGTCCAGGTCAGCGTTGTATTCCAGCGAATAGCGATCGTGCGGTGTCTGGCCATGGGCGCGCTTGCGCCCGAAACTGGCCTTCATCTGATCGACCCGGGGCATGTTCACCCGCAACAGCTCGAAGGCCTTGTCGGTCAGAACGCCCTCGGGGTTCAGCCAGGGATAGGGGTGGGCGCCACGAAAATCACCGGTGGCGATCGCCGCCAGCGCATCGGCGTCGATCAGCGGGTCCGTTAACCGGCCGGCAGAGGACCGACGGTCTGGATTGAGGGTTTCTGCAGTGCTGGACATGGGTTCGACAGTGCTCAGATCAGTTGAAGTTGGGCTGAAGGATCGGAACGATCATCCCGCCCTCGAATCGCCAGCAGCTCGCGGGCTTGCGCGATCAGCTGTTCGCGCTCCTTGTCCGGCCGGAAGGAGGCGGGTGCGGTCTGCCCGAAAGGTGCAGCCAGGCCGCGGCGGTACAGGGTCTGAAGCAGGGCCTCGGTATCCCGCGGTGGCAGAACCCAGTTGCGCTCGACCCAGCGAGCGCACAGGTAGGTGAGACCCTGCTGGGGACGAATGCTGCCGCGCCGGTTGAAGCGCGGCCGGGTCGCCTTGTCGGCGACCGTCTGGCTGAGGCGCGCCCAGAGACCGGCGGGCTTCCGGGGCAGGGGCCAGACCAGGAACCCCCGGTTTCGGCTGGCGGCGTCGGCCAGCATGGATTCACTCTCGCCGGTGACCAGCAGCTGATCGGCCTGCTCCAGCGCCAGACGGTAGGGGTTGTGCGGATCATCGCGCTCGAAGGCATAGAGCAGGTCGGTCTCCTGCAGGCCCTCGCGGAGTGTCGGAGTCATCGCCGCGGAGCGCCGGCTGGTTACGACGAGCAGCCGTGCATCGTGGGCGCTGGCCCATTGCGAGGCTTCCGTGGCCAGCTGCCTGGCGGTCTCTCTCGTCAGACGGTGTGATTTCGACGAGCCGCCGATCAGGACAGCGAAGCGGCGCGGTGCCTCCAGCCAGTCGGACCAGGCGGTGGTATCGCCCTCGTGGTCGGCGCCGCCCTGGTTGAGCGGCAGCAGGCTGAGCAGGCGACCGGGTGCGGCGGGCAGGCCGAAATGTTCGCACTGGACAACCACGCCGCCATGCTCGGGAGGCGGGCCGGCCTTGCGCCCACTCAGAATCAATCGAATCCCTGGACGCTGCCTGATCAGACCGCGCGCCACGCGGGTCGGCAGCCATCCCCCGGCCACCACCACAGCGATCTTCTCCAGCTCGGGAACGCGAGGGCTGCTTCCGAACAGGCGTCGCAGCATGAAACCCGCTTCGCTCGATTCGATCCGGTGCTCTCGGATCCGGCGCCCGGTCTGATCGGACAGGGTCTCGGCGATCGCTCGCGCCTGCTGGTTGTGTCCGGGTTTGCGGTGCAGCAACACCAGGATGTCGCCGTCGGGGGTTGGTCCACCGCAGTAGCTGGCCGTGCCCTGAAAAGCGCCGCGATGATGCAGGGTCCAGCGGGTGTCTGGATGGCGGCGGCTTGCCAGTACGAGCTGTTGCAGCCAGAAGCGCCGGTCGCGACGATAGCGACGCCGATTGGTCAGCGGTTCGCGCAGATCGATTTCGAGCTGGGCGCTGGTCTCGAACAGCCGCGACAGCACCCAGGGGATATCGGCATCCGGTACTTGCGTCAGCCATCCCGCTATCTTCATATGCGACTGATAGGGCCTGGGTTGCCGGGCAGACAGCAGCGACTGGATCGAGGTGCCGTCTTTGCGCGATGTCAGGGCGAGCTTCACCGCTCCCCAGTCCCTGGAGGGCCGCGTGTCGGAGACCGGCATGAAGCCCTCCTCGATCGCCTCGGCCTCCAGCTCGGGCCAGAGCGAGCCTGTCGGATTCGGGTAATAGACGAACTGATCGGGAAAGGGCTGCCAGGGTTGGGTATGCAGGGTCGTGAAGTGGACCAGCTTCGAGCGCCTCGCGACGTATTCGCTGTCGCGCGCGTTCCAGCCATCGTCCAGGTCGCCCCAGAGTCGGGCCTGCCGCGCTCTGGCTTCGAGCTTCTTTCGGCTCAGGCGTCGCACGTCATGCGGATTCCAGACCTCGGCCATGCGCTTGCAGTCGATCAGCATGACCGAGGTGTCGCGGTCATTGATCGACAGGAAGCCGGCCTTGTCCATCGGGGTGTCGAACAGTTCGGCCGGGTCGGTCAGATAGACCTGATCGGCGTCGTTGTAGATCGCCCGACCCTCGAATCCTGCAAATTCCGGGATGGCGAAGCGGTAGTTGGTGAAACCGGTCAACCAGAAGCCGCGTTGAAACCCGCTCAGATCGCGCAGCAGATGGATTTCATAGATCCTGGACGGGTCACGATGCTTTTCGATCGACCATATAAAGGTCTGTTCGGCGCGAAACTGCCCGCGCTCGGTACCGAGAAAGATCCTGACCGGCGGGCGCTCGGAGGGGCGCTGGCCTGGCTTGACGCCGAGGACGATGCGGTCGGGCGTCTTGCGCCGGGCCGGTGGGCGGTCGGTGCTGAACGCGGCCGGTGTCAGGCCACGAGCGATTCGTTGGAGCAGCAGAGCCATGGATCACAGGTCCTCGTGAGTCTTGTCGTGTCTTCCGGCTGGATTCTGTTCAGGGCTGTCCAGGAACGGGTATCTCGGCCAGCGACGCTGATGCCAGGTCCACCATTCTGGTCGCTCGAGGATCCGATTTTCCATGATTCGACTCAATTTTTCGACACTGGCCTCCAGTTCTTCCTGCGGGTCGATGATATCCACGCGCTCGAGTCCGAACTGCCAGCGCGGGACGACGCCGGTCAGGGGTGCACTGACCAGGGCGCAGCCGGTGCGGCGGACCAGCTCGGCTGGCCCCGGCGGCATCGGCACGTGTTTGCCCAGGAACGGTGTCTCGATACCGTGCTTGATGCCCTGATCCATCAGGATGTAGATCACCCGGTTCTGTTTCAAGGCCTTGAGCATGCGCCGGAACCCGACCGCTGGCGGTTGCGCGCCGATGGCATCCAGGCCCATGAAGCCCAAACCCCTGGGGTAGAACTCGGGCTGGATTTTCCGCGACTCACGAAACACGACAGAGATCGGGTAGCCCAGTTGCCCCAAGCGGGTGGCCATGGACACGCCGTTGCCCATATGCCAGCCCAGGAGAACGACACCGCGTCCTTTCTCGAGAGCCTGGTCAAGCACCTGCAGCTGATCGACCGCGCAATGCTCGGCGACATCGGCGATGCTCATGCGCCCGGAATACATCGCGAGGATCTCGAAGATCGCGCGATCGTTGATCCGATAGGAGTCTTCCAGCCAGGTGGCCGGGCGGGGGTCGCTCGACTCCAGGCTGAACAACCGGCAAAGCTGCTGTTCCAGCAGCCTGCGTTGTCCACGCGCCAGGCGATGGTGCCAGCGGCCGAGGCGATCGCCGGTCGCCGCTACTGCCGCCATGCCGCGGCGCGCGCGCAGGGCGGCCAGGCTGCGCAGCAGGTGAAAGCCGGTTCGACGGCGCAGTCGTTTGAGATTCATCAGCCGGCGCTTTCGGGCAGGGTCTGTGTTGCCGCGCCCGCCGGCTGCAGCCGGATCTGCTGGTCGGCGGCATCGATCAGGGCCTGGTCATGGCTGACGGCCAGCAGCGTGAGCTTGCCCTTGAGGCGGCAGATGGTTTCGACGATGGCTGCCTCGGAGACCTCATCAAGGCTCGAGGTCGCCTCGTCAAGGATCAGCAGGCGAGGTTGATGGATCAGGGCCCGCGCAATTGCCAGACGCTGGCGCTGGCCGCCGGACAGGCGCCCACCCCGTTCGCCCAGCAGCGCATCCAGCCCCTCGGGCAGGGCTTCGACAAAATCCAGCGCATCGGCCTGCTTCAGCGCCTCGCAGGCGCGCTCCCGACTGATGTCCGCATCGCCCAGAGTAAGGTTGAGAAAGACCGATTCATTGATCAGGAGCGGGTCCTGCGGCACGTAGCCGATCATTCGTCGCCAGGCGTGATGGTCGATGTCGTCGATGGTCTGACCATCGATCAGGATTGTCCCCTCGTCGGCGTGGAGCAGGCCGGCTGCCAGATCGATGACGGTGGTCTTGCCGGCGCCTGAAGGTCCGCTCAGCACCGTCAGCTGGCCGGCGGGGATCAGGCAGGTCATCGTGTCGATGACGGCTTGCCGGTCGTAGCGAAAGACCACCTCACGGAATTCGATGCCCTGATCGAGCGTGGGCTGGAGATGACCACGAGCCGGCTCGCGCTGGGCTTCGGCCTGGTCGATCGTTTCGACCAGCGACCAGTAGGCCGATTCGCTGATCGCCATGTGCTGCAGCGAACGCTGGGCCTTGGCCAGATGATTGACCGAGCGAGCGATGAGGAAGATCATCATCATCACCGTGGCCATCGGCAGGTTCATCTGCACCAGAAAGTAGAAGAAGCCGATGCCGACCAGGATCGCCAGCAGCGGCTCCTGCAGGGCGGTGAGCCCGGCCTTGGCCATGACCTGGTGTTTGAGCGCCTTCTTCAGGTCGCGGGTCTGACTCGACATCAGCGCATCGATATGATCCTCGCGCGCCATCGCCTTGAGCGGTTTGACCGCGCCGAGCTGGTCGGTCATCACCGCCAGCAGGGACTTCATCAGACCGGTTTGATCGCGGCCCGCGCGCCCGGCCTTGCGAACCAGGAAATGCAGCAGACCGAGCAGGACTCCGCCGAACACCAGGGCAATCAGGCTGGCCTGCAGTGAGATCAGCAGCGCCAGTGAGGCATAGATCAGCGCATTGATGGCCTGGGTGGCCATGACCGCGCCGTGGAAGAAACCCTCGGAGGCGCGATGCGCCTCGGTCGCCACCGCATTCGACAGGCTGCCCACCGGCTGGGACAGGTAGTAGCGCCAGCGGCTGCGGGTCACCGCCTTGATCAGGCGCAGGCGCAGATCCGTCGCCACATGAGCCACCGTATAGCCGACCTGGCGGTTGGCCAGCAGGACGATGCAGGCCTTGACCGCGATCAGGGCCACGCCGATGACCAGCAGGGTTGTCGTGGTCGGTGTCAGCCCGAGCCAGCTGACCACATCCAGGGCGGCCTGCTCCGGTGCCGAGGGCGCATCCTCGGTGCCGGCGGCCAGGTTGAGCATGCCGAGGATCATCGACAGGCCGAGGCCGTCGAGGACACCGGCGATGATCAGGGCGAGCAGGGCCAGGGCGGTACGGCCCGGATAGGCGCGGGCGAAGGCCAGCAGCATCCGGGCAGCCCCTTTCCTGTCGTCGATACTGGCGACGGGATCGTTCATCAGCGAAAGCCTCCCTGGCGCCACATCTGCCAGGCCAGGCCCCAGATGGCCAGGCGCGGATGACGCCGCATGCGCTCGGTCGGCTCCACCCTGACGCCACTGTGACGCTCGACCTTCCAGACCAGATAGTCGACCCCGTTACTGAACGTGCCGGCGGCCTTGAACAGGCGCGCCAGGTTGATGACCTTGCCGCTCATGCGTCGAAGAAGCCAGCTCATTCGGGTCAGGGCGCGCACACCGACACCGGCCTGCCCGCGCAGCAGGCCATCGGAGCAGGACAGGCGGCTGGTCGGCTGCTCGCTCAACTGCGCGCTGAGCTCGGACCAGAAGCCTGGATCGTGCTGGATCAGGGTGCGGGCCGCGCCCTCCGGCTCGGGCCGCAGCTCGCAACGATAGGTGGTTCTCAGGGCCAGTGTCCAGAAGTCTTCAGGCAGCATCGGATGGCGCATCAGCGGCGCGATGCGGCGGGCAAAGCTCAGCGCGCACTGCGAGCGCAGGGTGGCGAGCCGCTGGTGGACCTCCTCATTGCCGCGGGCCAGCCTGAGCGGCTGACAGAATCGCGCCCAGAAGTAATGATCATGACGGGCGCGCGCGCGGCGCGCCAGCTGATCGAGCTCGATCACGGCGTACTTGCAGCGCAGGGTGACCCCCTGATGCTCGGTCTGCAGGTAATAGACGTTGGGCGGCAGGGCGCGATTGAGCAGGGCGGCCGCTCGAGAGCCGAGCGCCGAGCGATAATCATCGACCAGGACCAGCAGATCGACCAGGCCATCGCTGGCGTCGTGCCGGCGCCGACACGAGCCGTAGAAACCGATGCCGAGCACGCCCTGGGCATGGCGCCGTTCGATGGCATCACACAGGCTGTCCAGCCCTTCGGGCAGGGCCCCCTGACGCTGGTCTGCCAGCATGACGGGAAAGGGATGCAGGCTCACGGATGGAGAAACCTGAAGGCCGGCCCGGTGACGACCTCGAGCGTGCGATCGCCCCGATAGTCATGTTCCTGGCCGTCCAGACAGACCTGGTTCAGCCCGGTAAAGGTTGCCCGGCTGCAGCGGCCGCTGAGATAGCCTTGGGATGGGGTCATGGACCGATGATACCGGCCCCGCAGCAGTCTGGGTAGGCGCCGCCAGAAACCCTCGGCATCGGCCCGGGTAGCGGTCAGACGCAGTGCGCCCTGACCCCGTTCGGCGTAAGGGTTGACCGTCTGCCCGCGATGCTCGAGGGTGGTCATCAGAACCAGCTTCAGCTCGCCCGACAGGGTATCGAGACCCTCGGCATCGATCGCCATCGGATGGGCCGGGAATCTGCGCCGGCCAAGCAGTCTCTGGACGCCGAGCTGGCTGACCCGCCAGGCCGATGAGGCATGCCCGGTGTGCAGCCAGGGCACGGACGATTGCCGGTGCTGCTGGCGGTAGCGGTGGCAGTCGCGGATGACATCGTCGAGCAGGGCACCGGCAACGAAGAAGCCATGCCGATCGGGTTGGCCCTGCTGGCGCAGGATCAGGCTGTGACGGGTCGAGCGCCGCCAGTGGAACTGCGGATCGGCGGCGCGACTCAGCAGATGCTCCGGTTGATTGTGCGTGGCCAGATCGCGCGCGGTGTAGTTGGTCCGCCCGCCCCCCAGAATGAGCAGGTCGGGTCGCTCGTGTTCGTCCAGATCGGCCAGGGCGGTGATCAGGGCCTGGACCGTGCCGTCTCCGCCGCAGACGATGACGCGCTCGGGCGGATCGGCGACGAGCGCCTCGATGGCCGCTGCGAGCTCGGCCTCGGTGGCTGTTTCTGCCACCCTGATCCCCAGATCCCGCGCACAAGCCTGCAGCCGGTCATGTCGACGGCCCCGGCTCATTCGGAAACTGAGCGGATTGAGAATCAGACGGGTCGCGGCGGGCAAGGCGTTCGTCGCGACCCGCGGCGCGGGTGAGGTCAATGGTCAGCAGGCTGTTTGTCAGTGAAATCAGCCCACCATTCTACCCCGAAGCCCGCCGCTGGCCGGCCTGCCGCCAGACCGTGATCGCCGACTGGTCGGGCCGCGTCCGACGGGCTCCGCGCAGGAGTGCGCCGACCACATTGAAGAAGCTGTGGTGATTGGCGCGGGTATACGGAGAATCGGTGCCGAAATGTTTGATCAGGCGGCGATGGGCCTCGCCCATGCTGTGATAGGGCAGGCCGGGAAAAAGATGGTGCAGGGCATGGTAGCGCAGTCCGACAGGAAACAGCCAGACAGTCAGCCAGGTCTGGCCGGTGATATTGACCGCATCCTGCAGCTGTTCGATGTGGCTCAGCGCCTCTCCCCGATTGTCATACCGATGCGCGGCCAGATTGCGCACCCAGTTCAATCCCAGGGTGAAAGCGTGCAGCACCCAGGCCATCAGCCAGTGAACCGGCTCGACCGGTCCGAACCAGGTCATGGCGACCCAGAAGCTGATCCATGACAGGCAGGCGATCTCGACGATCAGCAAGTGAGTCTGCTCGCGCTTCGGAAAGCGCTTGGCATAGTAGGGGTTCGAGGCATAGGCCGAGGCCCGGGTCAGTACCCACTCGCGCAGCGGCGGAACCAGCCAGGACAACGGGGCTGCGATCGCAAAGCGGGCCAGTACCATCAGGGGCAGGAGGGGCAGTTTCAGCAGGTAGAGCAGGGTCTCGCGCAGCGGGGCCGAGGCCAGCGGCAGGTACTCGCCGTCGTCCGGCGTGGCGAAGTGCGCCCGCGTGTGGTGGCCGATGTGGTTCTTGTACAGGACCCACGGCATCATCAGCGGAATCCCGATCAGCACGTTCCAGGCTCGCCTGAAATTGACCAGGACGCCGCTCGGCATATGGATGATCTCGTGCATGAAGGTGCCTGCACGATAGAAGCCGATGCCGGCGAGGATCAGCCCCAGCAGCTGCCAGCCCGACCAGGGATCGGCGATGAAATAGAGCGCGGTTGCGCCCCAGGCCAGGGCTGCGCTTGCCATCAGATCGGCCCAGTAGACCGCGGGCCGGTGGCGCATCAGGTCGGCGACGACGGAATGGGCTTCACGAATCCAGGCGCGTTCGCTGCCCGGGGTTTCGGGTTCGGCTCGATCAGCGTGTACTTGAGTCATGATCTGGCTTGGGGCTACCATGGGTCAGACGTGCGGGGCTACCGGCACATATTGTTGACGGTCGAGGTCAGCGGGCGGAGGGTCGGTCGGTATCGACGGCAGAGATCGACCACCGGCGCCGCAATCCTTGCCAGAGACCACTGGGGAGCTTTCATGATTCGTATTGTAATCGTTGACGATCACGACCTTGTTCGCACCGGCCTGGCCGGAATCATCGCGCCCACCAATGACATGGAGGTCATCGGCCAGGCAAACAATGGCGAGGAAGCCGTCCGGCTGGCACGGGCACTCGAGCCCGACGTGATCCTGATGGATGTCGAGATGCCGGGTTGCTCGGGCCTGGAAGCCACGGAGCGCATTCTGAGAGCCCAGCCCGACATCGGCATCGTCGTCCTGACCGCCCACGCCGAGCCGCCGCTGCCCGCGCGCATGCTCGAGGCCGGCGCCAGCGCCTACCTCAGCAAGACCTGCCAGGGCGCGGAACTGCTCGAAGCCATCCGGGCCGTGGCCCGTGGCGGCCGCTACCTGTCCCCCGAGATCGCCCAGCAGATGGCCCTCGCGGTGGTCTCCGGAGGCCCGCAGAATCCCTTCGAAGAACTGACCGCCCGCGAGCTGGAAGTGGCCATGATGCTGGCCAAGGGCATGCGGACCCGGGCGATCGCAGATGCCATCAAACTCAGCCCGAAGACCGTCGCCACTCACAAGTACAAGGCCTATGAAAAGACCGGGACCTCCAGCGAGGTCGAGTTGCTGAAGCTGGCGATTCGACACGGCCTGGTCAGTGCCCCGCAAACCCACCCAGCGGCACCGAAAGACGACCCAAAAAGCCGTTGACACCCTCACAGGCCCCGGATACAATGCGCGGCTTGATGTGGGGCCATAGCTCAGCTGGGAGAGCGCTACAATGGCATTGTAGAGGTCGGCGGTTCGATCCCGCCTGGCTCCACCAAACAAAGATTTGCCTAGGCTCGAAGCAGTACCGTTTCTCTGGTTACGTCCCCTTCGTCTAGAGGCCTAGGACTCCGCCCTTTCACGGCGGCAACAGGGGTTCGAATCCCCTAGGGGACGCCAAAATAAAAAAGCCCGCCTCGCGCGGGCTTTTTTATTTTGGCCTCCCCTCTGGTGGATTCCAGAACC
>CAYTQT010000032.1:0-34249 GCA_964439915.1 uncultured Wenzhouxiangella sp. | reverse complement strand
TCGATCCGGTCGGGAATCACCTTGTCTTGAACTTCCAGCACCACGTCATCGATGGCCACCGCCGCACTGGTGTCGGACGACGCACCGACCAGTGTCACGGCAAACTGCAGCGACTCGCCCGGCGCAACATCGTCCAGAGCGATACGCAGGTCTGCGCCGACAAGGGTCACGCCGTCGGCCAGGTTGAAGCCAGACGGCACCGCAGTGGCGTTGGCCGTCGCGGTGGCGCCGGGGCGAAAGCTCGCCGTGCGGCTGAAGCCGTTGTCGCCGATCAAGTGAACGTCGAAGGCTTCCGGAATAAATCCGCCGGTCGAACCGAACTGGGGAAACTCAGCAAGCCGGAAGCGCAGGGCCTGAAGACCCTCCGGCGCGTCGAAACTCTGACTGAGCTCGGTGATGAACGCACCACCCTTGGCCAGGCGCGCCGCACCGCCAACCACGCTGATCGAACCGACCGGCGCGGCGGCCTCCGGTGAGACGGTGACCATCCATTCGCTTAAACCCGCGCTGAAATCCCCGTTGGGCAGGGGCTGGTCGATGATCTCGAAGTTGTCGGCTGCGGCGTTCGTGAACAGCGCCGCGCCGAGGAGTCCGAGACCGAGCTGAATCGTTCCCATCTTCTTGTTCATCGACCTTCTCCCGAAACGAGGACGCCTGCGAGCCTGACCTGTTGCAACCCGGAAATCGTCATGATCAATCCCCCAATCCGATCGAGAAGCCGCAGGGAAGCAGGATCTTGGGCTCGAACAGATCCTCGATCAGCTTGAGAATGGCTTCGACGTCGACCGGCTCGCCATTGATGCCGGCCGCGGCCGCTCTGAGCACCGCGTCCAGGAACTGCCCGGGCTGGGCGAAATTGAACAGGTCGTTGATGAAATTCACCTGATTGCAGGCAATCAGCCCGTACTCGATGGCCGCCGACTCGCCGGTCGGGTCGCTGTAGCGCAGCGGATTGTTCTCCGCATAGCGATAATGCCAGGGCTCGAGCGGGTCCTCGGAGACGAAGCGGGCAATGCCCGGCGAGTAGGCTCTCGCACGGTAGAAGCCGAGTCCGCCGGGCACGTCGAACTCGCGGCCGGTGAAGCGCAGCGAATCGTCGAGCGTGGGCGCAGGCCCGAGAATCTGCTCGCCGAAAGCGCTGTAGGCAAAATGCGCCAGACTCTGACCGCTGGTGTCGACCACGTCGCGAACTGATCCATTGTGATCGCTCAGCAGCCAGCGAATCTCGACCCCATCGTCGATGGCCAGGGGCCGATCGACCGCCCGGGTGTGCAGCCGACGCCAGACGACCTGGCCGCTGTCGTCAAGCGCTGCCGCCACATTGGCGCCATCATGAATGAAATGACGCCGCGTACCGTCCACTTCGGCCACGGTTCTTGCACCTGAGGGCGTGTAGCGATAGCTGGCCTGAGAGATCACGCTGTCCTGTGCGTCCAGCAGGGTTGCAGCGGTCAGTCGGCCGAGCGGATCGTGCTCGAGACCCAGCGTCTGACCGCTGATCGGGTCACTGCGCTCTACCAGAGCGCCGCGCGCGTTGTAGACATAGCTCGACTCGCCATCGGAGAGCAGCCGATGTCCGCCGTCGGTGTCGTAGGACAGTGTGGCCGGGCCGGGCTTGCCCGGCAGCGACAGCCAGTTGCCCATGGCATCGTAGGAGATCGCCCCACCGTTCAGGCCCGGCACGGGGGGATGGGTCGATTCGATCAGCCAGCCGCGCCCGTCATAGATGAAGTCATGGGTGCCTTCAGCATCGATCAGGCGAGTGGTCTGGCCATTGCCGTTGCGGGTATAGAGCAGTTCGTGGATCGAGGTGCCGTTCGGGCGCCGATGGTCGATCCGGGTTACCTCTTCAGGGCAGCTCGGGCAGGTATATTCCACGCTGGTGGTCGGACCGGCCAGGGTCCCGGCGAGATCGCCATAGCGACGGATCGTCTCGACCAGCCCCTGCGGATTGCGCTCCCATTCGACGCGCTTGTCGAGGACGCCCGCCCCACTCTGGGTCAGTGAGATCAGCTGATCCAGTCCGTCGTAGTCGTACTGAACGATCCCGCCTGCCGAGTCGCTGACCTCGATGACGTTGCCATTCCCGTCGTAGACATAGTCCACTGACCAGTCTGGACCGTCGACCGAGCTGACTTCGAGCCGCTGGACGCGACCGGTCGGCCAGTAGTCGATCGAAAGGGTCTGCTCGGGGCTGGCTTCCTCGATGATCAGTCCGGCTTCGTTGTAGTCGAAGGTCAACTGGATTCCCTCGCCGACCCAGGTCTCGGATAACAGCTGTCCGCCCTCGTCGTATTCGAAACGGCGCTCCTGACCGTTGCGGTCCGTGACCGAGATCTCGCGGCTCAGATCGTCATACAGATAGGATGTGGTCGCGCCGCTGGGATCGGTACGGGTCTCGATCAGACCGCGATCGTTGTAGCTGAACTGCCAGACCTGTCCCATCGGATCGATGATGGCGCGCCTGAGGCCGGGTTCGTAGTACTGGTACTCGGTGACGCCCCCGAGCGGATCGGTCCGGAAGCGGAGTCGGCAATCCTCGTCGTATTCGTGTTCCCAGACGTTGCCCTGGGGGTCCGTGGCGGACAGCCAATAGCCCGGGCAGTCACCGTAGGTCCAGCTGAACGTACGACCACCCGGCTCGATGCGATGGACGAGATTGCCCTCCTCATCGAAGGTGCTGAGCGTGCTCTGTCCCGCCCTGTCGATGTATTCGACGACATTGCCGGCATCGTCATAGATCCAGCGCTGCTCGACCGAATCGCTGGCAGTCCGCCAGTCGCGCCGAGCGATCAGAAGACCGGCCTCTTCGAAGTCGAGCTCACTGCGGAAGCCCCGCGTGTCGAAGATGGTCTGGCTACGTGCAGCCAGATCATGCGACAGCAGATTGCAGCCTTCAAGCGTTGACAGATTGCCGTCCGGCGGGCACTGCGCAATCATGCGACCGTCTTCATCGAACACCTGCTGACTCATCGCAACGCCACGCTGGTCGTAAAGCGCAGTCAAATGGTGCGGGAAGAAGGGATCCGAATACTCATAGGTGCTGACCCCGCCGGCCAGATCGGTCACGCTGACCAGATTACCGGTCGCGTCGTAGCCGTAGCGCACCCTGCCCTGCTCGTCGCCGGGCTCGGCAGGCGGAAAGACGATCTCCGTAATCCGGCCCTGCGCATCCCGGACATAGTCGATGGAGGGTCCACGAGAGCTCTCGATGCCGTCATCGCTGATGGTCAGGACGCCGCCGAGCGCATCGCGAATCTCGATCAGACCCTCGGCCTCGTTGAAGACGTAGACCACTTTCTCCGGCGTTTCGAGCTCGTAGATCGAGGGGTTGTACGGAATGATGTAATCGGCAAACCCGGCCCCCAGCGCAAAGACGACCTGCGGGCCATCGACCGCACGCAGGATGTCATCGACGCCGGGATCGGGCTCGAATTCCACATCGAACTGGAACAGCGATGGGAAGGCCTTGGGCTTGGGTGCAAAGGTAAAGCCGACGCGCTCGCCGTTTGGTTTGATGACGGATACGCGCGTCTGGGCGCTGAAAGCCTCGGCCAGCAACAGCGCCAGCGGATTGTCCGGGTCAGCCGGTTCGCGGGCAGAATCCTCGACGCTGCCCGACAGCGCGATGCGCCAGCCCGGTCCCAGATCGCCCGGCGAGCTGCCGTGCTGACCGGCATCCAGACTGTCGTAGGAACGACCGATCGTCAGCGGAATACCGGCCAGCGGGATGGTCGAATCGGCGACCGCAAAACGGACCCGGCCCGGCTTGAAGCCCGAGCCGACATTGACCCGGTATTCGACACCGCCGGTCTGAACGCCGTCGCTGCCCAGAATACTGATCCAGTACTCGCCTTCTGCCAGGCGGGTCGGATCGATCAGGGCGATTTCGGCCTCGTCGACAGGGCCAGTGCCTTCGTTGAGCACCTCGGGCTCACCGTCCAGACCGGCGCGAATGGAGACGGTCCAGGTCAGCGCGCCCGGGGTGTTGTCATCGATGCTGACGATCAGCGGCGTCGGGTCCAGCAGCAGCGCATCGACGGTCGGGGAGAACAGGGTCACGACCGGCTTCTGCTCATCGTTGCAGTCGGCGACCTGCAGGGCGCGCGAATCTGTTGCGTCAAGTCCGCTGACATCGGTGGCTGCCGCAATCGCCGGCACGTTACCGGGAGCGTCCGGCGTCCAGTCGATGCAGCCGGCAGTCAGGGTCTGGGGCTGGCCGTCGATCAACAAGTCGCGGCTGGCAAGGCCGACGTTGTCGCTGGCCTGGACGCAGACGGCGACCGGCTCGGTGGCGCAGGCCGGCTGACGGGCCACGGCAATCGCCACGGTCGGTGCCTGGGTATCCTCGACCACGTTGACCGTGAAGCTCTGGGACGTGCTGCCCCCCCAGTCGTCGGCCAATCCGACCTCGAACTCATAGGGACCGGGCATCACGTCGATCGTCGACCAGGACAGCCAGCCGGCCTCGGCATCCAGGTTCATGCCCGATGGACCCTCGAGCAGGGCGAAGGTCAGCGTATCGCCATCGGCATCGTTACCGATGAACAGATGGTTGTAGGTGCCGCCGACAAAAATCGTGTTGGGCGGCGGGTTACTCAGGACCGGTGCGGCGTTGCTGCCTCGCACCGCGATATCGAAACTCTGTTCGGCCGACAAACCCTGCGGATCGGTGACGACCAACCGCACGGCAACGCTGGCTGGCGTGCCCGGCGGGGATGTCCAGCTCAGCTCGCCGGTGATCGGATCGACCTGCATGTCGACCGGGGCTTCGGCCAGCGAGAACGCCAGATCTTCGAACTCCGGATCGACCGCGTCGGCCGGATAGCTCCAGGCCTGGCCAACCACCGCGGAAAGCGGCGGCGTGCTGGTGATATAAGGTGCCTGGTTGGGCAGGTCGTCGAGCACGGTCAGCTCGAAGCCCTGGATGGCCTGCTGACCGGCCGCATCGGTTGCGACCAGCTCGATGATGTGCGGTCCAAGATCACCGGGCTCGGGCAGCCACTCGATCGTGCGCTGGGCAGGGTCGAGGCTCATCGCGGCCGGCCCCTGGGTCAGGGTAACGATCGGCGCCGGAGTCTGGGCCGGACTGAGACGGTAGCGATAGCGATACTGCGTTCCAACCGCGGCCGCGGTCACCGGCGTGCTGACAAAGCTCGGACCGGCTGGCGTGTCAGCCGGCTCGCCGATGAACAGGGTATAGCTCTGGGTGGCCTGCCCCCCCTGCCCGTCGTCAACCTCGACGATGACGCTGTGCTGCCCCGGCTGGGCATTGCTCCAGCTCAACAGACCCGAAGCGGAATCGATGGCCAGCCCGGTCGGTGCGCTCAGCAGGGCGAAGGTCACGCTGTCTCCGTCGGGGTCGACGACTGCGGCCTGATAGCTGTAATTCGCCCCGATCGGCGCCTGGATGACTGGCGCGCTGGTAAAGATCGGCGGCGCGTTGAATCCGGCCTCGACCACGTTGACCGAGAAGGACTGGCGGCTGACGCCCCCGCGGCCATCGGAGACACGCAGCACCACATCGAAACTGCCGGCGGTCGCCGGTGTCCAGTCGAGCTGCCCGCCGGACTGGCTCATTCCCGCAGGTGCGACGAGCAGGGACCAGGTTACGCTGTCGCCGTCACCATCCTCGGCCGTGGCCGGATAGGTCCAGGGTCGACCGACCGTCGCCCGGGTGGTGGGCACAGAGGTGAAATGCGGTGCCTGATTTGCCGGCAGCAGCCAGCGCGGCTCGAAGTCGACGGACTCGAGGCCCGGGTTCGAGAAGGCCAGTTCGCGCGCCGCCGAGCTGTTGCCGGAGGGCAGGATCTCGCCGTCCGGGACAATCACTACATAGGGCTCGCCGTTGGGCGTCACACCGTCGGCGTTCAACAGCTCGACGCCGGGGTGCAGGTCGAGTCCAACCGCCATCAGAATCGGGCCCTTCAGGGCCGCGCCAGAATTGTTGGCCGCCACATCGACCAGCAGGCGCTGGCCGGGCTGATCGAAGCTGGTGTTGGAGAACTCGGCCTGGATCAGATCCGACACTTCAGCGAAATCAGCCCAGGGGTCGTTCTCGTCCCCGGCCCCAAAGAGCTCGATTTCGAGCACCGTCGGCCCGCAGGCCTCGAGGGCCGAAATCGTCACCTGGTTCGGACCGGGCTGGAGCTGGATGGTGGCAAAGAAGCTGCCGCTGCCGTCGAGCACCGAGGCCGATTCGCCGTTGACCTCGACTTCGAGCACCGGCCGCAGCTGATTCACCGGCAGGACCCGTCCGCTGAGGGTGATCGGAACCCCGGAAGGCAGCAGGGTGCCCGGCCGCGGCGACAGGTCGGTGAATTCAGGGATGGCGACCGTATCGGCGGTGCCGCAGGCGGCGATCGCGATCGAGCGGGCGACCGGCAGAATATCCTCAAGATCGAAATCGGCCACGGTGGAAATCCCGCCCGTGCCAACCGTGATCAGACCGGCCATCGCGCGCACGGGATCCGGTGCGATGGTCGGCAGCAGCGGTGAGACAACCACATCGTTCTGGGCGGCAATCTGGCGCGCGTAGTAGACCGACTCGATGTCGAAATCGTTGACCGGATCGCCACAGTAGGAGCCCTCGTCGACCACCGGAATCAGCAGCCGGACGGCATCTTCGTCCCATGGGGCCAGCCCCGAAACCACGGCCGCAGCAGGACCCCAGTTTTCGCGCGGACCGGCCAGGCCGTCCTCGCACTGATCAAGGCTGGTCATCCAGGGCGGCGGCGAACCGGGCACCGTGGTTCCGAGTTCGGTCATCACATTGCTGGTCAGGCAGGTCGCTACCCCCTCATCGGAAATGCCCCAGAAGCGCGAGCTGATCGGAATTCCGTCGTCGGCCAGCACCTGAACCAGCTCCGAGGTGATATCACACATGGCCTGATTGACCGGATCCATCGACGGCGAGGTGTCGAAGGTGAACACGACATCAAGCGCACTGCAGGCCGCGCAGCCCTCGGGCACGTCGACGATGGCGCCCGAGCGCGCCACACGGAAGAACCAATCGCGCAGTTCATTTGCAGAATTCGAGAAGGTGAGCGTATACAGGCCGTCGGCCAGCGGGATCGGTCCCTGATCGCGGGTGGTCGAGTTGTCGGCGTTGACCGGGCCGAACACGGCCTCTCCGACCGGATCGATGAGCTCCCAGCGGTTCTGACTGGCCGAGGACATCAGATCAAAAATCAGGTCTTGTCCGTCATCTTCGGGCTGAATGGTGTAGCTCAGACGCGAGCCCGGCGTGGAGAACTCGGTCACGACCACGTCGTTGATACCGATCGGGCCGGAGTTCTGGTCGATCACGCTGCTGATCTGCCAGCTCGGCTGACCCGCATTCGGCAAGGCACGTAATGCCAGCTCATACTGTCCCGGCGGCAAGAACCAGGGGCCGCGATCGGCAAATTGGGCGAAATTCAGGTCAACGTCGGCAAACGGTTGCCAACCGGACGGTAAGTGCGTCAGCGTGGCCGAGACGTTCGAGCCGCCGGTCTGGGGATCGAAGAGCGCGCGGGTTGACGGCGCGGACAGGTCGAGCAGGTAGCGCTGTTCGGTGCCGGGACCGGTCGGTGTCCAGGTTTCGAGCTGGTCGAGCGCGGATGAAATCGGGCCAAGAGGCTGCGGCGCATGCAGCGCCAGGGCATAGGCCGTATCGGTCGGGGCGACCATCGTGATAATCAGGCGATACGGGCCTGCTACGATCGGGATGGGCCCGGTGTCGTCGCTGGTATCAGCCCACAGGCGTCTGCGATCGACCAGCGCCCGGCCTGCCTCATCGATCAGCGAGTAGCGCAGGTTGTTGTTGCCGGCCTGCACGTCGACATAGAGCCGGTTCTGACCCGGTTGGATGGTGAGCGCGTACTCATGCGTCTGGCCCGGTATGGCCATGGCAGCGTTGACGGGGACAGGTGCTGCGCCCAGGCTCAGGGTATCGCTCAGATCGGTCACGCTGTGGATCTGGAACTGATAACTCGTTGCGGCGTTGGAGGTCGCATCGAAGATCAGCCGGTAGTCGCCCGCGGCCAGACCGAAGGCGCCCTGACTCTCGGAATTGAATCGCGCAGGAGCGGGGCCGAACACCCGCTCACCGCCGGCGCTCTCGAGGCGCCAGCGCAGCTGATTATTGCCCTGCAGCAGTTCGAAATGGAAGCGGCCGTCGGATGGCACATTGAACAGATAGTCGTTGCGGAATCCCGGGACCGTGGGCCCGCTGTCGATGACCTCATCCAGGTTGACCATCGTTTCAGTGAACCCGGCATCGACCGCCCGGAACGCATAGTCTGCTGGCCCACCGCTAGTCAGCTCGAACTCGATCATGTAATCGCCAGCCGCCAGCGGGAACGACCCGCGATCGTCGCTGCCCGGGAACCGGGCGCGCACGCTGTCGAACAGGGCCTGACCGGCCGAGTCGAACAGCGTCCACTGCAGGTTGGTGGCGCCCTCGACCAGCTCGAAATAGGCCCGGGTCGTCGCGCCGAGGCTGAGCAGCCACTGCTGCGGCGATCCGGCGCTGATCGTGGACTCGACCAGGGCATCGGCAGCGATGGCCGTGCCCGACGGTGTGAAGGTGACCGGCCCGCCATCGTTGAGTACCAGGACGTAGTCCCCGGTCGCGCCGCCCTCGCCCAGCACCTCGAGCACATAGTCTCCGCCGACCAGATCAAGTTCCGTGAGCACTGGCAGGGAGGTTGCGCGGCTGACCAGTTCCCGTCCCACCGCGTCATAAAGGACGTAGGCCAGCTCGGCATTATTCGAGCTGGACTGACGGTCGATCGACAGCCGCCGGTTGGCCGGTGCCGTGAAGGGATAGCGCCGGATCTGTCCCGGCTGGAGGATCGCATCGTTGATCGTGCTTCCCAGCGTGGTCGGGGTTTCAACCACGGTCATGGTGGTCAGGGAAAAATCCACAGAACCGGTCGCCGCCGATTCTCCGCTGACGGTCAGACCATAGTCGCCGCCTGACAGAACAAGCTGCTCGACATCGGAGACATTGCTGGTGCGCGAAAGCACGGTTTCTCCCAGCGCGTTCTCGATCCACCAGTTCAGGTTGTTGATATTGTCGGAGGCGGTCTGGTCGAGCAGGTATACGCCAGCGGGCAGCGAGGTGATCTCGAAGTGGTGCTCCTGGCCCGGGATCAGAATCCCGGCGGTCGCGGTCGTGTCAGGCGAAAGCACCTCGACGGTATCGATGACCTCGTGGAGAAAGGCCGTTCCAGCGACCGATGAATCGGCTCGACTGCGCACGCTGAGTCGATAGTCACCGGCCAGCAATGGCCAGGGCTCGTTCGGCGGATTCATGTTGGAGGTCCAGCCATTGATGACCTGGCCGTCCGCACGCTCCAGGTGCCACTGCGCTACCGATACGCTGTGAGAGAAATCGAATGTCACGAAAACGTCCGTGGTGTCGACCAGGGTGAACTGGAATTCAGTCGTCTCGGTCACATCCGAACTGCTGTAAGCGGCCGATCCGTTCAGCGTCAGCGCGACCGCAGCGGGGTCGGCAACGGGCCGGACCAGGAGCGAGAAATCCCCGGCGTAACCGTTGCGCCCGCGCACTTCGATCCGATGCGTGCCGACCGGCAGCGCGATCGGATCGGTCACGGCTGGCGCGGACGTGGTCCAGTCCTGGCGCAGATTGTCGAGGGAGTCCACGATCCGGTAGCTGAGCTGGCTGGGGTTCGCTTCACCGAAAAACAGCCGGACCGCACCGGCATCGTCGAGGAGCAGTTCGAATCTGTGCGTGGCACCAACGTCGCTCAAGGTCCGACTGTCCAGCGTATCGAGGGCAATCGAGCTGGAGGTGTCCTCGACGGAGTGGACAATGAAGCTGAACGTCCCGGTGGCCGTCGGCGTTTCCCCACGGACGGTCAGGCGATAAAGACCGCCCATCAGCGAAACCGGGCCGAGATCATCCAGCCGTCCGAGATCCTGCCGGATGACCCGCCCGAATTCGTCCTCGAGCAGCCAGTTGAGCTGATTGACATTGGAGGTGGCCGTGCGCTGCAGATACAGCCGCTGCCCGGGCACCAGGTCTGGGAGCTGGAAGACCAGCTCCTCACCGGGCATCACTTCGCCACTGACTTCGACATCGAGTGCGATCGGCAGCGGATTGGCCATCGCTGCCAGCGGTGCCAGGGTCCAGATCGCCATGATGATCATGGGCCAGCGACAGCGCCGATCAGCCGTGATGTCTGTCAGTGATCGCTTCATCGCGGCTGCCTTCCCAAAGTTCGTCGAATCTGACGGCCAGCTTAGGAAGGCTGCGGGGACTTAACTTGAAATTAGCTTGAAATTACGTTGAAAGTTGCGGTCTGGGAGGACGCAAGAGAGCACACTCGAATCAAATAGAAAAACCCTCAAGCCTCTGTTTTCAATGATGACTTGTTCTGCGACTCGTCAATGGCGTCAATTCGAGTCCGAGTTCGGTTGGTCGATGAGCCGAGCGGCCAGCCAGCGGCGGGCAAAGCGCCAGTCGCGCTCGGCCGTCGAGAGAGAAATCTCCAGAATATCGGCGATTTCTTCCATGCTGGCGCCCCAGAAGACACGCAAAGCGACCAGATCGGCCTTGCGTTCGTCGAGGGCCTTGAGCGCTTCCAGCGCCTCCGGCACGTCGGCCAGATCGAAGCTCGAATCATTGCCGATATCGCTCAGGGTGACGCGCAGTTGATCCCCGCCCCGCTTCTGCGCGGCACGGCGACGCTGATAGTCGATCAGACAGCGCGACATGACCTTGCTGGCATAGCCGAAGAAATGCCGCCGATTCTCGAAGTCCAGCGGCCGGTCGAGGATCTTCATCAGGGCATCATGGGCCAGCATTCGCGGCTCCATCGTCAGACCATCCAGGCCGCCGCGGTTGCCGGCAGCCATTTCGCGCCCGGCCATCGCTTCGAGACGCTGGACCACGGCGGTGATCAGACGATCCTGCGCGCCAGCCTGGCCAGCGGCGGCCTCACTCAACAGCTGGGTGATCGGTGAGTCATTCACGGCTCTGCTCCAGGAATTCGCTTCGTAATTGCTTGACCTGTCCTACCAGTTGATCCTCGGATCCGAAATAGCGACCCGCGATTTCGATCAGTTCATCGGCCTCGGCAAGCCATTCCGCCTCACCGATATTGTAGGCGGCCCAACGCAGGCGATCGACTCTGGAGGCCATTGTATCGGCATGACTCGGACCAAGGGTGGCGTCTCGTCCCTCCAGCGCTTCGAGAATCAGCGGCCCGGCCAGCGCACGCCGCCCCTGATCAAGATAGAGCAGGCCCAGATTGGCCGCGCTGTTGAGGGTGTGCAGATGCGAGGAACCGAGGACCTCTCGCCGCTCGGTCAGCACCTCGATGTACAGCGCCTCGGCACGTTCCATGTCACCCTGGGCACGCGCCAGATAGGCCAGGTTGTGCATCACGCTGAGCGTGTTCGGATGGCGCTCGCCAAGATGTCGACGATAGCCGGCCAGAATGCGCTCAAACAGCTCTATTGCTTCAGGATAGCGCTCGAGGACCGTCAGACCATGGGCAATACTGCTCAGGGTCACCAAAGCTTCCTGACTGTCCGGCCCGGCCAGTTGCTCGACGATGGCGAGCTGCCGCCGATCCATCTCCAGCGCCCGCTCGATCTCTCCGAGCTCGGCCCAGGCATAGGCCAGATTGTGCATGCTGCTGGCCGTGTCCATATGCGCCCCCAGGACCCGCTCGCGACCGTCCAGCGTCTTCTCCAGTAGCTCGATGGCTTGTTCATACTGCCCGAGGTAGACATAGAATCGGGCTTCGGCGTGCTGTGCCGCCAGGGTCAGCGGATGATCTTCGCCCAGGGCCTCGCGCAGCCGCCCGCTGGCTTCCCTGGCAAGGGGCAGGCCATCCTCGGGACGACCCAGGCTGTTGTAGGTTGTCGCCAGGGTTTCCTCCACGGCGGCCCGGGCCTGAAGATCGAGCTCGGATTCGGGTAGCGCGTCGCGCGCCTGATCGAGCAGCTCGCCGACCGTCAGCTCCTGTCCCTGAGCACGGCCCGGATCAGCCGAGGCCAGCATGTCCTGCAGGAACGCCACCACCGCCGTCGAGCGCTGCGCCTCGACCTGGGCGCGATCGCGCTCGGCCTCCGCGATATCGGCCTGCCACCAGGCCACTGCCGTCAGCGCGACCAGGCCGATGCTGGCACCGCTTGCCAGAGCAACCGGCAGGCGATGGCGGCGCACGAACTTGCCCATGCGATAGCTGATTCGAGGCGGCGCCGCCGTGACCGGCTCGCAGGCCAGGATGCGTCGCAGATCCTCTGCCAGCGCCAGCGCCGAGGGATAGCGCTGCTCCCGATCCTTGGCCAGGGCCTTGAGGAGGACCAGGTCCAGATCGCCGCGCAGGACGCGACGATCCACAGGCTGGATCATGCTCGGATCAAGTCGGCTGGGTGCGGTGATCGGATCTTCCCGCACCCGCCGGCAGAGCTCACCGAAGGACGCCCCCTTGAGCGTGTCCGGCTCGATCGGCAGCCGTCCGGTCAGCAGGGCATGAAGGACCAGCCCAAGGGAATAGACATCACTGCGCGTATCGATATCGATCTCGCCCAGCGTGGCCTGTTCGGGGCTCATGTATTCGGGCGTGCCGACCGCCTCACCCACACGCGTTGCGGCCGTGTTGTCGAGTTCGTCGGATTGCAGGGCCTTGGCGATACCGAAATCGATCACCCGAACCAGCGCATGACCGTCCTGATCCTGGACCAGCAAGTTGGAGGGCTTGAGGTCCCGATGGATCAGGCCCTTCTGATGGGCATGCTGGACCGCTTCGCAGACCGGCAGGAACAATTCGATACGCGCCTGCAGGTCGAGCGCATGTTCATCGGCCCAGCGCGTGATCGGCATGCCATCAACCAGCTCCATGGCAAACCAGAGCTGGCCCGACTCGGTACTGCCGGCATCGAAGACCTTGGCGATGTTCGGATGATCGAGGACCGCCAGCGCCTGGCGTTCGGCCTGGAACCGCATGCTTGCGGCCTCGCTGAGAATGGAGTCTCTGGCAACCTTCAGCGCGACCTGTCGGCGCACCGGCTCGGTCTGTTCAGCGGCGTAGACTCGACCCATGCCGCCCTGGCCGAGCTCTCCGGTGATTCGATAGGGGCCGATCTGTTCGGGCATCAGATCGACGCCTCGAAACCATTGCTCACCAGACTCAGCCATGGCCTCGACGGCATCGACCCGATCCGGGCTGGCGTCGAGCATGGCAGACAGCTCCCGGTGCAGTTCGGGATCGCTCCGGGCCAGCTCGTTCAAGCGCTCCTTACGCTCATTGGCTGATTTCTCCTCCAACGCGTAGAACAGTTCCTCGAGGCGCTGAAACCGGTCCTCGGATGTCATCTGGCTCCCCTTGAAGAAGATCCGCTGAAAAGTATTGCCAATCTGGCATGGACGGTCAACTGAAGCCCCCCTGCAAAGGCATGAAGATACTACGGCGATTCCATTTCGTCGACTGGCTTCTAGCAGACGGAAATGCAGGACTCTTCATGCTCTTTCAGACAAATCCCTTCCTTGTCTGCTCCGACTCTGAGCTCGAAGATCGAACAGTAATTTCAATAGGATCAACAGCGCCAGCACTGGGAACAGCGCGTCGACGAGGAGCGCGGCGATGACTGCAGTACCGAACAACAGGGCCAGGTGCAGAGTGATCACTCGGACCAGCGCCTGGCGCAGGATGGCCTGGTCCGACACGGGGCCCCGATCGACCGCCAGCGTCGCCTCAGGCCAGAGACCGGCGATCTGACCGATAACGATTGCGGGCAACCCGTACTGCAACAGCTCAGGCCGGTCCAGTGCAATCCACTCCAGGGCGCCGAAATAAAGTGTCTGAAGCGCAGCGAAAAGAGGCGCATCGGCCACCGCTGAAAGATTCGGTGTCGCGCTGCCGGTTTCACCCAGCCCAGCGGCCAGCACCATCAACCCCGCGATATGGGCTGCACCGAGACAGAGAAAGATCAGCAGGAACACCAGGACGCTGCCCAGCGCTCGAACACCGGACTGCCTCAGTACGCGCAACATCGCGAAGATGGACATCAGAAGCGTTTCCAGCCAATACAGAAGCAAAATCGACAGGAGGTCCCAGCCCAGAAAGAGCACGCCGACAAGCGGGACCAGATTAGCCGCAATGAGCAACAGCTGCGGCCCCACCCTGGCGGAGGAACCCGAACCCGGTGGGGGCGAGTCTGGGACTGATCTGATGACAGCCATCGCCGCCCTACCCCGGATTGACCAGCATGACCGAAAGCAGTCCGGCCTGAACGGCGAGCAGGCCCGAGAGGATCAAGCTCGCGATCAGCTGCGCGGCATGGATCCAGACTGCGGGTCGGTTCCTCCACAGGCCGAGGACAGAAAAAAGAAGCGAAAAAACCGCCAGCACCAAACCCGTTGAGCCAATAGCCGCCGAGTGGAACAGAAGCGCGTTCAACGAAAGTCCCTGACGCGAGCTACCCAATGGCGGCCCGAAGCCCATGAATATTCCAAGCACCAGAGGTGCAGCGACCAGAACGATCCAGATCATCAGAATAACGAGCATCAGACTGTTGAATCGTGGCCCGACCCAGATCCGCTCCTGCTTCCATAGAGAAGGCCGGGCCAGCAGCCATCCGATGGCAGGCAGGATCAGGATCAGGACCAGCACCACGGCGAAAGGCAGCTTGACTGGTTCGAGCTCGAAATGCCCCATGAGCATCGGGACGCTCACGGTCAGGACGGGCAGCACGATCATGATCGATGCCCAGAGCCGACGCGGCGGATGACGAATGAATTGCCACAGTGCGTAGGGGACCGAGACCAGGCCAATGCCAATCGCGAAAAACCACAGTCCAAGGGCCGAGAAATCCGGCGCCAGCAAAAGGAACCGCAGCAGCAGGGGAACCAGACAGATGGCCTGCATGGCGGCCAGGATTCGAATTTGCTTCATGCTTGCCATCCTCTCCCTTCCTTCGGTCCGAAGCAGGGTACGCTAGTGGGCCATGCGGTAAATCAGGTAACGCTCGGAACCACTAGTCCACGGTCATGGTGATCTGCAGGACATCCTGGTAATCGCCGGCAACGAGCGTTTCCAGCTCGCCCACGCTGACGGTCAGGACGACCGTATCACCGGGTTCGAGGCGGGTTTCGTAACCGGCTGTCCCCGGGCCTTCGACCGCACCCAGGGCGATGGCATAGGGCACGGTGTATTGCGGAAATTCGGTGTGGACCAGGACGCCGTTGCTCGCCGTGACGCTCACGGTCACCGGCATATTGCCTTCCAGCGTCAGGAAGGCACGCTTCTCACTACCGCTGACCAGATCGCCCAGCACCAGGAAGGCCGGCATGCTGCCGAGGGTGCCATCCCCCAGATCGGACCGTACATTGAGACTCGCAGTAGCAGGGATATCGAGCGGAATCCGCTGCCGGACCCGCTCGGTCTCGACCGCATCGGACGGGTCGGTCCCCACGTAGATCCGGGTGGTCAGCTGAACGTTGATTCTTTTTGCGCTGAGCCGTGGCCTGGGTGTCACCACCAGGTCCAGGTCGATCAGGGCCGGGGCTTCCCTGGTGGCAACGCCGCTGAGAATCCGCCGAGGGTCCGACGCCGTGAGATCCAGCAACGGTTGTCCGAAGGGGCGACGCTCGACATGAACATCCACCTGCTGGGTATGGGCGAAGTCGAAGGTTGCCAGAAAAGGACAGTCGTCACGATTGGCCGACACCGAGATCCGGAACGGAATTCGAATGGTCTGACCTGCAGCAAGCTGCTCCAGGGTCCATTGATCGGCCACAGGAGGCTCCATCTGAAGCTGCGGCCGGCACGGCTGGGCCAGGCTCGTGCCGCTCAACGACAGCAACAGGATCATCAGGGCGATGGATCGATTCATGGTGTCAGGGCTCCCAGGTTCTGGACAGCAGGCGTGGGCGCCACCTGCAGCGCTCGGTCGATTCCGGCTGACGGTACCCTGAGACGATAGCTGCCTGGCGGAACACTGCCCAGTTCCGCCTGCCCGCTCCGATTGCTGAAGAACACTCGCGGCGCACCGCCATCGTCCGGGACCAGATCACCGACGATCAGCGGCAGCGCCTGGCCGTTGGAGTCCAGCAGCGTCATCTGCAGCGTCACGCCGACTTCAGGTCCCACCGGGACGACGACGCCCTGAAGGAAACCGCTGCGCACGACCGGCTGCAGATCGCCCGGGTCGCTGCGAATCGGCACCTCGGGCAGGCCAACGGTAAAGCCGCGCTCGAGATAGGGGGTGAGGTCGCCAACCACGGCCGGGCCCAGCCGTCCGGACCTGCTTCGATAATCCTCATCATTGGGGTTGACCTCGACGCGGCCGGTAGCGGGCCGGGCGGCAAACAGCACAAAGCCTTCACCGACCCGATCACTGACCGCGAAATGGCCATCGGCAAAAACCAGCGCGGTCTGCGCTGCCAGCCGGGTCTGCGAGCCGGTGCGGTCGGCGCGGCGGTGATCGAGGCCGGCTCGAAGGCGCTGATTGCGCATCGACACCGAACTGCTGACCACGCGACCACCCTGGCCATCCTGCGCGATCAGGCTCGCACTCTTCCCACTGCGGGCAGACTGCTGGTTGTAGCGCCACCCAGCCAGCCAGTCAGCGTTGTCACTGACCTCGGCGGTGAATGCATGATCACTGCGGCTCGGCCGCCAGTCCAGCGTGAGCGTCACGCCGACATCGTCCTGCCCATCCCCCTCCTCGGCTGCGGCCTGAAGCTGAACGGACCATTCGGCCCGGGGTCGCCAGGCCAGCACCGAGGACAGGCGGACCTGGCGTTGATCCTCCTGCCTGACCATTCTGACGCTGCCGCTGAATCGCAGCCGCTCGCCGAATGCGCGCGAGGCGCTGAGCGCGCTGCGCAGCTCCTGCCCCGGCGCCTCGTCGATGCCGAACGGAAGGAAGCGATCATCCCGCCAGCCCAGCGACATGCGCAGGCTCCAGATGCGTCCGCGCATCGGCTCCTGCTGAAGCGAGACCGAACCCGCCGTCCCGAGACGATCCCCCCGACTCACCGCCAGATTGCTGCTCATCGACCAGTACGCAAACCCGAAATCATTACTCCAATCCACCACCGCGTCCGAGTTCGAGCGATCAGCCAGCAACCCCAGTCCACTGGTCCACCGATGGGTCAAACCGCGCCGAATGGCCGTGCTGAGCCAGAGGTCATCCCGGTCGATCTGTGGTCGACGCTCGCCAAGGGACCAGCGATGGCCCAGGCTGAAATGGAACTCCTGGCGCCCGGCGCCCAGGCGAGTCCGATCGAACCAGCCGTTGAATTCAAGCCGCTGCTGAAAGACGCCGTCGCGGTACAGATCCACTTCGACATCGTTGAGGCCAGCCCGGAGCGGAAAATCCAGCAACATGGTCGGCCCGGCCGGCAGGCGAACCCGCTCGACGATACGACCATCGACCGTGACCTCGACCTCGGTCGGTGCCTCCAGCAGCAGCGGTGCCACGAGTCCCGGGAACGGGGGATCGTAGGGGTCGATGGAAAACACCCGCCCGATCGAAATACCACGAATCGGAAGTGCCGGTTGCAGCCCGAACGCCGGGCTGCGTAGTTCACCGACGGTCAGGCGAAGTCTGCGCGCTTCGAAATCACGATGGAGTCGCATGGCGCCCCGACGGACGATATCACTGCGGTCCGACCAGTTCATCTCGCCTTCGATCGCCCAGCCGCCAAGATTGAAAAAGCCGTTCGCATTCAGGGCCACATCGGTCCGATCATTGCTCGAATCATGGGACAAGGTGGGCCTGAGATTGAGACCGCCACTGACTCGCGCGCCAGTGTAGCGAGTCCTGCCTGCTGCCGGCGGTCGCAAAGGGGCAATCGGTACCTGCCACTCGATCCGATACTCCGGCGGTACCTCGACCTGCAGTTCGAGCATGGCGGGGTTGTAGTCCAGGCCGATCCCGGCCGCAGCCAGATCCGCTGGAAAAATCCTTGCTTCGCCGGTTCTGAAGGGTGCCAACCGATCTTCGGCAACAAAGGTTTCGAGCAGTGCCAGCAACGAGGGGCGGTCGATGTCGACGACCGTCTCCCCCCGTAACGTGGTCCTGACCTGACCGACGGCCACCCCCTGCGCGGTCAGGTCAAGATCGAGTTCGATGTTCTGCGGCGCCTCCGCCCGACGATTGAAGACCTGCGCGAACAGGTCATCATCGGATTGGGCATGCGCGATCGGGCCGAGCATTGCAAGCGCGGCCAGGGCGCCCAGAAGGCCTAATCGGAGTCGCGCAACCACCGAACCTCAAGTGCTTGATTGGTCAGCGCTGTGCTTGCGGGAATCACCAGGCGGCGTGTATTGCCTGCCAGTACATTGATCGCAGAAAGCGATTCGAGCTGCTCTTCATCGAGGGTGACCTGCTCACCGTCAGCATAGATGGCGTAATCCTCGGCGCGCAGGATCGCACGCATCGTGCCCTGATTGCGAACCACGAGCGCGAGGCCTGAAGCGGTGGATTCAGGCTCGATCGACAGGCGTGCTTCGGCACCCTGGGGCTGAACGTAGATCGACGCGACATAGCGCACCAGGAGATCGAGTCCGGCGCCCTCCTCTTCCTCATCGTTCAGATTGATCGGCAATTCCTCGGCGATCAGGCGAAAGGCCTGCTCCTTGTCGAGTGTATCGGCGCCGGTCCACTGGACACGAACCGACTGCCTGCCGCCCGGTTGCAGAATCAACTGACTCGGGTAGACCACAAACAGCTCTTCGGCAGACGTCAGGATATCCTCGCCGTCGACGCTGATATCCCGCGTATACATGGTGATCTCGACCGCCACCGGCGTCGGGCTGGGGTTCTCGACCGAGAAGGTCTGTGTCGCGCCACTGCCCGCCGGTCTGAGCGTCGCGTCGATGGGCGTGAAGTTGAATGCAAAGCCGGGGATATGGATCAAGAGCAGGATCAAGGCGGCCAATCCGCCAATGAACTTAGTTGTTGCATTTTGTTCTGGTTGGGTTATCATCCGGTTACCTCTATTGAAGTTATTTGTCAGACTTCAAGTGATTCAGCCCGGGTTGTTTTCAATCCGGGCTTTTTTTTGCCATGCCGCCCAGTGTATCGCGGTTGTTGAGGCACCGCGATCCCAGGCTTGTCCATGGTCAAGACCTCTAATGTCGTCTATGGATTGTCAGTATTAAGAGCACGCCTGTTCGCACTGTTGTTGGATGATTCCGTGTGCCTTCAGGCTGCCTGATGTATGCATATTCCATGCCAATAAAAATCCTCTGGCTCGCAAGTGCCTGTCATGGATGAGTTTATTTCGACTCGCCTGCCTGAAGCGCCGTCAAAAGCGCACTGACCGCGGCGCAACTGTCAAAAAAGGTCAGCGAATGTGACCGACTTCACGCTTTATACCGGGGATTCACCCGACAGCTCTCCGCAAGAGGCCCGACGGCGACTCAGGGCGTCTGGAATCGATCGGCAAACAGCTCATCGGCCAGTACCCTGAACATCCATCCGCAACAACCGGCTCAACACACCTCGTTCGAGCAATGAAGGCCTCGTGGTCCGCTTTGCGTATTCAACAGGCAATCCCGCAGGCGAGAGGATGCGCAGACTGCGCGGGACTCGATGACCGCCTCTCGACCACCCGCGGTTGACGTAGCGCTTCCAGACTGGGGTTCCAGCATGTCCGGTTCCAACGATTCCAATGATTTTCAGAGGCTTGAACAATACTTCCATCAGTTGGAGCAGCTGAGCGATAGTGAACGCGAGACTCGCCTCGCGGAACTGGCGAAGCGCGAGCCGGACATCTACCCGCAGCTGTTGAAGATGCTCGCCGACTCCACCGAGCTCGGACAGGGCGAGCGGCTGATCGATGTCCTGATCGATGCCGGCCAGGATCTGAGCGCAGAATCCCTGCGAGACCCCGAGGAGATCGGACCCTACCGCCTGCAAAAACTCATCGGCGAGGGCGGCATGGGTCGGGTCTACCTGGCCGAGCAGTCCGAGCCGGTGCGCCGGCGCGTGGCCCTGAAACTGACCCGGCGCGGCCTTGATTCGAACGAAGCCGTCGCCCGCTTCCGCGCCGAGCGCCAGGCCCTGGCCGTACTCGAACACCCCAACATCGCCCGGGTGTTCGACGCCGGCTCGACCGACGGCGGCCGGCCCTGGTTTGCCATGGAGTACATCGACGGCGTGCCGATCACGCGCTGGGCCGCGGAGCGTAAGCTCAGTCTCGCCCAACGCATCGAGCTACTGCTGCCAGTCTGCGAGGCCGTGCAGCACGCCCACGCCAAGGGTCTGATCCATCGCGACCTCAAGCCCTCGAATATCCTGGTCGTTGACGACGGCGGGATCGGTCGGCCCATGGTGATCGACTTCGGCATCGCCCGCGTTGTGGACATGAGCCTCGATGAGCGCACTCAGGCGACCCGCCTGGGCGAGCTGGTCGGCACACCCGAATACATGAGCCCGGAGCAGGCCTCGCTGGGCGAGATCGACATCGATACCCGCTCCGACATCTACTCGCTGGGCCTGGTGCTTTACGAGCTGCTGGTCGGTGAGTTGCCGCTATCGGGCGCGCAGTTGAAAAAACTCGGCTTTCAGGCGATGTGCCAGGCCATCCGAGAGGGTGACACACCCCGACCCAGCCGGGTGCCGACCTCGTCCATCGACAGCCCCACACTGACCTGGCGTTCGCGCCTGAAGGGTGATCTCGATTCGGTCCTCTTGAAGGCCCTGGCCAAGGACCGCGATCATCGCTACGGCACCGCAGCTGCTTTTGCCGAAGACCTGCGCCGCTACCTGGCCAACGAACCCGTGCTGGCCCAGCCGCCCTCCATGCGCTACCGGGCCGGCAAGTTTGTCCGGCGCAATCGCGCCCTGGTCGGCGCGACCGCGATAGTCGCCGTGGCGCTGGTGGCCGCTACCGCGATTTCGTCTGTCGGACTCATTCAGGCGCGTCAGGCCGAGCAGCGCGCCCAGCTGTCGGCTGAACTGGCGCGCCAGGAAGCCGAGCGCGCCTCTGCGGCCCAGCGCGAGGCCGAGAGCCAGTACGAACTCGCCAATGCCTTTCTGCTCGGCCAGCGCGTCTACTCGGATCTGCTGCTGGAGCAGTTCGCCGATGAAGACGGTGGCCAGAGCCTGACCGAAACCCTGATGGCGCGCTGGCGCGCCCAGCATGCGAACTGGCAGGATAGCGAGGACACAACGACAGCGCTCAGCCTGGCCCTCGGACGCAATTTCTATTTTCGTCGAGACTACCGGTCAGCCCATGAAATCTTCGAGGGCTGGCTCGAGGCCGGATACGGGTCCGAGGCCATGCGCGCCGCCGGACGGGAACTCTATGCCTCCAGCCTGTTCGATGCCGGTCGCCGCGATGAAGCGCTGCCGATACTGCGCGATGTCCTCGCAGACATGGAAGGCGGCATTCGCCGCTCGGCGGTCGATCGCTTCAACGTCGCCCTGCGAATTGCCCAGCACAGCCGCCTGGCCGAGGATCTTGAGCGGGCCGAAAGGCTCTATGAACAGCGCGAACTCGAATTCGGAACCTCAAGCCAGAATGCGGCGCAACGGATCGAGAATCTGGCCGGACTGATGAGCCTTCGCCGAATCGGTGGTGACCTGGTCGGCAGCGCCGCCCTGCTCGAGGACATGCTTCAGGTCTACGTTGATCACCCCGAGTTCAGCTTCGGTCGCAACATCGTTCACGCAAGGCTTGCCGAACTCTGGCTGCTCGACCAGGGGCGCGTCGAAGAATCCGAACAACTGGCGCGCCTGATCGTCACCGTGGATGTCGAGGCATTGGGACTCAACACCGTCACCTCGCGCGGCTGGTATCTGTTGGGCCGGTCATTGATCGAGCTTGGCCAGCTAGACGAAGCCGCATCGGCGCTCGAATCCGGCCTGCAGGTCCACCAAGCCCTGGCCGCCGACACGCCTCCGGGGCCGGAATGGACGCTGGCCTGGATGCTGATCGAGATCGAACGAGGCGATGCGGATGCCGCCCGAAGACATCTGGCAACGCTCCGGCAGCGCGTCGAGAATGCGAATAGCCAGGCGCAGTGGCCGTTGATTGTGGCGCTGGCCCAGGATTATCTGCGCCTGCGTAGCGAAGCACTTCCGGCACAATCTCGAGCACAGATTCGACAAGGTCTGCCGCCGACACCCGCGGTCGACATCGAATCCCTGTGGCTTCATCGCCGTGTGGTCGAGCTGGCCTCAGAAGCCGAGATCTGAGGGTCGGATGCGCCGAACGTCCCACTCCCGGCCCAGCGGGCAGCTACGCAGATCAGTCGAGCGACCCAGCACAACCATCATCGCACCCTGACAACTTTCGCCTGGGTAATCGCTGTGGCTGGGCACCCTCGAATTGGTGAGGTTTCCGAATCTTGTAGCGCTCTGAATGAACCAGACTGGCGGTTGCGGGCACCCTAGGGAAGCTCTGAACAATTATGCTCGGAGCGCGTTTCAGTCGGAAAAGCCGCAGATCGTGTGGTGCGACACGAGCGACAGTAGCCATAGCTACGGCCGAGTGGCGCAACGCGCGAGGTGCGGCTTTTCCGGCGAAACCCAATAGGGACGGGCCTTTTCGGGGCCTTCGCCTCGTTTGGACTCGCATATTTGGAATGACCAAACGTCGCTCGCCCAAGCCGAGCCAGCGCAGGCAGCGTAGATGCGGCGGTTTCGCGCAGCGAAGAAGCCGCATTGGAGTGCCGTCAAGCGCGTGCCTCCCGCAAAAGCCCGTCGCGCCCGAGCATAATTATTCAGAGCTTCCCTAGTGGGCCATGCCATCTATGGATGATGGCGTGCTTGTTGGTGATGGGCTTGTCTGGAATATACGCATTTCGAGCCCCGGAAACCGTCAGGCTCAGCACACACGACTCACTGGCGAATAGCACTCTGTTTGGCGTATCGAAGGTTTCCAGGGACCGGGCATGGAGAGAGCCGCCGGCAGCAGCCGGAACAAGAATCAGCCACGCGCCCCATCGTTGCAGGCTCAAGACATGAATCCGTTCGAGCCGGGCGATCGACCTCACGGGGACTGGAATCGATCGGCAAACAATCCGTCATCGAGCTGGCCGCCGACGATCAGATCGACCTGTCCGGGTATGCTGGTGTCGATGCTGGCTTCGCTGACCTGAAAGCCTGGCGGCAGGCTGGCGATCTCCAGGCCCTGATCGTCAAGCGTTCCGGTATAGCCGATCAGGAGATAGCGACCTGGCCCGAAGCCCGGTTGACCGCTGACATCCAGTTGACCATCGAGCACGAGATTCCCGATCACCTGCAGCCGGTCGTTCAGACTCGAACCCGGATCTTCGACTGCCAATTCCATCTCCAGGATGCCGTCGCCGTCAAACGACAGATCACCATTGACCTGCATCAGTCCGACACCGTCGCCCGGTGCCAGACGCCCCCCCTGCCAGACGGCGACCGGTCCGCTCAGCAGGCCAGCGCCGGACAAGCGACCGGCATTGACGACGCTGAAGCCATCAAAATCGAAATTTCCGTTAGCGATCAGTGTTCCGCCGGCGGCCACTTGCAGCACCCCGTTGACGGTATTCGGTCCGTTCAGACGCGTGGTGCCCGGCCCTATATGGGCGACGTCCATCGAGCCATTCAAAGCAATCGGCTGACCGTCGGCCAGGAAATCATGCAGGACCTCGGAGTGATCGAACACCAGCCCGCTCCCGCCATAGCCGCCAATGATCTGGGCGGCCTCGAGGCTGCCGGCATTGACGCCGTCGCCAATGACCAGCGTCCCGTCGCCGCTGGGCTGCCCGCCGAGCAGTACCGCACCAAACCCTGGCCCATCAATGACGGTCAGCTCGGCCCCGTTGCCGATAACCACCTCGCCGTTGCCCGCATCACCAACGGTCAGGCCGCCGTTCTCGATGATCCAGCGGGCACCATTGCTGAGCGTCACGCGTCCATCGGAGGGGCCGAAGCGGCCGACGATGGCCTGTTCGCCAGCCACGAAGGTGGCGGTTTCTCCGAGCACGACTTCAGCCTCCCCCGAGCCGCCCAGAACCATCTGGCGGACGCTGCGCAATTCGGTTTGTACCCCGACCCCGAAGCCGCCGATCGTCAGCTCGCCGCGGCTGCCGGTCACACGACCCACGCGCAGGATATCGACCGTGGCCTGGGACTCGCTCGCCATCTCAAAGCGCGCGGTCTGCTGGTCGATCTCGCCAATACTCAAAACCGTGTCGGGGGTATTCATCGAGGCAGAATCGGCCAGGCCTAGCGTGCCCTGCTCGATCAGGGTCGGCCCGCGGAAGCTGTGGCTGCCCGACAGGCGCGTGGCCCCGGTGCCGATGTGATTCAGCTCGCTGGAGCCGGTCAGCAGGATCGGCATGCTGCCGTCGCGCAGATTGTAGTCAGGATCGGCATGATTGAAATTGATGGTCGCAGTTCCACTGCCACCGGAAATCTGACCGGCCACGACGAAGCCCGGGTCGGCACCATTGCCGATGTTGAGCACACCGGTACTGCCCGGGGTGCTGGCCAGCAGGATATTGTCGGCATCGACCGTCGCCAGGCCACGAATGGTCAACTCACCGCTGCCCTCCCGGCCGACGAACAGGGGTCCGCCCTGAGTCCAGCGCGAACCGGGTCCCACCACGGTGACGCGTCCACTACTGTCGACCTGGTCGGCGATGATGGCCGTGCCGGATTCGAGCAGGCTGTTGGTGATCAGCCGCAGGGTCGCGTCGTCGCCATTGAACTGCCCGACCCTGACCTCCGAGCTCGGGCTGCCGGCACTGCCCTGCTCCAGTGACAAGGAGCCCTGATGCACGCGCGTATCGCCGGATCGATTGCCGGCAAACACCCGAGTCGTGCCGATGCCATCGTGCAGCAGGTCAACCTCGCCGGTCAGTGCGATCGCCTCGCCAAGGCCATTGCGGAACTCGTAATCGGTCTGCTGGTGTTCGAAATGCACCGTGGCCTGGCCGGCACCAGCCTGAACGCCCCCTGCCAGCAGGGTACCCGGGCGGCCATTGTCGAGTCCGTTGTTGAACAGGTGCAGGGTGCCGCTGGATCCGGCCAATTCCGCGAGGGTCAGGGTGCCGGTCTGGGTCGCACCCCCGAGGATCATCTGGCCACCGATGAACAGGGTCAGCACGCCGCTGCCGGCGCGGCCGACGGTCAGGCTCTGGCGTGCCTGAAGTGCCGTGGCCACATCACCGACGAAGACGTTGCCGCTGCTGCTCGCCCCCCAGCCGATGACCAGATCATCGGCCACGACCCGACCGCCACCGATCACCTCCAGCTCGGCGTTGCCCTGATCACCGACACGAAGCTCCTGATCGACATCCCAGCGCGAGTCGGTGTCCTGAACCCGCACCACACCACTGCCGGCAGACGCGCCGCCGATGACGCCAGACAGGCTGATGGCCTGCCCCCCGGCAAGCAGGTCGAGTTCGCCCGACCCGGTCTCACCGACCCGCAGCGCGGCTTCGGCCTCGAGCCGGCTGTCGCTGCCGGTGACCGTCGCCTGGCCGCTGCTGCCGCTGAAGCGCGCCACGTAGATGTCCGGGCCGGAGACCTCCGACCCGGATTCGATCCGGATCTCACCGTTGCCCTGGCGACCGATCGTGATCTCATCGCTGATCTGGACCTCCGATCCGCCGCGAACGGTGACCGACCCATCGCCGCTGCTGGCATCACCGATTCGAAGCTGGCTGGCCCCGAACAGCCCACTGGAGTTTCTGAGCAGCAGCTCGCCGGTGCCGCTCCGCCCCAGCCGGACCCAGGGCTCGAAGCCACCGCGCGTCGAGACAAACCAGAACTCGCCGTCGAGCTCCATGCGGCCGAAGCTTCCGGCCGTCTGTCCAATCGAGGCCTGACCGCTGCCGAAGGTGATGCCATTGACCAGCAGATCGGTCTGCAGGCTGCTGCGCGCGATGCGCAGCTCGCAGGCATCGGCGAAGGAAAATCCACTGACCACGGCCTGCGAAGTCCCGGAGGCGAACACCGCGCTGCGCGTACTTGAAGGCACTCCAGTGGTCCAGTTGAGCGCGCTGTCCCAGTCGCTGTCGATGGTGCCTGTCCAGAACGTCTCGCCGCCAGTGCAGGCATCAGCGGACGGGCTGAGCATCAGGCTGACCAGCATTGCGCTGGCCAACGATATAAAGGTGTGGATCTGCATCGGTTGGATTCCAGAAGAGTTGCCTGCTAACCGATACGCCGAACCCCGCCGAGATCCCTCATCCGGGCGATCGAAGTGGCGCTTGTACCCGGTTGCATATCCATCCAACGGGCAATCCAGAACCCCCGTGGGTCGAGTGGATGAGGCATGAAGGGGCCAGATTCGGTTCTGCGTATAGGTGAGTAGGCAAACGCAGGACAGGCACCAGGCCATGTACGAATCACCACTCTGCATCAATCCGACCGCGCTCAAGCACGGACCGGAGACCGTATTGACACCGACCTCCCCCGCCTCGCCCACGCTGCCGGCCGGCAAGGTGGCGCGACTGTCGCCAGCGCTCAAGAGCGTAGCCATGGTCATGCGTGGCCTGGATCGCATGGCCCCGGGTCTGAGCTCCGAACTGATGCTCAGGTATTTCGTTCGCCCCCGGCGGCGGCGCTCCGACTATCGGGCACATCTGCCGACGGGCGCCCGCCGTCTGGGCATCGCCTATCGCAACCAGTCACTAACCGGCTGGAGCTGGGGCGATCAGGGGCCCTCGGTGTTGCTGGTCCACGGCTGGGAGGATCACTGCGGTGCGATGCTCGGTCTGGTCGAACCCCTGGTGCAGCGGGGCTATCGCGTGGTCGCGATGGATGCGCCGGGCCACGGCCTGTCGCCGGCCATGGATACCCATCTGCTCGACACCGGCGAAGCACTGGCAGCGCTGATGAAACACACCGGGCGCTTCGAGGCCATCATCGCCCACTCCTATGGAGCAGCCGCGACCAGCCTGCTGCTGGATCGCCAACCGAGGTGGGCGCCCGACCACCTGACCCTGGTCTCGCCGATGCAGGACATCCGCCAGCATCTGGCGATCTTCGCCGGCATCGCCGGGCTGTCATCTGCGGCATGGAACCGCCTGCAGCATCGGGTGCAGGACCGGCTGGGCCAGGCGCTGGACGGCATCAGTATTCTGTCGGCGGCGGCCCGCCTCAACAGCCCCGGGCTGGTCATTCACGACCGGCAGGACCCCCTGATTTCCTTCGCGGTGAGCGCGCGGCTGGTCGAGCGCTGGCGCTCGGCCGAGCTGGTGGCCACCGAGGGCCTGGGCCATCGCCGAACGTTGCGCTGCGGACAGGTGGCCGGTCGCATCGCCAACCATATCGATCGCCATCTGCAGGCATCCACGAGCCACACAGGACGTATCAAGGGAGGCCATGGCCATGCATGAGGTCAACAACAACGTCTCCGGCATCCTGCATCCGGGCCTGAACCGCTGGCTTGATCAGTTACTGAAAAAGCCTGGTCGGATCGCACTGATCATCGGCCTGGCACTTCTGCCGCTGGCAGCCGGCCTGACCCAGATCCAGAAAGACCCGTCGGTCGATGCCTTCGTGCCTGACGACCATCCGGCGGCGGCGGCGCGCGATCAGGCGCGCGAGTGGTTCGGGCTGGAGGATCCGATCGTCATCGGCCTGATGGCCCGCGACGGCCAGTCGGTGTTCACGCCTGCCGGATTGGAGACTCTGCGCCAGCTGCATGAGCGTATCGAGTCGATTCCAGGAGTGCGAAGCAGCGATGTGATCAGTCTGGCCAGCAAGAAGGCCATCAGCGGCCGCGACGGCGATCTGCTGGTCGACCCGATCATCGAGCCGGGCCGGGTCACGGCCTACACCGCCGACCTGGCGCTCGAGCGGCTGCGCAGCATGCCCATGCTGACCGCTCTGCTGGCCAGCGAAGACGGCCGTATCGCCACCATCATCGCGCCGGTCGACGATCCCAACCGGGCCGGCGAGGTCTATGACCGGATCGTACAACTGGCCACAGAGGTGCCGGTCGAGCTGACCGTCCATGTCGCGGGGGTGGCGGGCATGAACGCACGCCTGGCCGCCATCGTCGACGGCGATACACGGATCTTCATTCCGGCGGCGGTTGTCACCGTCCTGCTGATCGTCTGGCTGGCGCTGCGGCGGCCGATCGCCGTGGTCGGCCCCCTGGCTGTGATCGCCGGATCGACGTTCACCGCGCTGGGGCTGCTCGGCTGGTCCGGCGCTGACTACTACCTGATCACCTCGGCCCTTCCGGTGGTCATCATGGCGCTGGCAGTGGCCGACAGCATGCACGTGTCGGTCTACTACCTGCGCTACCGCCAGGACCAGCCTGATCTGGATGCGCGCCGGGCTGTCACCCTGGCGCTGAGTCGAACCTGGTTGCCGGTCAGCCTGACCAGCCTGACCACCATTGCCGCCTTCGTCGGCCTGTCCATCGGTGCCGATATGCAGCCGATCAAGGAGTTCGGTCTGTATGCCTCGGCAGGCGTCGCCGCGGCCTGGCTACTGAGCCTGACCCTGCTGCCGGCCATCATTGTGCTGACCGATCTCAAGCCGGCACCGTCAAGCTCCCCGCAACGCCTTCACGGCAACCGGCTCGACCGCCTGCTGCTGGCCATGACGCAGCTGTCGAGACAGCACCCGCTGGCCACCACCCTGGGTGTGGCGGCGCTGATCGGGAGCCTGTTCATCCTGGCCCTCGATGCGCGCTTCGACTACGAGCGTCAGCGCTACTTCCAGCCGCAGGACCCGGTGCGCATCGCCGATCTGAGCATCAACGAGGCCCTGGGTGGTATCAGCTTTCTGGATGTAACGGTCAGCGCATCCGAGCCGGGCGGCATCATGACCGTCGAGGCGCTTGCGGCCATTCAGGAACTGCGATCGCGCATGGCCGGCTTGCCGCAGGTCGTTCGGGTCAGCGCCATCGATGAGTCGCTCGCCAAGATGCACGAAGTATTGACCGGGGCAAGCCCCGGCACCCTACCCGAGCGCAGACTGGCCCCGCCACAGTACATGTTTCTCTACGAGGCCTCCAGCGAGCCCGAGGACTTCCGCCATGAGCTTGACTACGACCATCACCGAGCGCTGATCAGGGCGCAGCTGTCCAGCGACCGCTATTCCACCACCCGCCCGGTGGTTCGAAAGCTCGAGGAGCTGGTGTCGAGCTGGTCGACCGAGACCGGACTGAAAGCCGCGGTCAGCGGCCGCGTGGCCGTCAACGAGGGCTGGATGTCTCGCCTGGCCGAGCGGCACTTCGTCGGTCTTGGCCTGGCGGTCCTGATGGTCTTTCTGGCTTCCCTGGTCGCCTTCCGCGCGGTCGGCCCGGCGCTGCTGGCGATGGTGCCGGTGGTGATCGGGGTGCTGTTCGTCTACGCAACGATGGGCCTGTTCAAAGTCGATATCGCGCCGGCCACCTCCATGACCGCGGCCATTGCCACCGGCCTGGGGGTCGATTTCGGCATCCACCTCATTGCCCATGCCCGCAGCCGGCTACGCGCCGGTGCCACGCTGAAAGAGGCGCTGTCCGGCCACTATCTGCTGGTCGCCCGGGCGTGCTTCTTCTCGGCCAGCGCCCTGGGCGTGGCGCTGGCGGTCATCTGCCTGAGCGGGGCGCCGCCGCTGCGCTGGTTCGGCCTGCTGGTCTCGGCCGGCGCCTTCGGCAGCCTGATCGGCGCGCTGCTGATTCTGCCCGCCCTGATGACGCTGGGACGCCCGATGTTCGTCTGGAGACTTCGCCATGCTTGAGCGCAGGCCGAACAGAATATCCCGCCTTGCCCTGCTGATGCTGTCCATGCTCGTCCTGGGCAGCACCCGGGCCGATGAGCCCTCCGCCCAGACCTGGTTGGAGAACCCCGAAGGTCTGGCCCTGGGCCAGATGATCCATGCCCGCCCTGCCAGCAGCGGCCGGGTCGGGATCATGAATTTTCGCCTGATCAACAAGCGCGGCCGCAGCCGCGAGCGCGCAGCCCTGATGGCCCATTCAGAGATCGAAGGCACCACCCGGGTGGCGATCTACTTCTCTTCTCCGGCCAGCATTCAGAACACGGTCTTTCTCAGCCATGAACACGAGGCCCAAGAGGACGACAGCTGGCTCTATCTGCCGGCCACCGAGCGGGTACGCCGCCTGCCCGCCTCCGAGCGCGCCGACCCGTTCATGGGCACCGATCTGAGCTACGGCGATATCCGCGACAACTTCCGTTTCCCGGTCGAGCACTGGCAGTTCCGGGCCGGCGAGCGGGTCGAGGAGGCCGGGCGTGAGCTGCGCGTACTTCAAGGGCGGGCCCAATCGAGCGAGAGCGCGCGCGAGATGGGCTACGGCCGCTTCGAGGCCCTGATCGACGAAACCAGCCTGTTCCCGGTCCGGATCGAGTACTTCGATATCCACGATCAGGCCCTGAAGCAGGTCACGGTCAGCCGGATCGGACAGGTCGGAGAGGCCTGGACAGCGCTGGCCTTCGAGGTCCAGAACCACCAGACCGGCCATCGCACGGAAGTGTTTTTCGAGGACATGCGCTACGTGCCGGACCTGAGCGAGCGCGTTTTCCAGCCCACGGCCCTGGCCGATGGTTTGCCGAGGATTCCCTGACATGCCGGAAACGATGACACCACGATCAACCCGTCTGATGCCCATGGTCGCACTGGGGCTGACCCTGACGCTGCCCGGACTGACGGGTGCATCGACGCTCGAAACGGTCACGCAGCGCAGCGAGCTGGAATACTGGATCGGAGCCGACGGCGAGGAAGGCCGCATTGCCCTGTCACGCCTGAGCTTTCGGCCCAGCATCCAGCTGCGCGCCGGCGCGGACTGGGACATCGACATCGCGGGCCGTCTGGAGGCGGCCTACGACCGGACCGGTCTGGGCACGGTAAGAAGCTTTTCCCCGGCCTCAAGGCCACTGATCGACGAGCAGCATGTGCGGCTGGATATCGATCGCCTGGTGATCAGCCGCCGCTTTGGCGACAACCGTCTGAGCATCGGTAAGCAGACCGTGCCCTGGGGCGTGCTCGATGGCCTGCAGATCACCGATCGCTTCGACCCGGTGCGCCGGCGCGATTTCGTCCTGACCGAAGTGCGGCCGGAACGCCTGGCCCGCTGGGGCCTGCGCTGGCGGCACGACGGCGAGGGCCTGCGCGCCGATCTGGCCGTGGCCTTCGATCCGACCGTCAACCAGCTCGCTCAGTCCGGTGATCGTTTCGAGCCCCTGGCACCGCGCCTGCGCGGTGGCCTGGCGGCAGAGTTCGACAGTACAACGATCGATCTGCGCCAGTCCGACCGCGATCGCTACTGGCATGATGCGACCTGGGGGCTCCGCCTGAGCCACAGCCTGGGCCGTGCCGATGTCAGTCTGCTGGCCCTGTCCGGACCGGACACCGACCCCCTGCTGCGCCTGATCAGCAGCGATCCACAGCGGCCGGTCATCGAACTCGACTACCCGCGCCGCAAGCTCTTCGGCGCCACCCTGGAAGTTCCGGAAGGCAGTCGCGTCTGGCGCATGGAGCTGGCCCATATCCCCGACCAGAGGGTCAATACCGAAAGCGCGGCCCCATTGAGCGATGACCGGCGAGGCCGCACCCTGGCCGGCCTCGGGATGGACTGGAACGCGCCGGAGGGCTGGTTCGTCAACGCCCAGCTGGCCCTCGACCACATCGAAGGCGGCCGTCTCGACGCCGTGCGGCCACGGACCGACGTGATCACCACCCTGCGCGCCCAGCGCGGCTTCCTGCAGGAAGAGCTGAGGTGGCGCTCGGAACTCCTCGCCTCATTGAGCGACGGTGATGGCGCCCTGCGCTCGTCGATCGAATGGCGAGCCAACGATACGCTCAGCCTGAGCGTGGGCGCAGACTGGCTGTTCGGCACCCGGAAAGGCCTGTTCGGTCAGTACCGCGATGCCTCTCAGCTCTGGCTGCGCACCCGCCTGGTCTTCTGAGCGGAGTCGATCGATCTGGCGGAGCCGCAAACGAACATCTACCATGGTCGCCAGTGTTTCCACCGGGCAGCAGCGGCAGCCGGATTGACTCGACCGTGAAGAAGGGAATGACTCCAGCGCGTGCCATCCTGGCGACCAATCTGGCCACCCTGGTCGCGGCGCTGATTCAGGGCTGGGGCATGATCCAGCTGCTTTTTCCATTTTGGGGTCAGAGCATGATCATCGGCCTGTATTCCCTGCTGCGCATTCGCAAGGCCGCCGGCTGGGACCTGCGCTACCCGCTGTTCTTTCTGGCCCACTACGGCGGCTTTCATGGGGTCTATCTGATCCTGCTGATCGCGCTGACCGGATCGGCCGACGCCCAGGGCATGGTACCCGTCAATAACGGCGGTTCGGGCGAGTCAGTGCAGTTGTATGCCGGCACCTACACGCCGCTGGACGGGGTGATCTATCTCGCCCTGATCATCGGCTTCTGGCTGACCCACCGAGCTTCCCACACCCGCTACCTGGAGACCGACCTGGCCAGTCGGCCCAGCGCGCAGAAATTGATGAGCGTGCCCTACCTGCGGATTGTTCCGATGCATCTGACCCTGATCCTGGGTGCCTTCCTGGGCGGTCCGGGCACGGTGATCTTCTTCATGTTGCTCAAGACCGGTGCCGATCTGCTGATGCATCGAGTGGAGCACCGGATGCTGGCCGGCGCGGTTTCGAGTTGATCCTTACAGCCGGACGAGCCGCTCCCAAAGGCAGTTGATCCAGGCCATCAGCTCGGCAACGAAGGGGTCGGTGATCGCTGTCGTATCCAGCGACCAGCGGTCGATCCCCGGATGGCCCATGGCGGCGTATTCCCAGTCGATCAGGATGAGCCGGTCGCCGGCGTCGAGCACGTTGGCCGGGACCAGGTCGTGGTGAACCAGTCCGGCCGACCAGTCGGCCTCGTCGAAGGCCAGGAGCTCGGGCCAGAATGCCGTCCATTCCCGGCGCAGCGTGGCACTGAGTGTGTCCTGATCTTCGAGCTGCCGGAAGTAGTGCCGGAGATAGTCGCTGTAGCGACGCCGCGGCCGATCGATCGACATTGCCGCTAGTTGCTCGATCAGCGGCCAAAGACGGTCGCGCTGGGACGGGTCGGAGACATCCGATGCGCTCCAGACCCGGGCATCGATGTAGGGGAAGAGCGCGTAGTCGGTGGTCCAGTGCCAGAGAGGCCGACCGATGTCGGCCGCTGCGGTCAGCTGCGTGATGACTCGCTCGCGATCGCGATCGATGCCCAGCCGGGCGGCATCCGGATGGTGAATCCTCAGCACCAGATCCTCGCCCAGGCCGGGCACCTCGAGCCGGAGATTGCGGTTGGTCCGCCCGGTGTCGAGTGATTCCCTGATCTTCGGTGGCGCGCTCAGCGGCAGGGGCCAGTCCTGCCAGGCCGCGAGAATCGACTCGGCAGATCGGCTCACGCCGATGCCGCCTGGGCGCGATAGTCCTGCCGCCACTGGCGCCATCCGACCAGGGCGATCAGAAGATAGGCGGCGTGCAGGGCCGCGGTCAGGACCAGACCGCGATCGAGAAACAGCACGATCGCCAGGCTGTTGATCACCCACCAGTAGATCCAGTTTTCCAGCACCTTGCGCGCAACCATGAAGGTCGTCAGCACGGCCGCCCAGGTGACGAAGGAATCGAGATAAGGCAGCGCGGCATCGGTGAAGCGATCGAGGAAGTAGCCCGATACCCCGGTGGCCGAAGCGATCAGGGTCAGGTTGATCGCGTGCCTTGACCCGCTCCAGCGAACGATGGGTGGGGTGGCTTCGGCCTCGCCGCCGCGCCGCCAGTACCACCAGCCATAGGCCGCCATGGCCATGTAGTAGGCGTTCAGCGCCGACTGCATCAGCAGCTGCACGTCCCAGAACAGTGCGGTGTAGATCGTCGTGCTGATCAGGGCGGCCAGCCAGCACCAGGGGTTCTGACGGACCACCAGAATCAGGTAGGCCAGCGCCAGCACCACGGCCAGCATCTCCCAGCCCGACTGCGCCGCCCAGGCCTCGGCCAGGGCGATCAGGCCTGGGGTCGAGGCGCTGGAATCAGAAGGCATAGGTCGCCGATACGCCGACCGTGCGCGGTTCGCCGAACTGATAATAGGGCTCGACGGCATAGCCCTTGCGCGGATCGTTGCCAAAGCTGCCGAAGCCGCGCACGCGCACGTCCTCGTCGGTCAGATTGCGGGCATACAGAGCGGCCTCCCAGGGGCCTCGCCGATAGCCCAGGCGCGCATTGACCAGTTCATAGGCGTTGGAGCGCTCCTCGTGTCGGCTCGAGAAATAGAAGGCATCCTTGCCCTCGATCTCGCCGCGCAGGTACCAGTGATCAGCGAACTGGAATACAGCGCCGAGAGCGAACATGTAGTTCGGCGCGTGCGGCAGATCACG
>CAYTQT010000031.1:31853-34495 GCA_964439915.1 uncultured Wenzhouxiangella sp. | reverse complement strand
TCAGGCGGCTTGCCAGGACATGTCCGCCGGCGCGTGAACGGTACTGCTCACCCTCAACCGTCGGACTGCGATCGCCACGGTATAGCATGGCCCAGGCGTTGCGATTGACGGAGTCAAGTGCCGTCTGAGAAACCGCTGCAGCCTGCCCTGTTTCGAGCCTCATGGCACCTTTTTCCTCGACCAGAGTCGTGTCGATGATCTGCGTGCTCAATGGTTCGCTCGGTTGTTCGGCCCTGACACTCGAGTCGCTTACGCTCGGCATTTTTGGCGCGCGGTTGATGCCAGCCACGGCTGGCGCACCAATCAACTGTCGCTTGCTGTAGCCCCATATCAGAAAGGCTTCGTTATCAACTGTCACCAGCCTGGCTCGAAAGCTCTCACCTGGCGCATCAATGATACGGAAATTGACATGGTCAGGAAGATCAAGAAAAAGCTCTCCAACTGTTGCGCCCGTCGCCGGGTCCAACCAGAAAACGACGGGCTCAGCCGGTCTATCGCGGTTGCCAAGCACCACCAATTGTCCATTGTGCAAGGCGAGCGGCTCACCCAGCTCAGTACGATCCCAAAAAATCTCTCCCGATTCGGCCCGCCGTGCCGCCAGGCGATCCGGCTCCAGCGTGTAGATCGTCGAACGCGAGGCATCAAAGACCACACCTTCTGCAAAGGCCGGGACGACAGCTTCCTGAGCGAAAGCCGGCAGCGTGGCAAGCATCAGCAAAGAGCAGAGCAGCAACATCAGTCGATTGCCCCAACCAGCGGCTTGAGGAGTCCGGCCCATGCATTGATTTTCTATGTTCATCCACATTTCAATTCACCTCATTCTCGAAGCGATCGCCAAAGATCAGATCGGACGCATCGATGTACTTCCATGCGCCGCGCCCGAGCAATCCAGCAACCAGCACGTCATCATCGATGTCGTAATCCAGCTCGAAGACCGGTGCATTGGGCAGGTTGGCCCCACCCAGCCGCGACCAGCTGCTGTAGCCGGAGCTTTCGAAGGCGACAAAGATGCCGCGATCGCTTCCCACCAGCAGGGCCGGATCGTCACCTGGCGCGAAGGCCAGTGCGCGAAGTCGACGGGGGTTGAAGCTTCCCAGATTGCCGGTGATATCCGTCCAGTTCGTCCCAAAGTTGGACGAAAAAGCGACCTCTGCGGAGCTCAGGGCAAAGATCTGCTGGTCATTTTCAGGGTTGATTGCCAGGCTGTTGATTAATTGGCCCGTTGGCACGCTGTTGAGTGTTACCGCATCGGGAGGTGACGTGGTTCGAGTATAGAGCTCGGACAAGATGGCAGCCATCACCAGATCGGCATTACCAGGGACCCCATAGATCAATGGATCGCCCGTAAATGCATTTACCACGAGACCAGTTCCAATCGAAGCAATAGTCTGACCGCCATTGGTGCTTTCATACAGCGCAGCCGCCGGCCCAGCGCCAAAGAGCAAACGATCGCTCTCGACAGCATTGATCGCCAAAGGTGTGTAAAACTGAGATCTACATCTTCCAGTGATGGGATCCACCAAAGGCGGGCCCGAAGTAGCCATGAGAGCTGGGGTGGTCGTCGACACTACGCCGCCACTTGCATTCATCACCCGCCTGCGAAACGTCCCCGGACAAGGAAATTGAAAGCTGGAGTAGCGAACAGATTGTGTTTCACTGAACAGATTATCTACGGCAACATCGCCGCCGTCGGCAGTTGAGACGCTTCGGAAGACCGCGCCATCCGGCGCGAGCTGCTCCGTAGTACCCACGTCCTGAGCACCCCCGATGATGATGTCCGACAGGGAATCGTAGGCAATGCCGTGATATTCCGTCGTGGACAAATCGCCATTGATCGAGAACCAGTCGCCGCTGGCGTTCTGTGGCGAAGTGCGGCGGTAGATGCCGCCGTCGTCGACTTCGATCAGGTTGCCATTTGCATCAAAAGCCATTTCGCGCGAATCGGCATGCGGTGACGAGTTGCTGGCAGTACCAATGTGGGTCAGAGGCGTCCAGTTCGTCGTACTCGCATCAACGAACTCTCCCCGAAACAGCCGGCCGGAAAAATCGATGCCATTAATCGAGTTGGGCCAAAAAGGAGGTTGTCGATCCGTAAACTCAGAGAGAAATGGCTGCCGATCTCCGCCAACGTAGACGGTCGAGTCGTCCTGCGGATCGGCCTGGATCGAAAAATGGCGACTGCCCTGGCCACCGGGGCTGGCACCCACGGCAACGCCGTCCTCGATGGTGGTCGGGACACCCATACTTTCCCAACTGTCGCCACCGTCGCCTGAGCGAAAAACTGCTGCCAATGCCCCGGTATCAGGTGCCTGAGTGCTGCCAGGAATACCGATCATGCCGACATATACCGTATCTCCGGATACGCTGAATTCGACATTGACTGTACTGTTAGTGATGAAAGAGTCCACCTCTGGCGTGGAAACTTTAGTCCAGGTGGCACCGGTATTGGTACTGCGATAGATGCCATTCACACCACCGACATTATCAGCAAAGATTACGCTGGTAAAAAGTCGCGCCGGATTGGACCTATCACGTCCTATATCGTGCGTCACACCACCCGGCAGACCGGTGGCGGATCCATCGCCGCTGGAGATCTGGGTGAAAGTCGCGCCGCCATTGGTGGAGCGCCAGATGCCGATCTC
>CAYTQT010000031.1:0-31753 GCA_964439915.1 uncultured Wenzhouxiangella sp. | reverse complement strand
GCACGTCCGGGACGATCCAGCCCGGATCCATGTTCGCGATAGGCGCGGTCCAGCAGGTTGTCCAGGCGTACCCGCACATCCCAGTCCAGACTTGGCTGCCAGCGTCCGAACAGGCCCAGGTCGGTCCAGCCGGCCGTGCCCTCGGGGTCGATGCGTGGATCGAGCACGTCGCCGGGGTTGAGACGGTCCTGCTCGGCCGCGGCCAGCAGCCGGGTCCCGAGCGTCCAGTCCAAGCTGGCTTCCCAGCTGATCTGGAGCTGACCGTTCAGAGGCGGGATTCGATCGGCCGGCTGGCTGGCCTCACCCGGTAGCTGTTCGTCCGCACGCAGCCAGTTGCCGCTCAGCTCGACCAGCCAGCGATCGGCAGCCTGCCAGCGCAGGCGAGTTTCGACGCCACGGAACCGGGCGCTGGCCGCATTACGAGTCTGGACGATCGCCCGGCCCTGCTCGTCCTCACCGCCGGTCAGAACCGAGGTGATGCGATCATCGAAGCGCGACTGGAAGACAAAGGCTTCAGCGAACCAGTCCGCGCTCTGCCAGCGCAGGCCCAGCTCGATATTGTCGACGGTCTCGGGTCCAAGATCGGGATTGGGAATACTGAAACGATTGCCCGGCCGCTCGCCCAGATTGGCGACATCGAAGATATTCGGCGCGCGGAAGCCCCGGCTGGCCTTGACCAGCAGCGAGGCCTGATCGCTGAACGACCAGTTCAGACCGAGATCCCCGGACAGGGCATCGGCATCGAGATCGACCGCCGGGTCGGCATCGCGCGCCGGCAGATCGAGCCCGGCCCGGCTGTAGCGCAGACCCCAATGGAGCTGCAGGTCGGACTGAAGCCGCCAGCGATGGGCCAGAAAGACATCGATGTTCTGCTGGCTCGCTCCGTCGGGGAAGCGTGCCGTGTCGACCGTGGTCTCGCCCTGTCGCGTCCTGAAGCGGGCGCTGTCGACCTCATCGCGATAGGCGTCCAGGCCGAAGTGGATGACATGCGGCCCGCGTCGGGTCGTGGCGAAGGCCCGCAGACCGTCGAGGGTGCTGCGATTGGATTCGTTGGTGACGCGGTCCGAGCCGAAACTCCGGGTCTCGCGATCGTCGCGGATGACCTGGCGTCCGACCTGCAGGCTGAGTTCATCGAGCCAGGCAGCCGGCGCATCGAGGGTGTAGCGCAGGAGACCGAAGCTGCGCCGGTTCGGGGCGAAATCGGCCTGGGCGTTCTGTGGCTCGGTTTCACCGAAGCCCGGGACCAGACGATCGACGCGCGGGGTGCGGGGCTGGTTGACGTACTGGACAAGGAAGCGCAGCGATTGCCTGGGGGACAGGGCCCATTCCACCGCGGCATCGGCGGCCTCGGAGCGATAGGCGCTGGGCAGGCGCTCGCCATCCGGGGTCTTGCGATCACCGACCGATTGAGTGGTCAGGCCGACGCGGGCCGATACCGTCTCGCCGCGGGTCGACAGGGCGAGATGCCCCATGGCCTCGGGGTCGTTGCTGCGGCCGCGCAGGCGCAGCCGGACCGGGGGGGCATCGTCGGGGACGATCGATGCGAACTGAATGACACCCCCCATGGCATCGGATCCGAACAGGGTCCCGGGCGCGCCGCGCACCAGGTCGACGAAGGCGATCGAATTGGAATCGATCAGGGCCAGGTACTGATTGGGTGCATTCCGGAACAGGGCGTTGTTGATCCGGAACCCGTCCATCAGGTGCAGCACCTCGGACCCCTTGAGGCCTCGGACGATGGGAATGCCCTGCCCCGGCGTGGTCTGCTGCACGAATACGCCGGCCTGACCGCGAAACAGATCGACCGTGCTGGTCGCGAGCTGATTGTCCAGCGTCTCCCGGTCGATCGTCGTCAGGGCCTGGGAGCCGGCCAGTTCCGAGGCCAGGCTGCGCTCGCCGACGATGCGGATCGAATCGGTAGTTTCAACGTCTGTATTGGTGTCTGTGTCTGTGTCTGTGTCGGTCGAGGCCAGGGCCAGGCCGGATAGCATGCACAGCATCACGGCGAACCACTGGATCGGGCGACCGAGTGCTGAATTCATGGGGGGGCTTTGTGCTGTCATCGTCGTCGCTTAAGGGGAGGTCCGGAATGCAAGCACGATCGACGGCCGGGAGATCAGAGTATTCTTCTGCGGAAAGAACGGGTCGACGCGCGCCGGCGTCACGGAGCGTACCACCAGTCGATAACGCGTGTCGGGCTCGAGCCCGGTCAGTGTCAGTCCCGAGGTGGCGTAGTCGGGGGTCTGCTGCTGGATGCCCGACGACAGCGGCGGGGGTGGCAACTCGGCCTGGAACCGGTCGCTGAACAGGCCGGGCAGCGCCTCGGCGCTGACCTGATAGAAACCGGCCTCGTCCAGCGGATAGGCAATCGGAGCCCAGGACAGGTCTACGGACGTTGGGGTCAAGAGACCCAGCTCGACCCCGGCAGGCGGAATGGTCTGCCAGGCCTGCCAGTTCGGATTGAGCTGGTCGAGCAGCGCGATCAGATTCTCATTCCCGGTCTCGAGCCGGTTGTCATACAGGGCGAGTTCGGTCAAGCCCTCCAGGTCCAGCAGGTTGTCGGGGATCGGTCCGGACAGGGCGTTGCCGGTCAGCTTGAGGCTCGTCAGCATGCCGGCCTGACCGAAGGACTGCGGAACAGGGCCTTCAAGACGGTTGTAGTTCAGGTTCAGAACCTCGAGGACGGGCCAAAGCCCGGACCCGTCGGGCAACGGACCGCTGAGGTCGTTGAATTCGGCCCGAAGCTCTCGCAGGGAAGGCAGTTCGGCCAGCGAACGCGGAATCGGACCGGACAGTTCGTTGTCCTGCAGCCAGAGACTCTCAAGTCGCTGCAGGGCCGACAGATCACTCGGCAGCGGACCGCTGATCCGATTGAACTGCAGATTCAGATCGACCAGCTTGCTCAGTGCCGACAGGCTGTCGGGCAGCGGCCCGGTGATCTGATTGGAGAACAGGAACAGACCCTCGAGCTGACCAAGCTGGCCGATGCTGGCCGGCAGCGGCCCGCTCAGCCCCGCATTGCCGAGGAACAGTCGCTCGAGAGCGGCCAGTTCACCGATCTGGCTCGGAATCGATCCGCCGAGCGGGTTGTTGCTCAGCGACAGCTCGCGCAGACGGCCAAGTCCGCCGAGCGAAGAAGGCAGGCCGCCGCTCAGTTCGTTGTCGTCGAGATACAGGCGCTCGAGCTGGCTCAGCGACCCGATCGATGCCGGCAGGCCGCCGTCCAGAGCATTGCGCTGGATGAACAGTTCCTTCAGCGCCAAAAGCTGGACGATGCTCGCTGGAAGGGGCCCGGAAATCGCGTTGTCGCTGAGATCGAGCACCTCGAGCGAGGCCATCTCGCCCAGCGTCGCCGGCAGGGGCCCGCTGAGCTGATTATCGTCCAGCGCCAGCTCCTCCAGAGTCGATAACTGGGTCAGGCCCGCCGGAATCGAGCCGCTCAGTTCATTTCGGGACAGCCGCAGCACCCGCAGTGCGGCCATCTGCCCCAGCTCACCGGGCAGACTGCCGGTCAGGGCATTGTCCTGCAGCAGCAGCCATTCAAGACGATCGAGATTCGACAGGCTGGAGGGGATCGATCCGAAAAACTGGTTGTTGTCGAGGTAGAGAAAAACCAGTTGCCCGAGACTGCCCAGCCAGGGCTGGACGAAGCCGCTGAGCTGATTGGACGACAGCCAGAGAAAGGTGAGCCGATCCAGATTGACCAGCGAACTCGGAAGCTCGCCGATGAGATTGTTGCCCGGCAGCCGCAGATCGACGATCCGTCCCCCGATGCATTGAACGCCGTACCAGCCACATTCGGTGCCGGCCGGCCCATTCCATCCGGTCTGCTGGAACCAGCCCGGCCCCTGGGTCGCAGCGTAGAGATCGAGCAGCGCTGCGCGTTCCAGCGGCGGCACCTGCGCCTGGGCACTACTCAGACCCAGGCCGAGCACGAGCAGGCACGACCATCGCCACCGGGCCGCCCTCACCCGGCCGCACGCCGCTGCAGTTTGTTGCTGTAATCGCTTCAAATGCCTTCCCACCCGCTCCTGAATCACACCACCGTCGTCAGGGCCCGACTGCGGGCTCTGGCGCGGTTACTTGTTAAAAGCGAAATCCGACCGCAGATTGGGTCATGGACTTTCGGCACTGGCGTCAGCATCGCTGAGCGCTCAGGATCGTTATCACTGCAACCTGCAAGCGGAGGACAAGCCCATGGCCTGGATCCATCGACTGATCGGCACCGGCTGGCGCCGAATCATCACCCTGAGCGTGCTCGGGCTGTTCATTCTCGGCGGTGTCTTGATGTTCTGGGCCGACCACGAGCCGGATCAGTTCGACGTCATCGCTGTGGCCGAAGCCCGCGCGGCAGCCAACAACCACGAGATCCGGAACGGTTATGTCACCACCTCGACCCTGATCGAGGTCATGGATACCCTGCTGACCAAACGCGGCGGCTACCTCTACAACGATGTCCTGCCGCCGTTTGTTTTCATGGATAACATCCCGGCCTGGGAAGTCGGCGTGATCTTCCAGGCGCGCGACCTGGCCCGCTCGCTTCGAAACGATTTCAGTCGCTCCCAGACCCAGTCGGCCGAGGACGCCGACCTCGCCAGGGCCGATCCTCAATTCAGCTTCGACTACGGTTCTTGGATCCTGCCGAGCACCGAGGGCGAATACCGCAAGGGCATCGAGGCGCTGGAAAACTATCTCGATCGGCTAGGCAACCAGGACCCGACCGATGCCCGTTTCTTCGACCGCGCCGACAACCTGCGTGAATATCTCTCTCTGGTCGAGAAACGCCTCGGCAATATCGGTCAGCAGCTCTCGGCCAGCGTCGGCGAACGCCGACTGAACACCGACCTGGCCGGTGACCCCGTGGCAAATCAAAGCGGTGATCTCGGGCGCGAGGTCAGCGTCAAGACGCCCTGGCTGGAGATCGACGATCTGTTCTACGAGGCCCGCGGCACGACCTGGGCGCTGATCCATTTCCTGCAGGCCATCGAACACGATTTCGGATCTGTACTGGAAAACAAGAACGCCCAGACCAGCTTCGGCCAGATCATCCGCGAACTCGAAGCCAGCCAGCGACCGATCCGCAGTCCGATCATCCTCAACGGCGGCGGCTTCGGCTTCACCGCCAACCATTCACTCGTGATGGCCAACTACATCGCCCGGGCGAATGCCGCGGTGATCGATCTGAGGCGACTGCTGGAGCAAGGGTGATTCGATACTCCAGTCCATCTGGAGGCTTGGCCATCTGAGTGACTCCGCCAAAGGTCGCCGATGGTGCTTGGAGCGTCCGATCAGGTAAGGCACTCGGCCACTTCCTCCGAAGGAAGTTGATTCTGTTCGACCGGCACGCGATCTGCGGCGACTTCCCGACAGGTCAAACGGCGTCAATGAATTCGGTCAGGTTTTTCCGGCCCCAGACGTCTACCGATGTATAGACCCGCAGCAATCCATCGGAGACCCTCATGCCAACGTCCATTCACTCGACCACCTCATCAACTGACAGCTCGCCTGATCATTCTGCCCTGCAGGGCTTCCCCCTGTTCACGAGCTGGCTGAAAAGTGGCTGGCAGCTTTTTCGTCGCGCCCCAATTCGCCTGTTTGGCTTGTTGATCCTGGTCTTCGCCGTTGAAGCCCTGCTTCAGTGGTTCGTACCGACCGTCGGCATTCCAGTTTCGAAATGGGTCGTTGGCGGGCTGACGAGTCTCTTCTGGTTGGTTCTCGTCGAGCTCAACGAGTCCGGTCGGCTCGAACCGGCCCGGGCATTGCGAGGTGTTGGCGACAAGCTCCCAGCGCTCGCGGGTCTGGCTGTAGTCGTGCTTCTGGCCTATGCAATGCAGGTGGCCTGCGCGACGCTGCTACTGGGCCCCCAGGCTATTGATCTGTTGGTATTCGCGGATTTGACTGAAGCCCCATCGCTCAGCAGTGCCCAGCTGGGTCTGATCCTCGCATCCGGCATTCCCCTGGCGACACTTTTCATGTTCGCCGCACCGCTCCTGCTGATCGACCGGCTACCCTTGAAAGACGCGTTGATTTCCAGCGTGCGCCTGGTGCTTCGACACGCGTTCGCGATGACGCTGCTGGCATTGCTGATGATCGCCTTGATTGCCCTGGGGCCATTCACCTTTTTTCTGAGCGTGCTGCTCACCGGACCCTGGCTCCTGTGTGTCGGCTTTGCCGCATACCAATCGATGAAGGCCGGCTCCGAGACTGCGATGTGACCCAGAGCGATTCTGAATCGAGACTCAAGCAGGTGCTCGCCGAGTTCGGACCCATGCTCTCCCGGTTGAGCACCAGCTATGAAGCCGACCCGGCGCTGCGCGAGGACCTGCTCCAGGACATCGCATTTTCGATCTGGAAAGCCCTGCCGTCATTCCGGCGCACCGCGAGCCTGAAGACCTTCGTCGCGCGCGTCGCCCACAACCGCGCCGTTGATCATGTCATCAAGCGCCAGCGGATTGCCGACCGACACAGCTCGCCCGAAGATCCTTCAGCGCTCACGACGGCGTCAGGCACACCGCACTCGGCACACCTCGACTTGACGACGGCCATACGGAGCCTCCCGCTCCCCTACCGTCAGTGCATGGAATTGATGCTCGAAGGTTTCAATCACGCAGAAATTGGCGACATTCTGGGCCTGGAAGAAAACGCGATCGCTCAACGCCTGAGCCGGGGCCGAAAGCGCCTCAAAGCACTGCTCACAGGAGAAAACGGATGAACGACATCGACGAACTGACTCGCTGGTGCCAACAGTGGCAGGCGATGCAAACCGATGGCCTGGACTTCGAAAACCTGGCCCAACAGGCTCGACGCCGCAATCGTCGCGAACAGCTCAAGACGCTGCTCGAGATTGTCTTCGGACTGGTGACGATCGGGTTCTGCGTCAGCGCTGCAACCGGAGCACAAGCGCATCCAATCGAGCGCGGAGTCTTCATGGCCATGGCGATCTTCGTCGGTGCATTTCTCATCTGGGTCATGCGTCAGCGCCGACTCAATTGGCAGCATCGGCAAATGACTGCGAGTTCGTTGATCGCGCTGGAGCGCCAGCGTCTTGATGGAAAACTCAAGTACTGGCGCATCAGCTTCTGGTGTGTCTTCGCCCTCCTGGCTTCATGCCTGATCATGTTCGCCATCACGCTTGTCTCTGAACTTTCGACGGCAAGAGCCTGGCTGTTGGCTTCAGCAGCCAATTTTCCAGTGGTACTGGCAACCGGCCTGTGGTCACAGGTGGTCAAGGCTGAAGTTAAAAAACACCATCGGCGTTTGGACGAACTTGTCGGCCCGCACCCTGGCCCACCTTGAAGCGGGCAATCCCGGTATGATCGGGGCTGGATCCTTTTTCAGAGGCTAGTTTGGATCAGGACACCCGCCCAACGATCTGCGTGTTGACAGGCGACATCGTGCGCTCCTCACGGCTTGATGAGGCGCGGCTGAATCAGCTGATGGATTCGCTCGAGTCCTGCTCGAAAAAGGTCATTGGCTGGACTCGGACACCCTCACCGCCGATGGAGCGATATCGAGGCGATGGTTGGCAACTGGCACTGACCGATCCCATGCTGGCCCTGCGTGCCGGCTTGCTGCTCCGAGCCAGCCTTCGATGCCTTGATCGCGTGGCCGACAGTCGCATCAGCTTTGGCATCGGCCCGGGTAAGGTCGGGCGGTCGCTGGCGGCATCGAGCGGCCCGGCCTTCGAACGCTCCGGCACTCTGCTCGAGGCAATGCGCGGCCCGGATCGCTGGGCTTTCGACAATCTCGAGCTTGATCCGCCGGTTCAGCGCTTGATGAGCGGCCTGTTCATTGCCTGCGAAGCCGTTTCGTCTCACTGGACCCGCCGTCAGGCCGAAGTATTCAGTCTGATGGCCACACCTGATGAGCCCACACATGCCGAGGTGGCCTCGCGTCTGGGCGTCCGGGCTCAGACCGTGCAGGATCACTTTGCCAAGGCCGGCGGGCGGGCGCTATCGCAGATCCTGGACATTTACGAACACAGCAGATGCGAGAAAACAGCCTGAGCGGCCTGTTTTTGGAAAAACAGCCCTCAACGACTGTTTTTGAACCAAACCGAGGGGCCAAGTCACGACGAGGCAATCGATGATCGAAACTTTCGTCGCCCTGCTCGCCGCCCATGCACTGGCCGATTTTGTGCTGCAGGGTCGCTGGATCATGCAAGAAAAGCGCCGACTGCTCGGTATGGCAGTCCATGCAATTCTGGTTGCCTTCACCGCCGCCCTGGCGCTGGGCATGCCGATCACCTTCGCTTCAGATGCCAGTCTGGCGGTGCTGATCACCACGCTGGCCCATGTCCTCATCGACCGGGCCAAGATCAGCCTGTCCAATACCCGTCAGGCCCGCTCGAACCCGCTGTCGGATTTCCAGCTTTTCCTGCTCGACCAGTTGGCTCACGTGACCACGCTTGGCGGCATTGCCGTGCTGTGCTCGCAAGCCTGGAGTCAGGGCCACTGGGGCAGTCTTTCGCCCGCAACGCAGCCGCTGGCACTCGCGGCACTGAGTCTGCTCGCCGGCTCGGTTCTGGTCGTTCGTGCCGGAGGCTTTGTGGTCGACCTGCTCCTGAAAGGCCTGCAACCAACGCCAAGCGGTCCACGCGAGGCACGCCCCGAACCACAGCCGGATGACGGCCTGCCTGGGGGTGGTGCCTGGATCGGCATGCTCGAGCGCAGCCTGATCCTGTTCCTGGTGCTCGTTCAGCAATTCGAAGCGATCGGCTTTCTGATTGCCGCCAAATCGATCCTTCGTTTTCGCACGGACCAGAATCGAAGCTTCAGCGAAACCGTCATCATCGGAACCCTGGCCAGCTTCACCTGGGCCATCGTGATCTCCTGGATCACGCTGTTGGCCATCACTCACTTCCTGCAGTAACAGACTCCGACGCTTCTTGTTGACTCGGGTGAACAACTTACCGAGAACCCCGGACCAAAAACTCTGGATTGCATCAAACGCCTGCAATTTGCATGCGCTGGCAGCGTATTGACTGTATGAGCAAGAACATCGCCATCCGAGACATTCCCGATGAAGCGCGCGATCGTCTTGCTGCGCCCGCCGCAGGTTCCGGTCAGTCACTGCAAGCCTATCTGCGCGCCCGATTGATCGAGCTGGCCGCACGCCCGGATCGCACGGATCTGTTGAAACAGGTTCGTGAAAGAAAACTGGCCAACGGCTCCGAGCTGGGGGCTGACCAGATCCTTCAGCTGCGCAACGCCGACCGGCGATGAATCTGGTCATCGACGCCAGCTTCATGGTTGCAGCCCTTGTCGACTGCGGACCGGAAGGCCAGTGGGCTGAAAGACTTCTCGGTGAGGCCACGCTGTGTGCTCCCCAGACCCTTCCGGGAGAAACGGCCAATATTCTGCGACGAGTAGAATCGGCCGGCGATATCGATACCACTGCCGCCGCGCTTGCCCATCAGGCCGTATGCGCACTGCCGATCACCCTGTTCGAGTATGAGCCTCTGGCCGATCGCGTTTGGTCGCTGCGCCACAATCTGACTGCCTACGATGCCAGCTACGTGGCGCTTGCAGAGATGCTCGATTGCGACCTGGCCACGCTGGATCGCGGCCTGGCGCAGGTCTCAGGGCCTCGTTGCCGCTTCCTGCTTCCGCCCTCGGACCGCGCTCAGGCCTGAGCTGGGCGAACCTGGCGGTCAGCCAATCATCAAGCTGGACCGTAGTCGTAGGGCCCACCGGCCTCCAGAGCGCGCCGATAGGCGGGTCGATCATGGCAGCGCTCGACAAAGCGCTGGATATTCGGCCGCTGGTCGCCCACCAGTCCGCGCGCCACGGCGGCTTCCAGCGGAAAACACATCTGCACGTCGGCGCCGCTGATGCGATCACCGACCAACCAGTCCCGCCCCTCGAGATGGGCTTCGACAAAATCCAGATGGGTGCGAATCTGCGGGTTGATGAAGGCCTTGCCCACCTGGGCCGAAATTCCCTTGGCCAGGGGCTTGATGAAGAAGGGTGATTTGGTGCTGACCATATCGAACACCAGCCGCAGCAGCAGCGGCGGCATCAGCGAGCCTTCCGCGTAGTGCATCCAGTAGTTGAAGTCCCAGTAGGCGTCCTTGTCCAGCGCCGGGGCCCATTTGCCCTTGCCGTAGCGCCGCGCCAGGTACTCGACGATGGTGCCCGACTCAGCGATGGTCCGGTCCCCGTCGGTGATCACCGGCGACTTGCCCAGCGGGTGGACCTTGCGCAACTCCGGCGGCGCCAGCCGGGTTTCGGGATCACGTTCGTAGAGATGAATCTCGTAGTCGACGCCGAGTTCTTCGAGGAGCCAGAGAATCCGCTGCGAGCGAGAGTGTTCCAGGTGATGGACGGTGATCATGATGGATTCGGGTGAGTGGATAGACGTTCAGAGTAGCTCACCCCGTGACAATGTTCAGACCGGCTTTCTGGCGTTCCCGAGTCTGATCGGCGGCTGATAGGGCCTGCCGTGGAGATGCGCTTTGACAAGCAGGAAAATTTCACGTAATTTGCGTGTATCACGTATTTAATGTGAGCCCCATGGCGCAGAACATTACCCTTTCGATGGACCCCGAACTCCTCCGGGCAGCCCGAGTCCTGGCGGCTGAACGGGGTGTGTCAGTCAGCAAACTGCTCGCGCAGGAACTCGAGCGGCTGGTGCGAGATGAGCAGGCAAGGATTCAGGCACGAAAGCAAGCACTGGCCAACCTGAATCGAGGGTTCCGCTTCGGCAACGCAAAATTCGACCGCGATTCGCTCTATGAGCGCTAGCAGTCAGACGGCTTTTGTCGACACCAATGTCCTGATCTATGCCCATGATCTCGACGCCGGGATCAAGCACGAGCTGGCGAAAGCGCTGATCGAGGATCTATGGTCGAGTGGCCAGGGGAAACTCAGCGCCCAGGTTCTGAACGAGTTCTACGTCAACATCACGCGCAAGATCCGGTCTCCCGTCAACCCGGAGACAGCTCGCGCCATCATCGAGCCCTACCTGAGCTGGCAACCGATCGTTCCATCCGCAGACAGCACGCTCCGCGCCTCGGAAATCCAGCAGCGCCATCGACTGTCTTTCTGGGACGCCATGGTTGTCCATGCGGCCGTGCTCAGCGGTGCCGAGACGCTGTATTCCGAAGACCTCAACGCCGGGCAGCTGATCGAGGGGGTCCGCATCGTCAACCCGCTCGATGACTCATCAATTCCTGAGTGATGATCGGTTTGATAGCGAATTCGGAAACCGAGCAGCCATCGCCTTAGAGCTCCCAGCGCAGGCTGGCCCTCAGGCTACGTCCTGGTTCGGCCAGTAGCGGCAGCGTAGGGTCGGTCGCGGGACGACCGATCACGTTGGCGTGATTCCAGGCTTTTTCATTGGTGAGGTTGAACACACCTGCATGAAGTGAGAGATTCGGCGACGGTGTCCACTGCGCTAGAAGATCGAACACGGTCGAACCGGGTGCCGAAAACAGCGGCTGATCATTGTCGTCAAGCAGGCGGCGTTGATCTCGCGTCAGTGTCGCGGCGATGGAAACGTTCCAATCAGGGCTGGGGTTGTAATCGATGGCAATCATCGCCTGGGGCGGGCTGAGCTCGGGCAGCGATCGACCTGTCGCCCGATCCTCACCGCGCGACCATTCACCCCCCAGCTCGAGCGAGAATGCGCTGGGCAAGGGCAGCGTTGAACGAAATTCCACACCCTCGATGCGCACCCGCTCGCGATTGACCGACTGGAACAACAACGTGCCTGTCTCCGGATCGACCCCGACCAGCGCACGCGTCGAAATGAAATCCCTGAACTGATTGCGGAACAGCACAAGTTCTGCCCGCGCTGCTGACCCGCGCCATCGCAGGCCCGCTTCCAGGGTCTGTCCACGCTCGGGCTTCAGGTCAGGATTCGGCAGGGCCCGGATATTGAACATCGGAATATCGAGACCGATGTTGACGTCCGAGAACGGCGGCGATCGAAAGGCGCGGGCGTACTGGGCAAAGAATTCGGCGTTGTCTGCCAGCGGCCACACCAGCCCCAGGCGCGGTGCCCAGGCCGTGGTATCCAGATCGGTCACTTCCGTTTCAGGAAATGCAGCCTCGTAGAGTGGATCGTTCTGGCTATCGAGCTCGTAATACTCGAATCGAACGCCGGGACTCAACATCGGCCCTCCGCTCCAGAGCCGGATCTCGTCGTAGACATAAGCGCCGAACTCGATCAGATCGGTGATCGGAAAATCGCGCAGCGGAAAGCGCTCGCCAAGCACCACGTCGCTGCTCTCACCTGTTGTCAGGTTGGTCTGGCTTGCATCTCGACGCTGACGCAGTTCACTGGTCTGGAATTCGAAACCGTAGCCGAAGCGATGGTCCAGGCCCATCCAGTTCGAGTCCACTTCAAGGTCGAGGCCCAGGCCCGAGGACTCTTCCTCGAAATCGAAGCGGCGAAACAGGCTGACCGGCGTGGAGGCCAGCGGACGGGCCTCGCGCGTTACCTGGCGGGTATCGCTTTGCTGATACCAGGCTCGCCACTGGCCACGATTCCACAAGGCAGCCGGCTCGAGCGTCTGGTCCAGCACCAGCCGCAATCGAGAGTTCTCATCGTCCCCCAGCAGCTCCGTTGTGTTGCGAAAACGCCCGGTCCCGAGCAGGGCGCGGATATCGCTTTCGCGTTGGTCTTCGACACCATCGAGGGTGAAGCGCAGCCGACCCAACCCGGTTTCGCGTGTCAGCCGGAACAGGACGGATCGCTGATCGCGATCAAGCCGGTCGCGGGGCAGCGAATCGGGACGATCGACGACATCGAATTCGTTCGATCGCTGCGCCGCTGCGGCCAGCAGACCGGTCCACGCTCCGCGACGAACGGCCGTGGATGCCGTCGCGCGCAGCCGGCTATCTGCGCTGGCGCCGGACAGCTCGAAACGGGTGGCGTGATCAGCACCGTAAAGCAGGTCGTCTGCATCAAGCAGCGACAGTGCGACGACACCGCCAAGGGCTTTGCTGCCATAGATCGTCGAGGCCGGCCCGCGCAGGATCTCTGCGCGCTCGATCAGTCCCAGTTCCAGCAGACCCCTGCCCGAGTCGGCAAAATTACCGACGCTGAATCGATTGGCGACCGGCACGTTATCGACCACGACAGCGGTCCGGTTGCCTCCGATGCCGCGGATACGAAACCCTGAAAACCCGAATCGAGTACCACCGCCATCGACTTCCACGCCTGGCTCGTAACGCACCATATCGCGGATATCCAGGGCGAGTTCCTCAGCGATTCGGGAGGGGCCGATGACCGTCACGGTGCCGGCCACCTCGCTCAGACTCCTCGGCTGTCGGTACGACACGACGGTCATGGTTTCGAGCGCCTCGGCGTCTTGTTCATCGGCAGCGCTGTCCTGGGCCAGGCCCGGTCCCGGTGACAGGGCTGCAAGAACGGCAAGGAACACTGTGAGCTTGAACGAGAACAGAGCACGACGCATGGAATCAATTCCTGGATTGTTAAGCGAATGATGAGAGCGAAAAAAATGCCCCGACCGCAGACCGAGTGCGAGCCGGGGCATTGTGGCGTGACCGTTGGTCAGTACACTTCATGCACCGTGTTGTAGACATTGAACTTGCCGGTGGGAGTGATCATCCGGTCACCCTTGATGACGTGTTTCAGGGTTCTTGTACGATCGTCAACGACCACGATGGCCGACTCCTCTTCCATGCCGCTCCAGACCGAGAACCAGACCTCATCGCCCGCCTGGTTGTACTCGGGCTGTACCACACGCTTGGGGCCCGGACCGAGATCCGCCCACTCGGCGATCGGCAGCACTTCGAAACCCGCGTCCAGATCGTTCACATCGAAGACGGCAACTGACTGGCTGATCGCGGGATCAGGGTTGAGCGGTGAATCGACCCACAGGTTGGTCGATGAGGGGTGGCTCTTGACGAACAGAGAGCCGCCGCCCTGACCCTGCAGCACCTCGACCACGCTCCAGGCATGTTCCGGATGGTTCTCGGGATCGGTCGCGATCATCGTTACGTTGGCATTGCCCAACGCACTGGTGACCCAGACCGGACCATATTCCGGATGAATGATGTTGGCACCGCGGCCCGGGTGTGGAATTCGCTCGACGGGAATCAGGGCTTCGAGCTCCTGGTCCAGCGCATCGACCACAGCGATTCGATCGGACTCGTTGGCCGCCGTCAGGAAGTAGCGCTGAGTGCGATCCCACCCACCATCGTGCAGGAAGCGAGCCGCGTTGATAGTGGTCACCTGAAGATTGTCCATGTCGGAGTAGTCCACCAGCAGAATCTTGCCGGTTTCCTTCACGTTGACGATGAACTCCGGGTGCTGATGTGAGGAAACGATGGCCGCAACCCGCGGCTCGGGATGGTATTCCTGCGTATCCACCGTCATCCCGCGGGTCGACACGATGCGCCGTGGCTCCAGCGTCAGACCATCCATCATCACGAACTGCGGCGGCCAGTAAGCACCGGCAATCGCAATCTGGTCTTCGTAACCGGGAAATTTGGAGCTCTCCACCGAGCGGGCTTCGAGACCGATCTTGACCTCGGCGACCTTGGTCGGCGTTTCGAAATACAGATCGATCAGATCGATCTTGCCGTCTCGACCGATCGTGTAGATGTAACGGCCGGTGCTGGAGGTGCGCGAGATATGCACCGCATAGCCGGTGTCGATGATGGCCGCGATTTCCTTGGTATCGCCATCGATCAAGGCGACCTGCCCCGCATCACGCAGGGTCACGGCAAAGAAGTTCTGGGTATTGAGCTCGCTCTGTGGCTCGGTCGGCCGATCTTCGACCGGCACGATCACGTTCCAGGTGGCCATCATCTCCGGCATGCCGAACTCGGGCGGCGCCGGCGGCTCATGCTGCAGGAACCGCGCCATCGCGTTGATTTCAGCCGCGGTCAATTCGCCGGACGATCCCCAGTTGGGCATCCCCGCAGGTGATCCGTAATTGATCAGCGCTTCAAGATACCCGGTGCCTTTTTCCTGAGTGATCTCCGGGGTCAGCGGCTTGCCGGTCGCACCCTGGCGCAGCACGCCATGGCAACCTGCACAGCGCTCGAAATAGAGCTGCTGTGACTGGGCAAATTCCATCTCGCTGATGTCCGGGGCACCGGGTGATGTGATCATGGGGCCGGGCGGCACATTGGTCGGCGTGCCCTGGTATTTCATCTGGCCTTCGGTGATGCCGGAATGACGCTCACCTTCAGCACGATCGACCTGACCGGTCTGCACCCGCTGGGCCGCCACCTGATCAACGCTCACCAATTCACCGTCATTACCCCAGGCCGTCATGACGAAGTTGACCGCACCGGCGATGTCTTCATCGCTCATGTGCTGCATCGGTGGCATGACGCCGGTGTAGGTTGTGCCATTGACCTCGAGGGATTCATTCAATCCATTCAACACGATGGAAATCACACGCTCGGCATCACCGGTGACGCGCTCATTGCCGGCGAGCGGCGGAAATGCGCCCGACATGCCCTGACCGCTGGCCTGGTGGCAGGCGGCACAGTTGGCCTGGTAGGCCGCCTCCGAGGCAACACTTGCCGTGGCCGATCCCTTGGCGACTTCAGCCTCGTGCACGGCCGCGTCCTGAGCCCAGGCGGCATTGGCCATGCAGGCAATGGAGAAGACCATTCCCATGATCGTCATTCGAAGTTTGATCAATGCAACGGTTTTCATTTCTTTCTCCTCAATCGTTTGGATGAGTCGCCAATGAATCAGTCAGTCCCAGGCCCAGCTCAGCTGCGCCCAGAGTTTGGTCACATCCTGAAATGGCTGGTTGTCGTTTCGTTGGAAATGCGCGGCCTTCAACAGCAGGTGGATGTCCCAGTCCAGCGGAAAGGCAATGGAGGCATCGAGTTCGCGGCCGTACCGCTGGCTTCCCGCCTCGCTTCTAAATTCGTGGAGCATGACGCGCCAGACCATCCGCCCGGATCGTCCGAGCAGGCCGAGATAAAGATCGTCCAGACCTCGATCAGGCGTGGTCAGAAAACGGTCTGCCCAGCCATTGAAGGCATGCAGTGTCGCCAGGGGGGTGCGGAAAGCCCGGCCCGGACGGCGTGACCCCTCCAGGCGCTCCAGCCCGACCTGTGTGCGCAGCGCCGGGTTGAGATCAACCGTCGCCTCGAGGTGGAAATATTTCGCCGAGTAATCGATGGGTGCCCGGCCGGTGTCCTGCTGATAGGCAATCTCTGCCAGCCAGTCAACGCCCCGCGTGTCCCATTCACTGCCACCGAGATAGCGCAGGCCGACAGTGCTATTGGCCAGGACAGGGGCATCGCGGTTGTCGATATCGTAGAAATAGGCGACAAACCGATGATCATCGGCAATCTTCAGGGAGGCATTGAGCAGATGAGAGCGATGATCGTGTCGACCGATGGACAGGTCCTGATCGAAGATGCGGTTGACGCGATCGACATAGGCATAGAACGCCGTCCACTGATCGCGCTCGGCACTGATCTGAAGGGAATCATAGGTCTGCTCGTTCTGGCGCCATCCCACGTTGCCGATGAATCGATCGTTGTCGAGCTTGATGCGGTGCCGCCCCGCGCTCAGAGCAATGCCCTCGGCGATCAGCCAGCGCAGGGAAAATCGCGCAAGGCGCGTGTCCTCCGGATCTGCGACCACGGGAAAGCGGTTGCGGTCCGGATCCCCAACTGGGTCGTAGCGGTCAGACCCGAGCGCCAGGACGCTTGAGCCTTCAGCCATCAATTCCCAACGCTGGCCGACAGACACCCGACAGCCGAGGCGACTGAGCAGAGTGGAAGCACGGGCATTGACGTCAAAGGCTTCTTCGTCAACCCACTCGAACCGATATCGAAACTCCCCGAAGCAGTCAGACTCGGAACCGACACTCGCCCGGACAGGCCCCAGGTCCGCACCAGCCATTGTCAGAGCAGCCAGCAAGAGACAGGTGATTCGACCGGCCTGGACAGACATTCAGATGCACTCCCGTGTAACTCCTAATGAAGTATTCTACATGCATCTATTGTCGGCCTTGACCTGGATCAATTTCCGCCGGGCTCGGCCGTACATCGAGAACAGATAATCGATGTCAGCATGACCGGTGAAAAAGCCAAGCAGTCTCAGCGTGGAACTCTAAAAGTGAGTCAGGCTAGGAAATCAGGATCATTTCCAGTCTTTCGCGCTCCTGGGGTCCGAGCAGATCGGCCAGGGTCTGCTCGCGCATCACGTCGAGAAAGGCCTGGGTTGCCTGTCTGAGCATGCTCTGGAGCTTGCAGGGTCCCGTGATCACGCATTGATTGTCGGCACGCAGGCACTCGACCATGCCGAAATCGGGCTCCATCTCTTCGATCACGGCAGCAAGATTGATCTCAGCCGGATCGACGGCGAGCCGCAATCCGCCCCTGACGCCACGAACCGAGTCAACGAATCCGGCCGATGACAGCTGACGAACCACCTTCATCAAGTGGTTCTTCGAAATCTCATACTTGTCGGCAATCTCCTGAATGCTGCAGCGCCGATCAGGTTGCAATGCCAGATAGATGAGCACCCGTAGCGAGTAATCCGTGTATTGGGTCAAACGCAAGTCGCATCTCCAGCTATCCCGGGCGACCATCAACCCTGGGCTTGGTCAACATGGAGCCGAAGAATACCCCAAACGCGACAAAAGCGATCAACCAGGCCAGTGCGGAGAGTTCGAGCGCAGGCGATCGCGACACCCACCCGACGGCACTCAGTGTTCGAAGCACCGCGGCTAAGGTAATCGATGCAAACAGACTCCAGGCCAGATCAGGCATTTTCAGGTTGCGACCCGTGTGCCCCAGCGTCACGCGCGCCATGACACCCAGGATCAGGGTTCCCATGGCACCGATGGCCATGGCATGCATCCATGCCCGGTTCGGAATCGACATCGACAGAAGACAGGCGGCCCGCAGCAACAAGGCCACGGCAATCCAGATGTGGCCCAGATGCAGCACCGCCAGCAATGCGTCCGAGACGACACGATCGCCGCGCCAGAAAAACAGGCGGACAAGCAGCAGCGAGCCCGCCAGCAGACACAATACAGCCTGGAGTACGAAGCCGACGCCGATCTGCTGCCCTGCAACGACAGCGAGCACCATGATCCAGAAGCTGCGCTGCAGCCAGACCGGAACGGCAACATCGTCCAAGCGCAGCTGTCGACGATCGAGCCAGTTGCGCGTGAATGCGGGGGTGATTCTTCCACCGACGATCAGCATCAGGATCATGTAGAGATCCAGCGCCAGGGTTTCGGCTCGGACGACATAGCCACCGTACAGAAACAGGCCGTGACACGCCGATAGAACGAAAAGCACGGCGACAACGCCGTAATTGCGGGCATTCCCGGCACGCAGTATCGGAAGCGCGACGACTGCAGCAAGCACCGGGAGAAACGACCAGGTCACCAGATTGGCGAGCAAAGGCCAGCCATGAAACTGACCGGGAACGACGAACCATCCAGCCACGCGAGCAAGCAGCCATAGCGCGACCAGCCGCTGCAGCCCCCGACCCGAAATTGCCTGGCTGGAGGTCCATTTCGGCACGGCCGTCAGCAGGAATCCGGCGATGACCGCCGGCACGAAGCCGAACAGCATTTCATGGACATGCCAGACGATCGACCGACTTATAGCAGAAGGCAGAATCCCCAGCAACATCGCCAGCCAGGCCCCCATGCTCAATAATGCGTGGGCGGTCGCCAGCAAAAAGAAAGGGCGAAACCCCATCGCAAAAATGCGCGCCATTCGTCGCTGCTCCCGAAACCGGACTTCGAAGAGAGTCCTGTTGATCACTATTGATTCATATTATATACATCTATCTTGCCTGATCGAACTCCTGCTAATCTTCAATCCTTTGGTCCAATGCATTCGGAGACGTTCGTGCGCGCCATCCTGATTGAAGAATTCGCCGATCCCTCCACGATCAAGGTCGCCGAGAGCCCCGCACCCGACGCGCCCGGCCCCGGCCAGGTGCTGCTGGACATCGCCGGCGTCGGCGTTGGCTACTTCGACGGCCTGCTGATTCGCGGCGATTACCAGATCCGACCCGAGCTGCCCTTCGTGCCCGGCAGCTCGCTCTCAGGCACGGTGGCTGCTGTAGGCGAAGGCGTCAGTCATCTTAAGGTCGGCGATACCGTGGCAGCCTTTGCCCTGCACGGCGCCATGGCCGAGCAGATGCTGCTGCCGGCCACCTCCTGCGCGCCGCTGCCGCCCGGCATTGACCTGGGCGATGCCGCCAACTTCTTCATCTCCTGGGCGACCAGCCTGTTCGGCCTGCGCGAGATCGGTAGCCTGAAAGAAGGTGAAACCGTGCTGGTACTGGGTGCTGCCGGCAGCACCGGCACCACGGCAATCGAGTGCGCCAAAGCGATGGGCGCCACGGTCATCGCCTGTGCCTCCAGCAAGGAAAAACGACAACACTGCCTGGACCACGGCGCCGATCTGTCCGTCGACTACACCGCTGAGGGCTGGCGCGAGGAGGTCAAACAGGCCACGGGCAAAGGCGGGGTCGACGTTGTCTACGATCCGGTCGGCGGCCCGATGAGCGAGGCCGCGCTGCGCCTGATCGCGCCAGGCGGGCGTTTTCTGGTGGTCGGTTTTGTGACCGGCATCGCCAGCATCCCGATGAATCTGCCCTTGCTCAAGCGCTGCTCGATCCACGGCGTCAACTGGGGCGGCACGGTCATGGCCGATCCCGGCGTGGTGCCCCCGGTGATCAGGACCCTGGCCGAGTGGACTCTGACCGGCAGGATCCAGGCCGCGCCGACCCAACGCTACTCGCTCGAGGATGCGGGACAGGCCTTTGCGGCGCTGTTCGGGCGGAAGTCGACGGGGAGTGTCGTGATTGAACCCTGAAGATCAAGACCATTGCGACGCAAAGAAAACATCGGGATTTTGATCTTTCCTGGCGTCCAGGCGTTGAAGGCTTTTGGTTTTCCGGGTTTCCAGCAATACCGACAGCACCGGTTACAATTGAGTTTTTGCAGTTCACCTTATCGAGGTTGCCCCGATGTTCATTCGATTAGTCCTTGCAACGCTGAGCGCCCTGTTCCTGTCCGCGGCCGTGCTGGCCGAAGACGAGGCCATTCGTCTGTCTGAGCCGGTGGCCTCCACCGATGCTTACGAAGACTTCGGTACCGTTCTGCCAGAGATGGGCGAGACCCACTCCCTCAGGGATGCGATCGCGACCCTGGACGAGACCAGCAGTGAGCCGGTCCTGATCCAGACCGAAGTCCAGCAGGTCTGCCAGAAGAAGGGCTGTTTCTTCATCGCCCGCGAGGGCCAGACCGTCGCCCGCGTGCGCTTCCAGGACTACGGCTTCTTCATCCCGACCGACTCGGCCGGCAAGACCGTGACCCTGGCCGGCACCGTCACCCGGGTCGAACTGAGCCCGGAGCAGGCCGCCCACTTCGCCGAAGACCTGGGTGACGCTGCACCCACCCCGGCCATGGCGGAGTTCGAATACCAGATCATGGCCACGGCCGTGCGCATCCCGCGCGCCTGAGCACGGGAGCTGCCAGGAAGTAGCTCGAAAAGCTCAAGGCGCTTCGAAGCGGTCGTCGAAGATCGGATCAGCTGCGCCCTGCGGCTCGACCAGCCGGAAGTCGGCCTCGAGCTCGATGGTCACCACGATCGGAAACGGATCCTCGATCGGGATATCCACCTGGCCCCAGAGCGTCAGCACCGGTTCGGGACCGGAAGCATCGACCCGGTAGACCGTACCCGACAGGGTCAGCGCTTCGCCACATTGATTGTCGAAGTTCAACAGCCCACCCGTCTGTTGGTAGGGTCCCGCGCCGGTCTCACTGCGGATTTCCTCGGCCGGCGCGGTGATGTTGACATCCAGCGCCGCGCTGAAATCACCCGCGCTGGGCGAACCGGCAACAAGCTCGATCACACCTGTTGCATCACCTGCGATCGTGATCGGAACCGATGTTCGATACAACAGCGACTCGAGCTCCCAGCGCCCGCCCGGGATCGCATCGGCACTGCCTGCCGGGTCCTGCGCCCCCTGAGCCAGCACCACCGGTGCCACGCCCGTCAGATCCGGGAACACGCAGGCCGGCCCCGCCGGCACCTCAGCCTGGACCCAGGGCGCAGAAAACAGCAGCGCCAGTGCGCTCAGTGATCGAATCTTCAACTTACTTGTACTCCACTGAATGGTTCACCCCCGGCTGAAAGAGGATCAAGCTAACCGCGCCCGCTGATCAGTTCAAAACCGACCCAGACACACAATATTCCGACGATAACACTGGACGCCACATAGCTACCCGCGATCAACATGTCACCGCGACGAAACAGATGAAATGTTTCCATGCCCAGTGCAGAAAAGGTCGTGAACCCGCCCGCGATGCCAGTGATCAGGAACAAACGCGCATCAGGCGATAAGAACTGGTGCTTTGCCATCAGGCCGGCAAGAAGCCCGACCATCAAGCACCCGAGGATATTGACCACGAAAGTGCCAATCGGAAATCGCCAATGCGCCGCCTGAGCGAACGTCCAGGCAGACAGCAGATAGCGCAGAACCGAGCCCGTGGCACCACCTAACGCGACAAGTACGACTGATTTCAACTGATCCACTAACGATGATCGAATGCCGTCAAGGCAGATTTCATGATTCTACACGGGCCAACCCTGGATACCCCAACGCGGAACAGCCGGACGCTCGAACGAACAACGCGCCCCCCATTCCTCGGACCGACATCCAAGCCGGAAATGGGCCATTTCCCTACTCAAATCGAACACCCAGGGCTGCCACACTGTCGCCACGAGCACCGCCCGCTCGCATCAAGCATCTGGTTGAGCTGCGTCAAGCAGCAAGGCACCTGTCAGCAGGCTGTCGGGATCGGCGCTGGATTCCTCGACCAGGTCGATCAGCGTGGTAGCCAATTCTTCATGATTGCGCTGAAACCCGTCCCAGCCAGACAGAATCAGGACCTGGTAACGAGCCGTCCGATCCTCCGGGCCGCTGAGCAGATCGGCCAGAGCATCCCAGTTGGCCCCGAACCAGGCCGGCCAGTTCAGATCATGCTGGAAGGTCCGCATCAGCCCCGATTTGTCGTGGACTGTGGACAGGTCGACCATCCGAGCGTCCAGGCCGTGCCGATCAAGAAAGCCGGACACAAGCTCGGCATCGGGGCCGGCCGACAGCCGTACGGTCGCCTCATCATTGTCCAGCCAGTCGGCCAGGTCACGCCGCCAGTCCGACCGCCCATCGCGTGTCTTGCTCATCGCAGCCTCCGGAAACTTCGATAATGGTCGGCCGTGTAGTAGACCTCGCCATCGTTGCCGATCACCAGACGCTGGGGACCGGCGTGCGATATCCCCGGTGTGCGCACGACATATTCTCGGTAATGGCCGCGTGGCCGCTGCGGCAGGCGGCGCTCACGATTCTGGAAGATTCCGCCATCGTTGCGGTGCGGATCGCGCTGACCGCGCTCGATGCGCTCCAGCACTGGCCGAAGATCGACATCACCGCGCCAGGCGATGCGGCCGTCCAGATCGCGCACTGACACGTTTCGCACGACCAGCAGCGACTGGACTTCTCCCGACTGAGCTGTCCTTGCTGACTGCACGCTAGCCGGCTGCCCGCTGGCAGACTCAGCGCGAGACGAATCCAGTTGGCTCTGCTCGGGCGCGGCCCACCACCACGCCAGGCCGATCAGACCGAGTAAACCTATCGATAGTAAGCGTCTCATAGCTTATCTCCGGAATGCTGCGGCATCATGCAAAACTCGAAGCAGTGGTCACCAGAAGCTGTTGCAAAAACTGGATCGGTCGGCTGAGTGACGTCCATATCCGGCGAAAAGAAAGCCGCCCCGGCATCGGGTATCGCGGCGTGCAAGGGAAGTATCCAGCGGCGGTCGGTCAAGTGGACCTCACAGGGGCACGAAGGCCAGCAGCAGGGCCGTCAGGGTGTAGGTCAGCACGAAGGGCAGCAGTAGATAACCCATGACATCGCGGGCATGGATGATCACGCCGGCGCCCATCACCGGCAGGACGGCGAGAAGAAAGAATGGCTGAAGCAGGTTGGTCGAGGTCTCGCCGTAGGCCACGGCCATGGCGATGCGGGCGACGAAGGCCTGCTGGTCTTCCGGCGGCAGATGCGCGCTCAGGGCCAGCGCGGTTTCGGTCAGGGATGGGCCGATCACGGCCCATTCGCCACCGGCCGAGGGAATGGCGAAGTTGACGGCAGCGCCGGCGAACTGGGCGATCAGCGGCAGCGTGGTCATGGACGCGCCTTCGGCCAGCCACAGCGAGATCTGCGCGCCGAGGCCGGAGAACATCATGATGCCCATGATGCCGGCGTAGAAGGGGTACTGAAAGACGATGCCGTAGGCGTTCGCGCAGGCGCGCTTCATCGCCAGGCCGTAGCGCATCGGCGTGCGGTGGGCCAGCAGGCCCAGCGCGATGAACAGGAAGATCATGATGTTCAGATCGATGCTCAGGCCTTCGGTCCAGAAATGCCGCGCCACGACCCACAGGGCGATCAGCCCGATCAGGGTCTGCAGCCAGGCACCGTTGTTGAGCCGGTCGGACAGGCTGCGGCCGTCGATCGACAGGGACGCGGCCTCTTCGGTAACGCTTCGGGCCTCACGCTGCTCGGGGTCGCGAAGATCATCGAGGGTCTGGATGACCCCGCCCTTCGGGCGCATCCACCACATCAACAGGGGCACGGTCAGGAAATACATCGCCACATAGGCCAGATTAAGGGTACTGCCGAGGGTCATGGAGGTCGGAATGGTGGACTGAAGCAGGCCGGACTCGATCAGGAAATTGCCCTCGGTGTTGAGCAGCAGCGGAATCGAACTCGAGGCCCCGCCCACCCAGGGCTGACCCGAGATATAGACGCAGGCGATCAGATAGGCATAGTCGACCCCCTTGACGCGGTGGGCCAGCTCCCGGCCCAGGACCGCGGCGAGCACGGTCCAGCCCCAGCTGACCAGGTTGAACAGGCCGCCGGCGATCAGCACCACCACATAGACCGCACCGGGCGTACGCGCGAACTTCGCCAGCGCATCGATCAAGCGAGCGGCCGGCGGCGACAGAGCGATGGCAAAGCCCGTGGCCAGAATCAGCACCATCTGCATGCCGAACTCCAGCAGCATCCAGAAGCCGCGATACCAGTCATTGCTGATCTGCGTGAAACCTGCGTCGGTCGTGGCCATGGCCAGGGCACCGACCAGCAGGGTCAAGACGAGCGCGAAAACGAAAGGCTCGGGAATCCAGCGCCGAAGCCGGTGAGAAAAGAGCTGGCCGAGTCGGGAGAGCATGCTGCCCCTTGTTCAAGCAGAGTTCGCTCAAGTATAGGCATGAGAGCAAACCCGGAGGCGGCCAAAACAAGCCGATTCGACAACTCCTCGAGCTCGATTCCTTTCCGTGAGCTGCGGGAGACATTCAGAACGGCGGTGACCGATAAGGCGTAAACTGGTCCTATGGAGAGGTCATCGCAACAGACTCGGGAACAGGCAGTGACGCTGAGCCGACAGGAACTGCTCGGCGTCGGTCGTCTGGTGATTCAGGGAGTGATCGGCGTCACCGACGTGGTCGAGGCCATGCACAGCAATATCTCCCGGGTTGCGCCGCCAATCGGGCGCGGCAGAAAGCCCAGGGCTCGCGGCTTGTCGGGCCAGATCTATTCCAGCGTGCGCGGAGTGACCCGGCTGGTCGGCCTGGGCCTGGAGACCGCGCACCGCTGGCTGCCCGACATCTCCCTCGATGCCAGGCAGCATCCGACCCGGGAAGCGATCATTGCGCGTCTCAACGGCGTGGTTGGCGATCATCTGGAGGCCAGCGGCAATCCGCTGGCCATACCGATGTCGCTGAGACAGGATGGGCAGACGATCCTTGCGCGCAATCGCCCGGCTCGCCAGCTCCCGGCCAACCCCCGCCCCACTGTCCTGCTGCACGGTCTGTGCATGAATGACCTGCAGTGGCGGGTCGACGGCCATGACCACGGTGCCGCGCTGGCCCGCGATACCGGCGTGGCTCCGCTCTACCTGCACTACAACACCGGCCGGCGGATTTCGGCCAACGGCCGCGAACTGGCCGACCTGCTGCAGTCGATGGTTCAACAGTGGCCCGGCAGGATCGAAGAACTGAACCTGATCGGCCACAGCATGGGCGGCCTGGTGATTCGCAGCGCCTGCCACTACGGCCAGTCGCTGGGCCATGACTGGCCCGGGCTGCTGGGCTCGGCGATCTTTCTTGGCTCCCCCCATCACGGTGCGCCGCTGGAGCGGATCGGCAATCTGACCGGACGCCTGCTGGAGACCAGCCCCTACAGCGCACCGATCGCACGAATCGGGCGGATCAGAAGCGCCGGCATCCAGGACCTGCGCCACGGCAATCTGCGCGACGCGGACTGGCAGCGGGTTCGCAAGGGCGCAGTGGCCGATCATCGTCAATGGGTCGGCATCCCGTCAGGAGTCAGCGTGCACGCTTTCGCCGCAAGTCGCAGCCCGCTGGATTCAGACCCGCAGGCCAGGCTGCGAAGCGACGGGCTGGTCCCCGTGGCGAGCGCCCTTGGGCAACATCGAGACTCCGAGCGGTGCCTGAACCTGCCCGAACACCACCGCCACCTGTTCCCGGAAACGAATCATATGCAGCTGCTGAGTAGCTCGACCGTCTATCGGCGGTTGCGGGACTGCATCAAGCCCTGAATTCGTCAACTCCCTGGCTGGGGCTTGTGGGTCAACACGATGCCCTGACTGCCGGGTCGCTCAGGCAAAGCAACTGCTCTCGATGGACAGAACCTGATGGAAACCGACTCAGCAGGGCCTCACGATATCGGTCCAGCCGAGCCTCGCCTTGACTCGCCCGGTCCTGCAGGAAATCGATTCGCGCCAGGTCGAGGTGCAACACCAGGACGACTGAATGCTCTGGATCGAGCGCGTTCATCAAGCGGCTTTGAACATCCTCGAATTCGCTGCGAGCAGCATCGATCTGGCCGGCCTCGATCAGGAACCCGCCGACCTGGATGCGCGCGTTCAGGACGCCGGGGTTGTTGTCGTCGAGGCGTGCGGCGAATTGGTCGATTGTCTCGGTAAGTTCCGCCAGCGTGGCCGGGTCCGGCTGCTCGGCGAGATCGATCATCAGGGCGAGGATCTCACTGCGCAGGACGTCGGGGTGGCCAGAGTCGAGACCGGCACGGCGCGCCGCGAGGGCGATCGCCAGAAACTGGCGAGCCTCGGCGAGTCGGCCCTGGAGATACAGCGCGTGGGCCAGGTTGTGGCGGGCGCGCTGGGTTGTGAGATCGTCCGGGCCAAAACGCTCGGTACGAAGCGCAAGCGACTGGCGATAGAGCGCTTCGGCCCTGTCATAAACGCCCATGTTTCGATAGGCCGCGCCCATGTTGTTGGTGAATAGCCAGTCACGGGCAGCACCGCCGGGACTGCGCTGATCATGCTCACCGGCTCTTTCGTACAGCTCGATCGCGCGCTGGAAGTTTCCGATGTCCGACTGCTGTCCGGCCAGCTCGTTGTAGGCGCGCCAGAGGCTGTGATGATCCTCGCCGAGCAGCTGCTGCAGGATCGCCAGATATTCCTGCATGGCGGCCTGAGCGGTGGCCGGATCTCCGAGCTGACCGGCTGTCAGACTCAGGCCATTGAGGCTGTTGGCATAGCTCAGATGCATCCGGCCGATGCTTTTTTCCTTGAGCTCCAGGGCCCGCTCGTAGAATGCGCGCGCCTGAGCGGGACGACCGGACAGGTCTTCGAGTTCTCCCAGATTGTGGAACGAGGTCGCGATGGTGCGAATCGGCGCGCCGTTGTCCTGACGCAGCGCCAGCGATTGTTCGAGGACAACACGCGCCTCGTCGAAGCGACTGGTCTCGTTGAGGTAGATACCGTAGTTGTTCAGGGCGGTCGCCTTGAGCAGCGGATCGATCTCCGGGTGGGAGTCCACGAGCATCACGGCGCGTTCCAGCGGCTCTCGGGCAATCTCCATCTGATCATTGAGGACCGCGTTGACGCCGAGCATCGACAGGGCCTCGATTTCCGTGACCAGGTCGCCGGTCTCGCGGGCCAGGCGCGCGGATTCGTTGAGCAGTTCCATGGCCGGGGCAAAGCTCTCGACGGTGCGATAGAGTCGGCCCAGCGCGAACAGCAACCGGGCGCGGAGCACCGGATCGGCGATAGCCTCGGCGGTGGCTTCCTGCCGCGCGAGTTCGATGACGTCGATGACTTCCACCGGCTCGCCGCGAGCACGCGCAGGGCCGGCCGCATCGATCATATCGACCAGAAAATCCAGCACCTGGTTGGCGTTCGCCGCCTCGATTCGGGCCTGAGATTCTGCGGTCCTTGCCCGTTCACTCTCGATCAAGATCCGGGAGATCAGAGTGATTGCAACGACCAGGGCCACAGCCCCTGTGACGGCAGCCAGCCGGTGGCGACGCAGGAACTTGCCGAGGCGGTAGCCGAAGCGCGCAGGTGCCGCGGCGACGGGCAGGCCCTGCTCGAAGCGTTCGAGATCATCGCGCAGCGCTGCCACGCTCGAATAACGCTCATCGGGCCGGCCGGCGGTGGCCTGATCGATGATGGCGACCAGCTCTCGCGGAACGCGCTGATCCTCGTCCGCAGGATGATTCCGGAGCAACCAGTCGAGGAGCTTGCCCAGGCTGAACACGTCGGCCAGCGTGGTCACGGGCGCGCCGCTGAGCTGCTCGGGCGGCGAAAAGCCCGGCGTGTAGTAGCGACCCGATCGTGTCACCTCCCCGGGCTCTTCGGTCGAGGCTTCGGCGTCGGACAGCTTGGCGATGCCGAAGTCCAGCACCATTGGTTGATCGCCCTGGACGACCAGCACGTTGCCGGGCTTGAGATCGCGGTGGATCACGAGATTTCGATGGGCGTACTCGACAGCGGCGCAAAGGCGTGTCATCAGCGCCAGCCGGCGTGTCCGCGACGGACGCTGTTCGCGGCACCAGACATCGAGCTGATCGCCGTCGATGTACTGCATCACCAGATAGGGCTGGCCGTCTGCCGTGGTACCGCCGTCGATCATGGCGGCGATATTCGGGTGGTCGAGATCGGCGAGGATCTGACGCTCGGCGCGCATCCGCTCGAGGCTCTGGCCGTCCGGGAAACCACGGATCAGCTTGACGGCCACCTCGCGTCGATACTCCTGATCGGCCCGCTCGGCCAGATACACGCTGCCCATGCCGCCGCGGCCGATCTCGCGCAGGATGCGCCAGGGGCCGATCGACTGGCCCTGATCCGGCATCACCGACCCCCCCAGCTCCTGAACCGACTGGCTGACCATCTCGCGAACCGGATCGCGATCGATGGCATCGGCGGCGAGCAACCCCAGCGCCTCGTCCAGCAGCTCGGTATCGCCGCCGCAGACTGCTTTCAGCCAGGACTCCCGCTCGCTTTCGGGCCGGGCCAGAGCACCCTCGAACAGGGCCTGCAACCTCTCCCAGCGGCCCTCACTCATCCCAGACGCCGCTTCAGCCAGGCGCGACCCATCCGCAGATCACGGTCCAGCGTGGTCGGTGAGATCTCCAGCTGTTCCGCTACTTCCTGCCGATTGAGTCCGCCGAAATACATCAGCTCCATAGCCAGGGAGACTCTCGCATTCAGACCCTCGAGCTCTTCGAGAGCGTCGGTCAGATCGAGCATGTCGGCGGTCGGGCCCTCGCCCGTCAGATCGATCTCGTTGAGCTGGACCCGGACCCGATCGCCGCCGCGCTTGTCGCGTCGTTTCGACCTGGCGTGATCGACCAGCAGCCGACGCATGGTGCGCGCGGCCAGAGAATAGAAGTGTCGACGGTCGTTGAAGTCGACATCGGCCCGGTCGAGCTGCAGAAAGGCTTCATTGACCAGGGCGGTCGGCTGCAGCGTATGGTCGCCGCGCTCGCTGTGGAACTCTCGCTCGGCGAGTGTGCGCAGCCTCTCGTAGATCAGAGGGATAAGCGCGTCGCGAGCCTGCTCTTCGCCAGCCCGCCAGCGGCCCAGCAGCCGCGTAATCTGATCCGTGGTTTCCCCCATTGCTTCCTGAATGAAATCCCTTGCGTTTTGGGTTTCCTGCCTGATCTCCCGCCCGGCAGCCCCCGGGAGTGTAGCAGGGACGAGAACGAAAACGCCTGTCGAAGCGACACCAGAACACGTTCACTGCGATCGAGCTCTGCACCGCTATTGGGCCACTAAGGCCTTGTGGCGACCTTCACCCGGTGCACTGACAATGGATAGAATCGCAAAGGAATTGTCTTGTCATGGCAGAACCATCGCTGGAATCGGTCTGGGATTACCCCCGTCCGCCGCGTATCGAGCGCATCGACTGGTCGCTTCGGGTGGAGCAGGACGGGGCGGTCCTGGCCGAGACGACCGAGGGCGTTCGCGTCCTGGAAACTTCGCATCCGCCCTGCTTCTACTTTCCACCGGACAGCGTCGATTTCGATCGCCTCGAGCCGAGCCCGACGCGCACATTCTGCGAGTGGAAAGGCCAGGCGCGATACTGGTCCCTGAAAACCGTCGACGGGCTGGTCAGGGATGCCGCCTGGGCCTACACCGATCCGATCGACCCAGTTATCAAGGATCATGTCTCCTTCTATGCCGGCCGGGTCGAGGCCTGCTTCGTCAACGACGAGCGGGTGGTACCCCAGGACGGCGATTTCTACGGCGGCTGGATTCTCGGCTGGGTCAAGGGCCCGTTCAAGGGCGGCCCCGGCACTCTCGGCTGGTAGCAGACAGGACGCACTCCTCGAAATTTTATTGATCGACGGGAATAAATTCCTTCAGTCATCCGTTTACCCAACGTCTGAACTTGAAAGACATCGACTGAACGGGCACAAGCCTTCGATCCAAGCAACGAGGAGTTCAACATGAGATTGATCAAATCACTGACCCTGGCCGGCATGGTCTCGGTTACATCTTTCGCTGCCGCTCAAACCGGTATGATCAGCGGCGGATTTACCGGCAACTGGTTCAACGCCGATACCAGCGGCCAGGGTTTTCAGCTCCAGGTACTACCCGACGGCAAGGCCGTGGCGTTCTGGTTCACCTATGACGCCAATGGCAATCAGGTCTGGTTGATCGGCAATAACGATATCCAGGGCAATCGACTCGAGCTGGACATGGCTCGCCCGGTGGGCGCTCGCTTCGGTGCGAACTTCGACTCTGACGACGTTCAGCTCCAGCCCTTCGGCACCGTGACCATGACCTTCGATGACTGCAACAGTGGAACAGTCAACTGGCAGAGCAGTGACGCCCAGTTCGGGTCAGGTTCAATGCCGATCGAACGCCTGACCAGTTCGGCTGGCGTTTCATGCACCGCATCCGTGGTCGACAACCGGAAGGCCACGGATCCCGTCCTGGATTTCTACGTGCGCCTGATCAATGAAGGCACCTACCCTGGCGCTGAAGCCGAAGCTGACTTCGAGTCGCGCCCGAATCGCGTGGAATTCGATGTCGAAATCGAAGATGTTCCGCTCGGCACCTATACCCTGCTGGTCGACGGCATCGAACGCGGCGACATTCAAGTCAGGACGGTAGACGACGGCACCGAGGGTGAAATCGAATTCTCCAGCCCCCGTGACGACGACGATGTTCTGCTGGACTTCGACCCGCTTGGCGCACTGATTGAAGTCTTGGACGGCGACGACATCATCTTCAGCGGCATCCTCGACCCTGCGTTTGCTCCGCCTGGAGACGATGATGACGACGATGATGACGGCCAGGACGACGACTCACCGCCATTCGGAAACTCGGAGACAAAAGTCTACTTCACGAATACCGGAGTCGATACCGACGCTTATGGCGACGCTGAACTGGAACAATATCCGGGTCGCGTTGAGTTCGAAGTCGAAATCGAAGATCTGGACATCGGCATCTATGAGCTCTGGGTTGGCGGAGAACTGAGAGCCGAAATTCCCGTAGCCATGGTAGACGATGACGATGACACTCGCGGCGAAGTAGAGTTCTCCAACCCGGTCGAGGCCGGCAAGATACTGCTGGATTTCGACCCGCTTGGCCAGTTGATCACGATCGAGCAGGATGGTGTGATCTTCCTCAGCGCCGATTTCCCGTCGGTTCCTGGCACTGGTGGAGATGATGACGACGACGATGATGGCGGCAACGACGACGGCGGTAACGACGACGATGATGGCGGCAACGACGACGGCGGCAACGATGATGAGGACGACGACGATGATGATGGCGAAGACGATGAAGACGACGATGATGAAGACGACGACGACGACGATGAGGACGATGACGACGACGATGATGATGACGACTGATCAATCGGTCCGATAGTGGTCAACAAGGAAGCCGGCCTTTGAGAATGAAAAGCAGAGGTCAGCGGCAAGAAGAGCAGGATTGTCGCTCGATTGCCCAGGCTCCTTGAACTCGCCAGACAGCCCCGCCCGGATCGATGGGCGGGGTTTTTTTTACTTCGAGGCCCGTGCGCCTTACTATCAACGAATCTCTGAACAGGCCCGGGCGAGCGGGACGGTATTCCAGCGGGATCAGCCGGCGTGGCTTCTCCGTCTGAAACCCGCCCCGAGAAGACTTGTTCAGAGCTTGCATAAAAGCCCGGAATGCCAGCCTTCAGGGTTTTGGTGAATTTCAATTGAAAAGGTGTCCCATGCCAGCCTTCCCGGATTCAAAGCTCCGCTTTTTGTTGATCAGCCTGTCGTCACTCGCGCTTTCGATGGCACCCATGGTGCAAAGTGCAGGACACAGAATTCCGGTCTCGTTGCCCGTTGTGTCCTGGTCCGGCCTGACCGGGCTGTTGGACGACGACGAGTTCGAGGACGACATCGAGGACGATGCCGAGGATGATGCCGAAGACGACGCAGAGGACGATGCCGA
>CAYTQT010000030.1:1764-36127 GCA_964439915.1 uncultured Wenzhouxiangella sp. | reverse complement strand
TGAACGCCAGATGGATGTACGGTGAGCAGTATCGTGGGCCGGGTATCGCCACGGGCGGGCCCAGAGACGGTTTTGCCGGTGAATATCACGTGCGATATTTTTTCGAGAACGGAGATTTTTCGGACGAATACGATCTGCTTATCGCCCGGACCGGAGATATCTACAAGGCGACCTGGCTCATCGAAGGAAAGACCGCCGCTGTCGGCGTCGGCATGGAAGTCGAAAACGGTTTGGCGATCGGCTGGCACAGAGTGGAAGATTGAAGAAGCATGGCAATTGATTCTTGCTCACCCAAGCCATCCCGAAGCGCCAGAACGATGGTCTTCTTCGCCTTCGTGGCCAGCTTCGTGTTGCTTGCCGCCTGCGCGACCGCGCCTCGGCTCCCGGATCCGCTCGAAGCCGGCTGGGAGGGTGCATCCGTCTGCGAGACGCTGCACGACGATGTCGACCACCGCGTCCTGCGCTGCACGTTCCCGCCGGGGGTCGGCCACGAACGGCATTACCACGATCGCCACTTCGGCTACACGGTCTCCGGCGCCCGCATGCGCATCACCGATGCGAGCGGCACGCGCGAAGTGAATGTTCCGAAGGACAGCAGTTTTAGCAGTGATGGCATCGAGTGGCACGAGGTGATCAATGTCGGCGATACGACCGGCGTCTTCCTCATCATCGAGCCGAAGTGAACTGATCGACTTGGTCAACTGGAGTAGCAGTCATGGATCTTGAACTTACCGGAAAAGTCGCCCTGGTAACGGGCGCAAGTCGCGGCATCGGCCGGGCCATTGCCGAAGGACTGGCCGGCGAAGGTGTCCGGCTGGTGATCGCGGCCCGCGGCGTCGAGGCGCTGGAGGAGGCCAGACAAGGACTTGAAGCTTCAGGCGCTGAAGTGCTGGCGGTACCGACCGACGTCGGCGATGACGCCAGCGTGACAGCGCTTGTTAGCAAGGCCCGCGAATACTTCGGGCGGATCGACATCCTGATCAGCAACGCCTCGGCTCTGGCCGTGACCGGCGATCGGGCAAGCTGGAGCGCGAGCCTGAACGTGGATGTGATGGGTGCGGTTCGGCTGGTTGAAGCGGTCTTGCCAATGATGCGCGACCAGCGAGGCGGAACGATCGTACTCGTCTCATCGACGTCTTCGATCGAAGCGGTCCCCATGGATGACTTCGGCTACACCGCAGCCAAGGCAGCCTTGAACGCCTTTGCCAAGAAGCTGGCGGTGGTCGAAGGCGCGAACGGTATTCGCACCAATGCCCTGCTGCCCGGCTCGACCGAGTTCCCGGGCGGCGGCTGGGAGATGATGCGCGAGCAAAATCCGGCGCTCTACGAGATGGTTCGCCAGAGCGTGCCATCGGGACGGCTCGGAACGCCGAAGGAGATCGCCGACGCGGCAGTCTGGCTGGTCTCGCCACGGGCAGGATGGGTCAACGGTGCGGCACTGGTGGTCGACGGTGGCCAGTCCAAGGTCATCCAGTGATACGGATCCTCGCCACGTTGGATGTGGTCTGATGTGTCCTGAGAAAGGCGGGATGCAGGCGTGACCCTGCCCATCCGGACGACCGATGACTGACCTCAGTCGGCCGAATCGAGGGGCCGATACAGGCCGCTGAACCAGGGCGACCAGTCCAAGCCTTCGCGCTGTTCCCAGAACTCCTGCAGCACCGTGCCGCGTTTATCGGTCCTCCCTTCGATTGATGGCGCGAACCCGGCGCTCGAGATCGAAGACGTGCTCGTCCTCGGCGCCGATCCCGCGCAGCGCCTCGGCCAGGCTAAGGAGGTAGTCGCGGTTGGGGCCGCTGGGTCCCCGGGACGATGCGATATGGCGTGCCATCACCTCGTTCGCTTCGGGCCCGAGGAAGGCCGGATTGTCAGCGGAGGCGACATAGAAGGTACCTTCGACCGGCGCGCTCCGACCCTCCAGCTGCATCGCGACCCGGTGGCGGTCGTAGCCGTTCTTCTCGCGGTGGTCGAGATGTTCATAGACCGAGTGCTCGACCCGCCATGCGACCCCGCGGCAGCGCGCGCCCGGCACGGGCACCAGGGTCAACACCCGCCCCGGTGAATCGGGCGTGCCGCGATGATCATGCGATCCCTGCCAGAAGCGGCGCTCCCAGCCTTCAATCGTGGCCACGGCGCGTTCGAGGACAGGAAAATCCACCTTGTAGATCAGCGAGCCGTAGCCGAAGACCCAGTCGGTCGTTGATTCATCCTCTCCATGAACCTTGATCACCATGCCATCAGCCTAACTCGACTGCGGTCTTTGAATGGTGTTCATTCCGGCCTCGATGGATCAGCCTGTGGGCGGAGTTGCGACAATTCACGCAAGGCCGCTCGGTCAGGCTCTTGTCGGGCAGTGGGTTGTTCGGCGTGTCACCCGACGGTCCATGGTGATCGATTCAGACCCCGAGTGGCCGGGCTACCGGCCAGGCCGGCAAAACGAAAAAGGCCGACTGCGATCGCAGTCGGCCCTGTTGCTCGGGCGTCAGAAGACGCTGGCAAGTCGTTTGGTATTCAGAGGAAGCGAACTTCCCCGGTGGCCAGATCGTGGACAGCGCCGACGACCTTGACCTGACCCTGATCGACCAGGCCGCGGATCACGTCACTGCGACGCAGCAGTTCGTTGACCTGCATGCGAACGTTGGTCTCGATGACCCGATTGACGAACTCGGTGTTGGCCGAGCTGCGGTCGGTGCCGATCGGCGTCTGGACCGCGTCGATGGCCGGCTCGATCTCATCCAGCAGGGCCGTCAGGTTGCCGACCTCCACGCCGTCGCAGGCGCCCTTGACTGCACCACAGGCCGTGTGACCCATGACCACGATCAGCTTGGAGCCGGCCGCAGCGGTCGCGAACTCGAAGCTGCCGAGCAGGTTGGTGTCGACCACGTTGCCGGCCACCCGACCGACGAAGATGTCACCGACGCCCTGATCGAACACGACTTCCGGTGCAGAGCGAGAATCGAGACAGGACAGTACGACGGCAAACGGAAACTGTCCGGCCGCGGTGTCGCGCTGCTGTTCGATCAGATCGCGGTCGAACGAATCACCGGCAACGAAACGGGCATTACCCGCCTGCAGAATCTCCAGCGCCTGATCTGGCGTCAGCGCCTGCTGGGCTTCCTGATCGAAGGTCTGGTAATGGTCATCAGCGAAAACGACGGATGCTGCGGCGAGCAACGTGACGGCAAAAACCGAAACTGCCAACTTGTTCATTCGATTGGTTTCCTCTTCTATTGATAATGACTCGCAATTCGAGCGCGTGAACAATAGATGAATGATGTCATGATCCCGTCAATAGATATGATATAACATTACAAGTTAAATCAAGAAGTTGTAAGATAAATAAATAAATAAAACAGCAATAACGTATAAATAAATCGGATAAAAACATAGCTTGAATGGGGCGTTACGTTCACAAAACGTTCAACTAGCCAGTGTTTCCATTGCGTGCGCCGGTGTGGCGCTTTTATTTTCTGGAGGTAAAAATGCACAATAGAGTTGGAGTTTTTGGAGCTGCTTTCCTGTTCCTCGGGTCCACGTCAGCCTGGGCTGATTTCGCCGATCGGGTCGGATTCCTGCCGGAAGGGCCGGAAATCACGATTGCCGATGTAGAAGCTGCTCAGGAAATGTGGGGCGGTGCCGTGGTTGCGATCGGAGCAGCCGGTGACGATGCACCCCGTCTCGCGGAGGAAGCGGCGCGCACGGCTTATGCTTTTGACCTGGGCCCGATCCAGTTCAAGCCGACGTTGGCGGCAGAAGCTCCGTTTCGCCCTGATCTCGAGGGTACCCTGAGTTATTTCGTGTCTGGCAATCCGGCCTACGCAGAAGACGGCGGATTTGCGCTTCGCCCCTGGTCGAACGTCCGGTTCGACAATGACACCGTCAAGTTCCAGGGCAATATCGCAATTGCCATGGGCCACTACTTCTTTACCGGGCCCGACGGTTCGGAAACCAAAGTCGAGTACACCAAGGGATACGTGAAAACGCCGGATGAGCGTGTCCTGATCTTCCTGCAGGATTCGTCGCTGCCGTATTCGCCCTGAGTGATACCGCTCAGACCCTCTGTCAACAGCGAAACGGCCTCCTCGGAGGCCGTTTCTTCATTTGCCGCTTTGCTGGATCAGTCACGCCGCAGATTCCAGTAACACTGCTGTGAGATCACAGTGTTTCCTGTGGCCCATTGATGTCTGTCTTGCCGTGGATGGGCAGAAAGTGTTATAAAGTAACACTGATATCTCAACGCGTTCCCTGATCATGAATCGACTCCCTGTCACCGTCCTGTCCGGCTTTCTTGGCGCTGGCAAGACCACGCTGCTGAACCGGGTTCTCAATAACAGCGAAGGCCGTCGTGTCGCCGTCATCGTGAACGACATGTCCGAGGTCAATATCGACGCCGAACTGATCCGTTCGGGTCAATCGAGCCTGCACAGGACCGACGAGCAGCTGGTGGAAATGACCAACGGCTGTATCTGCTGCACCCTGCGTGAGGATCTGCTCGATGAAGTCCGGAAACTCGCTGAATCAGGGCGTTTCGATTACTTGTTGATCGAGTCGACGGGAATCTCGGAACCCCTGCCCGTCGCGGCCACGTTCGAGTTCCGGGATGAAGAAGATCGCTCGCTCGGCGACCTGGCTCGACTTGACACCATGATGACCGTGGTCGATGCCTCCAGGCTATTGAGTGATTATTCCAGCGAAGACTTCCTGCGTGACCGGGGAGAATCCCTCGGTGAGGACGATGAGCGTACCCTGGTGGATCTGCTGGTCGACCAGATCGAGTTCGCCGACACGATTGTCATCAACAAGACCGATCTGGTCGATCAGGATCGATTGGGGCTGGTGCGCCAGGTGATTCATGCGCTCAACCCTGTCGCTCATCTGATCGAGACATCCCATGCCGATGTCGCATTATCCGACGTACTGGACACCGGACGTTTCGACTTCAACCGCGCCCACACACATCCACTCTGGTACCGCGAGCTCTACAACTTCAAGGATCATGTGCCGGAAACCGAAGAATACGGAATTCGCCATTTCACCTGGCGGGATCCCAGGCCGCTGCATCCCGAGCGGTTCATGCGTTTCCTCAATAGCGAGTGGTCCGGCATCCTGCGCGCCAAGGGGCATTTCTGGCTGGCGACTCGCCCGGAATGGGTGGGCGAATTGAGCCAGGCCGGGCCGCTGGTACGTCATCAGGCGATGGGCATCTGGTGGGCGGCCATCGACCGATCGAATTGGCCCGATGACCCCCACTGGCGTGACTTGATCGGCGCCCGGTGGCATCCGGAGTTCGGTGATCGGCGTCAGGAACTGGTATTCATCGGCATCGATTTCGATGAACAGACCATCAGGCAAAGGCTCGAGTCCTGCCTGATCGATGCTGCCGGCATGACGCCTGATGCCTGGAAGCACCTGAGCGATCCCTTCCCGAAGTGGCAGATGGACAGCGATGACTGACTTTGATGAACCGATTCCTCAGTCCTATGAGCAGTGGCGGTATTGCATTGAGCACCACTGTGGTATTCCGCTGACACCCGAGTTCGCCGAGAAACGGATCCGCGAGCTGGACGATCCAGGCAACGAGCACACACAGCGCTTTATCGAAAGCTACGGGAAGCGTCACCATGAGCGCGTCCTGAACTGGTTTCGTCAGGTGGCTACCGACGTCTGATCTGAAGGATCAGGTCAGAACCTCGGGCCTGGTTCCGTTTCGGTTTGCCTTGGGATTTCGCACCTGCCTGGTTTCGAATAGATCGGCCACCTTCAGGGAGTCTCATGGATAACGGGCCAGGCTATCGGGCCTATGGGTTCATCTGCTTCGAGGCGACGACGTTGGCATGAGTCTTTGTACTGGATATCTGAGGGACTGATGCCATTGAGCTCGTCGATCACCGGCGTTCACGATACATTCGTCGCCGACAGGGTATTGACTCCTCTTCCTGAAACGAGATGTCCCACGATGATCCGAATTCCTTCCCTTTTGGTGACGCTGCTGATCGGCAGTGGTCAGGCGCTGTCAGACACCCCGCCTGCGCTCGATGCGGGCAGCGTCGCGACCGCGCATGTGCTGGCCGGGCAGGCGCTGGAAAGCCGGCTGGCTTACGAACTGACCGAGTCGCTGACCACCGAGATCGGCCCGCGTTTTGCCGGCACCCCCCATGACGAACGAGCGCAAGCCTGGGCGGTCGATAAGCTGACCATGCTGGGTTTCGAAAACGTGCGCGTCGAGCCCTTCGAGATGGATTTCTGGACCCGCGGATCGACCGGGCTTGAGTTCGTCGAAATCGTGGCACCATTCCCTCAACCGCTGATCGCGACCGCCTTGGGCGGCTCGGCCGCCACGCCAGAGGGCGGTCTCGAGGCCGAGGTCGCTTTCTTCCCGAGCTTCGATGATCTGTTGGCCTTTGATTCCTCCCCCGATGCTCTCGACGGCAAGATCGTCTATGTCAACGACCGCATGGTCGCCTCGCGAACGGCCGAAGGCTATGGTCCGGCCAATCGCAAGCGCACCCAGGCCTGGATTCAGGCCGAGGATCGGGGGGCGGTGGGCGTCCTGATCCGCTCGGTCGGGACCAGTTCGAACCGCTTCCCGCATACGGGCATGATGAGCAGACCTGACGGGCGCACCGCGAGCATTCCGGCCATGGCCCTGGCCGCACCCGATGCCGATCAGATCGAGCGGATTCATTCTCGCGGCGAAAGGCTGACCGTTCGGATGGGTACCCAGGCGGGCTGGCGTGGTCGTGCCAGCAGCGGCAACGTCATCGCCGAGGTTATCGGCTCGGAAGCGCCGGAGGAAATCGTCCTGATCGGCGCGCATCTCGACAGCTGGGACAACAGCCCCGGCGCGCTGGACGACGGCGCCGGTGTCGGTATCGTGACCGCCGCCGCCAAGCTCATTCTCGACCATGGGCAGCGACCGCGCCGAACGATTCGGGTGGTCCTGTTCGGTGCCGAGGAGGTCGGTCTTCTGGGAGCTCGCGCCTATGCCGAGGCTCGTGCCGAGGACGGGACGCTTGAAAACCACATGATCGGCTCGGAAAGTGACCTGGGCGCCCGTCGGGTCTGGCGACTGAGCTCGAACGTGGCCGCGCAGGCCTACTCCTTCTTCGATGCCATGCAGACCGAGATGCAGCACCTCGGCATCCTGCGCGGACCGAATGCCGGCGGCGGCGGGCCCGATATGATTCCGTTGCAGCAGATGGGAATGCCGGTCGCTCGCCTGAACCAGAACGGCGAGGACATGTTCGAGTTCCACCATACGCCGAATGACACTTTCGACAAGATCGTGCCTGAGGAGATGGCGCAGAACGTGGCTGCCTGGGCGATGTTCACCTGGCTGCTGGCCGACACCGATCTCGATTTCCGCGAACCGGGCCGGGCCACATCCATCGAATAGCCCGGAAGGACCGATGGGAATCACTGCACCACCCGGTGGCTGCGTCATGTGCAGAGCCCTGCACGCAGTAACGTTATATTATTGCCCCTTTGAACTTCACCAGAGACCGACATGAAAGCGACCCCCATACTCAGCCTGACGGCGTCGATTCTGCTGCTGACCGCCTGCTCTCCCAGCGACCCCCCGGAAGAGGCGCAGGTGCCTGAAGCAGTCGCCGAGACCGCCGCCGTCGATGACACCTCGAACAGCGATGCTGCCGTTGACAATCCGCTGCTGGCCGAGTGGAACACGCCCTTCGGCACGCCGCCACTGGATCGCATCGAGGAAGCACATTTCCTGCCGGCCTTCGAGGTGGCGCTGGTTCGACACCGTGCCGAGATCGAAGCGATCGCCAAGAATCCAGAGGCGCCGACCTTCGAGAATACGCTGCTTGCCATGGAGCAGGCCGGGGCTGACCTCGGGCGCGTCTCGCGAGTGTTTTCCAACCTGGCCAGCTCGGCGACCAATGACGAGATTCGCGCGATCCAGCGAGAGATGAGCCCGAGGCTCGCGGCGCACAGTGCTTCGATCACCCTGAATCCGGAGCTGTTCGCGCGCATCGACGCGCTCTATCAGAACCGTGACTCCCTCGAGCTTTCGCCACAGCAGGATCGTTTGCTTGTGACCACGCACGAGGACTTCATCCGCGCCGGGGCCCAGCTCGAAGGCGCTGATCGCGACCGTTTCGCCGAGATTCGCTCCGAACTGGCCGGCCTGTACACGCGCTTTTCCCAGAACGAGCAGGCCGATCGTGAGGCCTGGACCCTGGCCCTCAGTGAAGACGACATCGCAGAGCTGCCGAACTACATCGCTTCCGCGGCCGCCGGCGCCGCGGCCGATCGTGATCTGAACGGCCACGTGGTCACGCTGGCCCGCTCCAGCGTCGAGCCTTTCCTGCAGTCCTCTCCGAATCGCGAGCAGCGCGAAACGGCCTGGCGGGCCTGGACGCAGCGCGGCGATAACGACAACGACAATGACAACAAGAACACCATTCGAGAAATCCTCGCTCTGCGACTGGAGATGGCCAATCTGCTCGGTTACGAGACCTTCGCCCACTATCGGACCGCCGGCACCATGGCCGGCACCCCGGAGGCGGCGCTGGCGCTGATGGAGCAGGTCTGGTGGCCGGCAAGAGAGCGGGCCCTTGAAGAGGCAACGGACATCCAGACGCGCATCGCCAACGCGGGCGGCGGCTTCGAGCTCGCGCCCTGGGATTGGCGCTACTACACCCAGCAGGTACGCGCCGAGCGCTACGACCTGGACGAGAGCGAGGTCAAGGCCTACCTGCAGCTCGACGAGATGATCGACGCCATGTTCTTCGTCGCCGAACGGTTGTTCGATGTCCGCTTCGTCGAGCGCGATGATATTCCGACCTACCACCCCGACGTACGCGTCTGGGCCATGGAGCATTCTGAAGGAGAGATCGCCGGCATCTTCTACGGTGACTTCTTCGCTCGCCCCGGCAAGCGCGGCGGTGCCTGGATGTCGAGCTTCCGTCCGCAGAATGGTCTGACCGGAGATATCCCGCTGATCGTGAACAACTGCAACTACAACAAGCCGGCGACCGGACAAGCTGCGCTGCTGTCTTTCACCGATGCGGTGACGCTGTTCCATGAGTTCGGTCACGGCTTGCACGGGCTGCTTTCAAACACCGAGTATCCGTCACTGGCCGGCACCTCCGTGGATCGCGACTTTGTCGAGTTTCCGGCCCAGATCCTCGAACACTGGCTGTCCCAGCCGGAAGTGCTGGAGCGCTTCGCCTTGCATCACGAAACGGGAGAGCCGATGCCGCCGGAGCTGCTCGAGCGGGTACTCGAAGCGACGAAGTTCAATCAGGGTTTTGCCACCGTCGAGTTTCTCAATTCCGGCTTCGTCGATCTGGCCTACCACCTGAACACCGATCCCGGGTCGCTGGAGATCGACGCGTTCGAAAACGAGGTGCTCGCCAGCCGGCAGAGTCTGGAAGAGATTCCGATGCGTCACCGATCAACCCATTTTCTGCACACCTTTGCCGGCGAAGGCTACTCGGCGGGCTACTACAGCTACCTCTGGGCAGGCGTGCTCGACAACGATGGATTTGCCGCCTTTGAGGAAGCGGGCGATATCTTCGATCCAGAGCTCGCTCGGAAACTGTATGAGAATGTCTTTTCAGCGGGCGACACCCAGGAGGCGATGGACGCCTATGTCGGCTTCCGCGGCCGCGAACCTGAAGTCGATGCGCTCCTGCGCAATCGAGGCTTCGATGATGAAGTGGTCAACATCGAAGGCTGACGCATTCGACGGTCGGTCAGGCCTCTAACTGAAAAGCGGTTATTGATCGGGGTTGCCCGAGGCGCCTGTCTGGAAGCGCTCGCTGAATGACTCGAGCTCTGATCCGGCTTCAGTCGTTCATGGCCAGCAGGCGCCTGGCGTGGTCTTCGAGGGTGGCAAAACCTAGCTTCCGAGCTTCGCCGGCGACCCAGTCGAGACGCTCCCGGGCCAGCGGATCCGGGGAGATCCGACTGCGCAGAAGGCCCAGGCGAAGCACCTGTTCAGCATCCGGTGACTCGATCAACAGCGCATCGGCGCGCTGGAGCACCTCATCGGCTTCCGTGCTTCGCTGCTGATCGATCAGGGCTTCGGCCAGGAGAAGCAGCGCGTCGATCTCGCGATTGACCATCCGGATCTCGCCGAAGGCAAAGGCCAGTTCGCGGCCGGTCTGCTCGGCGCGGATGGTCTGGCCCCGGGCCAGCTCGGCGCGGGAGAGGTGCTTGCGGGTGACCAGCATATGGTTACTGGCCTCGATGGCTTCCATCAGCTCATGGGCCCGAGTGAACTCTCGATGCGCCGTATCCGGATCGTCCTGAACCAGCGCGCGCTCGCCCCGGACGATGTGCATCACAGCCAGCTCCGCGGGATCTTCGATGGCCAGGCCCGCGATGTCTGCCAGCACCCGATCCAGTTGGTCGAACTGCCCCATGCTGACGAGCATCGCGCCTTCGGTGGTCAGGGCCCGCATCTGCATCAGGACGGCACCCTGGCTGGCGAAGGCCGCGCCGGCCTGGCGGATGCGCACGATGGCCTGCCCAAGATCGCCCTGGCGGCGATGGATCAGGGCCAGGTTGTAGGAGACACGAGCGATGTCGGTCTGGGCACCGAGCTGGTCGAAGATCGCCAGCGACTGCTCGGCCAGGGCGATTGAGGTCGTCATGTCGCGGCGATCGCCGGCAATGGCGGCCAGGTTGCCGAGCGCCATGGCCTGACCGCGTCGGTCGCCGGCGTCTTCGAAGGCTTCCAGGGCACGCTGGAACAGTGGTTCGGCGTCCCTGGCCGGGCAGCTGATCGTCTTCGGCTACTACCAGGGCCTGTTCCGGACCCGGATCGAGGCCCCGATCGGGCGCATCGCCCTGAGCGATCTGAGCGGCTGGTCGCACACGCCCGGCGGCTTCGCCTGGACCCTGAACCTGGCCTTTCGCGACGACTCCGACGTCGGCCTCGACCTGCCGATCGCCAACAAGCCGGCCGAGTTCGTCGAGGCCCTGGGGATCAGCAGAGCGGCATGATCACAGCAACGCGGGCCCGGAGAATGGGCCCGCATGAGGAGTCGACGCCTCGCCTGCATTCTTCCTACTGGAAGCGATCGCCGAAAATGATGTCATCGTTTGGGTTGAAGTACAGGTCATCGGAGAGCCGGGTGGTGGTTTGAGCATCGTAGATGTGCATGACATCCGGCGCGTTGGATTCGCTTTGCGTTCGGATACCTTCATTGCCTGCCAGCGGGCGGCTGATGGTGGTGGTCCAGTTGCCGTTGGCGTCGGCCGTTGCCGTGCCAAGCAGTTCGAAAGCCTCGATGCGATCATCGCGATCGTCCAGATACAGATAAATGGTGCAGTTGGGACAATTTGTGCCGGGACCCAGAGGTAGCGGGTCGCCGTTGGTGCCGCTGACGGCGGTGCCTTCGATGCTGGTGACCTTGGCCGGGATGAACTGGCGCATTTCCACCGGCACGCCGGGACCGGCAAATCGATAGGCGTGAAAATTCGCTTCGGTGAAGTTGCCACCGTCGATGACGTTGTTCCAGACTCGCATCCAGCGATCCGGATCCCCGCCGCCCTGGCCGGTAAAGCTCTGCATGATGATCGCTGCATCGAACTCAGTGCCGACGTCACCCGCGTCGAACCCATTGCGGGTAAAAAACAGGGTGTTCTCGGTCACCAGGCCCTCGGTGCCCTGGATCAACATGCCTTGACCGCAGACGCCGATTTCGTTGCCCGCTGCATCCAGGCCGATCGTGTTGTCGGTCACCAGGTTATTGATGCCGGCGATTTCCATGGCAATCGGCGGCGTGTCGTTGATGGCCTGCGTGACGTGCAGGCCCGCCAACACATTGCCGATAACCGTGTTGTTGGTCCCGGTGACCTGGATGCCTTGTCCCCCATACCAGAATTTACCGTCGTAATCCGGATCGCGGAAGCAGTCGATGGTCCCGCCGACCGGAACGATGCCGCTGGCATTGGTGCCGATGAAGTTGTTGCTGATTTCATTGTTGTCGCCGCCGCTGGTGACTCGAATGGCGCGCTCGAAACTGCCGATGATGATGTTGTTGCGAATGACATTGTTGTCGGAATCCTCGTTCGGCATGATGATCCCACCTCGGGCCATGGACCGGCGTGCCTGGGAACTGGCGGTTGAGGCCAGGCTCAGTCTCGTGCCATCGTTCCTCAGCCCCATCCAGTTGTTCTCGATCAGGTTGTCGCCCTCATAAAGGATGATCTGACCGCCGCCCTTGAAGCCGAGATTCCGGATGACGTTGTTGGAGGTGCGGATCTCGAGCGAGCGCCCGAAGATCGGACTGTTTTCCGAGTTGGTGTTGATCATGATGCGCGGGCCATCATCTCGACCGGTGGGCTGGGTTGCGCCATCGATCGTGACCTGTCCCCCGTCGTCGCTGATGAAGCGCCGATCGATTTCCCAGACAAAGGATGAATCGATCTGGACTTCCCACAGCTCGAGTACCGGATCGTAATTCGGGTCCGACGTCGGAATATCGAACACGATGTCGATGGGGCGATCTGCATCGGGGCGCACGCCAGCCTCGAGGACGGCGCGGCGCAGGGTACAGATGCCATTGGGTGCTGGCTCGAAGAACGCGCCGGCAGTGAAACCGCAGGTGTAGTTGTCCACACGGCCAACATCGTCATCCTGCTCGGCGAAATCGAGCGTGGAAGTCACGACGATGGTGGTCTGGGCCTGGAGGGCTCCTGCCAGGCCGGAAAGAACCATCAAGCAGAAAAGGCCGATTCTTGCTGCGCGCATTTGAAGCTCCTGATACGAGTGTGGATTAGGGTTGATGCCCGTATCCTGAACCCGTAGCGCGCGTTGAACTTAAAATCTTTGTGAAACTATCTTGAAATTGCGCTCTGAACGCGCTTTATCAGGGGAATCCGTGCCGGGGCGGGCAGGTTCGATCGAGGGCCTCAGTCTGACAGCGCTGTCAGCCGTTGTTCGGCCTGTCGTGCCAGCGGGGCATAGCCGACACGCTGCGCCGTCTCGATGACCCAGTCCAGATGCTGGCGCTGGATGTCGGTCTCACCGAGCCGGGATCGGACCAGCCCCAGTTGAAGCGACTGCAGGGTGTCCGGGGCTTCGGCAAGGAGGTCGTCGATGCGCGCGAGGTCCTGCTCGGCCTGCTCGCTGCGGCCCTGTTCCAGGCGAGCGCGGGCCAGGATCAGCAGGGCATCGACTTCGCGGCTCTGATCGCGGATCTCGCCGGCGTAGGCCTGGATCTCTCGCGCCAACTGTTCGGCGGCCACCCACTGTTCTCGTGCCAATTCTGCCTGAGCCCGACCGATTTTCGCCGTGATTCGAGCTGACTCGCTATCCGCCGTTTCCGACTTGGCCAGCGCCTCTTCGAAATGTGCAATGGCATTGTCGATGTTGCCTTCGATCAGGGCGCGATGCCCGCGCACGACATCGATCACTGAACGCCCTGCGATGTCCTCGACAGGAATGGCCTCGAGTTGCTCCAGGATCGGATTCGCATCCTCTCCGCGGCCCATGTTGACCAGGAGTCTCGCCAGCGTGCCCCCGCTGCGAAGCTGCATCTGATGCGCGCCCTGCTCACCGAAAGCATCCGCTGCGCGTCGCATATTCGACTCGGCCTGCAGCAGATCACCCTGATCCCGATAGAGAATGCCCAGATTGAACGTGACCCGGGCGATGTCGGTCTGGGCGCCGATCAGCTCGAACAGGCTCAAGGACTCCTCGGCCAGTTCGATCGAACGACTCACGTCCTTGCGTCGTCCGGCGATCGCGGCCAGATTGCCGAGGACAATGGCCTGTCCGCGAAGATCGCCAGCGTCTTCGAAGGCCTCCAGTGCGCGCTGGAATACCGGCTCGGCATCGGTCATGCGAGCATTGCGGGCCAGCAGGGTGGCCTGATTGATCAATGCCGCGCCCTCGCCCTGTCGGTCATTGACCGAGCGAAAGTAGCTGGCTGCCTGGGTCAGATTGACCTCGGCATCGTCAAAACGTCCTGAGCGCATCAGCGTCACACCGAACAGCACGCCGGCCTGAGCCAGTCGTCGGGGGTCATTCAGGGTTTCGAGTTCTGACTGGGCCAGATTCATCTGCTCGATCGCCTCATCCACCCGGCCGCTGCGGTCGAAGACCGAGGCCCGCAGCATGTGTGTGTCGGCCAGACCCTCGGGATGGGACAGGGTCTCGAAACGGCCCTGTACCTGTTCGGCGAGATCAAGCGCGGTATCGAAATTGCCGCGCTGGAACTCGATCCGGGCCAGGCTCAGGCGCGCTCGCGCCCGGTCGCTTTCGGTCACCGGCAGGCTGTTATCGATGAGAGCCTGCAGGGTCGCCTCGGCGGTGTCGAGCTGGCCTGTGCGGATCAGTGCATCGGCTTCGGTGAGACGGGCTGCCACGATCAATGAGGGGCTGTTCGCAGACTCGGCCAGGCGGCGTGCCTCGTTGGCCTGTTCCAGATGCTCGTCGTGTTTGCGCTCGACCCGGGCCAGCTCGGCGCCAAGCAGGGCGAGGCGGGCATCGTCGGGTTGCATGAGCCTGAGTGATGCGAGGCCCTCGCGGGCGGCGTTGAGTCGTCCTGACTGGATCAGGGCGTGGATCAGTCGCCGCGAGTTGGTCGGTTCGGGATAGAACTGGGTCAGGGCCTGCAGGCGATCGGCGGCGCGATCGAATTCGAAATCGAGCATGGCGGCAGTGGCCTCCAGCTCCAGGCGATCGCGTCGCGGCCACAGTCGGGTGGCCGAAAGCGCCTGTTCACTGAGGGATCGGGCGGCCTGGATATTGCCTAGTGCAGACAGTGCCTGCGCCTTGAGCATCACCAGGGGTGGACTGTCGGATTGCAGCGCCAGGCCGCTATCAACAGCGGTCATGGCCTGATCGAAGTCGAGCACATCGAACGCAGCTCTTGCCCGGAAGTAGGCGCGCTGGGTATCGGCCTGGCTCGGCAAACGCGCCGTGATTGCCGAGGCATCGGCCTGGGCTGGCGCGCTGAAGCCGAGATGGTCTCGAATCGCGGTGGCCAGGTTGATGCTGAGCCCGGCCACGTCCCAGCCGGGTTCATTGGATTCCAGCGAGGTAATGATCTCGTTCGAGTCCGGTCGTCGGAGCTGGGCGAGCAGTCGCGCGCCATCGACGCCAGCGCTCAGGTACTGGCCGTCGATCAGGAAATCGGCCTCCGATTCGCTCCCTTCACCGGCCCGATCGGTCGCCAGCACCCGGAAGCCACCCAGTTCGACCAGCGCATGGCCGAGGTAGGTTTCCAGTGCGGGAGAGAGCCAGTTGAGTTCGGGATCGGCACTGGAGTTGACCATGTCACCGATGGCAAGCGTCGGCAGTCGTTCGGCCGGGACCGGTACTGTGGGCTGCAGTCGCCATACGGCAGCAAGCAGGACGAACAGCGCGATCACGCCAATCAGGGCCCAGGGGCGAGAAAGCCAGCGCTCGGCCCCTGGCGGATCATTGCGCTCCGGCGTGAGGATAGAGGCGCCCGCCGTCTCCTCGAGCGGGACTGCGCTGATGTCGCGCCGCTCGATCTCGGCGATGAACTGGTATCCCATCCGACGCCGTGTGGCGATGAATTTCGGGTCGCTGCTCGAGTCGCCCAGCGCGTTGCGCAACTCCTTGATCGTCTGGGCGACCGAGCTGACCGAAGTCGCCTGATGGCCCCAGACCTCGTCCAGCAGGTCGTCCTGGCTGACCACTCCCGGTGCCTTTTCGATCAGATGACACAGCACCGCATAGGTCTGCGGACGCAGGCTGATCGGCCCCTCGGGCCCTTTCAGCGCCTGCTGTTCGAGATTCAGCTCGAAGCCGTCAAACAGGATGATCTGAGCCACAGGGTTCCACTCATGGTGAAGAGGTCGAAATGAGAATTTTCAAGTTAATTTCAAGTTGATTTCAAGTTACCGCGTCCGCCAGGCCCCAACGTAATGCCCTGTCGCCAGAGCTGCCTCAAACCCTCGGCCGGATTCGGGAGACAGCTTGCCACTAATCCGAAGGAATGTCATGTCTGCGCAGATTTCGAAGGGCGGTCAACAGACGATCGAGACCGCCGAGGCGGCGCCTAGATCGCTGTTTGCTCTGATAGTGACGGTCCTGCCGCTCGCACTGGGCCTCTGGCTGGTCGCCACCGTGTTGCTGTCGCACCTGCCCCACCTGACTCGAAACTACTCCGTACCGGTCCGCGCGCAGGTTGTGGAATCGCGTCTGGAGGCCGACAGCGGCCTGCCGATTTTCGGCACCGACCACGCCTTCGCCTACCGCTACATCTACCAGGGCCAATTGTTTCGGGCATCGAATTATCGACCGGGTGGATACCTGGACGAGGCCATCCGTTCGCACCCGGTCGGCAGCATGCTGACGGTCTATCTCGACCCCGACGCGCCGCGCCTATCGATGGTCTGGCCCGGCCTGGCCCGCGATCAGATCGGTGATCTCGGAATCGGGCTGGTCCTGATTCTGATCGGCGTCAACAGCTTTTACTGGTCTGTCCACCGCCTTGCTGCGGGTGTCACGCAGTGAGTGCAGATGCTTCATTCCCTTTGATCGTCCCACTGAAGTCTTACTGGAGAACCACAATGAAGAATTTTCAATGCGCTTCCGTTCTGATCGCTGCGCTGATGATGGCCAGCACCCTCGCGGCTCAGTCCAGCGAGATCAGTTATCAAGGGCGGCTGCAGCAGTCCGGTGAGTCGTTCAGCGGCAATGCCAACCTTCAGTTTTTCCTGTTCAACGCTGAATCCGGCGGTAGCCAGGTCGGCCCCACGCAAACTCGGACCAACTGGCCGGTCAGCGACGGCCTGTTTCAGGTCGATCTTGATTTCGGGGGATCGGCCTTTGATGGTTCGGCACGATTCCTGGAGGTCTGGGTCAACGGTGCGCCCCTGGCCCCTCGCCAGGCCGTACGAGCGGCACCTGTTGCGCTGTATGCGCTGGATGGGAATCCGGGTCCGCAGGGTCCGGCAGGTCCGCCGGGTCCGCCAGGGCCCGCAGGACAGCAGGGGCCAGAAGGGCAGGCAGGTCCAGCAGGGCCAGAGGGTCCGCAAGGGCCACAGGGCATTCCGGGGCCGCAGGGTTCCCAGGGCCCGTCAGGGCCAGAAGGGGCCTCACCGTTCCAACTCGGGGCGAACGGTAGCTTCAGCTATGAATTCAATAACGCAAGGTTCGAATTTCGACCGCAGAGTAGCGCTGGAAACGTCTATGGTGCCAATGTGGTGATTGGCCGCTCGATCAATCAGGCGAATGGCGTAGGTGCAGTGGTCATCGGTGGTGGTCGTGAGACCCAGTCCGTCGACTTCCCCAACATTGCCAACGGGATCGCATCGGTTGTGACCGGCGGCGATGGTAACACTGCAGATGGCGCCTGGTCCGGGGTATTTGCTGGTCAAGATGGACTGGCCGGTGGAAACTTGTCGGTCGTTGCCGGTGGACAAAGCAACGTTGCCAGCGGCAATAGTGCCGTTGTTCTCGGTGGCTTAAGCAATACATCCTTTGCCAACTTCAGCGTAACCGGCGCGGGGCGCGAAAACTGTGCCGGAGGTGACAATTCCTGGGCCATTGGGTATCGCGCCAAAGTCCGCACCTGGACCGGTGCTCAGAATGAAGGTGAAGCCTGCCAGGGCATTCCTCAAACATCTATCTCTACGGGCGACTTCGGTACCTTCGTCTGGGCGGATCGTCAGTTCAGTGATTTTGTGTCGTCCGGCACCAATCAGTTCCTTGTCCGGGCCCAGGGCGGCGCTCTGATCACCGGCGACGGTGCCGTCAACGATCCGTTGGGGAATCGACTTCGCGTCAACGGCACACTGCGGGTCGACAACCTGGGCAGTGGCGGCTCGACCTCGCTGTGCCGCAATGCCAGCAATCAGATTGCGACGTGCTCGTCGAGCGCTCGTTACAAGCGCGACATTGAAGACCTGGAGATCGGCATGAACGATCTGATGCGTTTGCGGCCAGTGAGCTATCGCTGGATTGACAGCGGCACGCAAGACATCGGCCTGGTCGCCGAAGAGGTCGCCGCCGCCATTCCAGCGCTGGCGGTCTACAACGACAAGGGCGAAGTGGAAGGCGTCAAATACGATCGCCTGGCGGCGATGCTGGTCGGCGTGGTCCAGCTTCAACAGATCGAAACGGAGTCATTGCAGCAGCAACTTCTGCAGATGGAACAGCGCCTTCGCGCGCTGGAGTCGCAGCGATGAGGATGCGCCGGATTCAGGCTGGCCGGCCTCGACCGCGCAAACACTGGGTGTTTGCCGTCCTGATCGTTCTGGGTACACCTCCTGCCCAGGCAGGAGGCTTCGACATCGACTGGTGGACCATCGACGGTGGCGGCACCATTGACAGCCAGTCCGGTGAGTGGGAGCTGCAGGGCAGCGTTGGCCAATGGGATGCATCGGCCCAGAGCTTGTCCAGCGGTACCTGGACCCTGGACGGTGGCTTCTGGGGATTCGAGCCTGTCGAGCGCACCGACGGTTTGTTCAGTGATCGATTCGAGGCAGCAGCGCCATTCCTGCCTGAACAGAATGAGACAGGATCATCTACCCGTTGATGGTCAAGGGAGAACCACCAGAGGAGTCTGCACCGAAGGTCAGCGGTCCGCGAGTCCAGATATCGAGACAGCTCAATCGAACGGCTCGACTTCACTACTATTAACCCGGCAATCATTTAGATCGCATGCAGGGCATCAGGAATGGCGCGAATCAAGGCGTCGCTCGCCGGCAAGGGTCGTTCCCTTGGCAAGAGCGAGAACGCTCAAGTCGGGCCATTCCTGATGCCCTGCATGCGATCTAAATGGTTGCCGGGTTAATAATGATGGGATCAGCGGATCCCAATTATTGGTAGGTCCCCTGGACAGGACCTGACTGCAATCGCCTTTCAGTGTTACGCCACCTGGAGTGCCGATGTTGATGCCTTGAAGGTCATAGGCCTCAGGCAACCGCTCGGCTGGCCACCAGCCGGCAAAAGCAGACGGGCCAATCCGCTTGAGTGAGAGTCGATCGGTTCGCTCTGCGTCCTAATCGGCACCACCCACACGCGGAGCGTACTCATGTCTCGACAGATTCTGTCCTATCCCTTATTGCTCGCCGGTCTGGTTCTGCCGGTGTCGGCCAACTCGCTGACGATTCCCTGGTCCTCCTTCGATGGGGGCGGTGGTTTGAGTTCCAGTTCCGGCACAGGGCTGCAGTTGCACGGCACGATCGGTCAATGGGATGCCGGCACGATGAGCAGCGCGCGCTTCGAGCTGCAAGGCGGCTTCTGGACCGACCGAAGAGACGATCGTCTGTTCCGCGATCGTTTCGAATCCTGAGTAGGGAGACCAGTCATGAACAAGCTGATCGTTTCACTCGGACTCCTGCTGATCGCGGCTTCGGCGGCCGGCCCTTCTGTTGCTCAGTTCGGTAATTTCTCCAACATCACCTACCAGGGCGAGCTCAGCGACAACGGCGTGCCCGTCAACGGCGACGCGGACCTGACCTTCCTGTTCTTCGACGCCGCGCAGGGCGGCTCGGTGCTCAGCAGCAGCCGGCTCCTCGTACCCGTGGCCGACGGGCGCTTTACCGCTCGCTTGCCGGTGCTGCCGGAATTCTTCCAGCAGCCGAGCTGGCTGGAAATTCGGGTGTTCGACCCTGTGAGCGGCACCTTCGAAACGCTGAGTCCTAGGCAGGCGATCACCAGTGCGCCGCGAGCCCTCGTGGCCGATGCGGTCTCGCCCGAAGCCTTGTTCTGGCAGGCGGCGCCGCTGTTCAGAGGCGAGCCGTCGGATATTGCCTATGTCGCCGGTTTCGTGGGCGTTGGAACGCCTGCTCCCGAGGCCCCTCTCGATGTTCTCGACAATGAGCCCGGTCCAATCGTCCGGGTCCGGCAATCCAGCAATCAGAATGGGGATTCCGCCGTGCTCGGCGAGGCCCTGGCCGAAAGCGGCAACGTCACCGGCGTCTGGGGGCGTACCGTCAACAGTCCGGATGGCACCGGTGTCCTCGGTGTTGCGCTTGGCGGCGCTGGGCTGACTCGAGGCATCCACGGGATTTCGGAGAGTCCTGACGGCAGTGCCGTGCACGCGCAACACATCGCCGGCTCGGGATCGGGTCGTGCGCTATGGGCATCGACGGACAGTACTTTCGGCTACGCCGGATTCTTCGAAGGCGGTCGCAACTTCTTCGAAGGCCGCGTCGGCATCGGCGAGCAGCAGACCCCGAATTACCTGATCGACGCGCGAGGACCCGGTGCTTCCCTGCGGGCCGAAGCGACCGGGGGCAGTGCTGCATTTCTGCGTCTGGAGCGCGAGAGCCTGGGAGAGAGCTATATCGCCCTGGGCAACAACAACGGTCTGTTCTTCAACATCAACGCGGCCGATCGTATGGTGCTGAGCGCCGACGGCTTGCTGGGCCTCGGAACGCAGGCCCCGGGCGCGGCGGTGGACGTGGTCCGAGGCGGCAGCCAGGACTTGGGGGTCCGCATCACGAATGCGGCAGGCGGCGTCGGCGTCGACGCGAATGTGGGTGCCTTCGGTACGGGTATCCGGTCCACGGCCACCTCGGGCACGGCGATTCGGGCCCAGAGCGGCAGTGGCTTTGGGGTGTTTTCGACCGCCACTGCGCCGGGAGCGATCTCCATTGAGGGGCAATCCACTGCCGCCTCCGGCGCCGGGGTCGGCGTACGTGGGATCACGGATTCGAGTCAGGGCGTCGGTGTCGAGGGCGTGACGAGCTTCGACGGAGTCGGTGTTCGCGGGGCCAGCATGGCCGGAGGGATCGGTGTCCATGCGGTCGCACCAGTGACCGGGCTGGCCATTCAGGCCGATGGCAACGTCAGCATCAACGGCACGCTCGCCAAGTCGGCCGGATCCTTTCGGATTGATCATCCGCTCGATCCGAAGAACCGCTATCTCTCGCATTCCTTCGTCGAGAGTCCGGACATGATGAACATCTACAACGGTAATGTCGTGACCGACGAGGCGGGCTTTGCCGAGGTCGAAATGCCTGACTGGTTTGATGCTCTGAATCGCGATTTCCGCTATCAGCTGACCGTGATCGGCAGCTTCGCTCGCGCCACCATCGGAGAAAAGCTCGACGGTCGGCGATTCGTGATTCTGACTGATGAACCGAATGTCGAGGTGAGCTGGCAGGTGACGGGAATCCGCGACGATCCCTACGCCCGCGCCCATCCGATTCCCGTGGAGAGCGACAAGCCCGAGTCACAGCGCGGTCGCTATCAGTTTGCTGACTACGTACACTTTATCGATGCCCCATCCGATTGACGGGCAAGTGGCAAACCGGCCCCGGTCTGGCGTTCTGACCGGGGTCCTATCGAATGGCGACGCTTTCGCGCCGCGCCAGCCCGACGGACGGTTCTGCTGCCTTCGACCGTGAGAGAGCCATCGGTGGGCCTGCGTCCTAGTGATTGAACCCGACCAGGATGCTCGCCATGACGAAGCCCCCCACTTTGCAATCGATTGCCCGACTGGGCGGCGCTCTCGCACTTGTTCTCAGCATGATGGACGCGCAGGCCCAGACACCGAACTTCATCGACTCCGGCCAGCGCCTCGGGGACCAGATCACCGCCGACATCGCGCTTGGTGATGTGGACGGCGATGGTGATCTCGACGCGGTCGCCGCCCACACCGGATTTCCCGTCCCTGGCGAGAGTCGACTCTGGATCAATCAGGGCGGTGCCCAGAACGGAGTTGCCGGCCAGTTCATCGATTCGCTGCAGGACTTTGGCGCGCGCAACAGCGAGTCTGTGGCCCTGGGTGATCTGGACGGCGACGGGGATCTGGACCTGGTGTTCGGTCATGAGCTCGAGGGGGATCGGGTCTGGCTGAATCAGAATGGTGTTTTCACTGATTCCGGTCAGACGCTGGGGAGCGGTCAGAGTCGGGGTCTGGCACTGGGTGATTTCGATAGCGACGGTGATCTCGATCTGGCCGTCGCCACTTTCGGTTTGGGCGAGCCCGATCGAATCTGGATCAATCAGGGTGGGGCCCAAGACGGAACACCGGCGTTGTTTCTGCCCGGCCCGGCGCTCGCCGTCGTCAACTCAAACGACGTGGTGGTGCTGGATGCGGAAGGCGATGGCGATCTGGATGTCATGGTCGCCGTGTTCAATACGCAGGGATCTCGGGGCAATCGCCTGTTCATCAATCAGGGTGGCCTGCAGGGCGGTGTGCCTGGCTCATTCTTCGACAGCGGCCAGGTGATCGGCGATCGCGACACCCTGTCCCTGGCGGTCGGTGACCTCGATGCGGACGGCGATCCGGATGTCTTCGCGGGCAATGGAACGCTGGCTGCACCGGATCAGGTCTGGTTCAATCAGGGCGGCGTTCAGGGCGGTACGGTGGGTCAGTTCCAGCCCGGCCCCGATCTGTTCGGCGACGACAGCCTCGACGTGGCCCTGGGCGATCTCGACGGCGACGGCGATCTTGATGCTTTTGTCGCGAAATTCCAGGATCCAGGGCTTGGAAACGAAGTTTGGCTGAACGACAGTAGTGGCGGCTTCAGCGACAGCGGTCTGCGCCTAGGCGATTCTCGAAGCCGTTCCGTGGCCCTCGGTGACCTCGATGGCGATGGCGACCTGGACGCCTTCGTCGGCAACGGCACCAGCATCACCGATCGGGCTGATCGGGTCTGGTTGAATCAGCCGCCGCCACCCGGGCCTGAGGCCGACCTGGTCCTGCAAGCCAGTCCCGTGGGTGTCGATGTTCTTCGCCTGGCCGACAGCTTCGACCCGCTGACCGCGCAGATGAGCATTGAACTGACCAATCTGGGGCCGGACCCGGCCACCGGTGTTCGCGTGCGTGCCTTGGGTGAAGGAACGACCATGACGGGTGGGGACTTCACCTGCTCGGATATTGGCTTGGGACTGTTCTGCGACCGCCCGACCCTATTGCCGGGAGCAACCGCCACGGCGATGTTCTCGCGTTCGATCAGCCGCCAGTTCCCGCTGAGCATCTACGCGGGCAATGTATCGATCTCCGTGCTGGCCAGCGCTTTGGAAACTGATCCCGAGCCTTCCGGTCTCGATGCCTCCTACAGCGCCGAGTACTACGACTGCGCCACCACGGGATGTCTGCTCGAGCAGCTGTTCTGCCTGTTCAACTTCAGCACGCGGGCTGGAAGCTCGATAGGTCCCGGCGAGACCGTGAATCTACCGATCTACTATCTGCTTCGCCAGCGCATGAACTTCTCGATTCTCGGCCAGCGCCTCGTCGATCGGTATGCTGAACACCAGGCCGAGATCATGGCGCTGGCGGAGTTCGACTCTGGGCTCATGGGGCAGATCCTGTCCGTGCTGTCGGACTGGCAGTCCGGTCTGGCCGCTCTTGTTTCAGGGCAGGGGGATTCGGTCACGATCACCGCGTCGATGATCGCTGGTCTCGACGCCCTGCTGATCGAAATCTCGCAGGCAGGAAGCCCGGATCTGGCTGCGGCGATCTCAGAGGAGCGGGCCCTCCTTGGCCCCTTGACCGATTTTGCCGGGCTCAGCTTCCAGCAGGCCGCCGATCAATTGATCGGTTCCGAATTGATCAGCATCCAGAGCTTCGAGCGTCCTGAATTGCTAACTCGGTGAGGTGTCTTTATGTCCGCTTCCATTTTGTTTTCTTCAAGATGCTGCCTGTTGCTCGTGCTGGCTTCGAGCCTCTTGATTCTGCAAGCACCGGCTCGAGCTCGGTCGGATGTGATGGTCAATGGTGTCGAGCTCGATTCGCGAACCATCCAGTCTCTCGAGGCAGCGTATGCGACGCGTGTGTTGCCCGGCCGCTACTGGTACGACGCGCGCTCCGGTCTGTGGGGGTCGATCGGCGGGCCGGGGATTGGTCAGATTGCGCCGGGACTTCGTCTCGGTGGCCCCCTGTCGAGAGAGGCTTCCGGCGGCCTGACGGCAGTCATCGTCAACAATCGGGCGTTGCATCCCACCGAGGTGGCGTGGCTTCAGCGACAGTTCGGTCGCGTGCTCCCCGGCAGATACTGGCTGGATGCCTCGGGGCTGGCCGGCTTCGAGGGTGGACCTGCGCAGTTCGACCTGCGTTCCGCAACCGGCCCCGGCTACAATCGGAACACGCCTGGGGGCGCCCTGATGAGCGATGGTCGTTGCGCCGGCTATCTTCATCCGGATGGCCCGAGCGTGATGGTCGGCGATTGTTGACCGGTGCCTTTTCCCAGATTGGGTCAGGGCCCGGCGCAGTGGGCGTAAGGCTCGATCGCGAAGGCCAGCATCTGCGCGGCCTGGCTGGATCCCTTCCACCAGCCCCCGGTGGCATCGGCAAAATCAGCCAGGGGACCGAAGGGATTGCTGGCCGGGTCGAGATTCGCGAACAGCTCGTCGAGGAGTCGTCGGGAGGTCTCGCACAGGCCCGGGCTGGTCTGGATTCGGTCACCGATCAGCCCCAGCGCCACGGTCTGCGGTTTGGTTGGCCGGAACATGGCCATACCGTCGCCCGTATCCAGGCGTTCGCAGCTGCCGACCTGATCGCCGCCCTCGATCAGGGCGCAACGCAGGGCATAGGCCCAGTCGCCGGCCGCATCCGGGCCGCCCTGGGGGCGCTGGTTCATGCCCTGTTGGTAGAACACCGGCATCAGTCCAGCCAGGGTCCGGGACAGCGCCGGCTGGCCGTTGCGGTCGTTGAACTCCCCCCAGTTCTGCCAGACGCGCATCAGGAAGCCGTACATCATCGCGCTGGTCATGAAACTCTGCGGCAGGTCGCAGACCGAATCGACCGGCACGTCGTCCTGGCAGAGCAGACCGGCGCGCAGATTGTCGCCGGCCAGTTCGGTCAGGATCTCGCGCAGGCGTGTGTCACAGGCCTGACCGTCGGCGCCGGGGACGAACTCCGCGCAGTTGGCGAGCAGTTCGAAGTGCTGGACGTTGCCCCGCAGCGGTGTGATGGCGTTGAAGAAGCGGTCGCGATCGGTCTGGGTCGCGATCTGGCCCGGGTCGGTGGTATTGCCGGGGTCTTTCGGATTCCAGGGGACCGAGTATCGTGCGGTGATCATGCGCCCGCCGTGGCGGAAGCGCTCAAGCATGGCCGGCGTCGGTCGCAGCGCATAGTGCAGCTGCATGCCGGCGTTGTAGGTGTAGTCATCCGAGCCCTGCCCAGCGCGGTGCCACTGGCCTTCGCCAAAACCGCCCGACGTTACGGCGACGCCGTTGCGCGCTCCGTGACTGCGCGCGCCGATATTCATCCTGGCGGTAAACAGCTGCAGCCAGGCCTGCGGCTGGGCGAAGCCCCACAGAAAGCGCGGTTCGCCGCTGCGCAGGAATTCCAGCGCCTCGGCGCCCGATGGGTTCCAGTAGTTCATCGCCCCGGAATTGGTGAAGGGGGACGAGCTGGCCGGGTCGGGAAAGGCGAAAAGGTCGTTGGCCTGGGTGTCGGGCCAAAGTTGAGCGCCGTAGGTGCGGAAGCGCCACCACTGGCCGGTTGCGTCATCGCGCACCGTGTTCTCGTGGCGGCTGACCATGTAGTTGCGGTAGGCGGTCTCGACGGCACTGCCCGTGCCATGGGCCAGCCGGGGAAGTACCTCGGCGGCGTTGAGCCGGTCCAGGTTCCAGCGCGGGACAAGGGGGCGTTCGAGACGTGCGATGCCCTGCTCCCTCATGTCGCTCAGATCTTCCAGGGGTGCGGGCCCGGCCGGGCGCAGCTGAAGCAGGGCCCGGGTCCACAGGCCCTTGCCTTCGCCGATGATGCTCGGTCGCGAGATGGTCAGGGCTTCCAGGCCCTCGTTGGCGGCGATTCGAAGGGCCTGGGGCTCCCGAAAGCGCATCCAGGGCATCTGCAGGGCGGCCACGAAATCCGGGGCGATGCGGCCGACGACCGGCGCACTGGCCGCAAGGCCATCCTCGAGGAGACCGCTGGCATCGCGAAGCTCGAAGCGCCTGAGCCAATCGTTGGCGCTGAAATCACCCCTTCGCTGTTCAGCAACGGCGCCAGCACCGACCGGGCGCATGGGCCCAAGGCCGCCGGCCGCCGAAGCGGTCGCACCTTCCAGCGCCGGGAAGCGCCATCCGGCTTCGCGCCACTGGCGGCTCTCGTCGGTCCAGGGCGGGAAAAAGGCATCGGAACATTCGTTGCGCAGGATCCATTCAAGCTCGACCCCGCGCGAGGCGCGCGACCAGGTCATGGTCACGGTGAATCCGAAGGGGTCATAGGCCGGAACACCGGCGCTGTCGCAGCGGCTGCCCAGCGATGGGTCGACGAATCTGCCGTTCAACACCACGCGAGCCCGCAGCGGACCGGCATCCTCGATGCGGAAATCCTCGACCGTGACGGTGCCGGGTCGGGCGGTCGACAGCGCCTCGGTGCCCGCAGGGTCCAGGGTCAGTCTCGGCCCGTCACCCGGCAGTCCGTTCATGACGCGCAGGCGTGGCGCACCGGCGGCGTCGCTGATCGATGCATTGACGGCGAGGAGCAGGGCAGGATCGTTCGGGTCGATCAGAAAGTCGGCCAACCCGGTATCGATGGTCGTGCCGTCGCCAGTTTCGGTGACCCGCACCGCCCAGGGATCCATAGCGTCGACGGCAGTCAGCGCAGAGTCATAGCGCCGCAGCTCATAGCCAACCACGCCGTGCCCCGGCGGTGTGGCCGGAACCATCACCTCGAGCCAGCGAATCGGTCGCTGCAGGTCGGCCAGTGGGCCGCCCCATCGGCTGATGATTCTGAATTGCGCCGCCAGTCGTGCACCATCGGACGCAATCACGGCCAGGTGATCGAGATCGGCGTCATTCAGCGCCAGCGCGCGTGGAATCGCCAGGCCACCCGAGGCGATCTGTCTCTGCCGGTCTTCGTCGCGGTCATTGGCGATCTCGAAGCAGCCCAGCGACTCGAAGGCCGAATCGCCCGGCGGGCCAAGCCGGCCCGCCAAGGCGGTGGGCGGTGCCGAGCCGGTGGCACAGTCGGCGACTTGCGCCGCGAATCGATCAGCAAATATCGGGTCATCTACTGTGCCCGGGTGGGCCGCGCCGGTCAGGGCGGCCATGGCAAGCAGCAGGGTCGGTCGGTTCAGTGTCGTCATCATTCGGAGGTCGTTGTGTATCACCTTTCACTAGGACGCAGAATTGGCCTTCAGGCTCTCAGGTTTTCTTGTTGTGGCTGATCGGGCGCGCCAGTACCATGACCGGCTTGACCAGGGAACCGCGAGAATCATCGCGTTGGACACGAGAAAGCATTTCGAGGCCGTCTTCGAACAGCACCAGTCGCGTCTGCGAGCCTTTCTGTGTTCGCGCTTCGACGGGGTCCCCGGAGTCGATGTCGATGACCTCATGCAGGAACTCAGGCTTCGTCTCTGGAAGGCCATGGAAAGTGAGAGGGTGATCGAGCGCCCTGCGTCCTATCTCATGCAGGCGGCGGTTCGAGTGATGATCGATGCACAGCGCCGCGCAGCCGTCCGCCGTCCCGAGGGTGGGTTCGTCGAACTGGTGTCCGACATGGCCGCTGCCGAGCCAATCGAACATCAGCCGCTTCCGGAGCGCGAGGCAGAACGGGGTGAGGCCCTGGCCCGACTGCGCACGGCGCTTGATCGAATGGCCCCCGATCGTGCACGAATGCTGCGCCTTTATCTGCAGGGCTTCGGTTCGGCCGATATCGCACGATTGACCGGCTGGACCGAACCCCGCTGTCGCAATCTTCTCTATCGCGGTCTGGCCGACCTCAAGGACGAACTGGGAATCGAGCTATGAACGATCCGAAACTGCCCGGTACCTGGCATTCGCTGAACCGGAAAGCCACCCGGCCGGAACCGGCGCGTGGCAATTGTCCCAATGCCGAGGCCCTGGCCCTGCTGGCGGTCGACCCGGGCCAGGCCGAGCCCGAGCTGCTCGATCATGTCGCGGTCTGCAGTAGCTGCAGCGAAGAGCTGAAGCGGGTGCTGGACGACGGCACGCTGGCAGCCCTGACCACGGCCCTGGCCGGGGAGCCCACGGCCTCGATGGATACGGAGAATCCCTCCGGATCTGGTCATCGCGGCTGGCGCCGAAGGGCTCTCGGCGGCCTGGCCCTGGCCGCAAGCCTGCTGATCGCAGTGGCGGTCAGCCTGACGCTCCAGCCTGTAGACAATGGCCCGACGCTGCGCGGCGGCCCGGCCGTTGAAGGTCTGCATCCGCCGTCCGGTGCGCACTTGGAACAGGCGCCGTCACGCTTCGAGTGGCCCGCTGGCGGCAGGGACGAGGAACTGGTCCTGATGAATTCGCGTGCCGAGATCATCTGGACAGGGCCTGAGGTGCGCGACGGTGCCGTGATGGTGCCGGAGTCGCTGCGTGATGCCCTGGTTGAAGACCGCTATTACTGGCAGGTGCGTGACCTCGAACATAATTCGCTTCTTGGCCCCTTCGAGTTCCGGCTGGTCCAGCCGTGACCGAGCGAGTCGTCGGGGGGTTCCTGCTGATTGCCCTGGTCGTGGCCATCTGCCCGGTCGCCGCCGAAGTCACGGTCATTGATGTCATGCAGGGTGGGGTGGGGGGTCAGTCCGGGGTTGAATCCGGCGACCGGATCCTGGCTATCGGTACGGTCGACGGCAGCTGGACGCAGATCGAGCATCCGCTGGATGTTGAGGCGATGGCATTCGGTCCCGGGCGCATCGGTCCGCTGCGGCTGAGGTTGGATTCAGACCAGGGTCTGCGCGAAGTCGAATTGCCGGTGGGCGATCTTGGATTGGTCGTTGGCCCGGGTGACGGCACACTGGCCCTTCGCGCGGAGGACGAATTTGACGCCGTCTTGTCCGAGGCCGGCCTGGGCGAGGCATTGAGCGCATGGAAAGCCTTTTTTGACTCCCGGAGCGATAACCCGCGGACCCGCTGCTGGGCGCGATTGCGGACCATTGGGTTGTTGGTTGATCGTGGCGAAATCGATCGTGCTACGACCGAGGCGGGACTGCTGGACTCCGCATGTGAGGCAGCCCCCATGATCGACAGCGTGCTGGCACGCGCCGCTGCAGCGCAGGCCCTGCGCGAACGAGCACGCGATACCGATGCCGTGGCCGCGCTGCTTGAATCAGCCAGTCTCGCGGCCCGCGCTCTCGACCCGATCGTGCGCGCGGCCCTGGCTCATGACCTCGGGTCTTTCCTCGGTCGCCGCGGTCGACTCGATGTGGCAGAAGTCGCGCTCGATCGCGCGGTGGCCGAATTTCAGGACGCCGCCCCTGTGTCCTGGGGCTACGCCGACAGTCTGACTAACCGTGCCCTTATCGACGCCATCCGCGGCCGCTTGGAGGCGGCTCGCCAGCGTCTCGAGTCGGCCTTGCGGCTGATGGAACGGATTGCGCCCGATTCTCTGGCAATGTCGATGCAGCAGGCGAATCTGTCGATCGTTATGCGCGGCCTCGGAGAGCCAGACCAGGCTCGCATCCTGGCCGAATCAGCACTGGCGATCCGGCAGCGCTTGGTACCGGGCTCGGAGCTGGTTGCGCAGACCCTGAACAATCTAGGAGTATTAGCCAAGAATCGGGGTGATCTGGTCGCGGCTGAGGGATATTACGAGCAAGCGCTGAGGCTGAGAGAGACACTCAACTCGCCACCGCTTGCACGCGCCAGCGTGCTCGGCAATCTTGCCAACCTGGCGCTGGAACGCCTGGATCCGGAGACCTCTCTGGTCCTTCATCGTCAGGTGCTCGCGCTTCTCGAGCCGGTCGTACCCGGACACCGTCTCGTGGCTGTCACGCATCTGTCCCTGGGGCAGGGCGCGCTTCTTCGCGGCCGGTTCGACGAGGCAGAGAGTCACCTGAATACGGCTCGAAGCCTGCAGGAAGCGATCGGCACCGATGCACCGGTTTATGCCTCGATTCTTGAGGCCCTGGCCAGATTGGCTCGTGAGCGGCAGCAGACCAGTACAGCGCGGTCACTGCTGGAGCAGGCGCTGGCGCTGCGCCAGCAGATTGATCCCGCTGGCCTGGACGAGGCATCGGTGGCCCTTGCTCTGGCCGAGATGGATCTGGCCGAGGGCCTTGAGAGCAGAATTTACGAACGCCTGAGATCGGTCGCCGATCGGGCAGCGGCGCGGGCGCCGGGGAGCCTGGTCGAGGCGCGCGCCCTTCATGCGCTGGCCGGTCTGCTATGGGGGCGCGGTGATCAGCAGGCCGCGCTGCATGCAGACCAGGCCGCAATCGATGCCTTCGAGCGCCAGCGCGAACGTCTGGGTGGCGACTGGCTGCAGCGAATGCGCTTCGGTGCCAGCCACCGGCAGATCTACATCGATGCCATCGAACGGCAGCTGGAAACCGGCGGGACCGAACAGGCTTTCACCCTGCAGGAACGCTACCGTGCCTACGAGCGGCGACGATTGCTGGCCGGACGTGTCCCGCTGCCGAGTCTCGATCCTGCCCCGACTCGGGTCGATGAGCTCGCCACCAGGATGGCCCCAGACGAGGCCATCCTGAGCTGGGTGGCTGGGCCACAGTCGACCCACGCCTTTCTTCTGACGGCCTCCGGCCTGGTCGCCCGGTCGCTGCCCTGGGGCGATGCAGCCTGGCGCGATGAGGTCGATGCCCTGGCGGTCCTGCTCAACGTAGCGCGGCCCACACCAGCGCAGGCACAGGTCCTGACTGATCGACTGACGCGCCTGCATGAGCGCCTGATCGGGCCCTGGCAGGACGCCCTGGCTCCGATTCGACGGCTGGTTCTGGTTCCCGACCAGGTCCTGCATCGCTTGCCCTTTGCGGCTCTGCAGGAAGCCTCCACCGAGCGCTTTCTGATCGAGCGCTTTGCCCTGGTCTACTCGGCCTCGAGCCTGCTGTATCTCACGGGTCCGGCGTCCGGTGCCGAAAGCGGTACCGTTGTCGCCGTCGGTGATCCGACCCTGAGTGAGGCCACCGACCCCGAGGCCGTTCCGTCGATCGCTGCTGTCGAACGCCGGCCTGACATGGTCAAGGCAGCACTGCCCGCTGCGCGCGCTGAAGTCGAAGCCATCGCGGGATTCTTTCCCGAGCGGACCCTGCGTCTGATCGGCGCGGCTGCCACCGAGACCCGGGTCCGCCAGGCGCTTCCCGCTGCCGGCATGCTGCACCTGGCGGCCCATGCCGTAGTCGATGGTGCGAGACCGTTGGACGCCTACGTGCAACTGGCCCCGGATGGTCAGGCCGGCGATGACGGCAGGTTGGCGGCCTGGGAGGTGCTTTCCGAACTTCAATTCGACGCCGAGCTGGTGACCCTGTCGGCCTGCAGTACGGCGCGCGGACGGACCCTGGGAGGCGATGGGGTCCTGGGATTGAGTCAGGCCTTCCAGCTCGCCGGTGCCCGTGCGGTACTGGCCACCTTATGGGATGTGCCGGATCGCCCGACCGCTGAACTGATGACGGTGTTCTACCGCGGTCTGGCCGAGGGTCGGGACCCGGCCAGTGCGCTGCGTACTGCGCAGATCGACAGTCTGGCCCGTGTTCAGGACCACCGTCACCCCGGTTTCTGGCGCCGCATCGGTCAGTGGTTGCGGGGTGAGTCCGGGGGTCAAGTCAGCCCCTTCGAGTGGGCCGCCTTCAAGCTTGAGGGCCGCATCCAGCCTTGATGGCACTCGAGTCGCGGCCCGTCGAAGTGCCACCCCTAAGAGAGGCTCGAGAGTCCCCAGGCCAACGCGAGAAAAAGACCCAGCCCCACACAGGTCAGTACGATCAATCCGCCAAGCAGGATAGAGAGGATCAGCCCGGCCGCCAGCAGCGGCTGGTTGCGGCTGAGTTGCTCGAAGCGGGTTGTTTGGTCCTTGATCATCGGGCCGGGCAGGCGCTCCGCATTGTCTGCAATCTGGGCCGCGCGCTGCAGTATCCCCTCGACCCAGGCGGTGTCGATGTCGCCGGGTTGCAGCAGGCCACTGCCATAGTGGAGGCGCTCGGGCTGAAAGTAGATGCTGCCGCGCAAGCGCTCGGTGCTGCGCTCGGTCAGCAGGCTGGCGACACGCAGCATGGTGGCCTGGTCCTTGAGCAGGTTTCGAGCCCAGATCGCATCGCGTGCGACCACATGAAACCCATCGAGCACTTCCGGCAGGTCCTCGATCACGAACTGCTTCTTCAAGCGATAGAGCCAGCGCAGGAGGCGCCATTGCGTAACGCTTCCCTTGACGAAGAACAGCCGGGTCATGACTCCGCAGCCCATCTCGATACGCAGGCGCCAGCCAAGATACTGACGACGCCGTGTCTTACCCTGGTGCCGGGTGCGGCCCTGGCGGCTGATGGTCAGGGTGGTCCCTCGGCCCTGATATGCCCCTGACCAGATCAGGTTTCCGAAGCGGGATTGCTTTTCAAAGCCCAGCTCGGCCAGGCGCTCGAACAGATCAGATGCTCCTTCTCTGCGCGCGTCCGAGGCATCGGTTTCAGGGTGGATCATCACGTTCCGCGGACTCGCTTTGTTGGCGACGCAGCCGCTCCTGATGCTCGCGTTCAAGACGCATCGCATCAAGCTCTGCCCGGCTGCGCTTGAGCTGCTCATCCAGGCCGAGATCGAGTTTGGATGCCCTGACCCTGACCTCCACCGAGTCGGCAGTGAAGGGTGACACCTCGGCCGCCTGGCGAGGCTGGACGATGAACGCGTCGATCCCGAGGATGATCAGGCACAGCGTACCGATGACCGCGCAGACCTTCAGGATGGTTTTTTGCAGCGGCGTGAAGCTGTCGCTGATGGCCTGCCAGAATGCGTTCAAGGCAGCGGATCTTCGAAGCGGTCGGTGAAGATGGCATCCTCGACCGTTGGATTGAAATCGAAGATCGAGAATCCAGCGACCGGAACGCCGGAATAGGCCTTTCTGCGGCCCCCGACCAGTAGCGTGTCGCCAGCGCGAAGCAGAGCTGTCGCGGAACTGCCAAGGTCGTAGATCGCTGGCAGACGCGGCGCGCCCAGACCCAGCCAGTCATCGTTGTCATCGAACACGCCGACGCCGAGGACAACCTCAGCCTGTGTTGTGAACCCGCCGGCCACGATCAGGCCGAATTCCGAGCGTAGAAGATCGTTGGCGGTGCCGGAAGCGAGGCCGGTCGGGTCTTCCCAGCTGCCATTGCTGAAAACGGACAGTACTTCCGATGCACTACCGACAGCCGGATTGAAGTCGTTGCTGCCGACCAGTAGCGAGCCGTCCTCCGGGAGGATGGCTCGCGTGATACCACCCGGCCCACCTGCGGGACTGCTGAACGCCGCTCCGTCCCACAGCGCCAGACCATCCGCCGGGCTGTCGCCTGCCGAGGAAAAAAATCCGCCCATGTAGAGGCCGTTCGCCCCGCTGGCCAGGCTCAGAACCGTGCCGTTGACGCCGTTGCCGAGAAAATTCGCCAGGGGCGTCCAACTACTGCCGTCAAATGACGCGATGTAGTTGGCCTCGGCGTCGTCCGACAGGGAGGTGAAGCTGCCGCCCGCGATCAGCGCTCCTTCGTGCGTGGTCAGTGCCTGGATCACCCCATTCGGTATGAGCGGCAGCGGGTCCCAGGCGCTGCCATCCCAGCGAATCAGATGGTCGATGCCAAGGTCAGCCACATTGCTGAATTCGCCGCCAACGTAGAGCGCCCCCTGATAGGTGGCCAGGGCATTGACGCCGTCGAAAGTCTCGGACTCCAATATGCCGATGAAGCCGCGGTCTTCGAGCGCATGCCAGGCCTCACCGTCGAAGCGCGCAATGTTGTTGGTGCGGACCGGGCCGGCATACTCGAAGGTACCGCCCACGTAGATATCATCCTGATAGATGGCGATCGCGTTGACCGGTCCGCTCAGCCCCAAACCGCTGTCTTGACCCAGTGCGATGGTGGCCTGGTCGCGAAACAACGCGACGCCCATGGCCTTGAGACCGTCTGCCGTCGAAAAGTCACCGCCTGCCAGGACTCCGCCGCCGACAAGCTCGAGGCTTTCAACCCGCGCAAAACCACCGACGGTATTCGAGCTGCCGCTGACGCCACTGCCGTCGAGCGCACCGACTGCGTGCCAGTCGAGGCCATCCCAACGCGCGATGTTGTTGACTTCGATGCCGTCGACTTCCTCGAAGCGTCCACCGATGTAAAGATCTCCGTCGTCGACCACCATCGAGATCACCGTGCCGTCGATGCCGGTTTCCGGGCCCAGCGTTTGCCAATCAGAACCATCCCAGCGCAGCAGGTTCTCGGCGTCGATGCCGTCTATGTTGCGCCTGAAGCTTCCCCCGACCACCAGGTCCAGCCCAAGCGTTGCCAGGGCGCGAACCGAGCCGAAGGAAAAGCCATTGTCCGGATCAGTCCCAAACGATGCCCAGTCCGATCCGTCCCAAAGCGCAATTCGATTCGCGACCACCGTCCCGGCCCGTTCGAACGTCCCCCCCACGACGAGTTGATCCCCCAGCGGCAGCAGAGCCCAGACGTTGCCCACAAACCCGGGCTCAGCAGCGCCGACGCCGTTCTCAGCCCCGGTGCCGACGCTGAACCATTGCCCGCCTTCCCAATATGCGATGTTGTTGGCAGGCTCCGCGCCGGCCGTTTCGAAAAAGCCACCGAC
>CAYTQT010000030.1:0-1664 GCA_964439915.1 uncultured Wenzhouxiangella sp. | reverse complement strand
AATATGCGATGTTGTTGGCAGGCTCCGCGCCGGCCGTTTCGAAAAAGCCACCGACGTAGAGCCGGGTGCCGGATAGCGCCAGGTCCAACACGCCGGCCGTCAGCGTGTCGGTTCGGGTCACGCCGTTGGCGGCTGAGCTGCCGAGTCTGGACCAGCCGCCAGAATCCAGACGCGCGATGTTGTTGACGCTCAGGGTACCGACCTGATCGAAATAACCGGCGACAAACAGGGCGGTACCGTCAAAGACCAGCGCGTTGACTTCGCCACTGACCCCGGCAACACCTTGATCGATGACGGCCGAATAAACCTGCGTCACCGGGTTGTAAATGGCCAGGTTATTGACCACCACCCCATCGCAGGCGCTGAACTCGCCGCCGAGAAAAATCCGCCCGTCGGGTCTTTGAGCCGACGCGCGGATTTGGCCGTCGCAGCCGGGGGAAAGATAGAACCGGTCATCCCATTCACCCGGGATGAAACTCTGCGCAACACCGGTGGTGGATAACAGCGCTTGAACAACGATGAGCACGGACACCACCTGGATGAAACCGGGAAAGCGGAATCGAAAGCGGGTCGAGGCGGGCTTCAAATTGAACATGAGAATGAACATCAGTGGTGTGAATTCAGGGGCCTGTCTTCTGATACGGGATCGTTTGATTCGACCCTTCATCAAGGGAACCTCCGACCAATGCGAGAAGACCTGCCGGTTTGGCTGATCGACAGGGTCGGTCATGTCTGGGGTTCACTGGTTGGATTGAGGAAATAGACGCAATCAAGAGCCCAGACCCTTGAGGTCGGGCTGATGAACTGCGGCGGCCGGGTTACAATGCGCGGTATTCCTCGGGGCGGCATAGGCCTGAGACACGCGGATTTCTGCGTGGACCCGTCGAACCTGATCCGGTTAATGCCGGCGTAGGGAAGGAAGTCGCGAATTCGGTGTCCTGACGGTCTCGATTCACGACACCCCGCGTGCATTCCGGGTCTCCCATGGCTTTTCGAACGACAGGAGACCTCACAATGATTCAGTTTGCTTTGCTCTTGGGCCTGATGGCCTCGACCGGTCTGGCCCAGGTCGATCAGGACGTCGGGCCGCCCGGTAGTGGTCCCGACCAGACCATGGACCGGATTCGAGTCACCGCCGAGTTCCGCGACATCGAGCTGTCCGATCTGGCCGGCAGCGCGACGATCATCGATTCGGCCACGATCGATCAGCGCGAGGCCCGCCATCTCGATCAGGTGCTCAATCTGGCCCCGAACGTCAATTTTTCAGCGGGGGCCTCGCGCGGGCGCTTCTTCCAGATTCGCGGCATCGGCGAGCGGTCCCAGTTCGTCGAGCCGATCAACCCCTCGGTGGGCCTGATCGTCGACGGCATCGACCTGACCGGTATCGGCGGTGCGGCAACCACGCTGGATATCGAGCAGATCGAGATCCTGCGCGGACCGCAGGGCACCCTGTTCGGGGCCAACGCCATGGCCGGGCTGATCAATGTGGTCTCGGCCGCACCCAGCGAAGTACTGAGCGGACAGGTCAGCCTGGGTGTGGCCGAGCGCGGCGGCCGCGACGTCGAGGGGGTGGTGTCGGGTCCGATCGGTGAGCGAAGCGGCTTTCGCCTGGCCGTGGCCAGCACGCAGAGCGATGGCGCCCAGCACAACGCCTTTCTGGGCCG
>CAYTQT010000029.1:0-36373 GCA_964439915.1 uncultured Wenzhouxiangella sp. | reverse complement strand
CTGCCAGGCATTTATCCCTGAAACCCCGACACCTCAAGGTGCCGGGGTTTTTTTATACCCGGGGGGCCATGGTGGCCTGGCAGTGATCACGTAATGGTAGGTCACGCGCGGTTCGGCCCCTTCAGCACGCCTTCTCGCGGCCTTGGCCGCAAGCCACCGCGCTGAGATGGCCGGCGCTGCCAGGCATTTGTCTCGAAGCTCCGCTACTCTCCCGAGTGCCGGCGTTTCTTCACATCAGGCAGGCCGTCGGGTCACCTGAGTAAGCTCGATGCCAGACAGTCGCAACCTGAAGTGTCGACAAGCTCTGTTATCTGAAAGCCGGACCCGATGATCCTGGAGAAAATTCAGCCCTGGACGCTTACAGCCTTGGCCGTCATGAACTCTGCAGCTGACGATGATCTCCCGACTGAAGCAAGGCTGAGCGGTACGGTCAGAGACGCGCAACGGCATGAATTGGGTCACTGAGAGCGGAAATTGCATTACGTCGCCGCCCGTGTCTGATCCTCTGCGTCTTCTGCGTTGAATACATCGACATCGAGCTCGTTCTCGGTATAGGCAACAACGGTCGTGACCATGGCATCCCCGGTCACATTGACGGCAGTGCGAGTCATGTCAAGCAGGCGGTCAACGCCCAGGATCAGCCCGATGGCTTCAGCCGGAAGTCCGACGGCTGCCAGAACGCCAGCCAGAAGGATTAACCCCACACCAGGCACCCCGGCAGCGCCGACCGAGGCCATGATGACCATCAGGACAATCATCAGGTACTGCCCCAGGCTGAGATCGACGCCATAGTACTGGGCGATGAAACCCGCGGCGATGCCCTGCATGATGGCTGTGCCGTCCATGTTGATGGTTGCCCCGAGGGGAACGGTAAAGGAGGCGACCTTGTTGTCTGCCCCCAAGCGCTGTTCGACCGTTTTAAGCGTCACAGGGATCGTTGCGCCACTCGAAGCAGTGGAAAATGCAAAGGCGAGTACGCCGCGCATCTTGGAAAAGAAAATCCTCGGACTGAGCCCCGTGAGTACCTTGAGCAGAATCGAGTAGGTCACCGTCGCGTGCAGGACCAACACGACAAGGACAAGCACGACGTACTTGATCAGGCCCTCGAAGGTGCTCAGGCCGGTCGTAGCCGCGAGTCCTGCAATCAGCGCGAACACTCCGTAGGGTGCGAGGAGCATGACAAAACCGACCAGGCGCATGATGACGGTGTTGAAGTCGGAAAAGAACTGTCCGACATTTCTGCCTGCTGTGCCTGAGAGCGCAATGGATAAACCAATCAGCACGGCAAAAACAATGATCGGCAGCATGTCTCCATTGGCCATTGCCTGGACCGGATTGCTCGGTACCATGTCGACGAGGACCTGTTTGAAGGACGGTTGCGCGGAAACCTCCCGCTCCACGATCTCGCCTGGGTTGGCGCCGACACCCGGTTTGAAGATGACAGCTGCCGAAAGTGCCAGTGAAATGGCGATGCCGGTTGTCAGCATATAGAGAGCGACAGATTTTCCGCCAACCCGACCTAGCTTGCTTGGTTCGCTCAGCGAACTGACGCCCGTGATCAGTGACACGAAGACCAGGGGAACTACAAGCATGCTGAGAAACCGAACGAAGATTTCGCCTACGACCGAAAGAATGCCGTCAATGACAAAGGTCTGTACCCAGACAAAATCGCTCAGAAAGACGTTGATAATCATTCCGACGATCAACCCGACCAGCATCGCGAGCAGGATCCGGTTGGACAGCTTCTTGTGGTTGAAAGTCAGCTCAGTCATTTCATTCCAGGGGTTGGATTTGAGCCTGACAGTATGCCAGAACGAGGAAGCGGCCCCGGGCGTTTGCGTTGCACCACAGGAGCCTCTGACGGATACAATGCAGATCCCGCATCGATAATCACATTTCATGTCGCACGCAGAGAGCACGTCCACGAATTTCATCCGAAATCGGATTCGTAAGGAATTCGAAGGCGGGCAGTATGAAAAACTGATCACCCGCTTTCCGCCTGAGCCCAATGGCTATCTCCATCTGGGCCATGCCAAATCGATCGTTCTGAATTTCAGTTTGCCGCAGGAGTTCGGCGGCTACACCAATCTTCGCTTCGACGATACGAATCCTGTCCGGGAAGAGCAGCGTTTTGTCGACGCGATCAGAGATGATGTGAGCTGGCTGGGGTTCACCTGGCAGAACGAGTGCTATGCCTCCGACTACTTCGAGACTTTTTACGGCTACGCGCTGGCACTGATCGAGAAGAGTCTGGCCTACGTCGATAGCCAGGATGCCGATACGATCAGGAGCCAGCGCGGAACGCTGACCGAACCGGGCCAGAAAAGCCCCTACCGTGATCGCCCCGTCGCCGAGAACCTGGCTCTGTTCGAGGGGATGAGGAATGGCCAGTTCAGCGACGGAGAGCACGTCCTGCGAGCGAAGATCGATATGGCAGCTCCCAATATCAATCTGCGAGACCCTGTGATCTACCGAATTCGACACCAGAGCCATCCGCGTACGGGCTCCGCCTGGTGTATCTACCCCTCCTATGATTTCGCCCACGGTCAGTCCGACGCGATCGAGAACATCACCCATTCCCTCTGCACCCTTGAATTCGAGGACCACCGGCCGCTCTACGACTGGTTTATCGAGCACCTACCGGTGCCAAGCCGCCCGTTTCAGATCGAGTTTTCCAGGCTCAATCTCGATTTCACCGTTCTGTCCAAGCGGCGATTGACGCGTCTGGTTGAAGAGGGTCATGTGCACGGCTGGGACGACCCCCGGATGCCGACCATCGCCGGAATCAGGCGACGAGGATTCACACCGGATTCGATTCGCAATTTCTGCAGCGAAATCGGGGTGACGAAATCCGAGAGCGTCATCCCTTTTGGCGAACTGGAACGAAACCTGCGCGATGATCTGAACGTGCGGGCCCCGCGTCGAATGGCGGTGCTGAAGCCCCTGAAACTCATCCTGACCAACTTTCCAGCTGACCAGACCGAGTGGTTCACGGCCGCCAATCACCCGCAGAATCCTGAAATGGGCGAGCGCCGCGTTGCAATGACCCGGGAATTGTTCATCGAATCCGATGACTTTCTCGAGGAAGCGCCAAGAAAATTCTTCCGCCTCAAACCGGGAGGTGAGGTTCGCCTCAGAAACGCATTCATCATTAAATGCGAGGAGGTCATCAAGGATGGAGAAGGTCAGGTCATCGAATTGCGCTGTACTTTCGATCCGGACTCACGCTCCGGGCAGCCGGGCGCCGAGAGAAAGGTCAAGGGAACAATTCACTGGGTGTCGGCCGAGCATGCGGTAGCAGCGGAGGTCCGACTCTACGACCGCCTGTTCAAGGTTCCCAACCCGACAGCCGACAAGGCCATCGACTTTCTCGACCACCTGAACCCCGATTCACTCGAGGTGCTGACCAATGCCAGGCTGGAGTCCGGGCTCGAACAGGCTGCTCCCGGAGAATGCTATCAGTTCGAGCGGCTGGGTTATTTCGTGCCTGACCCTGATGGGACGGTTCAATCCCCGGTGTTCAATCGGGCAGTCACGCTGAGAGACGCCTGGGCCAGGATCGAAAAAGCCTTCAGTCAACGCTGAATCATCCCGTGACCGGCTCACGATGGATCACATCGATCGATACCAGACAGTAAACTAGAAAACCATCACCGGGAGTGCCTGAACATGTTCAACCGTCGAGATTCCGAAAGTCAAACCTCCAGCAATGACCGCCCGGTGACATCCGGATCGGCTTCATCCAGGAAAAGCAGTGCCGGCTTTATCGGCCCGACCATTCAGATCGAGGGCAATGTCGTCGGAAACGAAGACCTGCTGGTCGAGGGCGAGATCCGCGGGAAGGTGGAGCTGAAGTCGAACAAGCTCACGATCGGGCAGGAAGGCCGTGTGTTCGCTGACGTCCACGCCAAGCAGGTGTGCGTCGAGGGTCAGATGGATGGCCATCTGATCGTCCAGGAGCAGTTGGAGATCCTGTCCACCGCCAGCATCAAGGGCAATATTACGGCCCCTCGGATCAGCCTGAAGGATGGCGCGAAGTTCAACGGCACCATCGATATGGATCCCCAGGCCAAAGCGCTGAAAGAGGTCTTTGGCGGTCCGGAATCCAGGGTCTCGTCGATGCCTTCCAAAGCCGAGCATGCGAGCGGCGATCGAAAAAAATCTGACTGACAGACTTGATGCAGGTACCCGAACAGGCGGATCCGTCAATGCCGGCTACCCATGCACCAGTGACAGGCGCTCCAGCTCATTCCGTGCGAGCGCCGCTGCTGACTCGGGTCATCGCAGACATCAATCCTGAACAACGCATTTTCTTGATCGATCTCGGCGGGCTCCAATCACAGACACTGAGTCGTTTCGAAGCCTTCCGCTGTCGCATCGACGTCCTTGATCTCGATATCGAAGAGCTGAAAAGCGACGACCATGCTCCCGGGTCTTTGCAGTTACGGCTGACTAGGAGATTGCCTGAGTCGCTTGGGGAATCGGCCGATCTGATGTTGTGCTGGAATTACCTGAACTATTTTTCGCCGGTGGAAATCGACGCCATGATGCAGGTGCTTCTGCAACGGATGTCGAAGCGATCGCAGATACACGCTCTGATCGAGTCGTCCGCCACGCAGATGCCGAGGTTGCCGCTGCCCCTGTCGATCGCGGCCGGGGGCTCCCTGAGCTGGGCGCCGCAATCATCATCAAACGATCGGATTCCGACACCCCGTCATTCTTCCGATGGTCTGCTCCGTTGCCTCCCGGGTTTTTCGATCGATCAAACCATGTTGCTGGCCAACGGGCAGCGGGAGTTTCTGTTCTTCCGACGCTGAAATCGACAATAGCTGGATTTCCGCATCATGAAAACAACCAGTATGATCCTGTTTCACCAACAATCAACAATAAAGGAAATCGAAGATGAGCATGATCCAGGAATTCCGAGAGTTCGCGGTCAAGGGAAATATGGTCGACATGGCCGTTGGAATCATTATCGGGGCTGCATTCGGCAAGATCATTTCCTCATTGGTCAATGATGTCATCATGCCGCCGCTCGGGCTGCTGATCGGCGGGGTCGATTTCAGCGACCTTGCTGTCGTTCTCAAAGAGGCCGAAGGTGAAGCCGAAGCCGTTCTGTTGAGCTACGGGGCCTTTATCAACAACATCATCGACTTTGCCATCATCGCATTTGCGATCTTTCTGGCGATCAAGGTCATGAACCGCCTCAAGCGTCAGGAGGAAGAAAAGCCGGCTGCTCCGGCAGAACCGCCCAGAGAACAGGTTCTGCTCGAGGAAATCAGAGACCTGCTCAAGAAGCAGCCATCCTGACCATGGCGACAGCTTTTGGGCCTGCACGAGCGCGGGTTGTTTCTCGCACCATTGCGGTGATCTGAACTCCCACTCGGGCCCGGCGTGCGCTTGCTCGCCGGGCCCATGGCTTCAGCCAGCGCTGGCGGGTCAGCCGTCCCGTTGTCCGCGGTGTCGGGGTGAGGCATGCAGTCGCTCGACTGCGGCCCACTGTTCAGGCGTCAGGATTTCCTGAAGCTCCTGCCGGAAGGCGTCGTGATTTTCTCGGATGCGCTGTCGATTCTCTGCCATCAGACCTTCGATGGAGGTCCGCTGAGCGTCGCTCAGATCCATTTCTTTCAGCGTTTGCACCAGGCGATTTCCAGCGCGGTGCCGCTGGCGCAGGCGGCGTCTCTGGTCACGCGTTTCGCTCCACTGCTGTCGCTGTTCCGGATTCAGCACGGTCAGGATTTCCTGCATCAGGGCGTAGCGCTCGACCCGACCCTCGCGCCGGGTTTCTGGACTCGAACCCAGCTCTTTAATGCGCGAACGATGCGCTTCGATCAGCGCTTCGATCTCGAGGCGTTGTTCGGGACTCAGCTCGAGTGCCTGGCTCATCTGCTCCAGCTGCCGACCGGGGTCTGCGATGGCTGGCAAAGCCAGCAGGCCGGCGCCCAACAGGCTCAGACCGACAATCGCGGCTCTGAGAATGCTTGACTGTGTGTTCATGATGGATCTCCTTCGGTCTGTCGCGGGGATTGTTCTGACGATTCCATGATGTCTCCGCTGCGTGCAAGTATGGGTGGCAACCAGTGGCTTTTTGTTGCGAAGCATCAAGCCTTCGTAACGGTGGCGGGCAGCTTGATTCGGACCTCCAGCCCGCCGTCGGGTCGGTTGCTCGCTCTGACCGAGCCTCGATGCCTGGCAACCGCTGCCCTGACGATGGCCAGGCCGATCCCGCCGCTCCGTCCCTGTTCGCTGCGCTCGGCCGAAATCCGCATGAACGGTTCGAAGACCGCTTCAAGCTTGTCGTCGGGAATTCCCGGGCCCTGATCGAGGATCCGGATCTGTACCTGATCATCAGAGTCTGTCACCTGAACCTCGATTCGACTGCCCGCGGGGCTGTAGGCAATGGCATTTCTCAGCACGTTCTCGAGCGCCCTTTCGAGGAGTTCCGGATAGGCGCTGAAGGGCAGGTGATCCGGGCCGCTATAGCTGACATCGATCGACTTCGCACGGGCTTCGAGTCGAGCCGAGTCCACCAGCGACTCGAGCATGGCAGCGAGATCTTCGGTTGTTCTGTCGGGAAATTCCTCCTGGGTCAGGCGGGCATAGCGCAGGACGTTTTCGATCAGGCCATCAAGCCTTTGGATCTCGGTTTCCATGCGCTCGAGATACTCGGCCCGTTCGGCGTCGGTCTTCGCGTCTTCGACCAGCGTCAGCGCTACTCGCATCCGGGCCAGCGGCGAGCGCAGCTCATGCGACACGTCCCTAAGCAGTTCCTGCTGGCGCTGCAGCAGCGCCTGGAGGCGGCTGGCCATGGCATTGAAATCGTTGGCCAGCTCGCCCAGTTCATCTTTTCTCTTCGTGATTTTCGGCTCGACCCGAGCATCAAGTTCACCCCGACCCAGTGCTCGGCCCGTTTTGCGGATCCGGGTGATTGGGCGGGTCAGAGTCCGGGCCAGCAGCCAGCTGATCAGGATGCTGGCCATTAGCGCCACGGCCAGCAGCCCGACCGGGCCGAGAGGCCCGAACATCCGCAGCAGCAGGGGGCGCGGCGGTGTCTGTGCCAGAATCAGGAAACGCCCGTGCACGGGATGGCTCACATCGGCCAGCTTGCGCGCGCCACGAGGTGTCTCTGGCAGAGGCCGGTCGCTGCGCCAGGCGGCGGTTAGAGGATTGAGTGACGGTGGAATTCGCCGGTCGTTGAGTTCGCGCGCCTGCGCATCGAGAATCAGAATCTGCACCCGACCCCCGGTCCGGGTCTGGACGCGCCCCCAGCGCGCCAGCGCGCGCGGGCCGCCGCGGTTGAGTTCCCGGAGCGCCCGCAGGCGCACGCCCCGGGCAATCCGCTCGACGCGTTCCGAGGTCTGTCCGTCCTGCTGCCGGGCCTGGTCGAGCCGAATATTCAGGACCACGGTGGCGGTGATGCTGAGCACGATCACCAGCCAGAACGCGAAAAAGATCCGCCAGAAAACCCTCGGCATCAGTCGCCGTCGATCAGCACGTAGCCCCGGCCGCGAATCGACTGGATGCGAGGCTGCCCGGCGCTTGATTCACCCAGTTTGCCCCTCAGCCGGCTGATGTGGGTATCAACGCTGCGGTCATAGGGCAGAAGCTCGCGTCCCAGCGCATGGCGACAGAGATCATCCTTCGATACGACCTCGCCATTGGCCAGCATCAGACGCTCCAGAATGGCGAATTCGGCGCCGGTCAGGTTGATGGCCTCCTGGTCGAGTGTGACGCGGCGTGACTGCCGCTCCATGTGCAGCCCGTTCTGGGACAGCGTCGGGGCATCGTCGGGTGCGACGCGGCGCAGAATGGCGCGCAGGCGTGCGGCCAGTTCTCGTGGGTTGAACGGCTTCGGAAGGTAATCATCAGCGCCGAGCTCAAGACCCACGATCCGGTCTGTTTCATCGCCACGTGCGGTCAGCATGATGACCGGTACCGAGGATTTCACCCGCAGGGCCCGAAGAACGTCGAACCCGCTCATTCCCGGCAACATGACATCCAGAACCACTGCGTCGGGCGGACGGCGGGTCGCGCGATCGAGACCCTTTCGGCCGTCGAACGCGTGATCGACCGACCAGCCCTCGCGCTCCAGAAAGGCTACCAGCATTTCGACAAGCGACTCATCATCGTCGATGATGAGAATGGTCCCTTGATCACTCATGTGCCAAGCATAGCGCTCGGCGGCATTCCCGGGGGTGACGAATTGTTGCAGGATCAGTGACGGAGTCAACCGGGGGCCGGCGGAAACCGGACCATCAGGGCCTGATCAGTCGTTTCAGCCGGCTGGCCAGCCTTCGGGCCAGCGACGGCGTCGGACGGGATGGATGTGATGATTGACCGACCCAGACCGGCTGGCGCCACTCCTTCCTTGCCGGGGTCGAGTTCATCGGCGTGTAGTAGCGGCAGTTCTCGAAGAAATAGTGAGTCACCTGGCTGTGACGGGTCCTGCTTCGATCCGGGTGCACACCTCCGCCGTGCAGCAGGTTGCCGTGCCAGATGAAGGCCTGGCCGCGCGCGACGCGAGCCCGCTCGGCCTTCAGTCCACGTTCTTCGATCATTTTCTCGATGTGGGCTTCGTAATCGGGATAGTGCGAATAGCCGATGCCGGCCCCCACCTCCTGCATGGTCACCTCTGGCAGTCGATGGCTGCCGGGATAATACTTGAGCGCTCCGTTGTCTTCATCAATGTCCTCCAGCGCCACCCAGACCCCGGCCATGAATCCGGCCGGGTCACTGTTGAAATGAATCGTGTCGGAATGGATTCGCTGTTCGGTTCCGACCGGAAAATTCAGGGTCTGGAAGGGCAGTGCAGCTCGCCCGTAGAGCTGTTCGAGGGCGCTGAGAATCACCGGGTGGGTCGCCAGTTTGCGAGCCGCCGCGCTGAAGGTCCAGGCATCCTGTACCCGGGTTCCGCTCGGGCTGCTGAGCAGGTCCTCCTGACCATAGTGTGGCGCTAGATCGTAAATGATGCTGTCGGTCAGATCCGCACCGAGCCCGGGGTCGAAGCAGACAAAGCCCCGCGTCTGGAAATGCTCGACTTGTTCATTGGTCAACTGCATCGCACTGCCGCTTTTGATTACCCGATCCGCAGACTTGAATGATTGCACGAATGCCCCGGCCCGAGAAAGGCCGGGATACCCTGTCTCAGGCAGCGCATAATAGTGGGTCTTCGCCCCCTTAAGAAAAGGCTTTGAAAGATGACCCCGATCCTTCGACTGTTCAGTCTGCTGCTCATCGGTTTGCTGTCCCATGCCGCAGTGCAGGCCTCGGCCCCCGCACCACTGGCCCTCGACGATGTTTTCGATCTGGAGGTCGCCGGCGATCCCAGACCCTCTCCGGACGGGGAAAAGATCGTGTTCGAGCGGATCTGGATGGATCGACAGTCCGATCGCGCACGCTCCAGCATCTGGATCATGGATGCAGACGGCAGCCGCCTCCAACCCCTGACGCCACGTGATCGCTCGGCCAGTTCACCGCGCTGGTCGCCTGACGGCGAGCGACTCGCCTACCTGTCGGGCGGGCAGATCTGGATGCACTGGCTCGACAGCGGTCGCGAGGCGCAGATCGCGGACCTCGACCGCTCTGCCTCCAACCTGATCTTCTCGCCGGACGGGCAAACCCTGGCTTTCGTCATGCTGACCCCCGACAAGCAGACCCTGCCGGTCAAGCTGCCGGGACGACCGGAGGGCGCCGAATGGGCACCGGATCCGGTCTACATCGATCGGCTGTTCTACCGCGCCGACGGTGCGGGCTACCTCGAGCGCGGATTTCGCCAGGTCTATACCCTCCCGGCGCTCGGCGGGTCGCCTTCCCAGAGGACAGAGGGGCCGTACCATCACGGTGATATCAGCTGGTCGCCGGACGGTGACGCACTGCTTCTGACTGCCAATCGCTCGGGCAATGCGGAACGCGAACCGATGCGGCAGGATATCTATCGTCTCGACCTGGGCAGCGGTGATCTGGAGCAGCTCAATTCCCGCTCCGGCCCGCACAGCAGTCCGCAGATCTCGCCCGATGGCCGCTTCCTGTCCTGGCTGGGTTTCGAGGATCGGGTTCTGTCGCATCAGTCCGACCGGCTCTACGTCCAGAACCTGGACAGCGGCGAGATCAGTAATCTGACAGAAGAACTCGATCGCGGTATTCGCAGCTATCAGTGGGCGCCCGACAGTCGTTCGCTGCTGATCTCCTATGACCACGAGGGCGATCGTCTGATCGCGCGACAGCGACTGAACGGCCGGCGCGATGTGCTGACCAGCGCCCTCGGCGGCACCTCCTACGGTCGTCCCTACAGCAGCGGCGATTTCGCAGTCTCTCGCAGCGGCCTGATCGCGTTGACCCACACCTCGAGCTCACGACCCGCCGAGGTGGCGATCATTGATCGGAGTGATGTCTCGGTCCTGACGGCGCTGAACCAGGATTTTCTCACCGATCATCGGATCGGCGAAGTCGAGATGTTCTGGTACGAATCCTCGGTCGATCAGCGCCCGATCCAGGGCTGGATCGTCTACCCGCCCGACTTCGACCCCGAGCAGCGCTGGCCGATGATCCTGGAGATTCATGGCGGCCCGCATACCACCTACGGGCCCGGTTTCGCGATGGAGCTTCAGCTGATGGCGGCGAAAGGCTATGTCGTGCTCTATACCAACCCGCGAGGCAGCACCAGCTATGGCGAGGACTTCGCCAACCTGATCCATCACAACTACCCCAGCGAGGACTACAACGACCTCATCGACGGCGTCGATGCCCTGATCGAGCGCGGCATCGCCGATCCGGGTCGACTCTATGTCACCGGCGGCAGTGGCGGTGGGGTACTGACCGCCTGGATCGTTGGCCAGACCGACCGATTCGCCGCGGCGGTGTCGGTCAAGCCGGTCATCAACTGGTACAGCTTCGTGCTCAGCGCGGATGCCTACAGCTACTTCACCCAGTACTGGTTCCCCGGCCCGCCCTGGGAGCATCTCGATCACTACATGGCGCGCTCTCCGATCTCGCTGGTTGGAAACGTCAGCACGCCGACGATGCTGATGACCGGTGAGGCCGACTATCGCACGCCGATCTCGGAAACCGAGCAGTACTATCAGGCGCTGCAGATCCGTGGAGTCGACACCGCGATGGTCAGGATTCCCGAGGCCTCGCACGCGATCTATCGTCGGCCAAGCAACCTGATGGCCAAGGTGGGATACATCCTGCACTGGTTCGAGCAGTATCCCGGTGGCTCCGAAGGCTCGGAAGACTGATCGGACCGAATGCTCAGCTATCGCCACGGCTTCCATGCCGGGAACCCGGCCGATGTCTTCAAGCACTCGGTGCTGCTGACCCTGATCCGCAGCATGCAGGAAAAGCCCGCGGGGATCACTTTCCTGGATACTCACGCCGGGCCGGCGCGCTACGACCTGGGTTCGGAGTGGGCGCTGAAGACGCGCGAGTTCGAACCCGGCATCGGGCGTCTGTGGGCCGATCGCGAAGAACCGGGTCCGCTGCGGGATTATCTCGACCAGGTCGCCCGCCTGAACCCGGACGGCCGGCTGCAGTTCTATCCCGGCTCGCCGCGATTGATGGCCAATCTGATGCGCGGCAGCGACCGCCTGATCGCCTGCGAGCTTCATCCCGCCGAGCAACAGGGATTGCAGGCCGAGTTCGCCGGCGACAGGCGAGTGAGGGTGCATCCGGGCGATGGCTATCGGGTGCTCGCCGAGCAGCCCCCGCCGTCAACCGGTCGCGGCCTGGTCCTGATCGACCCGTCCTATGAAATGAAAAATGAGATCGAGACCATGACCCAGGCCCTCGAGCGCGCGCTCCGGCGTTTTGCCCATGGGGTCTATCTGATCTGGTACCCGAAGATCGAGGGCCGGGAGATCGCGATCGAATCCCTGCCGGGGCGACTGGGCCTGTCCGCCGAGCGTTGGCTGAATCTGTTCATCGAGCTGCCGGCCGGGCAGCGCATGGGTCGAATGTGGGGTACCGGCATGGCGGTGATCAATCCGCCCTGGCGATCCAGGGTGCCGCTGGCCGACCTGGCAGTGCACGCCTTCGGCGCTCTTGCCCGCCCGAGCTGATGATCTCTCTGCCATCCCCATCACCCCTGATTGCCGGTGCGGTGCGTATCCTTGCCCGCCATCGGTTCTGAATGGCCTCGGGAGCCTGGAAATGTCGAAGCAACTGATTACCGCGCTGTGCCTTGCCGCAGTCTCGTTCACTGTTCTGGCGCAAACGCCGGTCAGCGTGGTCCGTCCGACCAGCAGCGAGGGCGTGGAGACACTGCGGCTGACGGGCAATCTGACGGCGCGGCAATCGGCACGGCTGTCGACCCAGACCGCCGGTCTGGTCGAAGCCCTGAGGGTCGATGTCGGCGATACGGTCGAGCAGGGTCAGCTGCTGCTGGCGCTCGATGGCGAGCTGGCCCGTCTGAATGTCGCGCGTGCCGAAGCCGCACTTGCCGAAGCCAGAGCCGATTTGAACGAAGTCAATCGACTGGCCGAAGAGGGCCGACGCCTGGTCCAGGATCGATTCCTGCCCGACACCGAGGTGCGTGCCCGGGAAGCCGCAGTCCTGCTGGCCGAGGCGGCCATGTCCCGCGTCGAGGCCGAGCTGGCGACCGAGCGCGAGCGAGAGAATCGGCATGAGCTGCGGGCCCCCTTCGATGGGGTGATCGTCGAGCGGCTGACCGAACGCGGCGAATGGGTGGAGCCCGGCTCGGCGGTTTTCGAGCTGGTTCGCCTCGAAGAACTCTGGCTGGACGTTCGCGTCCCCCAGCGCTACTGGCCAGAGATCGCCGGGGACCGGATCGAGATCCGTGCCTTTGCCGATGTCGCCCCCGACCAGCCCCTCGACACCGAGATCGAGGCGAGGGTGCCGGTCAGTGATGCAACGGCGCGCACCTTCCTGCTCAGACTCGGCGTCCAGGCAGGCACCGCCAACATCACTCCGGGCATGTCGGCCCAGGTCGAGCTCGATCTGAGCTCGGGCAGGCGCTCGACGCTGATCCCGCGCGACGCGCTGCTTCGCTATCCCGACGGGACGACTACGATCTGGGTTGTGCCTGCTGGCAGCAACCAGGCTGAGGAAAGGCCCGTCACCGTAGGTCGATTACTGGGTGGAGAGGTCGAGCTGGTGGATGATCTTCCTGCCGACACTCGGGTCGTGGTCCGCGGCAACGAGGGGCTGAGCGAGGGCGAAATCGTGCGAATCACCGGTGAGTCGAACTGATGTTCGAGAACATCATCCGCCACGGCATCATCGTCACGGTCATCGTGCTGATCTTTGCCGTCCTCGGCATCATGGCGGCACTCAGGATTCCGGTCCAGATGATTCCGGACCTGGAAGTCCGGGTCATCAGCGTCGAGACGACCTGGCCCGGCGCCACGCCCCAGGACGTTGAAAAGGAAATTCTGATCGAGCAGGAGCAGTTCCTGCGCACGATTCCGAGCATGGAGCGGATGATCTCCACGGCCAGTTACGGTCAGGCAACGATCGAGCTCGAATTTCCGTTCGGCACGGACATCAATGAGGCACTGATCCGGGTCAACAACGCCTTGAGCCAGGTGCCCGGCTATCCGGAGAACGTGGATGAGCCGCGCCTGGATGCGAGCTCGTTCTCGCAGAATTCTTTCATGTTCTTCCGTGTTCTGCCGCTCGAAGGCAACCCCTTCGATCTCGATATGCGGCTGATGTTCGATTTCCTCGACGACAACGTGCGACCGCGCATGGAGCGCGTCGATGGGGTGTCGCGGGCCAACATCCGCGGTGGGACCGAGCGCCAGATCAGGATTCTTGTCGACCCGGCGGCCCTGGCCGAGCGGGATCTGACCCTGACCCAGGTCCGCGATGCCATCCGCAGTCGCAATCGTGATGTCTCGGCCGGTGACGTCGATCTTGGCAAGCGGCGCTACCTGCTTCGCACGGTCGGGCGCTTCGACGATCTGGACCAGTTGAGCGACATGATCCTCGCTCGCCAGGGCGACAGCCTGGTTCGACTGTCGGATGTCGCCGAAGTCGAATCCTCGTTCTACGAGATCCGCAGCCTGTCCTTTGCCGACGGTCGGCCGGGGCTCAGTATCGCGATCGACCGCGAGCCGGGCTCGAATGTCATCGACATCAAGCGCGGGCTGCTGCCGGTGGTCGAGACAATCAACCGGGATATATTGGCACCGGCCGGCATGGAGATGAAGCTTTTCAGCGATGACGTTCGCTACGTTCAGGCCTCCGTCGCCAATGTCTGGCAGAACCTGCTGCTCGGCGCCCTGCTGGCCACCCTGGTCATGTTCGCCTTTCTGCGCTCGGTCGGCGCGACCGTCGTCGGTGTGATCGGCGTGCCGGTCTGCACGATCGCCGCGTTTCTCGGCCTGCTGCTGGCCGGGCGGACCATCAATGTCATTTCCCTGGCCGGCGTGGCATTTGCTGTCGGCATGACCCTGGACAACAGTATCGTCGTCCTCGAGGCGATCGAGCGCCGTCGGCGTGAGGGGCTGGACCGCCTGGCCGCAGCCGCCGAGGGGGTGCGCCAGGTCTGGCCGGCCGTGCTGGCGTCGACCATGACCACGGTGCTGGTGTTCGCGCCGATCTTCTTCATCGAGCAGGAAGCCGGACAGTTGTATTCCGATGTCGCGGTCGCGATCTCGGCCTCGATCCTGGCCAGCATGCTGGTCGCGATCACCCTGGTGCCCACCCTGAGCGCGCGGCTGAATTTCGGTGTGCGTGATAGCGGTCGTGCCGCCGGCCATGCCCTGCGCGACCGATTGCTCGGCCTGGTCCGCGCCCTGATTTCGACCAGTCGGCGCCGTCTTGCCACGCTGGGCAGCGTCCTCGCTGCCGTCCTGATCATCATCTTCACGCTGACCCCGCCGGCCGAATATCTGCCGGAAGGCGAAGAGCCCAAGACCTTCGCCATGATGTTCGCGCCACCAGGCTACAACCTCGATGAAATGCGGATCATCGGGGAACAGGTCGAACAATGGCTGCTGCCTCATGTCGGCGACGACCCCGAGCGCTACGCCAGCGGCCAGAGCGAGGTCCCGGCTCTGGCCTACATCAGCCTGTCGGTCAGTGCGGAACGGATCTGGCTGCTGGCCGAAACGGTCGACCCCGGTCAGATCGATGCCTTCATGGAGGTCATCACCGCCTACTACCGCACCTTCCCCGGCATGCGTGCTTTCGCCAACCGCGGGTCGATCATCTCCAGCAACGACGGCGGCTCCCGCAGCGTCAATCTCGATATCACCGGGCGGGAACTGGCCGATATCTACCGCGTCGCCGGACTGGCCTATGCGCGCGCCGAAGACGTGTTCGATAACCCGCGCCTGGGCTCTTCGCCGTCTTCGCTGTCGCTCGACCAGCCCCTGGTCGAGATCCGTCCCGATTGGGAGCGGGCGGCCGAGATGGGCATGGACGCCGATGAGATCGGATTTTCCGTTGCCGCACTGACCGATGGCGCTTTCGTGGATGAATACTTCCAGGGCGATGACAAGATCGATATCTTCCTGTTCAGCCAGGCCGGAAGCAATCAGCAGCTCGACCGGGTCGACGCCCTGCCGATCTTCGTTCCGAACGTCGGCGTGGTGCCGCTGGGCAGTCTGGCCGAGGTGGTCGAAACCGTCGACACCGATGCCATTCGCCGCCTCAACGGTCGCCGCACGGTCACCCTCAATATCATTCCGCCGGAATCGGTGGCCCTGGAAACCGCCCTCGGCCGGGTCCAGACCGAGGTCGTGCAGTGGCTGCGCGACGAAGGCCATCTCAGCGCGGACATGAGCCTGGACATTTCCGGCGCCAGCGACCAGCTGATGGAAACCCGCGCAGCCCTCAGCGGCAACTACATCGTCGCCATCGTCCTGTGCATCCTGGTGATGGTGGCCATCTTCGGCCACTGGGGCTGGCCGTTCGTCATCATGACGGCGGTGCCCCTGGGTATCGCCGGCGGGATCGGCGGTCTGGCGCTTCTCAACGGCGTCGGTTCGCTGTTGCCCCTGATTGGTCTCAAACCGATCACCCAGCCCTTCGACATGATCACGATGCTGGGCTTTCTGATCCTGCTTGGCGTTGTCGTCAACAACCCGATTCTGATCGTCGACCGAACCCTGAGTCTGATGCGCGAGGGCACGAGCGACGCGGTCGAGGCGGTGACCGAGGCGGTCGCTGCCCGCATCCGGCCGATCATGATGTCGATGATCACGACGCTGTTCGGTCTGGCCCCGCTGGTCTTCATTCCCGGTGAAGGGACCGAACTCTATCGCGGCGTTGGTGTGGTGGTGCTGGCCGGCCTGCTGTTCGCCACCCTGGTCACGCTGACCTTCCTGCCCGCCCTGATGGTCACCTTGCTCAAGCTTCGTCAGCGCTTTGTTGCTCGAACGCTTGAACATCAAGGCGGATAAAGACGGCAAGACTCTACCCAAAACGATTCACCACGAAGGACACGAAGGGCACGTAGAAAGTTGATCGAAGATCAAAAAACATAAGAAAAAAGCTTCTCGCGCGGAGACGCAGAGACGCAGAGACGCAGAGAAAAACAGGCTGATCTTATAAAAAACCTTTATTTGTTGGTTTCTCTGCGCCTGAGCGCCTCTGCGCGAGGACTGCTCTTACCGGACTTCGGTTTTTTCGGTGTTCGATGAGAGAAAAATCAACACTCAATTCAACCACCAGTAGCCCAGGTTCAGGGCGAAGGCAAAAGTCACCCAGGCCAGATAGGGGATCAACAGCCAGGACGCGGTGTTGGATACCGGCTGGAACCTGACGATGCAGACCGCGATCGCGGTCCACAGCAGGCCGATCTCGATCAGTGCGGTTCCGAGCAGCTGCAGGCTGAAGAACAGCGGCATCCATAGCGCGTTCAACGCCAGTTGAACCAGCCAGAGGCGGATCAGCGGCGATCGCCAGCCAACCCGTCGCCAGACCAGCCAGGCCGATGTGGCCATCAGGACATACAGCACGCTCCAGACCGGACCGAAAACCCAGTCAGGCGGGGCAAAGGCGGGCTGGTTCAGCGTGTCGTACCACTCGTCGGGACGAAAGAAATAGCCCGTCGAGGCAGCGGCGAAACCGAGCAGCAGAAAAATCGCCAGGGCGCCGGCGGACGCCGGACCCCGGCGACGATGATCCGTATCAGTGATGGTCATGGCTTGCGTCTGTGCGCGCCGGGTCGGGGCCATCAATGGTGCGGTTCAGATAGGCGCGCAGGCGCTCCCAGGCGTGCGCTGCGGCCGGGCGATTGTTGGCCGGGTCGCGCTCGGTATGCAGCCAGAAGCCGTGCTCGACCTGGTCGTAGATGTGGACGTCGTTCTCGATCCCGGCCGCGCGCATCGCCTCGACGAAAGCATCGACCGCCTCGACCGGGATGCCGCGATCGTTCTCGGCAAAGGTGCCATAGACTTCATGGTGGACATGCGCCATCTGTTCGGGGTCGTCCAGCAGTGACCCGTAGAAAATGGCCGTGCCCTCGTGCTCATCGCCGCCCAGGGCATAGGACAGCGCGATACCGCCGCCGAAGCACCAGCCGATGGTCGCGACCTGGCCGGTCGCCGGCGTGCTGGATTCCAGCCAGGCCACGGCGGCGTTGAGATTGGCGATCATGGTCGGCTCATCGGCACGCACTTCGCGGACCAGCGCCATGTTTTCCTCACGATTCCCACCGGTTCGCCCGGAATACAGGTCCGCGGCCAGGGCGATGTATCCGTGCGCGGCAAAGGCGTCCGCCGTCTGGCGGATGCGGTCGACCAGGCCGTTCCATTCATGGATCAGGATGACCGCCGGAAACGGACCCTCACCCTCCGGCAGGGCCAGATAGCCGCGGGTGTTCGGGTCATCCTCGAAGTAGTTGACGTGTTCCCCGCTCGGCGGCTCGGCCTGTCCGGAGATCGCCTGCATCATGACGTCGTCGGGGCTGGCCAGCGCGAGCAGGGAAATGGCAAGGGCGGCTGTAAAGGCAATGAGTTGCAGGGTGGATCGAAGCATGATGACGTCCATGAATTGGGGAAGATAGAGCCTCAGAGTATGCACGCCGGGCGTCAGATTGCCAGTTCATCGACTGTCGAGTGACTTGCAAAAGCGCTCGCGCTGGTTCATCGTAGGCGGCGGCTGGCGTTTTGGGGTAGAGAGGCTGAATCTACTTTAAGGACGCATGAACCCATGGCCGGTAAAACAAGAATCTTCAGCGATCGCGCACCCACTCCCTGGCATCTCTGGGTCATCGGGTTCCTGACTCTGATCTGGAACGCCGTCGGCGCTTTCGACTATCTTGCCACCCAGTTGGAGCTCGAAGCCTATATGGCCGCATTCACGCCCGAGCAGCTGGATTACTTCTATGCCTTTCCGTCCTGGCTGGTCGCATTCTGGGCGCTGGCGGTCTGGTCGGCCCTGGCAGGCTCGCTGGCTCTGTTGTTTCGAAGCCGTCTGGCCGTTTCCCTGTTTCTGATTTCCCTGATTTCGATGATCGTCACGTCAACCCACAATTTCGTTTTCACGAATGGCGCCGAGGTCATGGGGCAGGGGGGTGTGATCTTTTCGATCGTGATCGCGGTGGTTGCCGTCCTTCTGGTGCTGTACAGCAGGGCCATGGCTGCGCGCCATGTGCTCACCTGAGGCTCGGACTCAACGCTTGTGCCGGGCAATTCCTGTGACTCGATGACCACCATCGGATATCGACGACGCATGCGCTTGGGCATGCCTGATCATTCCTGGGCCCTGGCGCTCTGGCTGACCTGCCTGCTTCTTTCCAGCCCGGGCCTGGCCCTGGATGTCGCGCAGTTCGACCGCGAATTTTCCCGCCTGCTGGCCGGCGATCGGGTACCCGGGGGTGCCTACGCCATCGTCGAGGGCGACCGAATTCTGACCGCCGCCGGCCACGGTGTCAGATCGATCGCAGGCCGCGATCCGGTCACCTCCGAGACCGTGTTCAGAATTGCCTCCGTCTCCAAGCCCTTTGCCGCGCACCTGACCGCGATCCTGGTCAACGAGGGGGTTCTGAGCTGGAGCGAACCCGTCCGACAGAGCGTGCCCGAGTTCCAGCTTGCCGATAGCAGCCATTCGAACGCACTGCAGCTGCAGCACCTGATCGGCCAATCGGTTGGCGTGGTGCCCAACGCCTACGACAATCTTCTCGATGCCAGCCAGCCCCTGGACCAGATTCTTCCCCAGTTCGCTCGCGTGCAGCCGTTATGTCGTCCGGGCGAGTGCTATACCTATCAGAACGTTCTGTTCTCTCTGGTCGAGCCGGTCATCGAAGCAGCCACCGGCCAGCAATATGACGAGCTTCTGATCGAGCGAGTGTTCACACCGCTCGCTATGGACGACAGCTCCGTTGGTCTGGATGCGTTTCGAGCCGCTGGAAATCGTGCAGTGGCGCACGTGCGCGCCTCCCGCCATCTTCCCTGGATGCCGGCATCGAGCAATGCGAACTATTACCGGGTAGCCCCGGCTGCCGGCGTCAATTCGAGCGCCCGCGATCTGGCCCACTGGCTGATTGCCCAGATGGGCCATCGCCCGGCGGTCATCGACACAGAACAGCTCACGGAGCTGACCGAGTCGCGGGTTCGTACCACGCGCGAGCTCAGACGGAGGGGATGGCGCGACCTCCTGACCGATGCGCACTACGGCCTGGGCTGGCGGGTCTATCAGCTCGGGAACGAGACGATCTACCTGCACAGCGGCTGGGTGCGCGGCTTCGTCGCCGAGGTGGCCTACTCACGCCAGCGTCAGATCGGCCTGGTGGTGCTGCTGAATGCAGAAACCCGAGCCCTGAACGAGATCACGACGACCTTCTGGCGCGCAGTGCTGGCATCCGGGGTTCAGGCATCAGCCCCGATTGTTGCTGAGGCTGAATCAGTCCCGGCGTCCGATTCCGCGTCGGATTCCAGCGCGGGTGGGGTCAGGTAGAGATCGTCCAGATTGGCGCGCAGGGCGCGCATCTGGTCTTCGACGGCCTGTCTGATGGCGAGAAAGCGCGGCTCTTCGGCCAGCGGCCGAAGTTGTGCACTATCGAAGACGAACCACCACAGATTCAGCCAGTTGGTGTCGAGCTGCGTTTCGAGAATCTCCAGCGCTCGCTCACCCTCGCCCAGAAGGGCATAAGCCTCGACCTCGCTCAGATCGAAATCCTCGAAGCCGTCGGCGCGAAGTGACGCCAGGGTCTGAAGCACGCCATCCAGAAGCTGCCGGCTGCGCTCTTCTTCGCCCAGCGCCAGATGAACCACGGCAAGCGCCGGTGCGAGGTAGAAGTTGCTGTGGTCGATCTTCGGGGGATCGGACAACAGCTCGGGTCGCGCTTCGACGAAAAGCTGGCGGGCACCGGCAGGATCGCCTGCATCGAGGAGCAGATCACGCTCGATGACCAGACGCAGCCAGCCGTAGCCGACATTGGGACCGTAGGTATCCAGGGCCCGTTTCAGCGCCGCCTCATCTCCCTGTTTCAGGGCGATGAGGATGGCAACACGCGAGGGCCACCAGTGATCCGGTGCATTTTCGATCGCCCGAGCCGACCATCGCGCCGCAGCGACCGGGCTGTCGAGTTCAAGCAGGGCTTCGGCCATCAGCGCGGGGTACTCGCTGTGCTCGGGGTCACGCTGGTAGGCTTTGAACAGCAGCTCGACGGCGATATCGGGACGACCGTTGACGAATCGCTCGAGCTGGGCGAGGTGGGCGTAGGTGGCAATGAAATCAGGGTCGATCTCGGTACTGCGGCCATATTGCGACTTCGCCTGGTCGGCCTGACCGGCTGCCAGGAAAGCCTGGGCCAGCGCATTGCTGATGGTGACCGAGAGCGGGTCGATTTCCAGCGCCCGCTGATACCAGATGATCGACTCCGGCATTCGGCCCTGCGCGTAGAGCATGTTGCCGAACCAGTGGGCTGAGAGTGATTCGTTCGGATTGAGTTCCATGGCTCGGGCAAAGGAGTCCTCGGCGCCCTGAAAATCATCATTCATCCGCCGGAGCTCGGCCAGCACGCCGTGGGCTCGGGCCAGCTGCGGCGCCAGCGAAAGCGCCCGCTGGACCGCGCGCATGGCCGAGGCGTGCATCGTGTCCTGATCGAGTCCGGCATAGTCGTGCTGGAGCACGAAGACTTCGGCCAGGCTGGCCCAGGCATCGGCATAGTCGGGGTCGTCGCCGATGGCGCGTCGGAGAAAGCCCTCCGCCTCACTCAGCGATTCACTGCTGCGCTGCGCCATCCGCTGACGGCCCAGCAGGTAGGACTGATAGGCCGCGGAATTCTCGGTGGGCTGGCGCTGAATCGCCGCTTCGTCCTCGCCGGTCAGGGCAATCTGGAGCTGCCGGGCAATCGCCTGGGCGATCTCGCGCTGGATCGAGAACAGGGCGCGCGCCTCGAACGGGCGCTCGAAGATCTCGGCCCAGAGATGCTCGTCGCTGGCCGCGTCGATCAACTGAACGTTGACCCGCACTCGATCACCGTTGCGCTGCACGCTGCCCTCCAGGATCGTTCCGGCTCCGAGCTGCTGTCCGATGTCCGGGATCGACTGGGTGGTGCCGGCAAACTTCAGCACCGAGGTTCTGGAAATGACTCGCAGCGACGAGATGCGCGAGAGCATGGTCAGCAGATCATCGTGCAATCCCTCGACGAACCCGGACTCATCGGACGATGCCCCCAGCGACTGCAGCGGCAGTACGGCGAGGGTGATGGTCGCGGCTTCGGCTTTCTCGATGAAACCGGGGCCATCGCTGCGCGAGAACAGGGACACGGCAAGCGCCGCGACCAGCATCGCGATGATGACGTAGGTGAAGGTCGGGTTCGAGCGGGCTGGGGCGGTCGCCCCGCCCGCGGTACCGGATGCCGTCGCGACCTCGCGCCGCAGGCCCGCCGCGGTCAGCTCGAAGAACCAGGACACCACGCCGACCACCGGCAGACCGATCGCCAGAGTGATCACGGCAAGGGTCATGAATCCCTGGGTGATGCCAACGGCCGGTCCGATGACATCAATGACCTGCAGAATCAGCCAGGCGGCAACCAGATAGGCAGCCAGGCTCTGAAAGACCTTGCGACGCTGAAGCTCCTGGATGAACCTGGCCACGCGCGTAATCACTCCTTGGGGAATGCCGGGACCATCAGCGCCCGGTCGTCAGGTGGTGGTGTCGAGCAGCCGATCATCAAGGGCGTTGGCGCGGGCGTAGGCCTCGCGTCCGCTCAGCCGTTCCCAGTACCGGCTGAAGGCCGGACGGGCTTCGATCGTGTTGAACTGAAGCCCGAAGCCGATCTGCGAGCCGAGGTAGAGGTCCGCGGCACTGAAGGTGTCGCCGGCGATGAATTCGCCCTCGGTCAGGGCTGATTCCAGCGTGTCGAGCACTCGATCCAGGCTGCCGTAGCCGACGAAGCCCTGCTGCTCGGCCGAGAGCTCGACGCCGAGGGCCTGGTTGACGATGGCCGCCTCGAGCGGTCCGGCGGCGAAGAACAGCCAGCGATAATAAGCGGCTCGATCAGCCAGCGGAGGCGCCAGACCGGCTGCCGGAAAGGCGTCGGCCAGATAGGCGCAGATCGCTGCCGCTTCGGTGACGATCTGACCGTCGTGTTCGATGGCCGGGACCTTGCCCATCGGATTGATGCGGCGGTATTCCGCGTTCTGCATGGCTGGCCCGTAGTCGACGACGCGCGTCTCGTACTCGCAGCCGCATTCCTCCAGCATCCAGCGCACGATTCGCCCACGGGATTTCGGATGGGTATGGAAGATCAGTGACATGGTGCCTCCGGGTACATTGCCGCCTGGACCCAAGTGTACCCGCTCGCCGCCCCCCAGCATGCAGCGGCTCGCTAGAACATTTCTTCGAAGGCATCTCCGAACAGGGCGTCGGGAGCTTGTGCCTCGATCGCGCCGAGATCGCAGGGTCCGAGGATGTCGGGCACGAAATCGAGATCAACCGGCCGCCGCTGACCATACTGGTCCCGATCGAGCTGACACAGAAACAGCATGCCGACATCCAGCGCGGGCGAGGGCTTGCCGGCCTCGACACGGGGCGCATGGTGAAAGCTGATCTGGCCCGGGGATCGGGTCAGCGGCAGCAGGCCCGGAGCGGCCGTGATCGCGTTGCTCGCCAGCGAGGCGCAGCTGCCATCGCTGTCGAGCATCCCCGCAAACTGGAAGCTGCTGGCAATATCATCCCCGCTGATCAGGCAGTCGGGCAGCGCCGAGGCCGGCGCGGCCACGATCGAATTGTAGAGAGTGAATCGGGAGGATGCGTTCAGTGCGATTCCAAGACCGCCGTTAAGCTGGTCGTACAACGTCAGATGCCACATCGAAAGACGGGATGGATTGTCCGCGCGGATGCCGAACTGGTTGCCGCTGAAGGTGCTGTTGGTGATCGTGAAATCGACGTTGGGATCGAGGTCGATGGTCGGATTCGGGCCTCCGCCGGGCTCGACGCCGAGGTGATTGCGAAAGCTCGAGTCGTTGACTTCGATTCGGGCGCCGAAATTGCCGAACAGGGCCAGTCCGTTGCTCTCGGCCTGATTGGCGTCGAAATCACTGTTGCGAATGCGTAACGATCCGCCGAGCACGGCCACGCCGCCCCCGCTCGCAGCGGTATTGGCGACAAACTCACTGCGGCCGATCCGTACGTCGCTGTCGAGCAGCACGGCAATCGCCCCGCCGAATCCGCCGGTAGCGCCCCCCCCGCTCATGCGTAGATTGCGGAAATGGACGAGAAGATTCGGCGCATCCACCAGGAACAGGCGCTCTCCGGCCATCTGACCGTCAATTCCGGTGGCCGGACGGCCGTCCACCTGATTGCCGTCGATGGCGACCGTGTCGGTGATCTCCAGTGCGCCGCCGACAGCGCCGGAGTCGGGCAGCGACAGGACGACCGGGTCATCGGATGGCGCGAAGGTGATATGCGCCAGGCCCGGGGCGGCGTTGGCCTCCATGATCGCCGCGCGTAGCGTGCAGACCACGCCAATGCCCACGGTGTCGGCGGTGGCGCATTCGCCGTCGCCCGGGAGATCGTCGGTCAGGTCATCGGCGAAATGGTCGACCACGAACGGATCGGGCGGCAGTTGTTCGATTGCACCAATATCGCAGCGCAGCGACTCGTCGAGATTGGCATCGAGGATGCGCGCGGTCCCGATCTGGTCTTCGGTCGTGCAGGCGAACTGCACACCGCCCGGGATAAAGTCGATGTCGGCACCCGCATCGACCACGTTCGACAGCGGCCCGGTCGGTCGACGGGAGACCGTCAGTCTCGGCGGCGCATCGTCGGTCAGCGGACTGATTCCGGCGGCCTCGGCCGAGACACCGAAACTGAAATAGTCCGAGCAAGCCGGAGAATCCTGGACGATGCTGTAGCCGATACTGACGTTGGCGGCTTCCAGATCCGTGCCGCTGACCGTGCAGCCTTCGAGCAGCGGGTCGTCGGCATCGGGCTCGAGGATGCTGTTGCTGATGAGGATGTCTTCATTCCCATCCAGATCGCGCAGGTCGAGCGCGCTTTCGGCGAAGTTCGTGATCGTGAGGTTGCGCAGGATCAGGGTCGACTCGCCTTGGGCCACGATGCCGGTCCGTGCGCTGTTGCCGGGTTCTGGCGGGCTGAATGGCGTTCCATCGAGGGTGCTGTTCTCGAGCTCGAGCTGTCCGAAGCCCTGAACCGTGATCGTCGATCCGGAATTGGTGCTGCGGTTGTCGAGGAAGCTGGATCGCCGGATGACTGTTCGACCCGGAGCGGCTTCGAAGCCGTTGACGATGATCGCGGCCGCGCCACCGGTCGCGCCCCCCTGGCCTGCGTTGTTGAAAAGGAACTGGCTGTCGCTGACCTCGAGGCTGGAGAACCCGCCAACCGAAATCGCTCCGCCGATGACGCTGGCGAAATTCTCGCGGAACACGACATGCTCAATCATGATTTGCGCTCCCCCGAGATTGCTGGTCCGGATCGCCCCGCCGCGGGAGCCAGACGCCGTGCCGCGAATCAGCCGCAGTCCACGCAGGGACAGTTGTGCGTTGGTGACGTCGAAATGGCGATCGTTCAGGGCCTCGGCGTTGATCGTCGGCAGCAGCGCCGGATTCACCGGAGGCTCGCTCCCCTCGAATCCGAGAATCTCGATATCGGTGGTGACGTCCAGATCACCCGCTTCGGCCTCACCCTCGCCTGAAAGGGTCAGGATGATGTTCGCGCCAGCGGGCAGTCGGATCGTATCGGCCTGAAAATTGGCCTCGGCCTCCATGATGGCCGCGCGGAGCGTGCACGATCCTCCGGGGACTGCGGGCCCGGCATCACAGAGCCCGTCGCCCGGTGCGATATCGATGGCGTCAGCCTCGGAATCGACCACCAGCACAGCGGCATCAGCGCGCCAGCTCATCATCAGGATGAACAGGGACAGCGAGACTGGAACCAGACCATTCTTGATCAACATGAAACCTCCGTTCAGCGGCAAATAATTGCGGACTGAACAGAAATACGAAAAGGCGACGCCGAGCTGCCATCGGATTCAGGCAGACGACGACTACGCTGAGGATTTTCAGGTCATGCCATCACTCAGCCCCCGAACTGGTTCGCCCGGCATAGCTGATCGCTGCCCGATGCCTGTTCCTGCCCACGGCACAGGCCCTGCAGGGCAAAGCGGAGACGGGCGTAATCAAGGCCGCGTCGATCGATGTCGGCGCTGGCCGGCGTGCAGTCGGCGCCGGTGAGCAGGACGATGTGACAGGCGTTCGCGCGCCAGGCGAGGGAGCCGCTTGCCTCGTTCGCTAGCCGTTCACGGATTGTCAGGGCTCGCTGCGCGGCTCGCTGGGCGTCGTCGCTGCGGTCGCGGGCCAGGGCGACCAGCGCCTGGCCTAGCAGGATTTCGGCGAGCCGGGGGTGGTCGCCATCCTGAATGGACTCCAGACGCTCACCGGCCAGGGCGAACAACTCCGCTGCCGTATCGACGTCACCCAGGGCCAGCGCGGCATAGCCGCGGTCCGATCGAGCAAACGCGAGTAGATGACTGGCCTCGCCGAGAAAGCGGGCATACTCATCGCACTGAGTAGCGAGCAGGGATGCCGCGCGCTTGCTATCGCCCGTCGCCAGCGCGTGCAGCGCGTACCAGTGGCGGGTCCAGACCAGTCCGTCCCAGTCGGGGCCAAGATAGTCCAGGCGAAGCGCGGCAGAGTAATCCATGGCTTGTCTTGCGGCATCGTATTCGCCACGATGCAGCAGAAGGACCGAATGATGGTCCGATAGCTCGGTCAGGCGGTAGGCCACCGCGGTATCCCGGCTCGCTTCAAAGGCCAGGCTGGCGGCGAATGCCTGCCCGGCCGTTTCGAAGTCACCCTGGTCTCGCAGGATCATGCCGAGCACTCGTCCGGACCAGCCAGGATCAACGCCGCTGGCATGCGCGGCGCGGGCCTGGTCGAGAGCGGCCGCATATTTGCCCCGGCTGTGCAGCAGGTCGGCCAGCTGCAGCCGGGCCCGGTTCAGCGCTGGCGGCGGCATGTCTCGCTTCAGTCGCAAGTCGATCAGTTCGCGCAGGTAGCCCTCCGAGCGCGCATAGTCTCCGCCCCAGATGCCGGCGACGGCCAGCCCCTCCAGGGCGCCGTCGAGTTCGTCCTCGATGGCATGCATGCGGGCCAGATCCAGCGCTTCGGCGTGGCGTTGCGCAGCCACGAGATTCTCGTTGCGGTCCTGATGGATTCGGCCAAGAGTATTGAGAACGCGACTGCGCGCCCTCGGCTGGTCTTTCAATCGCTGGTCCAGGCCGGCGGCGGCATCGGAGAGCAGATCGATGCTGTCGCGCGGCCCGGCGTTCCTGCGCTGGGGATTGCTGAGGTTGAGCATTTCCTCCAGATAGGCCAGGACGGCCTCGTTGGCGGCGTTGCGCTCGGTCAGGAGCTGATTCTGTTCAAGCTCGCGTTCGAGAAAGATCAGCCCGGATACCAGTACGCTCGCCGACAGCAGCATCGCAGGCCATCGGCGTCGCACGAGACAGCGCCCGCGATAGGCCAGGCTGCCACGCAGGGGGGACACCGGTCGATGGGCCAGATAGTCCTTCAGTTCGCTGGCCAGCCTGTCTGCGCTGGCGGTTCTCAGACGCGGGTCTGGCGCCAGTGCATGGGCCAGGATGGCGTCGAGCTCTCGCTTCCGTCGCCGGTTGGTCGGCGAGAGATCTTGCGTCAGTGCTTGCAACAGCAGCCCGAGCTGGTAGACATCGCTGGCCGGTGATGGCGCCTGCCCATGCTGCTGTTCCGGACTGGACCAGGATGGCGTCAGCGCCTTCCACCCTGTCCCCGGGTCCGTCGACGAACGACGGCCGAGAAGGCGTCCGATGCCGAAGTCCAGCAGCTTGATTCGCCCGGCCGGGGTCATCAGTACATTGGCCGGTTTGATATCGCCGTGGACGATCAGTTGCTGATGGGCCTGGGCGACGCTTTCGGCCACCTCGATGAAACGCTCGATGCGCGCCGGCAGATCGAGACTCTGATCGCGACAGGCCTGGTCGATCGGGGTGCCATCAACGTACTCCATAGCCAGCCACGGGCGGCCGCAATCGGTGACGCCACCGTCGAGGAGGGCGGCGATCCGCGGATCATCGAGATCGGCGAGGATCTGGCGCTCCTGGCGGACGAACCCCTCGGCGTCACGATCGACCAATCCGGGCCAGAGCAGTTTCAGCGCCACGCATCGCTTGAAAGCGCCATCGGCACGCTCGGCCAGGTGCACCTCGGCCATCCCGCCGCGGCCGATCGGCCGGACCAGTTGCCAGGGACCGATCCGGCTGCCGGGCGCCTGCAAGGCCTGCCCGGCCAGGTAGGAGAGGGCCGTGAGCAGATGCTCATCGAGCGGTCGACCACGCCCCTCCGCGTTGAGCAGAGCGTGCAGGATGGGCACGTCCTGCGGGTAACTGCGGGCCAGGACCTGCAGACGATCCGCCTGTGCACCAGCATCCATTTCGAGCAGCGCTTCGAGCTCCTGGTCGACACGACGCCAGGCTTCAGGACTCAACTGATGCAGGCGCTGATCGACCATCCCCGGTCCTCAGTTCGCCGGGTCCAGCGCCGCCGAGACCCAGGAGCGGGCGCGCCCGATCAGACGCTGGACCGTGCGCACCGACAGTCCCATCTGTGCGGCGATATCGGTATCGTTCAGACCCGCGAAGTAACGCATTTCGAAAGCCCTGAGGAGTCTTTCGTCATGACGTTCGAGAAGACCAAGGGCGCGCCCGAGGTCCATCAGGGCATTGTCGATATCCGGGGTGACCCGTCGCGCCTCATGATCAGTGGCGGCGATCAGATCGGGGCTGCGCTTGCTGGCCGACCGCTTGCGGTAGTGATCAATGATGATCTGGCGCATGGCGCAGGCACACAGGGCATAGAAGGAGGATCTTTCCTTGACCGGTAACCGCCCCTGCGCCGCCAGTTTTTCGAAGGTCTCGTGGACCAGCACGGTGGTGCTCAGGGTCTGGCCGGGTGCAATCCGCGACATCTGCCCGTGGGCAATCCTTTTCAGATCGTCATAGACCAGTCCCACGAGCGCAGACCAGGCCTCGCCATCGGCGGCTCCCAGGCGCGCAAGCAATTCGTTGAAGTCGGTGTCATTCACGTTGCCGGGGCGCCCTCGCTTGCCTCACGCGCTTCGGGATTCGAGCACTACCTGGACAACAGAGTATAGGACTGATCGGGTCTGCCCGCCGACCGGTCAATCTGTGAACTGGTCGATGAGTGCTTGCGTCGACATCGCCTTGCCGAACAGGAAGCCCTGGACATAATCGCAGCTGTGGGTCCTGAGCAATTCCAGCTGTTCCTCGTTCTCGACGCCTTCGGCAATCACCTGCATACCGATCGAGTGGGCCATCGCGATGATCGCCGAGGTCAGTGCCAGATCATCACCGGTGTCGGTCAGGTCGGAAACGAAACTGCGGTCGATCTTGACCCCGTCGACATGGACATGGCGCAGATGGCTCAGGCCCGAGAAGCCCGTGCCGAAATCGTCCAGCCAGACCCCGACCCCCTGAGTCCGCAGGTTCTCGATCGTCTTCGATGCCAGAAACTGGTCCTGCAGCAGGCTGCTCTCGGTCAGCTCGATGCTGAGTAGATCACTGTCGAGCCCGCTGGATCGCAGCGCCTTCAGAATTCGCTCATCGAGACCCGGCTTGAGCAACTGGCGCCCGGAAACATTGACGGCGACGCGCACACCGGGCAAGTCTCGCTGCCAGCGTGCCGCATCGCGACAAGCGATGTCGACCGCCTGCGCCCCCAGATTTTCGATCAGGTTGCTGGCTTCGGCCACAGCCACGAACTGTTCGGGTGGAACATCGCCGAGCGTGGGATGGTTCCAGCGCAGCAGGGCTTCGGCCGAGACCAGCCGCTCCGTCCTCGAGTCGACAATGGGCTGGTAGGCCACCCGGATCTGACGATTTTCAATGGCCTGTCGAAGGTCCTGCTCAAGCAGCAGCGTGCGATCTGCGGCCTTGATCAGCTTTTTGCTGTAGAAGGAAAAGCCGTTCTTCCCGGTCAGCTTGGTCTGATACATCGCCAGGTCACCGCATTTGAGCAGCAGCTTCGAGGTCCGGGCATCGTCCGGATAGCGGGTGATGCCAATGCTGGCGCTGAGGGTCAGATTCTGATTTCCCGCTTCGAAGGGCTGGCCGATCGCAGCCAGTATTCTCTCGGCCAGGCGGCGGCAGCGCTCAAGGACTTCGCCCCCCGAGACCAGCGCCACAAACTCATCGCCGCCCAGTCGGGCAACCAGGGTTCGATCGCTGGTATTGCCGCCAGCACTGGACTCCGCACTGACCTGCAGACGGCGTGCGATCTCGATCAGCGCCTCGTCACCCGCGTCGTGCCCCAGCGTGTCGTTGATGCGTTTGAAGTTGTCGATATCGATGAACATCAGACCGAGCGAGCGCCCGGTGCCCGCATGCTCGGCAAGGGCCTCGTCAAGGAGCTCGCGAAACATCAGCCGATTCGGCAGGCCGGTCAGGGTGTCCTGGAAGGCCAGCCTTCGAATTGCCTTGTCGTGATTCTGGATGGCGCGCGCCATCTGGCTGAAGGAGCGCATCAGCCCGCCGAGCTCGTCGCCGCGCCGGCTGTCGAGCTGTGCCCGGTCGAAGTGGCCGAATTCGACATCCTGCACCGCAGCCGCCAGGGACCGGATCGGTCGGACCAGCCCGCGACCGACCAGCCAGGTCAGAACGGCTGCGATCAGGAGCAGGGCGATAAAGCCCAGCAGCAGCATGCGCAGCTGGTGGCCAAAGGAGTCCTGCACGCGCGCCTGCATGGCGGCCTGCTGTGCAGCGATCAGCGCCTCGGATGGCGCTCTCGACAGGCCGATCCTGACGCCACCGATCGGCTCCTGCCCAAGCAGAACGGGTCGACTGATATCAACCAGGGTATCGGTCCACTGGATCAGCATCCGATCGGAGGCGATGATGGCACCGGCCAGCTCGTCATCCATGACCTGGCCGAATCGCTCCAGCGACTGACTGCCATCGTGAACGATGCGGCCCTCGTTGTCGAAAACCACGACGTACTCGACGTCCTCCTCATCCAGTGCAACGCGCGCGGTCTGGCGCAGACCCTGGAAGTCGAAGTAATAGAGCTGATTGGGCAGCGACTTGAGCAGGAACTCGCTGATCAGTTCGCCGCGTTCCTGCAGCTCGGCCTGGGCCTGATCGCGCATTGACCGGGCCGTATCCTGGGCCAGATCCAGCTGGCTGCGGCTGCCGACATACCAGAGCCCCGCCAGTATCACCAGCAAGATCAGGGTCGTCGCAAGCAGGGCCAGGAACAGCTTGCGCTGCAGTCCCCAGGCATTCATTCCAGTTCATCCCTGACGCGTCTGAAGGGCTGACGCAGGGTCTCGATCTGTTCCAGCAGGGCTTCGTTCGGCAGCGTGAATCGCTCGGTCCTGAAATAGTGGCTCAGGGCGTCGCGGGCGGCAGGGTCGCGATCGGCATTCAGCAGGATCTCCCTGAGACGGGATCGTACTCCGGGGCTCAGTCCGCTTCGGACCAGCTCCAGGCCCCGCGGGATCGGCGGGCTCGTGGCGATGATGCGCAGGCTATGGCCATCGTCATCAAGGGGCAGGACATAGTCCTCCCAGTCCTGGTCGCTGATCGCGGCGGCATCGACGACGCCCTTCTGGACCCAGGTCACCGAGTTCTGGGCGTGGCCGGTGAACGCGTAGCTGAGGAAGTCCGGGTCAGGCGCATCCATCGGTGACAGCAGGATGGCCAGGTCCAGTCCCGCATCCAGCAGCAGGCCGGCCGGGACCCGGTATCCGCTGGTCGACATCGGGTGCTGGAATCCGATCGACCGGCCGCGAAGATCGCCAAGCGACTCGATTGTGCTGTCCTGGCGGGCGATGAGCAGCGTTCGATATTCAGCGCGTCCGCCGCGCCAGGCATGCAGGAAAAGATCAACCCGGCCGCGGTCCATCATGCTGATCGCGCCGCTCGCGGTCTCGGTCACCCAGTCGACCCGGCCCTGGCGCAGGTAGCTGTTCATGGCCTGGCCGTCACGGGCCATCAGGATCCGACCTTCTCGAATCCCGATATCGGACATGCGTTCGACGACGTAGTCCAGCAACGGCCGCAGGCGCTCATAGTGTGCTGCAGGATCATCGCTGACCCGGCCCAGCACCAGGACCGAGTCGTCATCCTGCCTGGCGCTTGCCGAGCCGGCAAGGATCAGAAACACCAGCAGGGACAGGCACCGCAGCCAGTGTCGAGGTAGTCCGATGATCAAGATGAATGCCCACGGCGGGGGAGCCCGCTGGAATTCTACGCCCTCGGAGGGCGGTTTGCAGACCGGCATTCGCGTGTGGACAAGGGTTCCTGGGTACAGGCGTATGCAGCGCGCTTTCGGTCTGGCGACAGCATCCGCGCTAACCTCGGTGCTCTGATTCCAGTCGGTGCTCGACGAATGATCCGGAATATTGCAAGCGGCCTGTTCTACGCGCGCTTTCTCAATGCCTTTTCGACCCTCGGCTTTCGCCGCCGCGTCGGGCAACTGCAGATCGATGAATTCGACTTCAGCGGCCAGCGCTGGTTGGTGACCGGAGCCAGCGGCGGGATCGGGCGAGCGGTCGTCCTCAAAGCCCTGCACTCCGGGGCCGATGTCATCGCGGTCGCGCGAAGCCAGGAGAAGCTCGATCGATTGACCTCGGAGGTCACCGGGCCGGGCCACCTGCAGACCGTGGCCTGTGATCTTTCCCTGATCGGCGAAACGCGTGCGCTGGCCTCCCACCCCGCACTGCAGGGGGGACAGATCGACGCCCTGGTCAACAACGTCGGCGTCCTGCTGAATGATGCCCAGCTCACTGATGAGGGCTTCGAGGCCTCTCTTGCCACCAATCTGCTGGGTCATTTCGTGTTGGCCGAGGCGCTGCTCGGGTCCGATCGCCTGGACCCGGAGGCGGCAGTCGTCGAGGTCTCCTCAGGCGGTATGTATGGTGTCGCTCTCGATCTGGAGAAGATATTCGATGCCCCGTACAAGCGCTGGGACGGGATGACTGCCTATGCGCTGCACAAACGGGCGCAGGTGGCGCTGGTGCAGGCCTGGAATCAACGCTGGACAGGGCAGCGCCGAGCCTACGTGATGCACCCGGGCTGGGTCGATACCGACGGCGTGAAAACAGCGCTGCCCGGATTTCGCGCCAGCCTCAGGCGGGTGCTGAGAACCCCGGATCAGGGCGCCGACACGATCCTCTGGCTACTCGACCGGCGGCCGGATGTGTCTGACCCCGGGGGAATCTGGCTCGATCGTCATCTCGACCCCGAGCACGCGTTCGGCTTTACGCGCAACGGCCGGCACACGCCAGACGAGCTCTATCAGTGCCTGATGGATGCGGTCGACTCACCCGACCCTGCCGATCCTGAGGAATAAAAAAACGCCGCCCGAGGGGCGGCGTCCTTCTTGACTGACATCAGATGGATATCAGAAGCGAAGCCGGCTGCGAGTGCGCTCGCGCCGGGTGTCTTCGCGATCATCGTACTTTTCGCGGCAGCTGCGGCTCTGAATCACCATTTCGCACTCGAGGTAGTCTGTGATCTCCATCAGCGCGGCACGGATCGCCTCGCCGGCCGGGGTGTCCTCGTAGTTCGACAGATTGCCGCCGAACCCGCCGCGGTAAGCGCTCAGATTGATACCACCGCCGCCGGCGCGGCCCTCGATCGTGCGGACATATTCGATTTCTCCGGTATTCGAATTGACCACGCGCAGATCGACCGCCAGATAGGCCTCGGTCTTGCGTCCACCGATGCCGATGCCGCGAAAGCTGATGCCCCCGCCCGTCGATCTGGTCTGCTCGTCATAGGCCGTGATGGTGCCGAGTACGATGTATTCAGCGCCGGTCAACTGGCCGATGCGCGCGGCCGTGTCGGGACGGACTCGCCCTGAAGCGCCCAGGTCCTGCTCGTTGAGTACGGATTCCAGGTTCGAGCGCTCGACCACGCGAAAGGCGCCGATCGAGGCAAGTTCATTGGCCAGCATGCCGGAGAGGTCCCATCCGACGCCGCCGCCCCACCAGCCGGCGCCCGACTCGTTCTTGAATTCAGCGACACCGAGCACGGGACGGTCCTGCGCCATGGCGAGACCGGCCATCATCAGCAGTGAGGTGGCAGCGAAAATACGACATCCCTTCATCAATTGTTTCATCCTGTTCTCCTTGGGCTTTCCCTAAAGGCTCTCCAAAATTGTAGTCCCTTGCGAGCCCGAATTCACCACGGGCCGATTCAAGGCTTGTGTGTGTGACAACGCAAACGGCGGGTCAAACGTGTCATCGGCGTGAACTGACTTGCAATCGTGCAGTGGCTGAAGGTAATCTGAGCGGCTTCCAAAATCCCGGCTTTACGCAGAGATTCCTTAACGAATGACTTCCAAACTCTCCGCCCTGAATGCATGGGTGGATCAGGTCGCCGCGCTGACGCGTCCTGATCGAATCCATTGGTGCGATGGCTCCGGCAGCGAAAATGCGCGCCTGATCGAAATGATGCTCGATTCCGGCGAACTGGAGCGGCTCAATCCTGACACTCATCCGGATTGCTACATTCATCGCTCCGATCCCGACGATGTGGCGCGGGTCGAGCATCTGACCTATGTCTGTACCTCCAGCGAGGACGACGCGGGTCCGAACAACAACTGGTTGGCGCCGGCTGAAGCCCACGCATTGATGAACGGCCTGTTTGCCGGCTGCATGAGCGGGCGGACTCTGTACGTGGTGCCCTACTGCATGGGGCCTATCGATTCTCCCCTGTCGCGCTGCGGCGTCGAGATCACCGACAGTCCCTATGTGGTGGTCAATATGCGCTTGATGACGCGCATGGGCGCTGATGCCCTGGCGCGAATCGAGCGCGACGGTCATTTCGTCAAGGGTCTGCACTCGACCGGAGAGCTGGACCCGGATCGTCGCTACATCGTGCATTTTCCCGAAGAACTGAGTATCCAGAGCTACGGTTCGGGCTATGGCGGCAATGCGTTGCTTGGCAAGAAATGCCACGCTCTGCGCATCGCCAGCTATCAGGCAAGAAACGAGGGCTGGCTGGCCGAACATATGCTGATTGTCGGGATCGAAAATCCCCAGGGGGAGGTCCGCTACATCGCGGCAGCCTTCCCCTCGGCCTGCGGCAAGACCAATCTGGCCATGCTCATTCCTCCGCAAGCCTATCGCGAGGCCGGCTGGAAGATCTGGACCGTTGGTGACGACATCTGCTGGCTGCATCCGGGGGAGGATGGCCGACTGTATGCCATCAATCCCGAGGCCGGATTCTTCGGGGTTGCCCCGGGAACCGGCAGCCGGACCAACCCCAATGCGCTGGCCATGCTCGACCGCGAGGCCATCTTTACCAACGTTGCCACTACCGCTGACCACCAGCCCTGGTGGGAAGGCCTGGATGAGCGCGTCCCTGCAATCGACTGGCGAGGGCGGGCCTTCGATCCGAAGAACGGGCCGGCGGCCCATCCGAATTCCCGCTTCACAGTGTCGATCAAGCGCTGTCCGACCTATTCCGATCAGGCCGAGAGCCCGAGGGGTGTGCCGATTGACGCGATCGTGTTCGGTGGACGCCGGGCCGGACTGGCGCCGCTGGTCATGGAAGCCCGTGACTGGCAGCACGGCGTTCTGATCGGCGGTGCGATGGCCTCGGAAACCACCGCCGCAGCCTCAGGTCAGGTCGGCGTGGTTCGCCGAGACCCGATGGCCATGAAGCCCTTCTGCGGCTACCACTTCGGCGACTACTGGGCGCACTGGCTCGACATGGGCCGCGGCTTGAGCAATCCGCCGAAGATCTTCCAGGTCAACTGGTTCCGTCGCGATTCGGAGGGTCGGTTCATCTGGCCCGGCTTTGGCGAGAACCTGCGCGTGCTCGAGTGGATCCTGGCCCGGGCCCGCGGTGAGGTCGAGGCGGTTGAAACGCCCGTCGGCCTGCTGCCAAAGGCCGGCTCGATCAATACCGAGGGCCTGGAGACGCAGCCCGACCTCGACACGCTGCTGGCTATCGATCCGGCGCCCTGGCGCGAGGAAATGGCCTCGATCCGGGCGTTTCTCGATACCTACGGCTCGCGCGTGCCGGATTCACTGTATGCAGAGCTGGCGCGGGTCAGCGACGCGCTTGCCGACTGATTCCCGGTGTCCTGCCGAGCGCCTGAGTGCGGCTGACGGCAGAATGAGAAAATTTCTGGTCGGGCGCGCCTCGTGACTCGCTCAGGTAAAGAAAAATCAGAGACTTAAGGGATAAATCGAGGTTTAAAATAGGTTTACAGGACTTTAACAAAAGCCTTTTCATCCCTGACCGATGGTGCTAGTATCAGCCGAGAGTCGAAGGTTATCTGTCGAAACTTTGCCCGTGGGCTGAAGGGTCGGCGGAGGCACTTCGCTCCGACAGCTTGCTGTCGATACTAGTATCGAATGCTGAAGAGCAATATCAAAAGACACAATTGGAGAGTCTGATGAAGCACAACCGTAACCCACTTGCTGAGGCGATTCGCTATGGCCTAGGTGCCAGCGTTCTCGCCAGCCTGGCGATGACGGCATCCCCCGTCGTTGCTCAGGACGATGATGAAGAAGGTTCGGAAACCCTCGACCGTGTACAGGTCACGGGTAGCCGAATCATCAGTCCTATCGTCACCTCGTCTGCCCCGGTGACCGAAATCGGGGAAGAAGAAATTCAATTCACGGGCACGACCCGTATCGAAGACCTGGTCGGCCAGTACCCGCAGGCCGCTGCTGTCAGTGATGCCTTCACGGTCAACCCGACCGCCGGCTTCCCGACCGTCAGCCTGCGTGGTCTCGGCGCCAACCGGACCCTGACCCTGGTCAACGGTCACCGTCTGCCGCCGGGTGGTATCCGCTCACAGGCTCGTGACTTGAACCAGATCCCCGCGGCCCTGGTCAAGAACGTTGAAATCCTGACCGGTGGCGCTTCGGCCGTTTACGGTTCCGACGCCATGGCCGGTGTTGTCAACTTCATCCTGGA
>CAYTQT010000028.1:30896-36523 GCA_964439915.1 uncultured Wenzhouxiangella sp. | reverse complement strand
CCTTCGGAAACCGAAGAGCGGCTGACGGCCCGGATTCTGGCGTTTGGGCTCTTTTGGGATGAGCGTATGGAGTTCGGGCGCGGTCTTTCGGACGTCGACGAGGCCGCCCTGTGGTCCAAGAGCCTGGAGGGGCAAACCGAGCACTGGGTGGAAGTGGGCCGGCCTGATGCCGATCGCATGAAGCGGTGTTCGCGCAGGGCTAATCGACTGAGCGTTCTGGCCTACGGCAGCCAGGATGTCTGGGCCAGCCAGGTCCTGCCTAAAGTGGCAGGCCTGGACAACCTGGCCATCGCGTCACTGCCCCAGGCGCCGATGAACGAACTGGCCGTTGACCTGCCACGCACCATCCATTGGGGCCTGATGATCACCGACGACGTGCTCTACGTCAGCAACGCCGATAAGCAAGTAGAGATCGCGCTGACCTGGCTCAAGCGCCCCGGTTGAGCAGCGAGAATTTCCGGCCAATCTCCGGGGGAAATTTCCGGGACCGGCACTTTTCGCGCCCGCCGCTGGATAGCAGCCACCCGACCGACTGGCATTCGCCCGCACGCGGGCTCGACCCTGCCACACCGATTGCACCTGGAACCGATCGATGACGACCGTCGGGCTCCCACCAGCGCGCCCGGCCGACCAATGACCATCGACCGAATCGATTCGGCCTCAGGGATTGCGCGGATACCGGATGAAAACGCTCGTATCGGTCCGGACATCGGTAAAGACGATCGCCCCGTAGAGGAACTGGATTTCTTCGTTGTACTCGCCCGTGGCCGCGTCAATGAGGGGACGGATACCCACCGCGAAGCCGTTGGTCAGCTCGATGCGCCAGACTTCCTCCAGGCGGCCTGCCGCGTCGGGGGAAAAAAGGCGCAGCTCCAGCCCGATGTCGTCATTGCGCTCGAGCGCCTGGCGCAGTAATGCGCTCGAGCGTGCGAGTGGTTTGATCACGGTAAGCGCGCGGTGTTGGCGCTTGCCGGTCGGCAGGCCGGTGGCCGGGTCGGATTGCGCTTCGCTTCCCCAGCCGTAGTCGAGCGCCGGCGCATATTCCTCGGTAACGATGCCGCGCACATGACCGGTGGCTTCGCCCGTCGTGATGACTTCACCGTTGACTTCGATTTTTACAAACATCACCGCCTGGGCCAGCACCTGCATCGGCAGAAGGGCCAGTGCGATCAGCAACAGCGTTCGAATCTGATGGGTCATGATCGGGATCCTCGTATGGGGGTGATTGTGGTCAACTAAACAGCCACAACGGATCACTCTTGCAAAGATCTGCGCCGCTGATGGCCACAAAGGGTTCCTGACCATTCTTACGAGATTGACCGCGATGCGGATCAAAGCAGACCTTGCGTATCCCCAAACGCGGAGGAGCGCCGGTCGAATTGTCCGCCGACCTCAGGGATTTGGGCCGCGTTGGTATTTTCCCGGTGGGTCTCTATACTCTTGATTCGTAGGCACCTCAAGGAAGCGTCATGGACCGCGAAGAGGCTCTGGATCCCGATCCGCTGATCGCCTGCGAGTTTGGGCTTTCCGACGACATCTATGGGCAGCTCAAGACCCTGGCGCGTGCCCAGCTCCGAAGAGGAGGGCGCAATCCCGCCGCCACGATGAACACCACCGCTCTCGTCCACGAGGCCTATCTCAAGCTCGGCGATCTGACCCATCACTGGGAGAGCGAACATCATTTCTATGCCACGATGGCCAAAGTCATGCGCCACATCCTGATCGATGAGGCGCGGCGGCGCGCGAGGCTGAAGCACGGATCCAATCAACCCAAAGTGTCACTGGACCATCTTCTTTCGGAGCCGGCAGCGCTGGACGCCGAGGTCATTGACCTCCTCGCGCTCGACCAGGCCATGAAAGACCTGGGCGCAATGGATGAGCGCCTGGAACGGGTGTTCGAAATGCGCTATTTCGGCGGTATGTCCGTTGCAGAGACAGCGACGGTGCTGGGTGTATCCAATCCAACGATCAAGCGAGACACTCGAACAGCGCGCGCTTTCCTCGCCGCTCAACTGGGCTGATCGAGCGGGCATGGGCCGTCTCTCACCACAGCAATGGAAGCAGGTTCGCGACCGGTTCGAGTCGCTTTGCGATCGACCACCTGGCGATTGGGACGTCGAATTGAAGGACCTGGATGCGGTTGTACGCGAGCAGGTCATCACGATGCTGCGCGCGCAGTCCAGCCCGAAGCTCGCCGACAGCGCGGTCGAGCAAGCCCCGGAACTGGCTCGGCTCGGTAATCGGTCGCGAAGCGGCCAACGCGTCGGTCGATTCGAGTTGCTCGAACTGTTGGGTGCTGGCGGAATGGGCGAGGTCTATCAGGCCCGGCGTGTCAGCGGCGACTACGAGCAGGTCGTGGCGGTCAAGCTGCTGGCTACACCTCTGGGCGACTTCATCGAGCGTTTCGAGCGCGAGCGCCAGCTGCTGGCGCAGCTCGAACATCCCAACATCGCGCGCCTGCTGGATGGCGGCACGACAGAGCAGAACATTCCCTATCTGGTCATGGAGTTCGTCGACGGACTGCCGATCGACCGATACTGCGACCACCATGAGCTGGCACCCGAGGATCGCATCGCTCTGGTCATGCAGATCGTTCAGGCCATTACCTTCGCCCATAGCCGGCTTGTGCTTCACCGCGACATCAAGCCGGCCAATGTGCTGGTCGATTGCAACGGCAAGGCCCGGCTCGTGGACTTTGGTATCGGCACCCTGCTCGATGATAACGGCCAGGCGGAAGCCACCCGAAGCGGCATCATGACACCCACGGCAGCCGCCCCGGAGCAACTCAGGGGCGAACGGACCACCGCAGCGACGGACGTCTTTCAATTGGGCTTGCTGATCTATCGACTCCTGACCGGACGACACCCTTTCGAGCGTCCGCAGGATGTCGGCGAGACCTCACTGGCCAGGCATCTCCTCGAGCTCGATCCCCTGCCCCTGTCGCGCGCTGATCCGCCAGGACCGATCCGGCGGATTCGCGATCTGGAAGCCGTCCTGGCCAGAAGCCTGTCGGTCGATCCGAGCGGCCGCTACCGGACGGCGGCCGAGCTTTCCGACGATCTGGAGGCCTGGCAAGCGGGCAGAGCCGTTCGCGCCAGGCCGCTGACACCGATCCGTTCAGGCCTCCGATGGGCGTCCCGAAACCCGTTGGCCAGCGGTGCCCTGCTGGCAGCGGCCCTTAGCCTGTTCGCGGGAAGCGGCGTCGCTGGATGGCAAGCGATTGAAGCTCGACGCCAGCTTGCAGAAGCCCAGCGCAGCGCTGCCGAGTCAAACCAGGTGGCTGAGTTCCTCGCAAGCGTGTTTCAGTCGTCCAATTCCTTTGTCACGCAGGGCGTTGATCCGACCGCCTCGCAGTTACTGGCCTCCGGCGTGGCGTCCATCGAGACCGACCTGGTCGATCTGCCGCTGGTGCAGGCACGGCTGCTTGTCGCCATGGGCGTCACCCATCGCAGCAGGAGTGAGTTCGACACCGCGCGCCGCCTGCTTTCCAGAGCCGTCGACCTGACCGAAGCAAACGATGGTGCGCCCCACAAGCTGGCGCTGGCGCTATCCGAGCTGGCTTGGGTTGAGGCCTATCTCGAGCAATACGATCTGGCCAGGCAGTTGTTGACCCGGGCCCTGAGCGAGCTCGGCGCGGCCGGCGTTGAACAGGCCGGCCTGCGTGGCATCGTCCTGCAGCGCCTGTGCATCGTCGAGATCAACCGCAATGCTCAGGACGCGGCGCGCCGGCGTATCGCCGAAGCCCTGACCGAATTCCGACGGCAGCAGCCGCCGGACCCGCGGAGTATTGCGAGCACCCTGTCGCTCCAGGGCAGCGTTGCCTTTTCCTCCGGCGACCTCGATGCGGCGTTGGCGTCCTACGAATCCGCGCTGATTGCCAAGCGTCAGGCGTACGGCCCCGATCATCATTCGGTGGCGATCGCACTGTCGAATATTGCCACGGTACGATTGCAGCGCGGCGAGCCTCGCGCGGCGGCTGCGCTTTATCGTGAGGCCATTGCCATCAACGAGGCGTTCTTCGGCCATAAGAACCACATGCAGATTGCTGCCAATTGGCGCGGCCTGGCGAAGACTCTGCAGGGCCTCGGCGAGTTCGAGCCATCGGTGCAGGCCTTCAGCAACGCGCTGGACATCTGGCAGGCCGCGCTCGGCGACGCGCACAGCGAGACGCTGCGGGTTCGCGCCGAGCTGGCAGAAATGCTCTGGCTGCTCGGTCGATTCGACGAGGCGGTCGTCGCACAGGCCGCCGCGCCCGCTGCCCTGCTGGACTCGCCCAATTCAGACCTGGCCTGTCTCGGTCGCGCGCTGGAGCGGATTCGGACCTGGCATACCGACGCTGCGACTGCCGCCACGGCCCTGGACTGCACGAGTGCTCTGGCGCCAGAAAAACGCTGGCGTGTCATCGCGCTGGGTGCCATCGTCAATCCACTGCAGCGGAAGCAATGGTCGGCGCCGCTGACAGAGCCTGGCGTGACCGAGGACCCCCTCTTTCACGCTGCAACGGAAACCATTGCCCGACTGGACGTCGACTAGTCGAGCAAATCCTCGGACACCGCCCATCCTTCCGGGGCGAGCCCTGCTGCCCGGCCTCCAGACCCCCGCCCCGCCCAACACCTGCCTTATCCGTGATCCCTTCTGCGAGCAACGTCGTATGAATTAATAGGGCCAAAACTCGCGCAAAACTGGAGGCAATCAATGAACTGGAGTCAACCGACTCGGCAAATCAATACTGAGCAATCATCCCCCGACCAGAGCGCGGTTTTTCGACACCTGATGGGCACGGCTTTCATCGTCCTGCTTCTGCTGGCCAACCCGGCGACGGCAGTGGTCTCACCGGGGGGCGTTCCCGAATGCAGTGACGAAATGGATAACGATCTGGACGGCTGGACCGATCTCGAAGATCCGAACTGTGTCGACGGCAACGACGATAGCGAGCAGGTCGCCCAGTGCGACGACAATGTCGATAACGATGCGGATGGATTGCTCGATCTAGATGACCCGGACTGCTTCGGCACCGAGGATCCCACCGAATCCCCGCAGTGCAGCGACGGCCTCGACAACGATCTGGATGGCTTTATCGATCTCGCCGACCCGAACTGTGTCGACGATTCAGACGACACCGAGCGCGTTGCCCAGTGCGATGACGGCTTAGACAATGACGCGGACGGGTTCGTCGATCTGGAGGACAGCAACTGCATCGACAGCGAAGACAACAGTGAGCGCACCACTCAATGCAACGATGGGATCGATAACGATCTGGACAATTTTATCGATCTGGATGATTTCGATTGCATCGACAGCGAGGACGACAGTGAATTCGCTGCCCAATGCAACGACGGCAAAGATAACGATCAGGACGGATTCATCGATCTGGAAGACGCCAACTGCACAGACAGCGAGGACAATACCGAACAGCCAACCCAGTGCAGCGATAACCTCGATAACGACCTGGATGGCTTCACCGATTTGGACGACTCGAATTGTGTTGACGGCGACGATAACAGCGAAGCTGTCGCCCAATGCGATGATGGCAACGACAACGATCTGGATGGGTTTGTCGATCTGGCAGATGTCGACTGCGTCGATACGGAAGACAACAGCGAATTCGGCCCACTCATCTTTGAGGA
>CAYTQT010000028.1:18058-30796 GCA_964439915.1 uncultured Wenzhouxiangella sp. | reverse complement strand
GAGACGATCATCCACAGGGAGGGTGATCGACTGATTGTAGAGCCCGTTCGCACGGGCCGGTTACTGGAGCTGCCTTCGACCATGGTGGAGCCCCTTGACAAACCGCTTCCCGAAGTGGATGAGGACCTGCCTCCGCTGGTTGACATCAAGTTGTGAGTGGACGGTTAGCGCATCTATTGGACACCAACATTCTTTTCGATCTGGTGCGCAATCCACATGGGGGTAGTGTCCCAACGGATCAGCGCGGACGAAGAACGCAAGGTCTGCACCGGTAACGTGGTTGCCGCGGAGCTTTGCTTTCGTGCCGTGAAATTCAAGCCGCAGATCTTGCAGACCGCATATCACGAACAACCTCGGCTCAGATATTCGCCCAGGGCTATCGGGTCGATGCCGGGATAGGTCATGCCGTCAGCAATGCGGCCGGCACAACGCCGATACCATCGCGGCGTCGCTAGGCTTCTGGCCCGGTATGGACCACAAGTGCGTCGAGCAGGTCGTCTCCAAGCTGTTCTCTCAGCCATAGGAGATGCTTGACATCCCGATCGCCAACCGTTCGGTTGAGCTTGACTTCGATCGCCAGCACTTTTCGGTCGGCTCGCTCGATGATGAGGTCGATCTCACGCTGCCCGCCGTGTAGCCGCAGATGCCTGACCTGGGCTTCGTTGGCCTGCGCGTAGACGCGCAGACTGAGCGTTACCAGCGCTTCGAACAGACGGCCCAGTAATGATCCTCTGCGAACGACTCGCGGGTTCCCCTCGCCGCCTTCCAGAAGCGCCGCTGCGTCCAGGCCCAGAAGGCGTGCGGTCAGTGCCGGATCGGCGAGCTGGTGCTTCGGGGCCTGCGCAAGCCGCTTGAGTTCGTTCTGAGTCGGTAGCCAGGCGGGTACGGGATCCAGAATCCAGAGCCTGGCCAGCGCATCATGCCAAGGCTGAGTCGTCGTTTTCGCGGGCTTGTCGCCCTCGCCACTCGTTGCCGCATCGCGAATGGCCTCGAAGCTTGCCGAAGTGGCGGTAGCTGCCGCGCAGGCGATCAACCATCGCTTCAGTGACTCGGGCCGTCGTACGCTCAGGCCTTGCTCCTGGAAATCTCAGGCAGGTCCGGTTGGCCCGAAGGGCAAGAAGTGCCTGCCGGAAGGACGATCAGCGCGCTGCGGCCGAGTAGGCGCAAACCTGGACCGCCATCGACTTGACTGCCTTGCCGGAGCTGGCAGTCTGCCCGATCAATCGTCGGAAGGGGCCCTGCGGCCAGTGTCACCCTCGTCGAGTAGGGCTTCACTGTCTGTGTGTATTCTCCCCAGACATTGGTCGCAACCAATCCGGAAACCGTCAGTGATGCCGAAACAAACCCTGATCTTCGCCGCCCTGCTGATCGCCCTCGGGCTGGGTGCGTTCTTCGTGTCCGGCTCCCGGACTGCGCTGATGCCGGCTTATCCCGGAGTACTGTTGGCGATCTTCGCTGGCCTGGCGCTTTTCTATCCCAACGCCCGGCGGCACTTCATGCATGCCGCGGCCGTGATCGCCCTGCTCGGCGCGCTCGCGCCGGCCGCCGCCCTGGTCATTCGGGCCGCGCAGATGAGCCCGCTGGCGCTGTCGGTGAACATCGGCATGCTGGCGCTGTGTGGCGTCGTACTGGTGCTGATGGTTCGATCCTTCATTGCTGCGCGAAGGACGGGCTGACGGCCAGGAATTCGTGGCCTGTATCCGGTCCGGACCTGCTGTCGCCAATCCGGAGCGCACGGATGGTCATTGATCTGACCCTCAGGCTGCAAGGCGCAACAGGCTGACCCGCAAGGGTCTCAGCCCTTGCCGCTCATCAGGGTCTTGAGCGTATCGATAGGCACGGGGAACACAATGGTGGAATTCTGCTCTCCGGCAATATCGGCCAGGGTCTGCAGATAGCGCAGCTGGATCGCATTGGGGCTCTCGGCCAGTTTTTCGGCGGCCTCGACGAGCTTCTGCGAGGCCTGCTGCTCGCCTTCGGCGTGAATCACCTTGGCTCTTCGTGTTCGCTCGGCTTCGGCCTGCTTGGCAATCGAGCGGATCATCGATTCATCCAGATCCACGTGCTTGATTTCGACGTTGTTGACCTTCACGCCCCAGGCGTCGGTCTGGCGATCCAGGATTTCCTGGATGTCCTCGTTGAGCTTGTCGCGTTCAGACAGCATTTCGTCGAGTTCGTGCTTGCCCAGTACGGATCGAAGCGTTGTCTGGGCCAGCTGGTTGGTCGCGTCCATGAAGCGCTCGACGTTGATCGTGGCCTTTTCCGGATCGACGACGCGGTAGTAGACGACAGCATTGACCTTGACCGAGACGTTGTCAAAGGAGATCACGTCCTGGGTCGGCACATCCATGACGATCACGCGCAGATCGACGCGCACCATCTGCTGGATGAACGGGATCACGATGATCAGTCCAGGGCCCTTGACCTTGTCGAAGCGGCCGAGAGTGAAGATCACGCCGCGCTCGTATTCGCGCAGGATCTTGATGGTGTTGGCGAGCAGCAGCACCAGCGCGATGACGATGGGGCTGAGGAAATATAAAAGATCGATGTTCATGGCAGAACTCCTTTATTGAGGTGTTCGAAGCTATCGTCTGAAGCTAGAGGGCAGATCAGGACCGCTCGATCGGCTCGACATCGAGGACGAATCCCTCCTCTTGCATGTCGGTGATCCTGACCTTATCGCCGCGCGCGATCGGCTGACTGGATCTTGCGCGCCAGTCCTCGCCCTGGAGGTGGACTCGGCCTTCGCCGTTGTGGAATGTGGAAATGGCCTCGGCCTGCTGGCCGGTGACGGCCTGGCGGCCACCCATCCTGGGCCTGCGCATGGCGCGCACAGCCAGCCAGACGATCGCGCCGAAGATCAGTGCCGCGCCCAGGCCCATGCCGGCGATCAGTGATGTATTCATTTCCAGCCCCGGCACGTCGGAGTCGAACAGGATAACCGAGCCGAACACCACGGCGATCACTCCGCCAATGCCCAGTATTCCGAAAGAGGGCACGAACAACTCGACCGCGATCAGCGCCAGCCCCAACGCTATCAGCGCGAGCCCGGCATAGTTGACCGGCAGGATCTGGAAGGCATACAGGGCCAACAGCAGGCAGATGCCGCCGATCACGCCGGGCACGAGAGCGCCGGGGTTGTAGCCCTCGAGAATCAGACCATAGATGCCGACCATCAGAAGGATGTAGGCAAGCGTCGGATTGGTGATGATGGCCAGCAGCTCGGTGCGCCAATCGGCCTCGATTTCGATGGTCTGCAACTCTGCCGTCGCGAGCGTGAGTGCGCCGGCCTCCATTCGCACCTCGCGCCCGTCGATGGCCGCCAGCAGCGCCGGCAGATTCGCGGCAACCACGTCGATGACGTTGCGCTCCAGCGCTTCGGTCGCGGTCAGGCTGACCGCCTCGCGCACGGCCTGCTCTGCCCACTCTGCGTTCCGCCCGTGGCGATTGGCCAGGCCCTTGATGTAGGCCACGGCATCGTTGACGGCCTTGCGGGCCGAGGCATTGCCGGCCACCGGCTCCGACGGCTCGGCGATTTCTTCCTGTGGCGTGCTTTCGTCGGCGTCGGGCTGGTTCCCGGCGCTTGGCAAGGACGGGTCTGTCGATGCATCGGGCTCGCCGCTGTCGGCTTCGCCTTCGAGGGCGTCCTGCACCCGCTCGATCGGGGTGGCCGGCGGCCCATCGCCCCCTGAGCCTCCACCGATCTGAACCGGTGTTGCCGCGCCGAGGTTGGTGGCGGGCGCCATCGCGGCGATATGGCTGGCGTAGAGCATATAGGTGCCGGCGCTGGCCGCGCGCGATCCGGCCGGCGCAACCCAGGTCACGATCGGCACCCGGGATGCCAGCACCTTGCTGATGATGTCGCGCATGGATGCGTCCAGGCCACCGGGCGTGTTGAGCCTGAGCACGACAACTTCTGCCTGTTCCGACTCGGCCTGCTCGATGCCGCGAACGATATAGTCGCGAGTCGCCGGGCCGATCGCGTCGTCGACGCTCAGCACGTAGGCCTTGCCGGCACCGGTACCGGTCTGCGCGACTGCAAGGACGGCCAGTGCCGCGAATATCGCACACAGCGCCGCGGCAGCCAGGCGGTAAGGCAGGCGGCGATCGGTGGTTTTCTGCAGACCGGTCATTTCGTCTCCATCGGCAGGATCTGTCGATCAATCCTTCTCTGAAGTCCGGGTTCAGCCTAACCGATCGACGTGACCACGTGGACAAGCCTGAGCGGAAGGACGCGCTGCCCGGGTCGGGACAAGTCGCCGACACCTCAATCCCGCTCCTCAGGGGCGGCGCCGGGGCGTCCACAGCATTTCTTGTATTTCCTGCCGCTGCCGCAGGGGCAGGGGTGGTTGCGACCGATCTTGGTCGAGCGCACCGGCTGTGGGGGCGGTGGCGCTGACGGGGTCTGGCGGTAGAGCTGGCCGATCGCGGCATAGTCCAGCACGGCCTGCTGGATATTGTCGTGGAAACTCTTCGCCAGTTCTTCCAGGCTGGGTGCGCTGCCGGCCGCGTTCTGGGCAAATTGCTCGACCACCCGCTCAGCCATCGCCCTGCCGGTAAAGAAGGCGAATAGGATCAGTGTCATGCTCTGCAAGCGATCGTCGTCGCCGTCGATCTTGAGCACTTCATCCCAGCTCTGCGCGAGCCAGTCATGGCCATCGGTGATGCCTGCGCACCAGCGTGAGAAGTTGTTGTCGGCTTCAAGAATCCGCATCGGTTCCGGATCGGGTGCGCAATCGGCCGGGATGGCGGGCTGGCCCTGATGAATGCGATCGGAAATCCAGTTCATCAAGGCCATGCGCGCTTCGCTGACCGCTTTTGCTTCGTCGAAATCGCTGAACACCACCTCACCTTGAACGACCTCCATCCACTCCGACGGCATGACGATATCCGGACAGGACTGGACGGCGAACAGGAAGCCGACGGTTTCGGGCCAGGACATGGCACCTTCGTCGGCATGGCGATCTGCGAATTCGATGAGCGCTTGACGGTGCCTGGTGTTGAACGCGGCCAGGCCGCCCGCGGGTTTGCCGGTCGTTTCGTGGTTCGGGTCGTCGAACGGGATCTCTGCCGGGTCGATCTGCTTCATGGCTCGGGCATACGCGTGGGAATCGTAGGGCCGGTCTTGCGTCACCGTTGCCGCCAGAGAGTCCGCCATGACATCGCTCATCACCTGGATTGCCGCCACCCGGTCGATGCCACCTTGCAGCAGCCGCTCCAGCGTGGCGCGGGTGACCGGGGGATCGCCCATGGCGATCTGGTTTTCCACTGCAAGCATGGGAACTGCCTCAAGCACGCAGTCCTCGATCTCGGAACCGGTCAATTCGGCGAGCCAGCACTGGATGGCGTACAGGCGTTCTCCCTCGTCAAGCGCCAGCCATTGCTCGGCATCGATCGGTGCTGCAGGGTCGTATTCCATAGCGATCCTCCCCAAGGCTTTTTCCATTGTAAGACTTCGGACAGGAGACTTCGAACATCTCGACCTGCTGAGACTGCACATCCAGGGAACCACTCTTGCCAATGGATCAGGATTGGACAGGCCTCCCTCCACGGACTAAAGTTCAACCACCAGGCCAGCATATGGGGAAGCCTGCATGAATCTTCTAACCGAACTGAAGCGTCGAAACGTGCTGAGAGTGGGTGCGGCCTATGTGGTGACGGCATGGCTGATCATCCAGGTGGTCGAAACCATTCTGCCGGCGTTCGGCTTCGACGATTCGATCGTCCGCTACGCCACCATTGCCCTGGCGATCGGCCTGGTGCCGGCGCTGGTACTTTCCTGGGTGTTCGAGCTCACGCCAGAGGGACTCAAACGGGATGCCGAGGTCGAGCGTGCCGAGTCCATCGCGCCGCAGACCGGCCGCAGGCTCGATCGCATCATCATGGTGGTGCTGGCGCTGAGTCTGAGCTACTTCGGCTTCGACAAGTTCGTGCTTGCGCCGGCGCGTGACGCCGCCCTGGCCGATCAGGTGGCCGAGCAGATCGACGAGGCCCGCGAGGCGGGGCGCACCGAGGCGCTGGTCGAGTCCTTTGGCGATCATTCGATTGCCGTGTTGCCCTTTGTCAACATGAGCTCCGACCCTGAACAGGAGTATTTCTCCGACGGTATCTCGGAGGAGCTGCTCAATCTGCTGGCCCAGATTCCCGAGTTGCGTGTGATCTCGCGTTCCTCGGCCTTTGCTTTCAAGGGCAAGGACATCAACATCGTCGATGTTGGCAGGCAGCTCAACGTCGCCCACGTGCTCGAGGGGTCGGTGCGCAGGTCAGGCGACCGTATCCGCATTACTGCGCAGTTGATCGAGGCGCGGTCGGATACCCATTTATGGTCTCAGACCTATGACCGAGCGATGGGTGACGTGTTTGCCATTCAGGACGAAATCTCGGCCCGGGTGGTCGATCAGCTCGCCCTGAAAATCCTCGGCGAGGGACCGATGGCCACGCCGGTGGATCCCATAGCTTACGAGTTGTTCCTGGAGGCGCGCCATCTGGCCAGTTCAGGCAGTCGCGACAGCCTGGATCGGGCGGTCGAACTGCTGCAGCAGGCACTGGTGATCGACCCTGACTACGTCGCCGCCTGGGACCAGCTGGCGATCACATACGACAATCAGGTCGGGATGGGGGTGACGCCCAGGGAGGAAGGGGTTCTGCTGTCGACAAAGGCAACTGAACGGGCCCTCGAGCTGAATCCGGACTTCGCGCCCGCCCACGCCCAGCTGGCCTGGATCGCGATGTTCTACGACAATCAGCTTGCCGCCGCCGCGCGTCACCTCGAACGCGCCCAGGCACTCGACCCGGACAATATCGGCACTCTGGGTGTGGTGGCGGTGCTGCTCAACAGCCTTGGCCGCGTTGACGAGGCGCTGGTCATCAATCGATACAGCCTGACCCGTGATCCTCTCAACTCCGCACTGCTGCACAACACCGGCGCCATGCAGTTCAGTCTGGGTCGTCTTGATCAGGCGATGGCGTCCTGGAGTCGCCTGCTGGAACTGCGGCCGGATCACGTCGGCACACACTACTTCGTCGGACTGTGCCAGCTCTATCGGGGCAGGCCGGAATTGGCACTGGCGGAGTTCGAACAGGAGTCCTATGAACCGCTGTCGCTGGCCGGTCAGGCGATGGCGTCCCACGCCCTTGGTCGCTTCGACGACTACCAATCGAACCTGGATGCACTGATCGAGCAGTGGGGCGAGAGTGCAGCAACCGCAATCGCTCGGGTCTATGCCACCACCGGCCAGGTCGAACCCGCATTCGAATGGTTCGACAGGGCCGTCGAGCACGGCATCGGCGGCCAGATCAATCCGAATGATCCGGGACTTGAATTGCTGCAGGACGATCCGCGCTGGCACGTGCTGCTCGAGCGGATCGGCAAGGCACCCGATCAGCGCGAAGTCATCGAGTTCGAACCGCGCCTGCCCGAAGCCCTGGAGGATCCGGCGACCCGTCGCTCGCGGCAGTCGATTGCGCTTTGATCACGGGCCTCGAGTCAGCCGCCCGGAGACCAGAACCTCTGTACTAACGAGATCAAGGGCAGGATTACCGCGCTCTATGAAGGCGGCGAGGAAGAGACAGCCAGCAAAGGCGACTTGTTCTACTGGCCGCCAGGGCACAGCGTCAGGGCCGAATCCGATACCGACATCGTCATGTTCAGCCCGCAGGATGAACATGGGCAAGTCATCGAGCATATTCGGCAGAAGGTCAGCTGATCGGGGGCTCCTGCATCGGGCCTGACAGGCTCTGGCAGACCTGTTCGGTCGCAGAATGCTTCCTGAGGAACCTCTCCATCAGGGCTCTGCCTGAAAGCGATCGGACAGCACTTCGTCAAAGGCCGAGCGATCGAGGAAGTCGCCGTAATCGACCCATTCGCTGACCGCATTGCCGAGGCCGTCAGGGTTGTCGATCGGATCGAGCGGGCCGGAGGGGTGGCCCCACCAGTTGAAGCGCGCGTTCAGGATCAGTTCGGAGTCGTTATTGCGCACACCAAACTGGGTATTGTCGACGACGTCATTGCCTGTGCCCTCGCTGCCGCCGATCAGCGGGTTGGCTCCACTGTAGCTGTCGATGCCGACAACATTGCCGCTGATGAGGTTCGTGTCCAGCACGGGGGATGCGAGTTCGCCGCTGACACGCACGCCGGCGGCACCGTTGCCGATAAAGCGTGATCGCTCGATCAGCGGAGAGGCATTGTCGATCAGCAGACCGTTGCCGCCATTGTTCATGATGCGATTGGACTGCAGCTGGACCGATCCGGTGGCATTGCGGATGATCATGCCCTGTCCGCCCTGCTCTTCGATCCGATTGGCCTGCAGCAGCAGGTTATCGCTGGCGCCATCGATCAGCACACCGTCACGGGAACCCAGTGTCAGTTCCGAGCCGATCAGCATCAAATCACCGCTACCGAGCTTGCGCAGGGCTGCGGTCTGGCTGGGCGAGGCGCCGGCATAGCGGATACGGGTCTGTTCGAGCACCGCGCTGCCGCCGTTGCGCACGTCGATACCGATCCAGGAACCCGGGGCCGGATCGCCGGCAAAGCCGCTGCTACCCCCCGCGCTGTCGTCGCGGATCTCGGTGAACACCACCGGCGCGACGGGCGTGCCGACGGCTTCCAGCAGGCCCTCGATGATCAGCTGCGTGCTGCCGAAATCGGCCTTGACCACCGTGCCCGGCGGCAGGCTCAACGTGCCCTCGGCCGGCACGTTGTGCGAGCCGGTCAGGCGATAGGTGAACGGGTTGACCCAGGTCGTCAGGCCGGCGGCAAAGTTGCCGCCTTCAATGCGCAGCGGCCCGTCCAGGGTGTTGCTGGCATCGATCACCGTGCCCGAGGCGGTCGGGGTCATCCGGATCGGGCCGAAGCTCTGCACGTTGCCGGTGAGGGTGTTGCCGGTGATGCCGCCCAGGATCGGCAGCCCCTCGATGAGCATCCCGGCCTCGTTGCTGCCGGTGACCTGGTTGCCGGTCATGCTGAGCGTACCGGCGAAGCTGCTGAAGCGCAGACCCGGTGAACTGGTGCTGATCTGGTTGTCGGTCAGGGTCACCGTGCCGCTGCCACTGTCGACATGCACACCGATCTGACCGTTGGCGGCAAACAGGGTGTTGCTGATCGCCACCGTGCCGGTCAGGCCGCTGACCCACAGCCCTTTGCGCGAGTTCTGTGTGATCTCCGAGTCAGTCATCGTCAGGCTGCCGCTACCGAGCTTGCGCAGGGCTGCGGTCTGGCTGGGCGAGGCGCCGGCATAGCGGATACGGGTCTGTTCGAGCACCGCGCTGCCGCCGTTGCGCACGTCGATACCGATCCAGGAACCCGGGGCCGGATCGCCGGCAAAGCCGCTGCTACCCCCCGCGCTGTCGTCGCGGATCTCGGTGAACACCACCGGCGCGACGGGCGTGCCGACGGCTTCCAGCAGGCCCTCGATGATCAGCTGCGTGCTGCCGAAATCGGCCTTGACCACCGTGCCCGGCGGCAGGCTCAACGTGCCCTCGGCCGGCACGTTGTGCGAGCCGGTCAGGCGATAGGTGAACGGGTTGACCCAGGTCGTCAGGCCGGCGGCAAAGTTGCCGCCTTCAATGCGCAGCGGCCCGTCCAGGGTGTTGCTGGCATCGATCACCGTGCCCGAGGCGGTCGGGGTCATCCGGATCGGGCCGAAGCTCTGCACGTTGCCGGTGAGGGTGTTGCCGGTGATGCCGCCCAGGATCGGCAGCCCCTCGATGAGCATCCCGGCCTCGTTGCTGCCGGTGACCTGGTTGCCGGTCATGCTGAGCGTACCGGCGAAGCTGCTGAAGCGCAGACCCGGTGAACTGGTGCTGATCTGGTTGTCGGTCAGGGTCACCGTGCCGCTGCCAAATTCAACGAGAACGCCGACCTGGCTGATCTGGCTGATCTGGCTATCGCTCACCGACACCGTGCCGGAAAGGTTGGTCACAACCAGGCCACTACGTGCTGCCAGCGTGATCTCGGAATCGGTCAGCGTCAGACTCCCGCTGCCGGTCTTGCGCACGGCCCCGATCTGGCTGAATGAACTACCCGTATAGCGAATCCGTACCCGCTCCAGATCGGCACTGCCGCCATTGCGTACCTCGATGCCGATCCAGGCCCCCGGCGCAGGGTCACCAGGCGCGATCGGCAATCCAACGCTGGCATCGCGCACCTCCGTGAAGTGAATCGGATCGGCCTGCGTTCCGACAGCCTGAAGATGACCGTCGATCAGAATATCCAGCCCTGGGCTGCTCTTGATGATCACGCCCGGCTCGAGCGTCAGAGTGACACCGGCGTTGACGGTCAGGTCGGAGGTCAGGTGATAGGTATCGGCGACCAGGGTCGTATCACTGACGATGACCCCACCGATGATGGTCTGGGCGTTGGCCCATCCCGCCGAACTGCAAAGAACCAGAAGTAAGACCACACGCAGTAGACCCTGCATTGCATGAACCCTCGCGAACAACGGCCTCAGAAATCAGCGCCCGGAAGGGCACCCCCAGCTGATCCAACAAGTTCAGCAAATGCGAATATAAGGCTGAAATCAACGATCAGGATTGACTTGCGTCAATCCCGCAGGAGCGCAGGTCAATAATTCAGGGGCATGCAGGCCATGATGGCTTGCCGGGCAACGACCGAACCGATTGAATCAGCAGATTCATGGCAGTGGCGCCGCCGATGACCCGACCATATACTCGAAGTCGCGTGCAAGATGCACGTCTGGTTGGAACGCAGCCGCAATGCATCGATTTTTCGCTTGGCCTGCACTGGTGACGAGTTGGTTGCTGACCACCCCCGTCTGGTCCGAAGTCTCGACTTCAGCCCCCTCGCTGCGCAGCAGCGAGAACCCGACCGTAATGGTCTTCAACCACGGCTTCGATTTTCCGCACCCCTACGAGCGCCGATTTACTTTCAGCGCCGTACCCAGCACCCAGGATTGGACGACTTTCATTATCGACGGTATTCGCGTCAACGCACCGGGACGGCCGTTCCGGCTTCTTGACGGCAGCCTGCTGAACGAGCGTGTCGCGCGTCAGCCCGACGCTGGCGAGTGGTGGGAGATCGAGCTTCCGCCAGACAGTCATCTGTTCGAGTTCCGGATGTGGGAAAGCACCAACCTCGGCGTCGGCCCCAACACCTGCTTCGATTTCGACCAATGCATCGATACGCTCTACGAGATCCGCGTTCTGAGCGGGGCATCGTTGCTGGAGACCGTCAATTTCTCGCCCTACGACGATGAAGTCAACAAAGTCGTCGTCTGGTCGTCGGTCCCGATCACGCAGATCGAGATGAGGGCCGTCACCAACAACACCGACGATGAATTCCTGGGAGATCTCAGAGTCAGCAGCGCACCTCTGCCGGATGGCCTGGATGTTGCATTTTCGGCAAGCCAGGCCGAGTTCGGTGATGCTGCCGCGGTGCAGAACAGCCGCGCGCTGATAGGCGATGCAGCGGGTCTGGAATTCTGGCAGCGTGGACGGCAGGGCTGGCAGTCCATCGGCCGGGTGGATCTTGCCGACACCATTCAACGCGTCGCGCTGGGCGCCGGTCATGCGGCCGTCGCGGTGACCACTCCGGCGGACCAGCGGCTTCGAATCTATCGAGTGATTGGCGGCGACCCCTCGCTCTGGCCGTTCGTCGAGCTGCCGTTCGGAGGCACGCTACGCGATATGCATATCGAGGGCGACGTGATTGCCCTGGGCCTCGATGGTCGAGTCGCCATCTATCGGCGGGTCAGTGGCCAGAACTGGGCCCTGGATCAGGAGATTCCGGCCGACAGCGAGGTCCCCAGCCCGGGGGATTTCGCGCGCAGCATCGGGCTCGATGACGGCCTGCTGGCGGTCGATGCCGGCGGCGGCCGTTTTCGCATCTATCAGGAAGGCGCGGGCCTCCCTTTCAGCGAAGTCTTTCGCCAGAATCAGAGTTTTACCGTGCGAAGCCACCTTGCCATGGCCAACTCGACGGTGGTCGTTCAGACCTTCGAGGGCGGCCTGAGAATCTTCGAGCCGGATGGCAACGGCGGCTGGGCAGCCTCGCAGTTCCCGTTCACCGGGCTGCCTGGCGAGATCGGCCTCGCGCTGGGCGAGGGGCTTCGCAAGGACGGGGATACCTTCATCGCCTTGCGCGGCTTCCAGATCTCGCCCAGTCCGACCTTCCGACGAATCATCTCGATCTGGAAGCGCAATCCCGCCGGGCAGTTCGTGCGCTCTGGCCTGTTTGTCGAACCCCACAAGCAACCGACGGGCGAAACCCTGATGGGCGCGGCCGGACGCGCCTTCGCTCTAGGCGGCGAGGATATCCTGATCGGTCATCCGCGCACCTCCTGGTGCCGACGACTACCGACCTCGCAGGCTTTCCTGGGGGAACCGACTGCCTTCAATTTCAACAATGTATGCGGCGGCAACTCGGGCATGGTCTACTTTCTCGATGCGACCCGTTATGGCGACTCTGCATTCGCAGACCGCTTCGAGACAGAACACTGACCTGCTCCGCCGATCATCATGGTCGGCATTCCCAAGCCACGGCCCCACGCGGAGCTGCTGAGAGGGTCAAGCCGTAATCAGGCGAATCACATGCCCAACGGCCGGATCGGTTCGGCCATCGAGCATTTCGGTCAGCACTTCTCGGGCGGCTTCGAATCCATTCTGTTCGCGAACGTCGATCAGCTTGTGCCTGGCAACATGACCAAGGAAGGCGGCGACGGCTTCGCCCACGCGGCGATTGAACTCCTCCGAGCCCCACTCGGCCTGGCGGCGAGCGACCCA
>CAYTQT010000028.1:15991-17958 GCA_964439915.1 uncultured Wenzhouxiangella sp. | reverse complement strand
GGGATCGTTGTCGCTGCGCTGGTACCAGTTGTAGACCTCAGGCAGGTCGCGACGGTGCGGTGACTCATCGCGGAAGCTGCGCCCGCCGGTCTTGCCGGGCTGGACCACCAGGTGCGAGGCGGCGGGAAAGTAGCCGAAGTAGCGTTGCCCTGGCTCTATGCCCTCGGCCCTGGACTCGACCACGTCGGCGTAACCCCACACCGGCAGCAGGCCCCGACCGTCGATGCCGGTCGGGAAGAAATCCCAGTAGCGGAGGGCATCGCCAAAGGCCGCGTAGGTTACGTTGTTGATGGTCAGGGAGAAGCGATTGAGGGCAAGGACGACCTCGCCGTCCTCAGCCTCCGGTGCCGGGCCCGAGTCGATATGCATGTCCTCGAACCGAGAACGACTCATGAGCAGGCGGATCAGGGTGGGGGCGGCCATGGTTTGGACCTTGAGCGGGGACAAATCCTAGCGTAACTGATCGGTCTGGACGGGACTGGGCCGGAAATGCAAAGCCAGCCGTTTCGGGATCAAGCGTTGAGCTTCGAAGAACCTTCCTTGGCCGCGACGTGGCCTGCGAGGCAGCTGCTCCCGTCGACCAACGCTCGGGCGTCAAATCATCGACAATGAGCGTGCAATGAGAACTCAACGCTATGCCGTGATCGATTTCGAAACCACCGGGCTATCGCCTGCGCACGGGGCGCGACCGACTGAGATTGCGGTCGTGCGGATTCAGGGCGGAGACATCGTCGATCGCTTCCAGAGCCTGATGAATCCGGGGATGCCGATTCCCTGGGACATCCAGTCGTTCACGGGCATCACCGATGCGATGGTACGGCGGGCGCCGCCGGTTCGAGAAGTGATGGCCGAAGCGGTGGCCTTTGTCGGTCGCGATCCGATCGTGGCGCACAACGCGTCCTTCGATCGGAAATTCTGGGAGCACGAGACGGCATCGACCTCGAGTGCCTTCCTCTGCTCGCTGCTGCTGGCCCGGCGGCTTTTCCCCGAGGCGCCCAATCACAAGCTCGCCACCCTGGTCTCGGCGCTTCGCCTGCCCTCCGATGGCCGCTTCCATCGCGCGCTGGCCGATGCCGAATGCACCGCTTATCTGTTCATCCGCCTGCAGCGCGAAATCCGTCGATTGTTCGATCTGGAGGACTGTGACTGTGGCTTGCTGCAGAAGATGCAGACCACGAGCAAGCATCAGCTGGCGCGCTGCGTGCAGCATTATGTCGCATCGGCGAGCTGAGCCTGCGCATGGGGCTGCCGGGGCCGCTGTCTCCGGCAGGCTGACGGCTTTCCGGACAGGCAGGTAGCCGACCATGCGTGGCATCGAACAGATTCCCTGGCTCTATGATGCATTGATGGTGCTGGCACCAGGGCTCGAGCGCTGGCGAGGCGAGCTGGTCGCCGATGCCCGGGGCCGGGTGCTGGAGGTCGGCTGCGGCACCGGTCGCGGCCTGCCGGACTATGCACCAGACGTCGATCTGTTTGCCCTGGAGCCGAACTTCAGCTCGCTGCATCGCGCCCATCGGCGGCGTCATGATGCCCGGCTGGTCTGCGCCTCTGCCGAGGCCGTTCCCTTCGCCGATGACAGCTTTGATTGCGTGGTGTCCTCATTGGTCTTCTGCAGCGTGCCCGATGCCGATCGCGGCCTGCGCGAGCTGAAACGGGTCCTGCGGCCGAACGGTCGACTGCTGATGCTGGAGCATGTGCAGGCGCGATCGCCCTTCTGGTCGCGGGTGCTCGACGGAATTCAACCGGCCTGGACCACCGTCACCGGCGGCTGCCATCCCAACCGGGACACGGTGGCGGCGGTCGAGCGGGCCGGGTTCGTGATCGATGCGGCGTCGTTTCGATCGCGTGGACTGGTGCGCCGCTTCGTCGCCCGTGTGGCGCATTGACGCCGGAGCGGCTCAATCCTCGTCGGAATCGTCGGCGCTCAAACGCTCGCGCCTTTCCTGTTCTTCCTCACGCGCGGCATC
>CAYTQT010000028.1:10509-15891 GCA_964439915.1 uncultured Wenzhouxiangella sp. | reverse complement strand
GGAACGCGCACGCCGGCGGCCGAGAGGGTATAGAGCGCATCCACTTCGGCGCTGACCCAGAGTTGCTCCTGCTCCTTCTGGCCGTATTTCGTGCGCTTCGATAGCGCCCGGGCGCGCCGGCTGTTGCGGACCTTGCGCCCCTCCTGGTACATCACGTCCTGCTTGAAGCTGCGGTGACGCGCTTCCTTGAAGACCTTGGCGCAGCGCCGCTCGTCGCCACAGCGCACGACGTACACATCGGCCTCCTTGCCGCTCTTGAGCTCGTAGAGCACGTCATCGATCAAGCCATCGTCAAGCAGCGGCTGGAGCCGCAGGGGGGTTTTCATGTGGGTCTGGCATGGCCGGAAATGATCATGGAGTAGTGTAACGCGGCCACCTGCACTCGCATAGCGCTGGCCGTTGCGGTGAGGAGGATTACTCCAACCTGTCGTCCCGGGTTGAGCGAAAGCGACAGCCTGTGCTGAACTTGATTCAGTAACCCGGGAGTCAGTGGCTTTGATCCGGCACTTAAGCCGCTAAGCCCCCGCGCGAGGCGGGGGCGACGGTTGGGAGGTTGGCTCGACGATATAAAACAGTTGCTGAATAAAATTACTGGCTGGAAGTGCCATCCTTACTGACAGCGTTCCGGCTCGGTCACCAGGTAGCGGGTGCCATCCAGAAAGGTGTTGCCCTGTTGATTGGTGCTCAGGGCATATTCTTCAGTATTGCCATCAGCGTAGGTGAGGGTGAGATAACTCGAGTTGCCGACCGAATAGATCGTGTAGCTGCCGTTATTCCCGCCCTGGCCGGCGGCATGACCAAATCCGCCTGATCCCTCGAAGCTGGCCTGAGAACTTGAGGCGTAGACGAACTGATAATCACCACACAAGTCGAAAGTGACTCGGTCTGAACTGCCGGTGTAGCCGCCGTCGTAGTCTGAGGAGCTTGAGGTGTGCATGTACCTCAACTGCCGACCGACGATCTTGTTTTTCCAGAACACCGTCGCCTCTGAATCCCTGGCCTGATAAAAGCGAACCGACTCAGCCAGTTTGTTGGCCTCAACTTGTTGCTGTTGCCCGTACTGTTGGGTGGTGGTCAGGCTGATGATGCTGACCCCTTTGCCCTGGCCGTCGATCAGGGCCAGGGCATAGGCCCTGACCGCTTGACCGTTGAACATGCCCTGATACTCACCCTCCAGACGATGCTGACCACGCTCGGTGAAATCACCCATGGGGCTCAAGCGGATTTGGGGCTCGTTGATCCCCTCAGCCGCCAGCTGCCTGAGCTGAGCCATGCTGGTGGAAGGGTTCTCGATCATGATCATCATGCCCGGGATGGAGGAATGCCCCATCACAATCGCCTCGCCTTCAAGGTAGCCGGTCCAGCCAGGCGGGATATCGAATCGGATGCCCAGCTCCTGAAAATCGACCTGCTGCGGCAGGGCCTGGGCCGGAAGCTGGCTGCATGGAAGCAGCATCAGAACCAACAAGCACGTTTTCAATCCAGCGACTGCCCAGGCGTTCATCAATACACCATCACGTTGATCTGTGAGTTGACCGCCGTGCCACTGCTGTTGGTCACCGCACAGTCCAGCGAGGATGATCCTGGTGCGGCTTGCGCACACCGGACCAGACGCTGCTCGGCGGTTGCCGTCGAGCTGGACAGGTACATGGCCATGAAATAGCGGTTATCCAGGACAAACGGAAACTCGATTCTGCAGCGGCCGGGATCCGCACCCACTGGGGCGGTGATGGCGTCGGCGTTCACGCCGTTAAAGAAATGCGCGATGGCCGGCGAATTGCTGCAGAACAGATTGACGCCGGCCTTGATCACACCGCTGTTATCGACCTCTTGCTTCAAGTCACCCTGAAGCTCGCTGTCACCCCTGACCAGCAACCCGTTATCAGGGACCGATGAATCATTGGCGCCCAGGCTGGTGCCCCCGTTCGGATGCACCATCATTTGGGTGGCCCCGTCGATTCTGATACGCAGCGGACTGGCACCGGGTACCGCATCGACTTGAAACAGTGAATTGCCAGACGACGGCGCGCCGCCAACTTCAAAACGTCCCCCCGCGTAGCCAATGCCGTTGCTGTTGGATTCGAACAAGTCACCTGCGCCACCACCGCCGGCAACCCATGAGGCATAAGGAACGGCATTGAGCTTCTGGCGTTCACCAAAATTGGTATATGTGGGCTGGTCTGCTTCGCGAACGGCCACATGTAGCCAATAGTTCGTGCCATCGAAAAGACCATCTTCAAAGTCAAGTTCCAGCGTAAAAACGCCGCGATCAACAGACTGGTCATTCAGTAACACCTGGTCGACAATATTCCCGCCTGCTCCCCCAGCCGGCGGCGCATCCTCGTCCAGGAGGGAGATTGCGAAATCAAACAGGCCCTCAGCGGCTTGACCCTGAAACTCCAGGTAGCCCTGATAGGTGAAGGTGTTATCGACGGTCTGGGCACTGGCTGACAGACTGATGGCCGCAAGCATCGAGCTGCCACAGAGACAGGTGATGATTTTCAGATTTTTCATGGTTCACTCCTGGTTATTTCAAGTTCGAATCGATCACTGAACAGACTGTCGACCCTGGGGGCCAGGGGTGACCAGAACCCGGCCCTGATCCTAAAATCGCCGTTCGACACCGGCGCTGTGGCCACCGATTGACCCAAGCTTCCGAAAAGAGCGAATCCGCCGCTGCTGAAATTCGTGCTCCCGCCAGCGCTGATCACGACTTTTCTGAGTTCGAAAAGCGGCCCGCCATCACCACTGACCTGTTCAGCGTTTGCGCTGCCTTCATTGGCCGATAGCGGCATCGCGCACAACGCGATCAGCCCCACCATCGACATCAGGATCGGACATCGTTTCATTGGTTTTCCTCCCGAATTAATTAAGAGCGCCCTGAGGGCGCAAAGGCCGCGCTAATGCGGACGGTTGTATTGAAGCTGACGGCCTGGAAGGAAAAACTGCGCCATCGAATTTCTAAAAAAAATTGGGCATTCTTGCTGTTAAACGAATCAGCCGTACTCGGATCACCGACTTGAATGCATGCCGCGCTGGCACATAGAATCGGAGCAGGGGCCTTTACATTGCGCAAAGGCCCACCCACTTCGGGCCCCGCTGTGAACGATCCTGAAGGCTCAGACAAAAACGTCGAGACGACCGGGTTCGACCCCCGAGCGATTGAGGGCATTTATCGCCAGCTGCACATGGCCGCGCGCAATGCCTATCGGCGCAATCCGCAGCAGACCATGAACGTGACCGCCTTGGTCAACGAGGCCTGGCTGAAACTGCAGGCCGGCGATTGCGCCTTCGAAAATGAATTGCACTATCTGAAGACCGCCGCTCTGGCGATGCGCCACATCCTCGTCGACTACGCGCGCTATCGCGGTGCCGAGCAACGTGATCGGCATGAAGAAGTCACATTGCTTGAGTCCGCCATGCCGGATTTGAACCTGGGCCGCTCGCAGGACTGGGTGGCCCTGGACCTGGCATTGAACAAGCTCCAACGCCTTGATCCCCGGGCGGCTGATGTCATCGCCCTGCGCTTTTTCGTCGGCCTGAGCATCGAAAAAACCGCCGAACTGCTTGAGGTCTCGCCGCGCAGTGCGGTACGCGACTGGCAGCGCGCCCGCGCATTTCTGATACAGCAGATGGCCGAATGAGCGACGAAGACAACGCGACGAGGCTAATCTGGCAGCAGGCGGCACGCCTGTTTGATCAGCTGGCGACACAGCCACCTGAGCAGCGCGCACTAATCCTTGAGGGCGAAAAGATCTCACCCCAGGCGCGCGCCTGGCTGGATCAGCTGCTGGCCGCCCATGATCAGGACGATGCGGCGCTCATCGACCAGAACATCGATGCCCTGGTTGAGGGATTGAGTGAACACGCCCAGCATCGTGCGCCGCTGGACGAGGACTTCAAAGGCCAGCGTTTCGGTCCCTGGATCGTCGATGATGAAATCGGCCGCGGCGGCATGGGTGTGGTTCTGCATGGCCAACGCGCCGACGGCCAGTTTGAAATGGCGGTCGCGATCAAGCTGCTGAACTCGGCCCAGGTCGGCGAGGCGCGCAAGCAGCATCTGCGCGACGAGCTGCAGATTCTCGCCCGGCTCTCGCATCCCAACATTGCCCAGGTCATCGATGGCGGGCTGACCGAGTCCGGCCTGCCCTATCTGGTCATGGAATACGTCGATGGCGAATCCATTCAGCGCTATTGCGAAGCGCGGAATCTGGACGGTGAAGCCCGGCTGGCCCTGTTCTGCTCGGTCGCTGAAGCAGTGGCCTATTGCCATCGTCAGCTGGTGGTGCACGGCGATATCAAGCCGGACAACGTTCTGGTCGACCGCCAGGGCCAGGTCAAGCTGCTGGACTTCGGCATTGCCAGCGGCCTGGGCGATACTTCAGATAACAAGACGCCGGCGAATGATCTGCGCTGGTGTTCTCCGGCCTATGCCGCGCCCGAACGCCTTAGTGGGGCGGCCCCTGCGGTTGCCGAGGACGTGTTCTCACTCGGCGCGCTGTTGTTCGAGCTGCTCAGCGGGCGGCGAATACGCACCGCCCGGCAAATGACCCGCTCAGTGGCTGAATCCGATATCGACACCGAGGTCATGCAGGCCTCGGAGCAAGCCCGGCGAGCGCTGGGTAATCCCGGGCGGGTTCGAATGCTGCGTGGCGATCTGGATCTGATCATCAGCAAAGCGCTGGCCGAGCGTCCAGACGATCGCTATGCCAGCGTCGAAGCCCTGCTGGATGATTTGTCTCGCTGGCAGCGCCATGAACCGATTTCGATTCGCGCGAAGGATCGTGGCTATGTGACTGCCCGCTGGCTGCGTCGACACCGAGGCCTGACCGCCTCAAGCGCCTTGATTGCCATGGCCATGCTGGTCGGCACCGGGGTCGCACTATGGCAGGCCGATCAGGCCCGGAGTGCTGAGCAAACCGCCCGCCTTGCCCAATCCAGTGCGGAACAGGCGCGTCAGCGCGCCGACTCGATCAATGATTTCCTGCTCAGCCTGTTTCAGTCACGCATCCCTGAACTGCCGCCGAATGAATTGCCGACCACACGTCAGGTCATCGACCAGGGCATTAGCCGAGCTCGCGATCCAGCCGCAGGAGATCCCGCGCTGCGCGCTGAACTGTTGCTGTCTTTGACCAGTATTCTGGTCAGCCGTTTGCAGCTGGATGAAGCCGACGGCTTGCTTGATGAGGTCGCCCAAATGACCGCAAGCATCGCCAAGCCAGTGCCTGAAATCGACATGCAGCGCCTGGGGCTGGCCGCCCAATCGGCGCTGATGCGGAGTCAACTGGACGAATCCGAGCGGCTGTTTGTCGAGGCGATTGCGCTGTATGAACAGCACGCGCCCGATGCACTGCGCCTGATCGAGCTTCGCCGCAGCCTGGC
>CAYTQT010000028.1:0-10409 GCA_964439915.1 uncultured Wenzhouxiangella sp. | reverse complement strand
ATGAACAGCACGCGCCCGATGCACTGCGCCTGATCGAGCTTCGCCGCAGCCTGGCGCGAGTAAAGATGTCAAAAGAGGAATGGCTAGAGGCCGACGCGATGTTGCTGAGCCTTCAGGATCAGGTCAGCGCTCGCGCGGATGCCGCAGACATGCGCCTGTCCATCGCCGGCGATCTGGCGGCGACAGCAGGCGCGATGTCGAATTACGATCTGGCCATTCAGCGCTTTACTGAAATACTTGCGCTTAAAGAAGCCGAAGGTCACTCGCCGCAATCCCTGGCGATCACCGAGGTCAATCTCGGGATTCTTAAAAAGACCCTGCTCGATTTTGTTGCCGCAGAACGCCATTTCAATCGCGTGATCGAACGATTTTCAGACTACACCGAAGTACCCAGACCGGCCCGGGCGACCGCCTACAAGCATCTTGCAGACTTAGCGCGCAATCGCGCGCAGTTCATTGAGGCCGAACGCTGGCTGACCCTGGCCGCTGAGGAATGGGCCAACATCATGAACCTCACCAGCCCGGACGAGGACTTTTACCTTTTTTATCACCGCGCGCAGATTCACGAAGATACCGAACGATTTGCTCGTGCGGCAGAAGACATGGCAACGGCACTGGAGTTCATTCTGGCCGGAAGTGCCGCACCGCCCCATCGAATCGCCGAAGGATGGGCAAGGTTGGCGGGTTATTACTGTCAGTCTGGGCAGCACGAACAGGCTGATCTTGCATTGAACAACGCGCGCGCGATCGAACTGGACGCCATCTCATCTCAAATCGGACTGGCCCAAGCCCGATGCGCACTGGCCCGAGATGAAACCGACCTGGAGCTGGACTGGGTTCCGGAAAGCGTGATCCAAAGGGCCATCGAGGACAGCGGTGATGTCAGCTGGATCGCTACGCTTGAAGTACTCAGAGCCGAGCTGCTGCTGGGACTGAATCGCCCCACCGACGCTACGCCCTGGTTGAATCGCGCCGAAAAGCGCCTGCGCTCGATCAACCCGGACGGTGGCCATCCCTTGCTGAACAAAATCGCTGATCTGTAAGCGGACGCGCCCGGCGATGGCCGCATCGTCCGTGACGATCCTGACCGAGCATCGGCGACAGAATCTGATGGTTTTACAAACCTGAAAAAACGATGCCGGCACGAGGCCGGCATCGCATTCCAGAACGCTTGAGCGGCCGAACTAACGGACGCACTCGAGAGAACTCAGCCCGGTCAGACGACCGATCTCCATCGTTCTTGGAACTCCGTCGACGGTGGCTTCGATCACGGCGTCATTGCAGTTGCTGAAGGTCACGACGGCACTGCCGACTACGTCCAGATCCACTTCGTTCGGCTCTGTCGTGGCGATCATGCCGTTGTCGGTGACGTAGAGCTCGTCGATGGTGATCGTCAGTCCTGCTCGCTCGCCGATACCGAAGGTCCAGCGCTGGCTGCCGTCATCGTCGTAGGTCAGCCAGTAGACCAGGACGGTGCCGTTGGCGATGACCTGGACGATGACGCCTTCGCCGCTTTCGACGGTATTGAAGAAGTGGCCGCTGAAGTCGCCGTTGATCACCAGAGGTTCGGGCGTGAGGGCAACGGGTGCGCTGCTGCGCTGCAGTCCGACGAGACGAGCACCCGTTTCAGATTCAGCGTCGGGCACCAGGGAAACGAGCGCGCTGCAGCCCAGCTCGTCGTCGCCGCAGGTGGTCAGCCCTTCGTCATCGAAGGACGGGAAGAAGATTGGCGAGGCGGCATCACCGATAACCACCGAGGTGCTCGGCGAGAACGGTGCGATGGACAACCCTTCTCCTGGCTCATCCCCGAGCTGATCGCCGGCGACGTTGACGCTGGCCAGGAAGAAAAAGGCCGCGAAGCTGTCGATCGGATCGGTGATCAGGTCCTGCACGTTGACGATCGGCAGCGGTTCGACGCCGAGGATTTCGACCTGAGCGAAGACCACTTCATCGCCCGTGGGCACGCCGAGAGCGCCCGACACCGGCGGGCTGGCCGAGTAGATCCTGCCGTCGCCGTCCAGATCGCGACCGCTGATCGTCCCGCGGATCGAGGCGCCGCCGTCGAAGCCGTCCTGCTCGAAGGTGTAGCGCAGCAGTTCGTGGGTGACGATCGGTGCGGCGGATGCGGTCGAGAAGAGAAGCTCGAAGTTCGGGAACGGATCGACGGGATCCAGGGTTACGAGAAGCGAGCATGCGTCGCCATTGGCGTTGCCGCAGACATCGACGCTGTCCGGGACGACGCTGGGCGTGAAGGCCGGCGCGAAGAGGGGGCCACCGACATAGGAGGTGCTGGGGGCCAGGGGTGCGAAGGACACGCCCTCGTTGGCCTCGTCACCCAGCGCGCCGCCATCGATGTTGTAGGCAAAACCCCAGAAGAAGTTCGACGGGTCATTGATATCGGCCACGGAGGCATCAAACACGTTGGTCACGGTCTGACCCAACACGCCTTCGATGCGCACGCTGGCGTAGGTCACCTCGGAGCCGCCTTCCTCGAGGCCGAGGGCGCCGGCCAACGGCGGTGAGACGGTATAGAGGCGTCCGTCGCCATCCAGATCCTCGCCGATCAGCAGGCCGGTGACGGTGCCGCCGCCCGGGATGGTCTGCGAGAACTGGATGCTGACCTGTTCGGCCAGGGCGTTGGAAGCCGGCAGAATACCGCCAGCCAGAAGGGCGGCACCAGCCAGGCTCCGCACGAGGTGCTTGTTGAAATACTCTCGAGTGCTGTTCATTTTTGTATCTCCCCCGGACATGCCGGACTGTTGAACATGAATGCGGCGCGGTCTGAGCGGAGAGTCTGATCTGCCCTGATCCGGACCGCCGACTGCAGGCGGTTATCGCCCGAAGCCTTGCGACTCATCCTGTCGGGATCGGCCACGGGAGTCCTGTGGAAACTCGAAAATTTCCTAAAAGCTATTGCAATCAACACTATAAAGAGGCGTTCGGGTCGGCGGAACGGTGAAGACGAAGACCGCCAGACGGTTTATACTCGTTGGTCAAACACGTCATGGGGGACCATCGAGCTCATGCGGTGGATTGCGATCAGACGGCGACTCATCGATCTGGAGTCGGGACAGATTCACTTCGATCAGGAAGTCAGCACGCTCAGCCCGCGGCTGCTGACGCTGCTGCGCTATCTCGTCGAACACCCTGATTCGGTCATCGCCCGCGACACGCTGATCGAGGCCGTCTGGGGGCATCTCGAAGCCGCCACGGATGATTCGGTCAATGTTGCCGTCTCCTCTCTGAGACAGGCGGTCGGCGATAACCGTCGGCCCCATCGCGTCATCAAGGCGGTCCCGCGGCGTGGCTATCGCTTCGAATCCGGACTTGTCTCCCACCTCGATGACGTTGAAGCGGCACAACGGCTGCAGCCGGCCGAAACCAGCAACGCCCCTGAAGCGCTGCCGCCCGCCGGGGCAGTGCCACCTCCCAGAGGCACCCTGCTGCCTGTGGCCCTGTCGTTGGCCATCATAGTTAGCGCTGGAAGCTGGCTGGCCTGGCAACAACCCTGGCGCGATGTGCCGAGTGCCGCCGAGATCGGAAAGGCCGTGGCCGTCCTGCCCTTCGTGGACATGACACCGAACGGCGACCACGGGCCGTTTGCCGACGGTCTGGCCGACCGCATCATCCATATGCTGACACTCTCGCCTGATCTGGACGTCACCGCGCGCACTTCATCGTTCGCTTTCCGCGACAGTCAGGCGCGCATCGGTGAGATCGGACGATCCCTGGGCGTGGACGTCGTACTCGAAGGTAGCGTCCAGCGCGCTGACGATCAGGTGCGGGTCCTCGCCCAGCTCATCGATGCCGACACGGAAATGCACCTCTGGTCGAGAACCTACGACCGTCCGATCCGCGAGCTTTTCGTCCTGCAGGACGAGATCGCCAACGAGGTCGCCCGGACGATGACCGACACCCTGCTGCCGAATCGGGACACGCCCCATGCCGATACGCAGCAGGTCTGGGAACTGATCACCCGCGGCCGGGTGGCGATGGATCGTTTTACCCTCGATAGCGCGACCGCTGCGGTCGACTACTTCCAGCAGGCGCTAGCGCTGGAACCCGACAACGTCGAAGCGCTGATCGGCCTGTTCGACGCGCTGGGCATGCAGCGCAGCCAGGGCCCGATGCGCACCGGGCGGGATACGGAGGACGTCCGCGAGCCCTACCTCGACCGGGCCCGGATGATCGCCGGCGATTCCGCCATTGTCCTGCGCGCGGTCGGCGACTGGCATTTCAGCCACGGCCGAGCGGACGAGGCCATCAGCAGTTTTCGCCTCGCCCTCGAGCGCAACCCGAACGATGCGACGGCCTGGCGCCACCTCGGCCGGATACTCTTCCGCCAGGCCCGCTATGACGAGGCCATCGAGCCGCTTCGAACGGCCGCGCGGCTCGACCCGTACATGACGCTGGGAACGGTCTGGCTGGCCGATGCATTCTGGGCCGTGGGCCGCGCAGAAGAGGCGCTGTATCGCCTGCGTGATTCCATCGAGCGCCAACCGAACTTTCCGCAGGCCCACGATCGCCTGGCCACCTACCTGCTCCAGACCGGCGAAACCGCCAGAGCCATGCAGCACATCCTCCGGGCGCAGGCCCTGGACCCGGGGAGCACGGCCCGCCACTTTCGCGTCTGTGAGTTCTGGCTGCAGCTCGGCGACGACGACGCCGCCGAGCGCTGCGCCGAGGCCTTTGCCGCCGCCCACGATGACCCTTTTCGCGAGGGCTATCTGCGCCAGATCCTGCATGGCTTTCGCGGCGAACTGGAACAGCAGACCCAGGCGCTCGAGGACGTGGTGGCCCTTGGCAACCAGCGCGACCCCCTGACTCCGGCCCTGCTCGCTCAAGCCTACTCGTGGAACGACTGTCCGGCCGCCCTCGAGCTTCTGAGTGAGCGATTTCCCCAACTGTTCAACGGGGAGCCTACGCTCACTCACACCCAGCTGATGCCCGCGCACGCTGCCATCTACTGCCTGCAACAGCAGAATCGGGTCGATGAGGCAGCGGCCCTGCTGGCAGCGCACTCAAAAGTGGTCGAACGCACGCGAACGGAGCAGGGCCCCTGGCTGGTCGTGGGCCACGAGAAGGCCCTCGACGATGCCCTTCACGGGGACTATGAAGCGGCCATCGATGAACTCGAAGCACTGGTCGAGAGCGATTGGCGCTACTACTGGTGGGGACTGGACTTCTACTATCCCAGCCTGCGGCCGATCGTCGAGACCGAACGCTTCAAGCGACTGATCGCGGAGCTCGAAGCAGGTGTCGCCGAACAGCGCTTACAGTTCGAAGCCATGCAGGCAGAGGCGCTCTGACAGGACCGGCTCATCAATCGACGGGCTGGGCCAGATCGATAAAGGCCTCGATCATCGAGGCGGTATAGCGATAGGGGTTGAAAGCGCCTTCTCCCGAAGGCCGCTGGATGGCGTGCATGTCCGCCTGCTTTCCAACGAAGCGCATCTGGCCCGGACGAAAGCGCCGGAACTTGATCGGCTGGGTCAGCAGGGCCTTGACGTTGTTGTGACGATCATCCGACTCGAGATGCTCCTGATACCAGTCGACCGATTCCGGCGGTCCTTCGATCACCTGCAGATAGAATCGATTGCCGGCATGAAAAATTCCGCCCAGCTCATCAAAATGTTCGTTCCAGGGTGTCGGATGAAGAATCCGCGCCACCTCCAGCTCGGCGCCCCGCGGATCGGCCCAGTGGCTGAAATTCGCCTCTGAGCAAAGCGCGGCCTGGACCAGATCGTTCGCACTGTAGGGGTTGTTCGTTGACATCGTCATTTCCTGTGAAGTCGGAATTCGTTGCCCTGACTCGAGCCTCCTTTTCAGGATACGGAGCGTAACTTCGATCTCAATGGTTGCAGAGCACGTCGATCAAGTCGTCGTTTGCGGGTCAGTCATCGCTGATCGGCGGAGTCGGAAGAATCATCAGCTCGTGGACGTCGACATGTGCTGGCTGGGTCAGCGCGTAGAGCACGGCGCGAGCGGTGTCGTCCGACTTCAATGCGTCCGGCTTCGGATCATCGAAGAACGGGGTATCGACCATGCCGGGCTCGAGCAGGGTCACCCGAACGCCTGAACCACGAAGCTCCTCGCGCAGGCCATAGCCGATCGCCGAGACCGCCCACTTGGTAGCCGAATACATCGAACCGGCCAGGGTTCGCCGGCCGGCCACCGAACCGGTCAGAACCACATGGCCGCGGGCTTTCCTGACCTCGGCCAGGCTGGCTCGGAGGGTGTAGGCCACGCCGAGGATATTGACTTCCACCATGGCTTTCCAGCTCTCGACCGGCGCGCCGGAGAATCCGCCCGGCGCACCGCCGGTTCCCGCGTTGGCAAACACCGCATCAATGCGGCCGAAACGATCGACCACCTTCTTGACCATTGCTTGCTGATCCTCGAAATCGGTGACGTCGCAAGCCAGGGCAAGGGCCCTGTCGGCTCCAAGATCATCGGCAAGCGCGCAAAGCTTGTCTTCTGATCGCGCCACGAGCGCAACACGGTACCCGTGCTCTGCCGCAAGACGCGCCGTAGCTTCCCCGATGCCGCTGGACGCGCCGGTGATCAGTAGAACTCTGTCGTTTGAATCAGTCATTGGCAATACTGAATGTTGAATCTCCCTCTACCCTAACAACACCGGCCTGAAGAAGAATTGATCTGGATTATCGGCCGCTCTGATTGACTCGGTAACCACAGAAATCTTCGTTCAGCCGAACAGCAGCGGCTTGATCCGGGGTTCCGGCCATGCAATCCTCGGGAAGCGCGGAAAGACGATCCGGTCCGACCGCTCTGCCCAACCGATCATCAGGAGCCACACCATGCCCTCCACGCCCGATCTGTGTGACGCTCACCCCGAAGACGCTCGCGTCGTCATCGGCTTGCATTGGAATTCCTATGGCGCGCGAAAATCCTTCGGCGGGCCGGTCACGACCGTCAAGTGCCACGAGGACAATTCACGCGTCAAGGAGTTGGTCCACATGCCCGGGTCCGGGCGGGTACTGGTCGTCGATGGCGGGGGATCGCTCCGACATGCGCTGATCGGGGATCTGCTTGCGGCAAAGGCGCGCGACAACGGCTGGGCGGGCGTGGTGATTCACGGCGCCTGTCGCGATGTGGAGGTGCTGGCTACTATCGATGTCGGCGTGCTGGCGCTGGGCGCGGTGCCGATCAAGAGCGTGCGCAACGGTGAGGGGCGGGTCGACGTGCCGGTCACCATCGGCGGTGTCATCATCCGCCCCGGCAACTATCTCTACGCCGACCCCAACGGCGTGATCGTGGCCGATCGGGCCCTGAGCTGACCGTCATCCTGGCCGCCCACCGGCCTACTCGCCCCCACCGCATCGAAGCGAAGCTTGAAAACCGCGTGCAAAGGCCGGGGGCGACGCACGGCGTGCCCGGGCGCATGCCGATCGCCTTAGGCGGAATTTTCCTCAGCACGGGCAGTGGCGCCCTGATCGACACCAGCACCGTGCTTCAGGGCGCGAACCCACCTCGCCATCGAGGCCGATCGGCTGGCGCCGATGACAGTCAGTATTGATCTGGCAGCTGAAGGAAAATGGTCCGTCAATTTTCGGTTGCCGTCTGTCTGGTTCACAACCTAGGCTGAATCTGGTATTCAATCAGGGAGAACTTTCCATGACACCAGAAGAATTTTCCGGCCTGCACTGTCCCGGACGCCCGTTTTTGCTGGGCAATGCCTGGGATGCATCGAGTGCTCGAGCGGCGGAGGCCGTTGGCCTTCCCGCGATCGGCACCTCCAGCGCGGCGATTGCTGAGACCCTGGGGCTTTGCGACGGAAACGGTATTCAATTCGATCACCTGCTTCCGATCATTCGCACGATCCAATGCTCTGTCGCTCTTCCTGTCAGCGTCGACATCGAGGCGGGTTATTCCAATGACCCTCGCCAGATCGCTGCCCATATCCTGACGCTGGATGAGATGGGCGTTGTTGGCATCAACATCGAGGACAGCATCGTCGATCCCACGCGCCGGCTCAGGTCTGTGGAGGACTTTTCTTCCCTGCTGAAGGCGATTCGCCAGCAGCTCGATGAGGCCGGCTGTCGCCTGTTCGTCAACGTCAGAACCGACCCGTTTGTTCTGGGGCTTGCGAATGCCCTTGAAGAAACTCTCGAGCGGGCGCGGTCATTTACCGACGCGGGAGCCGATGGCTTTTTCGTTCCGGGTCTGGCGGCCCCCAAGCAGATCGAGCAGGTGGTCAAGGCGACCGGACTGCCGGTCAATGTGATGGCCGTACCCGGCCTGCCGCCGATCGACGAGCTGGGTCGGCTGGGTGTGGCGCGCATCAGCCTGGGAAACGCGGTCCATGCCATGCTTTCAAGAATGACCGAGAATCTCCTTCGGCAAATCCAACACAGCGGGCGCTTCGATCATGTCTTCTGAACGCAGCATCGATCTCTCGCAACGCGACAATGAATTCTACGACGCCCTCCTGCGGCGCGATCCAGCCTACCTGGGCAGCTTCTTCGTGGGCGTACGCACCACCGGTGTCTTCTGCCTAGCCACCTGCCGTGCGCGCAAGCCGAAGCGCGAAAACGTCGTGTTCTACACGCGGCTTCCCGAGGTGCTGGCGGCCGGATTTCGACCCTGCAAGGTCTGTCGCCCGACCGACTCGACGCCTGATCTCAGCGACGACGCGCGGCGTGCGCTGGCCCTGATCAGGGCAGACCCGAAGCGCCGATTGAGCGACGCCGAGCTACGCCGAGAGGGCATCCGTCCTGCGGCGCTGAGGGATTGGTTCAAGCGCCACTACGGGCTGACCTTCCAGGCCTACCATCGGATGGTTCGCATCAATCTGGCCTGCGAAGAACTGCAGGCCGGCCGCTCGGCTACGGAAACGGCCCTGGAAAGCGGCTATCAATCGCTGAGCGGCTTCGGCTACGCCTATCGAAGGCAGACCGGGCGCGCGCCGTCGGATCATGAGGCTGGCAAAAGCCTGGTGATGGAGCGCTTCGACACGCCCCTCGGCCCGATGTTTGCCGGTGCCACCCAGCACGGTCTCTGTCTGCTTGAATTCACCGACCGACGCATGCTCGAAAGCGAAATCGCTGATCTCCAGCGCCGCTGCAAGACCACCATGAGCTATGGCCAGAACGCACACACGCGCCAGGCCAGAGAGGAACTGGCCGAGTACTTTCGCGGCAGGAGGCGGGACTTCGACGTTGCACTCGACACGCCGGGCACGGACTTTCAGCAACAGGTCTGGCAATCCCTCCGGGGCATCCCTGTCGGCCAGACGGCCAGCTATGCCGAACAGGCCGGTCTGATCGGCCGGCCCAGCGCCGTCCGTGCCGTAGCCCGAGCGAACGGTGCCAATCGCGTTGCCATCGTCATTCCCTGCCACCGGGTGATCGGCCGCGACGGCGCGCTGGTGGGCTACGGCGGCGGGCTGGAACGCAAACGCTGGCTGCTTGACCACGAAGAGAGAAAATTCTGAGCTCTCCAGACGTGCGCACGAGGACACGTAACTCCGCTCCGAGCGCCGAGTCTCGGTCTATAATCAAAAGCGGTCTCTCGAACGGTCTGTCACCACCATGATGGAACACTACTGGTTCTGGCTGATCCTCGGCGCCCTGCTGATCCTGTCCGAATTCTTCCTGACCGGCATCGTGGCCGTCTTCTTCGGCGTTGGCGCCATTCTGGTCGGAATCCTGACCGCGATCGGACTGATCGACAGTCTGCCCGAGCAAATCACGGTGTTCTCGGCGCTCTCCATCGCTGCCCTGCTGTTTGCTCGTGAACGCATCAGGGTGTGGTTTCGCGGCAAGGTCAGTGAGCGCTGGGACGGCGACAAGGACCTGCTCTACAGCCGCGGCGAGCGCGCCACCGTCAGCCGTGAATTTATTGACGGTGTCGGCCAGGTTCGCCTGAGCGGAACCGACTGGAAAGCCGAAAGCGACGATCCAGGCCTGGTCAAGGGCGACACGGTCTGGATTACCGGCAATCGCGGGATCATCCTGCTGGTGGCAGCCCAGCGCCCGGCGACCGCCGACGCAGCCCAGGATTAGAGCGACCTTTTTCCCTTCTATTCAATCGGAGTCCGACCATGGAATTCTCGACCATTCTTTCCCTGCTGATCCTGGCGATCGTGGTGGTCGCGGTCGCCAAGACCGCGCAGATCGTGCCGCAGCGCTCGGCCTACGTCGTCGAGCGCCTCGGTCGTTTCCACAGCGTGCTGGACGCCGGCTTCCATCTGATGATCCCCTTCGTCGACAAGGTCGCCTACAAGCACACGCTGAAGGAAGAAGCGATCGATGTGCCGCAGCAGGCCTGCGTGACCAAGGACAACATCCAGATCCATGTCGACGGCGTGATCTACATGCAGGTCATCGACCCAAAGCTGGCCTCCTACGGCATCGAGGACTATCGCTTTGCCGCCATCCAGCTGGCCC
>CAYTQT010000027.1:0-37651 GCA_964439915.1 uncultured Wenzhouxiangella sp. | reverse complement strand
CCTTTCGCCTTTCGCCTTTCGCCTTTCGCCCTTCTCCCGAAAGCTTTACACCCCCATGCCGGTCTCTTTGGTACAAGGTTGGAAAGAGAATGAGATAAGAGAATGCCTGCAAAAGCAATGAATCGTCGTCAACTTCTCCTCGGTGCCGGGCTGGCGCTTCCGATGCTGTGGCTGGGGGGCCGTAACCAGCGGGCGGTTGCAATGTCGGACGCGCTGGGTGAGGCGGTCGATTTCGAACCGCTGGTCCTGTCCGATGCGCAGTGGCGCGAGATCCTGTCGCCGGCAGCCTATCGGGTGCTGCGCGATGAGGGCACGGAACGGGCCGGCAGCAGCCCGCTGGACTCGATCTACGACCCCGGCACCTATGTCTGCGCCGGCTGCAATCTGGCGCTGTTCTCCAGCGAGCACAAATACGATTCCGGCACCGGCTGGCCCAGCTTCTGGCAGCCGATCCACGAATCCCACATCGGGACCAAGCGAGATTTCAAGCTGATCTGGCCGCGCACCGAATATCATTGCGCGCGCTGCGGCGGACATCAGGGCCATGTCTTCGACGACGGTCCGCCGCCCACCGGCCAGCGCTGGTGCAACAACGGCGTAGCGCTGCAATTCATCCCCGATGGCGAACCCCTACCCGCCCTGCGGACTTCTGCTGATGGTTGATCGGATCGGATGCGATTCATGCGGAATCGTTTGAAAACCATGAAGGCGCGAAGGACACAAGGACCAAGGAATAGATTGATGAACCACAAACTTCTGACTGCTGACGCTGGCAAGGCTACGGTGATCCACTCGACGGATGAATTCGCATTATTTCGTCTACTTGGTGGTTCCATCACCGCTCTGATCCTGGCGCTGGCCCTGTCGGCGGCCGCTTTGGCGCAGGAAGAGAATCTGGCGCGGGCAACCTTTGCCGGCGGGTGTTTCTGGTGCATGGAGCCGCCCTATGACAAGATCGACGGGGTCGTCGATACGATTTCGGGCTTCAGTGGCGGACACGTAGAGAACCCGAGCTACCGTCAGGTCGTCGCTGGCGGTACCGGTCATATCGAAGTGGTTCAAGTGGTCTACGATCCGGCCGTCGTCAGCTACGAGCGGCTGCTGGAGATCTACTGGCGTAACGTCGATCCCTTCCAGGCCGATGGCCAGTTCTGCGACATCGGCGAGGCCTATCGAACCGCCATCTTTGCCCACGACGCAGCCCAGGCCGCGGCTGCTCGACAATCGCGCCAGGCGGTGATGGCGATGGGTATCGAGGACCGCCCGATCGATACCCGCATCATCGACTTCGAAGCCTTCTACCCGGCCGAGGACTATCACCAGGACTACTACGAGAAGAATCCCGTGCGCTACAACTACTATCGCTGGCGCTGCGGCCGGGATGATCGACTCGAAGCACTCTGGGGTGATGCGGCCGGCGGCTGAGACTGAGGGAAACCAATCAACCGGATTGGCGTCTGATGAGCTGACACCACCGGATCATTGGTAAGCGGAGCTGGCCACCGATCGGCGCCTTCTCCCGTTCCGAATCCATCCCCGATACAGATTGCAAGGAGTTGACGCCATGTCGTCCAGATTGCCCACGATCGAGCGGGGCGTGCGCCTGACCCTTGCCGCCGCCGTCCTGATCGCTTCGTTGATGATCACGTCGCTGAGTGCAGCACCCCGCCTGATCACCACCGTCGAGGGCATTTCCGAGTATCGGCTCGACAATGGCCTGACGGTCCTCCTGATGCCCGATGCCAGCCGCCCGACCACGACGATCAACGTGACCTATCTGGTCGGCTCCAGGCACGAGGGCGTCGGTGAAACCGGCATGGCGCATCTGCTCGAGCACATGCTGTTCTATGGCACCGAGAATCATCAGGACATCAAGGCCGAGATTTCCGAGCGCGGCGGTTTTGCCAATGGCACGACCTGGTACGACCGGACCAACTATTTCCAGACCCTGCCGGCCGGTGAAGAGAATCTCGAGTGGGCCCTTCGGATGGAGGCCGATCGGATGGTCAACTCGATCATTGCCGAGACCGACCTGGACTCCGAGATGACGGTCGTTCGCAATGAGTTCGAAATCGGTGAAAACAGTCCCTTCCGCGTCCTGATGCAGCGCGTGATGGCCACAGCCTATCTCTGGCACGGCTACGGCCGCTCCACCATCGGCGCGCGTTCCGATGTCGAGAACGTGCCGATCGAACGCCTGCAGGCCTTTTACCGTCGCTATTACCAGCCGGACAACGCGATCCTCATCCTGTCCGGCGGATTCGACGTCGATTCGGCGCTGGCCCTGATCGAACAGTATTTTGGCGTGATCGACCGGCCCTCGCGCGACGGCGACCAGCAGCTCTGGCCGAGCTACACCCGGGAGCCGGTGCAGGATGGAGAAAGAGAAGTCACCGTTCGTCGCAGCGGCGAGAATCAGCTTCTGATGCTGGCCTGGCACGTGCCTTCGGCGCTGCATGAGGACTATGCCGCCATCTCGGTCCTCAGCCATATTCTCGGGGACATGCCCTCTGGACGCCTGCACAAGGCCCTGGTCGAGGCCGAGCTGGCTACCCGGGTGGCGAGTTTCAGTCCAGCGCTCGGCGAACCGTCCCTGTTGCTGACCTACAGCCAGTCGCCGCTCGATGTCGACCTGAGCGACGTCGAGCAGGCAACGCTCGCCACGATCGATGATCTGATCGACAACCCACCCGACGAGGCGGCCGTTCAACGCGCGATCAGCGCGCTGAGCAACGGCATCGAGCAGACCCTGAACGACTCGAATCGCGTCGGCATACAGCTCTCGGAATGGGCGGCGGCCGGCGACTGGCGCCTGATGTTCCTGCATCGGGACCGGATCGAGTCGGTTGATGTGGCTGATGTGTTGCGTGTGGCCAGGACCTACCTGACCCGCGACAACCGCACGCTCGGGCGATTCATCCCCGATGACCAGCCACAGCGCGCCGAGATCCCGACCGCGCCGGACCCAGGGACCCTGCTGTCCGGCTACGCCGGCCGGGATGATCGAGCAACGGGCGAGGCCTTCGACCCAACGCCGGACAACATCGCCGGGCGACTGATCGAGTTCCAGCTTGGCAACGGCGCGAAGGTCGCCCTGCTGCCCAAGCGCACACGGGGTGAGCGGGTCGAGGGCAGCCTGGTCCTGCGGATGGGTTCCCTCGAGACCCTGAGCGGCAAAGCGCCGATTCCATCGCTGAGCGCATCGATGTTGATGCGCGGCACCGAGTCGCTCGATCGCCAGGCCATCGAAGACCGGATCAATGACTTGCAGTCCTCGCTGTCGATCAGCGGTCGGAACGACGGACTGGTGGCCGCCGCCATCTCGAGCCGGCGCAACCAGCTCGACGAGCTGCTGGCCCTGCTCGAATCACTCCTCAAGCAACCTCGCTTCGACCCATCCGAGCTCGATGAGCTGATTCGCCAGTCCCTGGCCTCGATCGATCAGGCCAGCGACGATCCAGGTGCGGTCGCCAGTCGTTCTCTGAGCCGTCATCTGCAGGAAGTCCCGGTCGAACATCCCGCCTACGTCACCGATTTCGGCCAGGCACGCGCGCGCCTGGAGGCCATCACAGCCAGCGATCTGGCCACCTACCACGCCGGCCACTACGGCCTGGGTTCGCAGGCCACCCTGACATTCGTCGGTGATTTCGACCCGCAGGCGCTGCGCGAGGTGCTCGAGTCCCGTTTCGGCGACTGGGAATCACCGGTCGCTTTCGAGCGCATCGACAGCGTCCCCCCGGCGCCGGACCCCGTGCTGCTCGAACAGCAGCTCGACGACAAGGCCAATGCCGTCATGCTGGCCCGCTTCCCGTTCGAAATGAACGACGAGCATCCCGATGCACCGGCCCTGACCCTGGCCAGCCATCTGATCGGCGGGGGCTTTCTGAACTCACGCCTGTCCCGGCGCATCCGCGACCAGGAAGGTCTGAGCTACAGCGTTTCGGGTGGATTCGGCATCGGACCGATCGATACCGACGCCAGCTTCTTCGCTTTTGCTGCCTTCGCGCCGGAAAACCGGGAGCGCCTGCTCGCAGTCTTCGATGAAGAAATGCGCAAGCTTGTTGATGAAGGATTCACGCCTGAAGAGGTCGAGGCAGGCCGAACCGGATTTCTACGCCAGCTCGAACTGCGCCGTGCCAGCGATGCCGGCCTGGTGACCCTGCTCTCGAACGGGCTTTATCTGGGACGCAGCATTCATTACCAGACAGAGTTCGAACAGGCCATCGAGGCGGTAAGCCGCGAGGAGATCAACGCCGCCGTCCGCCGGCACCTCGATCCGGCCGGCTTGAGTACGGTGATTGCCGGGGACTTCACGCTCGACGACTGAGGACCACGCCCTGGCTCCGAAGGCCGGTCACGGCAGAATGGTGGTCGCGATGAACGATTGGCTATACTGCCGGGTATGATCGATAACCGCCCCTTGTGGAAAAGACCCCTGGCCATCACCCTGATGGTGCTGGTGGCTGGGGGGCTGGGCGCCTGGCTGGCCCTGGATCGACCGCTTCCTGAGAGCTGGCTGGATGCCTCGGGTCGACCCCAGGTCGAACTTCCACGGGTCTTTCAGCGTGACCCGCCGAATCGCATTTTCTGCGCCGAATCGGTGGACACGGGACAGTGCTCCTGCATCAGCTCCAGCGGTGGGCGCCCCGAGATCAGCGCGCAGGAATGTCGGCGCCGCGCCCGGGCATCGGAGACCCGATCCGACGACCCGGAATCAGACTGATCAGGTCTCAGACGAGAATCTGGCGCTGGCGCAGATAGTCGATCAACTCATCCACGCTCTCCTCGATCGAGAATCTTTCGGTATCCAGAATCAGCTCTGGATGTTCCGGGGCTTCATACGGTGAATCGATACCGGTGAAGTGCTTGATCGCCCCGGCTCGAGCGCGAGCATAGAGCCCCTTGGGATCGCGGCCCTCGCAGGTCTCGAGGCTGGCATGGACGTAGATTTCGATGAACTCGCCCGGCTCCATCAGCTCGCGGACCATGTCCCGGTCGGCACGGAAAGGCGAGATGAAGGCGCTCAGAACCACCAGGCCGGCGTCAGACATCAGTCGGGCCACCTCGCCGATCCGGCGAATGTTCTCGACCCGGTCTTCATCGGTGAAGCCCAGATCGCGGTTGAGCCCATGGCGGACGTTGTCGCCATCGAGCAGATAGGAATGATGTCCGCGCTGGAACAGCGCCATCTCGAGGGCATTGGCGACCGAGGACTTGCCCGCCCCGGACAAACCGGTGAACCAGAGCACCGCCGGTCGCTGGGACTTCTGCCCGGCTCGCTGGGTCTTGGCAATCCGGTGTTCATGCCAGACAACATTCGATGATTTGTCGCTCAGGGTGTCGGTGACCGGGCGCACGATCATGCCCGCGCCCATGGTCAGGTTGCTGATCCGATCAATCACGGCAAAGGACCCGGTCTGGCGGTGTTCGCTGTAAGCGTCGAAGGCACAGGGCTTGCTCAGTCGCCAGCGGACCAGTCCGATATCGTTCAGCCCCAGCTGATCGACGTGGTGGTGCTCAAGGGTGTTGACGTCGATCTGATGATGGATGCTTTCCGGCGTCGCCGAGAGGGTGGACGTAGCAAAGCGAAGATCATACTGACGACCGGGATTCAGGGACGCGTCGTTCATCCAGACCATTCGAGCGTCCAGACCTTCTGCAATACGCGGCTTGGCCTCCGGCCGAACCAGCATGTCACCGCGGCTGATGTCGATCTCGTCTTCGAGAGTAAACGTCACGGCCTGGCCGGCGTGTGTACGGTCACGGTCGCCATCGAAACAGACGATCCGCTCGATCCGGCTCTGGCGTCCCGACGGCATCACCATGATCGTATCGCCGACGGCAATCTGTCCACTGGACACCGTGCCCGAAAACCCGCGGAAATTCGCACTCTGACGGTTGACGTACTGAACCGGAAAACGAAAGTCCCGGCTGGCCGACTCGTCATGGACCGGAATCGTTTCGAGCAACTCGATCAGGGTCGGGCCATCGAACCAGCCCAGGCGCGACGAGCGCTCGAGAACGTTGTCGCCGTCGAGCGCCACGACCGGCAGACAGTGGATGTGGCTGAGGCCCAGCTTATTGGCGAAGGCCCGGTAGTCGGCCACGATCGATTCGAATCGCTCCTGGCTATGGTCGACCAGGTCCATCTTGTTGACGGCAACAATGACCTGCTCGATGCCGAGCAGAGACACAATGAAGGAGTGGCGGCGCGTCTGGGTCTGCAGGCCGGCGCGCGCATCGACGAGGATGACGGCAGCGTCCGCCGTGGAAGCACCGGTCGCCATATTTCGCGTGTACTGCTCGTGTCCGGGCGTATCGGCAATGATGAACTTGCGTTTCGGGGTGGAGAAATAGCGATAGGCCACATCGATCGTGATGCCCTGTTCGCGCTCGGACTGCAGGCCATCGACGAGCAGAGCCAGATCAGCCTCCTCGCCCTGGGTGCCCCACTTTTTCGAATCGCGTCTGACCGCCGAGAGCTGGTCCTCATAGACCTGCTTGGACTCCATCAGCAGGCGCCCGATCAGGGTCGATTTTCCGTCATCGACCGAACCGCAGGTAATGAATCTGAGCAGATCCTTGTCAGCATGCTGCTTGAGCAGGGTTTCGATATCCATTGTCAGAAATACCCCTGGCGTTTCTTTTCTTCCATCGAGGCACCGGGGTCTCGATCGATCGAGCGTCCCTGTCGCTCGGAGTTCTTGACCTTCAACGTCTCTTCAATCACATCGAGCAGGCTGGTCGCGCTGGATTCGACGGCGCCGGTCAGCGGCCAGCAGCCCAGGGTACGGAACCGGACGGTCCGCATGCTCGGTTCCTGGTCGAGATCGTCCGGCAGACGGGAGGCATCATCGACGACCATCAGGATGCCGTCACGCTCGATCACCGGCCGTTCGGCGGCGAAGTACAGCGGGACCATCGGGATGTCCTCGGCATGGATGTACTGCCAGATATCGAGCTCGGTCCAGTTCGACAGCGGGAAGACCCGGATCGATTCGCCCTTGTGAACCCGACCGTTGTACAGGTTCCACAGCTCCGGGCGCTGGTTCTTCGGGTCCCAGCCATGATTGCGATCGCGGAAGGAAAAGACCCGCTCCTTGGCACGCGATCGCTCCTCGTCCCGGCGAGCACCGCCGAAGGCCGCATCGAAACCGTAGTGGCTAAGGGCCTGCTTCAGGGCCTGGGTCTTCATGATGTCGATGTGGACCTTCGAGCCGTGCGAGAACGGACCGACCTCCTGAGCCACCCCCTCCTGATTGATGTGCACGATCAGCTCCATGCCCATGTCCTTCGCAATCCAGTCACGAAATTCGTACATCGCCCGGAATTTCCAGGTGGTATCGACATGCAGGAGCGGGAACGGCGGCGGACTCGGATAGAAGGCCTTGCGCGCCAGATGCAGCATGACGCCGGAGTCCTTGCCGACCGAATAGAGCATGACGGGATTCTCGGCCGTGGCCGCCACTTCACGAATGATGTGGATGGCTTCGGCCTCGAGCATTTCCAGGTGGCTCAGGCGCGAGCCACCGTCAGCGTTCTGAACAACGGTCATCGGAGATCCAAAGGGAAGTGGCAGCGGGCGTATTCTACCGGACGGACGATGCCATCAGGCTGCTTTGCGGAACCAGCCCGGATCGGGCCTCGCGCAGACAATGAAATGCGGATTGAGCAGGGACTCGCGCGCATTGTAGGTCAGGGGCTGGCCAGACTCGGCATCAAGCACCTGGCCACCGGCTTCCTCGACCACCGCCTGAGCCGCACAGGTATCCCATTCGCTGGTCGGGCCCAGGCGCGGATAGACATCGGCAGACCCATCGGCCACCAGACACAGCTTCAGTGAACTGCCCATGGCGACCATCTCGGCATCACCCAGGCGCTCGACGAATGCATCGACCGCAGGCGTGTTGTGCGAGCGCGAACCCACGACCTGCCAGGGCCGATCAGCAATCTTCTCGCCGACGTGGATGGCGACCGGGTCGCGCCCGCCGTCCTGGCGCCAGGCACCCTGGCCACGGGCAGCGAAGAACCAGCGGTCCAGCGCCGGTGCATAGACCACGCCGAGCACCGGGCGGTGCTGCTCGACCAGCGCGACGTTGACGGTGAACTCGTCATTGCGCTTGAGAAACTCCTTGGTGCCGTCGAGCGGATCCACCACCCAGCAACGATCCCAATGCCTGCGGGTCGCCCAGGGGGCCTGCGCGCTTTCCTCGGACAGCACGGGAATGTCGGGTGTCAGTGACTCAAGCGCCCTGACCAGGATCTCGTTGGCGGCCTTGTCGGCTGCGGTCAGCGGACTGTCGTCGTTCTTCAATTCGGTCTCGAAGCGTGCCGGGTCGGCATAGATCTCGAGGATTGCCGATCCAGCCTCGGCGACGGCCTGGCGCACCTGCGCCAGCATCTCATTCATGCTCATCTTTTTGCTTTTCGATTGATTGAACAGCCGGCCAGTCTAACCGGTTTTCAGAGCAGAAAAAAGGCGCTGAACGCTCAGTCCTGAGCCGATTCCAGCCAGTCCGAAAAGGCCGTTCCGATCTCCGGGTGGCGACGGCCGAAGTGCACCGTGGCCTGCAGGAAGCCGAGCTTGTTGCCGCAGTCGAAGTGACGACCCTCGAACTGATAGGCATCCACGGCTTCGCGCTTGAGCAACTCGGCGATCGCGTCGGTCAACTGGATCTCGCCCCGGTGATCAGGCCGGGTGTGGGCGAGCAGCTCGAAGATTTTCGAACTCAGCACGTAGCGGCCGACAACGGCCAGATTCGAGGGCGCCTGATCGGGCTCGGGCTTTTCGACGATCCCGCGCAGGCGGCCGGCCCGACCGGCCATTTCGGCTACATCCACCACTCCATAGGCGCGGGTTCGTTCGCGCGGCACCGCCTCGACACTGATCACCGATGCGCCGGTTGCTCGCTGATGGCGGGCGAGCTGCGCCATCACCGGATCGTCGGGATGATGGATCAGATCATCGGGAAGAATGATTCCGAACTCCTCATCCGGCACCAGGGAACGGGCGCACAGAATCGCATGCCCCAGTCCCAGGGCTTCGGGCTGGCGGATATACAGACACTCGGCATCGGAGGGCATCAGATCTCCCAGCATATCGAGTGTCTCCTGCTTGCCGCGCCGTTCGAGCTCGGTTTCCAGCTCATAGGCCTTGTCGAAGTAGTCTGCGATCGCACCCTTGGTGCGTCCGGTGACGAAGACCAGGCGACGTGCGCCGGCCGCCAGCGCCTCTTCAACCGCATACTGAATCAGGGGCCGATCGACCACCGGCAGCATTTCCTTGGGCACAGTCTTGGTGGCCGGAAGAAAACGGGTTCCGAGACCCGCAACGGGAAAGACAACGGTGTTCAGCGCCATGCTTCTTACTACCCCTACTGTCAAGAGAAATTCGGACCTCGCGCCTTCAGCGCAAGGTGTCGAGGGTTCGGCTTGCGCTAATGGCCCGGCGCCTCGCCCCACAGATACTTATGCGTCTGAAGCTGCAGGCGGACCGGTGCTCGTTCAGCCAGGATCCACTCGGCCAGCGTCCTGGGGTGCAACTCCCCCCACACCGGCGAGAACAGGATCTGCCAGCGATCCAGACCGTGCTCGCGAACGCGGGCCAGGGCCCAATCAAAATCATCCCGATCGGCGATCACGATCTTGATCTGATCGTGGGGCTGGAGGAACTCGAGATTGTCCCAGTCATTGCGCTCGGTCTCTTCGGATCCGGGCGCCTTGAGATCCATGACCTTGATGACCCGCGGATCGACATCGGCGACCGACAGAGCGCCGCTGGTTTCCAGCGATACTGTCAGCCCGGCTTCACACAGGGCACTCAGAAGATCGAGGCAACGCTTCTGCGACAGCGGCTCACCGCCCGTGACGCAGACATGACCGACGCCGACCTCGCAGACCCTGTCGACGATGGCGCTGATTTCCATCCATTCGCCCCCCTGAAAGGAATACGGTGTGTCGCACCAGCGACAGCGCAGCGGACAGCCGGTCAGGCGGACAAAGACCGTCGGCCAGCCGACGAGGTCCGATTCCCCCTGAATCGAGGTGAAGATTTCGGTGATCTTCAAGCCCCGGGCATGCGGGCTTTCCGGCGACTGCATGGAGGATAGGGGCGTGGCCATGGAATCGTGGATGAGCTCGTCAGGTCGAAATCGTGAGGAAGGCGGTGGGGCGGCCCGCTAGGGTTCCGACGCTTGCCGCAACAATCGTCACGGCAATCGGGCCCGACCCGTCTGCTGTCAGAAGTGGCCGGCCAGTCGCATGTCGCGCAGTCGGCCCTCAGCCAGTCTGGACAGCGTGGTATTCGGGAATTCGCTGCGCACCTGCTCCAGCGCGGCGCGTGCTTCGTTCCACTGCTGCAGCTCGAAGTGGCTGAATCCGATCTTGAGCAGGGCATCACCCTCCTTGCTGCTACCCGGGTAGCGTGCGAGCAGCTCATCGAAGAGGTCGAGGGCTGTTCGAAAATCGCGCGTCACGTAATAGGTTTCGGCCATCCAGTACTGCGCGTTGGGCGCATAGGCCGAGTCGGGCCAGCGCTCGAGGAAGGCGGCAAAGCCCTCGGCGGCATCGGCATAGCGCGTCGCTCGCAGGGCAGCAAAGGCCTCATCATAGGCCTGCTGTTCGGCCTCACCCGGTGTTTCGAGGTCACGTGCATCGCGCACGGCAGGTGATGCAAGCGGGGTCACCTCGGCCCGGGCATCGATCGGGGAACGCACTTCCGGCACATCGGCACTGGGCGGGACTCCCTGAGCCACCATAGGTGATTCGCTGCCCTGATCCGGAACGGCTGGACGGCTCATCGCTTCTCGCCCGTCGATCGGCTGGGAAGACAACGTCTGGAGGCGCTGATCGAGATCAAGATACTGATCGCGCTGGCGGCGCTGGAGATTCTCGATCTCCCGCTCCTGGGCCTCGACCAGCCCCCGTAGCTCGCGCACCTCTTCGAGCAGATCCTGAACCTGATAGACGAGCTGGCTCGTGTCCTGCCCTCGGGCAGGCGAGACAATAGCGGCCGCAAGTGCGGCCGCTATCACTACTTGAATCACTCCCTGCGTCTTCATCATCAGCGCGCGGTGTAGACGATCTCCACGCGGCGGTTTCGCTGCCAGCAATCGTCATCGCTGTTGCGGCACACCGGGCGCTCTTCGCCATAGCTGACCACTTCGAGCTGGCTGGAGTCGACCCGGCCGGCTTCCATGGCTTCTTCCACGGCGTTGCCGCGGCGCTCGCCCAGCGCCAGGTTGTACTCACGCGAGCCGCGCTCGTCAGCATGACCTTCGAGGATCACGCGGGCCGATGGATTGGCTCGGACATAGGCCGCATGGGCTTCGATGATCGGACGGAACTGAGCGCGAATATTGGAGCGATCGAATTCGAAATAGACCACTCTCTGGCTCAGCAGACTGTCCGGATTATCCAGATTGCGAACGTCGGTAAAGTCACGCGGATCCAGACGGTCGGTGACAGGCGGCTCCGGCTGTTCGGTCGGCGGTTCGGCGACCGGCGGCTCGGGCTCCGGGGTGGTTTGCCGGGCGCAAGCAGACAGCAGGGCCGCCAGCATCACGATGGCAATCAAACGCAGTGCAGTGTTCATGAAACCTCCCGATTTCTTTCAGGTGTCGATTGAGCTGGTTGGAAACAATGGTTGGGGCAAGACTTTATTGATCAGTATCGTTTAAATCGTGTCCGATGAATGTCATCTGTCGCCGGTCGGGGCGCTTCTCGAAACGCCGGTGGTCACAATCGGCGACCAGGCCGGTTCGCGGACATCTCCCGCGCCTGTCACCAGGCGCTGGCGAACCCGTCCATCAGCAGACGCTGCGGCAAGCACACCGCGCCCCCCTTGTCGGGCGGCATACAGAACCATGCTGCCATTGGGGGCGAAACTTGGCGACTCATCCAGCCGACCGTCAGATAATACACTTAATCGGCCGGTTTCGCGATCATGCACGGCAATCCTGTAGTCCTCATCGCCCTCGCTGTAAATCACCGCCATCATGCGGTCGTCCGGTCCCAGCGAGGCATGCGCGTTGTAGCGTCCTTCGAAGGTCAGACGCTCGGCCTCGCCACCGTCGATCCCGATGCGATAGATCTGAGGTCGGCCGGCCCGGTCTGACGTGAACAGCACGTCCCGTCCGTCGGCAGAGAACACCGGTTCGGTATTGATCGACCAGTGGCGGGTCAACTGGCGCGGACGCTGCTGACCCTCCAGATCGAGCAGCCAGATGTTCGGGCTGCCGCTGCGGGACAGGCTGGCCGCCAGATAGCGTCCATCGGGAGAAAAGGCCGGCGCACCATTGATTCCGGGCTCGGAACTGACCACCTCGTTCTGGCCGGTGTAGAGGTCCTGGATGATGATGTTCGAACGCCCCGTCGCAAACGACACATAGGCCAGCCTGCGCGCATCCGGCGACCAGGTCGGTGACAGGATGGGTTGGGCGTTGCGCACGACGGCCTGCTCGTTGAAACCATCGGCATCGGCGACGACCAGCTCGTAGAGCGGGTCACCACTGTCCTCGCCGCTGGCGACCACGTAGGCAATCCGCGTCGCGAACGCCCCCGGCACGCCGAGCAGGGCCTGGTAGATCGCATCCGACACCCGGTGCGCACCGAAGCGCAGGTCACCAGGGCCCACGCCCATCGCCTGCGACAGCAGGATTCGCCCGGTCAGCACGTCGAGCAGGTGGTACTCGATCTCGTAGCCGAAGCCGTCGGCGGCATCGCGCACCTGCCCGATCACCAGGTGATCGACCTTGAGCAGGCGCCAGGTACCGAACTGAACCTCGGCCGGCTGGACGGGACGATCGATCATTCCGGCCTCGGCCATCGGCTCGAACAGGCCGGAGCGCGCCAGATTCGCGCTGATGATGTTCGAGACCGTGGTTGCCGGCTCGGACTCACTCGAACGCCAGGCAAAGGGCGCGATCGCGATCGGCATGGCGCCTTCGATGCCGTCGACGATCTCGATGCGAAGCTGGGCCAGCGCCAGCCCGGGAACCAGCAGGCCCAGGAACAGCAGCGAGAGAAACACTTTGCGGATAGAGCGCTCAGCCATCGTAGATAAAGTCAAAATCGATCTCCCTTGCGAAGACAGGTTCATAGCCCTGGTAGGGCAAAAAGGCCACCCGCAGCACGGCGGCGGTAATCGAGCGGCGAGTGGCGGCGTCGGCGTTGCAGGGTGAGACAATTTCTGCACCGATTATTTCCCCGCCGGGGATCTGGACCACGCGAATTCGACAGACCACCCCCGGCCGGGTGGTGGGCGGTCGGTTCCAGTTGCGACGAACCAGCTCACGGATGGTCGCGACATACTCTTCGCTCAGCGTGGCCCGCCGCGCATCGGCGGCGGCCTGCTCGTTGGCCAGCCTCAGACGCTCAGCCTGTTCGGCGGCCTCGCGCTCGGCCTCTTCGGCGGCACGCCGCTCGGCCAATTCCTGCAGCCGACGCTCCTGTTCCTGGCGATCAAGCTCGGCCTGCTCGCGCTGCTGGCGCAGCTCGGCCAGCTCGCGCAGCCGCTCCTCTTCCTCGCGGCGTCGCTCATCTTCGAGGCGCTGACGCTCGAGCTCACGCTGTCGCTGCAGTTCGGCGATCCGCTCGCGCTCGGCCTGCGCCGCCCGCTGCTGCTCGAGCTCGCGGGACCGGCGTTCACGTTCGGCCTCCCGGCGTTCCTGCGCCTCACGCTCCTGCTCCTCACGCTCACGCTCGGCGCGGGCGTCGGCTTCACGCTGACGTTGCGCCTGTTCCTCACGCTGCACGGCCAGACGTTGCGCCTCCTCCTCGGCCTGCGCCTGCCGCTCGGCCTCGGCGCGAGCGCCCGGGGCCTGATCCACCAGAGTCACTCGAACCGGCACCTGCTGGGCCTGGAACGGCTCCCAGTCCCAGGTGCCGACCAACAGAAAGAGGCCGACCAGAGCGTGGACGGCCAGGGCCAGCGCAAAAGCCGTCAGGCTGTCCTTGAAGGCTTGACTGCGCTGCGACATTCAGCGCCACCGTGCCGGCAGTGGCCGCCAGCCTTCGGTGAGGGAGACCGTCATCGACGCCGGGCCGGATTTCGGCATCATTCCTCTTCCGGATCACCGACCAGCCCGACCGAAGCCACGCCAGCCTGCTGCAGATAGACCATTGCCTGGTAGATGTACTGATAGCTGGTCTGACGATCACCGCCGACCAGCACCTGCAGATCCGGGTTGCGCGCTGCAATCGCCGAGACTGTGGCCACCAGCGTCTCGCCGTCGATCAACTGCGGCTGATCTCCGGTATCGAGATAGAAATCACCGCTGGCCGTGACCGTGACCATCAGCGGATCGCCCTGGTCCTCCATCGGCTCGGCATTGCCGGTGGGCAGCTCGATCTCCACGCCCAGATTCATCAGCGGAGCGGTAATCATGAAGATCACCAGGAGCACCAGCATCACGTCGATGTAGGGCACGACGTTGATTTCCGACATGCGTCTGCGCCGGCGTCGAATGTATTGCTCACTCATGCGATCGTCTCCTAGCCTTCGGCCTGGAGACGACGCGCCTGGCGATGGAGAATGGCGGCGAATTCTTCCTTGAAATTGTCGTAGCGCGACTCGAGGCGTTCGAGCTGTCCGGAAAACTTGTTGAAGGCAATGACCGCCGGGATTGCAGCGAACAGGCCGATCGCGGTGGCGATCAGCGCCTCGGAGATGCCCGGTGCCACCATCGCGATGGTGGCCGACTGTGCACCGGCCAGACCACGAAAGGAATTCATGATGCCCCAGACCGTACCGAACAGACCGATGTAGGGGCTGACCGAACCGACCGTGGCGAGAAATCCGAGATGATGCTCGAGCCGGTCGACCTCGCGATTCAGCGCCACGCGCATGGCCCGCTGCGCCCCGTTGACCAGCGTGTCCGGATTCAGGTGCCGTTCGTCGCGCAGTCGGGAGAACTCCCGAAAGCCGGCCTCGAAAAGGGCCTCGGCGCCCTCGCGACCGGCCCGATTGGAAGCAACCGAGTCATAGAGCTTGTTCAGATCGGCCCCGGACCAGAACTTTTCCTCGAACTCGCGCGCGCGCTTCTCGGCCCTGGAATACATCTGGCGTTTGCGGAAAATGACCATCCAGGAGGCCAGCGAGGCCAGCACCAGCACGGCCATCACGGCCTGTACCAGCAGGCTGGCCTCCATGATCAAGTGCCAGATTTCCAGCTCGTTCGAATTCATTCTTCAAGAGTCCTGTTGCATGGGCTGATTTCAGATGGCCTGTTGCTGCTGATAACGTTCGATGGCGGCCATCATGTCGTCCGGCGGTCGAGCCGGCTTGAACGTATCCGAATTCAGGCAGGCCGCATGTACCTCGGCGGTGGCCAGAAGCTCGCCGTCTGCGACACGATGGGCGGTCTGGCGGAACATCACGGAGACTGCTCGAAGTCTTTCGACGTGAACCGAGACCGCAAGTTCATCTTCCAGCCGGGCGGGCGCCAGAAATCGGGTGTCCATGCGGGTCACGGCGAAGACCCGCCGGGCCTGCGTCTTCAGGGTCTGCTGAGGGAAGCCGAGCCCGCGCAGCCAGTCGGAGCGGGCGCGCTCGAAAAAGTGCAGATAGCGCGCGTGATAGACCACGCCGCCGGCATCCGTGTCCTCCCAGTAGACTCGATAACGCAGGCTCGCCACGGCGTCAGTCCGGGTCACGGGTCGACCTTGACGCCGAGCTGAACAAGTCCTCGGTGGCCGAACCCGCCGGCGGGCTCAGACCGAAGTGCTGCCAGGCCCTCGACGTCGCCATCCTTCCGCGTGCCGTGCGCACGAGATAACCCTCCTGGATCAGGAACGGCTCGATCACATCCTCGATCGTGCCGCGCTCCTCCGACAGCGATGCGGCCAGGCTCTCGACACCGACAGGTCCGCCGTTGAAGTGCTCGATCAGTACGCTGAGCAGACGCCGGTCCATGGTATCGAAACCGCGTCGGTCGACCTGCATCATCTCCAGCGCATCGGCCGCGGTGGCTGCAGAAATCCGACCGTCGGAGCGGACCTGGGCAAAATCGCGCACCCGGCGCAGCAGGCGATTGGCAATCCGGGGCGTGCCGCGGGCGCGGCGGGCAATTTCGGCCGCCCCCTCGGAGTCGGTCTCGATGTCGAGAATGCCCGCCGAGCGCTCGATGATGCGGGCCAGGTCCTTGCTGTCATAGAACTCCAGGCGCTCGACGATGCCGAAGCGATCGCGCAGTGGGGAAGTCAGCAAGCCTGCGCGGGTGGTGGCGCCAACCAGCGTGAATCGGGGCAGATCGAGCTGAATCGAGCGGGCCGCAGGGCCCTCGCCGATGATGATGTCGATGCGGTAGTCCTCCATCGCCGGATAGAGCACTTCCTCGACCACCGGACTCAGGCGATGGATCTCGTCGACGAACAGGACGTCGCCCGGCTCGAGGTTGGTCAGCATCGCGGCCAGATCGCCGGCGCGCTCGAGGACCGGGCCGGAGGTCTGGCGAAGCTGGGTGCCCATTTCGGCCGCGATCACGTGGGCCAGCGTGGTCTTGCCCAGTCCCGGCGGGCCGAAGATCAGCACATGGTCCAGCGCTTCATGGCGCTTGCACGCTGATTCCAGGTAGATCGAAAGACGCTCTTTCATCTTCGGCTGGCCGATGTATTCAGCCATGCGCGCCGGGCGCAGGCTGGCGTCGATGCGGACCTCATCGGGCTGGTCTTCGGCGCTGATCAGTCGGGATTCATCCATCTGGCATCACCCGCTCATCTTCTGCTTGAGGGCCGCGCGAATGAGCTGCTCGGCGGTCTGATCGGGTTCGGCTACCTGGCGCACCATCTTCAGCGCCTCGGCAGGCGAATAGCCGAGCGCCGTCAGAGCGGCACGTGCTTCAGCCCCTGCATCCGACGATGGGCTCTCGCCAGCGACACGCTCCTGCTCGGGCAGGCGACCGCGCATCTCGAGGATCAGTCGCTCGGCGGTCTTCTTGCCGATCCCGGGCAGTCGGGTCAGCGCCTGTGAATCACCCGCCTCGACCATGATCGAGAAATCATCGCTGCTGACCCCCGACAGGATGGCCAGGGCCAGGCGCGGTCCGACGCCGGAGACCTTGAGCAGCTCACGGAAAAGCGCCCGATCGGATCGGCGCATGAAGCCATAAAGTGTGTGAGCGTCCTCGCGCACGATCAGCTGGGTCAGCAGGGTCACCGACTCACCGACGGCCGGAAGCTGGTCGAACGCGCTCAACGGGCATTCGACCTCGTAGCCGACGCCTGCGACCTCGACCACCACCTGCGGCGGCTGTCGCTCCAGGACCCTGCCGCTGAGCTGGACGATCATCGCAGCACCACGCCGGCAGGCAGGCGGGCATTGGTCTGGCGCGTGTGGTGATGGCACAGCGCGATGGCCAGAGCGTCGAAGGCGTCTTCGCCGTAGTCTGCCTGCGTCCTCAGAAGCATGCGGGTCATGTGCTGAACCTGTTCCTTGGCCGCGCCGCCGCGCCCGACCAGGGCCTGCTTGATCTCACGCGGCGCGTACTCGTGCACCGCAAGACCGCCCCCGACCAGGGCGCAGATGGCCGCACCCCGGGCCTGACCGAGCTTGATGGCCGACTGCGGGTTCTTGTTCATGAACACGGTCTCGATGGCGGCTTCGGTGGGAGAGAATTCGGCGATGATCGCCTGCAGGCGCTGAAAGATCTGACCCAGACGCTCGGGCATCGGACCCCCACCGAGGCGCAGGGACTCGGCGTGGATCAGGCGCTCGCCCTCGATGATCCCGACGCCGGTAATGCGGGAGCCAGGATCCAGACCGAGAATGCGCATCAGTCCTCGTAGGCTTCCGACGGAATGTCGGCGTTGGACCAGACGTCCTGGGTGTCGTCGATATCCTCGAGCACATCGAGAAATTTCAGCACCTGGCGTCCGGTCTCGGCGTCCAGCTCGACCAGGGTCTCTGCCCGCTGAGTGAGCTCCGACTCCTCCGGTTCCAGACCTGCTGCCTTCAGGCCATCGCGCACGGTCTGATAATTCTCCGGCGTGGTCAGGACTTCGATGCTGCCATCCTCGCCGGTGATGATGTCCTCGGCACCGAGCTCCAGCGCGGCCTCCATGACCCGGTCCTCGTCCGTACCGGGGGCGTAGGTGATGACACCGGTCTTCTGGAACATGTAGGCCACCGAGCCATCGGTGCCCAGGTTGCCGCCATGCTTGGTGAAGGCATGGCGCACCGCGGCCACCGTGCGATTGCGGTTATCGGTGACGCAGTCGACCATCACCGCCACACCGCCGGGCGCGTAGCCCTCATAGCGCAGCTCTTCATAGCTCACGCCTTCCAGATCACCGGTCGCTTTCTTGATCGCGCGCTCGATGTTGTCTTTCGGAACGTTTGCGGCATTGGCCTTGTCCCAGGCCAGTCGCAGACGTGGATTGGCATCCGGGTCGCCGCCGCCTTCGCGCGCCGCCACCGTGATCTCACGAACCAGACGGGTGAAAATCTTACCGCGCTTGGCGTCCTGCGCTTTCTTGCGGTGCTGGATATTGGCCCATTTACTGTGACCTGCCATGGAGCTGACTCTTGTATGTTGATCGACAAGCGCTGATTTTAACCGATGGGGCCGGCCGCCACCGACCGGGAGAGCGGGAACCGACAAGTTCGGGCTCGGTGAAGAAATGCAACGGCCTCGGCGCATTTCTTATCGCTTTTCGTTCAGCGTCCGGTCAGCCTGAGCGACTACAATGATCGACAGACTCAAGCTGGAAGACGACGATGCGAGCGACCTCGACCCTGTTTCTCATCCTGTTCTGCCTGACCGCCCGGGCTCAGGGCGAGATCAACGTTCTCACTGACCTCAACTCCCCCTTCCCACCCGGCTGTATCGCCCTCTCCCTGCCGGATGAACCGGCCAGCGCGGACAACACCCTGTTCGACGAAGATATCGCTGCACCCAGTGTCGGCAGCCTGGCCCTGGACTCGACGGTTCGCGTCACGATCTGGCGGGTCGGCTGTCATGACCCGGGCTTCTCGGTCGTAATGATGCGCCTTCAGGCGGTGGACTTTCCAGGCAATTCCTTCGTGATGGTGCCACGCATCTTCGCTGATGCCGGAGTCACCGATTTTCCGCTGCACGAGGGTCAGCTCATCCCGCATCCTGCGATCGGACCGGCCGGCGCCTCCAGCGAGGTCATCACTGGCGAGGGCCAGACCTATATGCTGGCCGTCAATCCGACGACCATCAACGATCCGGAATCCTTCTTCCTTCCGGATGACTACAACGACGAATTCACGGTCGAGCTGTTCTGGGGCGACTTCGCACCGCAGGCCGCGCCGCTGGGCGAGCTGTTTCCGATCGCCGCCTATGACCCGTCCATCGATCCGACCCAGTTCGACACCCAGATCCTGCATGGGCGCATGTCGGGCCAGTACACCTTCGACGGCATTCCCTCGACGGGCCTGCAGCTGCTCGTCGGTGAGCAGTCCGACGACACCAACTTTATCTTCGCGATCTTTTTTACCTATCTCAACGGCCAGCCTATCTGGCTCGTCGGGAATACCGGCGGCGAGGCCCCGGGCTTCCCGCAGATCGAACTGGGTATGCTGCGATTTACCGGCGGCGAGTTCTTCGGCCTCGGCTCGGGCAACTTCGAGCAGTCTGATATCACAATCGAAGAAGTCGGCTCGATCTTTATCGACCCGATCGACTGCGACAACCTGCTCGTGGGCTACGACTTTACGCCGATCAACGGCGGCAGCGGCGTCCTCGAAGGCCAACGCTTTATCGATATCGCCGGCTACAGCTGCAATCCGTGGAATTAGGCAGCGGCCAGAGAACCTCTGAATCAGGGCGAGTTGAAACGCCCCTGGCTCAGGAATGTGGCTGTCGCCACGGCCACCTTCGGCGACAGCACCAGGCCCGTATGGGAGACCGATAGCTGGAGATGGTCGGCGGCGCCGGGCAGCCGGGTCTCGGCCACGCTGACCGTGCCGTCGTGCGGGCGCTCCAGGCGCTCGATGGCGCGTCCCAGCCCCATCCCCTGCGTACCCGCCAGGGTGCCGGTCTCGCGCCCGGGCGGCGCATGGGCGAAGCCGGACTTCAGGATCTGGCCCGAACGCCCGATCAGGCCGCGTGCGATCGGCCACCCGGCCATGCGGCGAGCCACGGCCGAACCGGACACGGGCGATCCGAGCAGCACCACCCGCCCTTCAGGCAGACCGCCGTATTCATCGAGCATACGCAGGATGACCAGTCCGCCAAGGCTGTGGCCGACGAAGTCGAGCGTTTCGACATCGAGTCCGCGGGCGTAGCGATACAGCCGCTGGGCGCTTTCGGCGATGGATCGACGAACCGTCGGATAGGAAAAACAGTGGCAGTCGAAACCCATCGATTCCAGCCGCCGCGCCAACAGCTTCAGGCTGACAGCGCCGTACCAGAGCCCGTGCACCAGGACGGCGGTACGGCGCGGTGTGCTCATGGGATCATTCGTCCCTGGTCGCCGACTGCTTGAGCGCAATCCCCAGCTCGTCGAGCTGGCTCTGGTCGACCGGCGCCGGCGCGCTGGTCAGCGGGCACAACGCCGAGGCGGTCTTGGGGAAAGCGATCACTTCACGAATCGAGTCCTCTCTGGCCATCAGGGCGGCGATCCGGTCGATCCCGAAAGCGATACCACCGTGCGGCGGACAGCCGTAGCGCAGAGCGTCGAGGAGAAAACCGAAGCGCTCCTGCGCTTCCTGCTTGTCGATCCCGAGGAGATCGAAGACCGCCTGCTGGATGGCCGAGTCGTGGATTCGAATCGACCCGCCGCCGATCTCGGAGCCGTTCAGGACCAGGTCGTAGGCGCGCGACAGGGCTGTCCCGGGATCGTCCCGCAGCGCCTCGGCATCGGGAGTCGAGGGCGCGGTGAACGGATGATGCAGTGCGTAGTAGCGCTGATCGTTGTCGTCGAATTCGAACATCGGAAAATCGACCACCCACAGTGGCCGCCAGCCGGCCTCGACCAGATCGAAATCGCGCCCGACCTGCAGCCGCAGCGCCCCCAGGAATGCCGCCACCGTAGGCTTCGCACCGGCTCCAAAAAACAGCAGATCGCCGCTCTCGGCAGCGGTCACCTCGAGGATGCCGGCAACGGCCTCGGCATCGAGGAACTTGGCGATCGGCGACTGGACGCCATCGAGGCCGGCTTCAAGATCATTGACCTTCATCCAGGCCAGACCGCGCGCGCCGTACTTCGCGGTCAGGGCCGCGTAGTCATCGATCTGCTTGCGGCTGAGAACCGCACCGCCGGGTACCCGCAGCGCGGCCACGCGCGAGCCGGGGTCATTGGCCGGATCCGAGAAGACCTTGAACTCGACCTGGCGCACCTGATCGCAGATCGTGACCAGCTCGAGTGGAATGCGCAGATCCGGCTTGTCGGAACCGAAGCGCTGCATTGCCTCGGCCCAGCTCATGCGGGGAAAGGGCCCGGGCAGTTCGATCTCGAGTACATCCCGGAACACGGCCCGCAGCATGCCCTCGGCGATCGACTGGACGTCGGATTCTTCGACGAAGGCCATCTCCAGGTCGAGCTGGGTGAATTCCGGCTGACGATCGGCGCGCAGATCCTCGTCGCGAAAGCAGCGAGCGATCTGGTAATAGCGATCCATGCCGCTCATCATCAGCAGCTGCTTGAAGATCTGCGGCGACTGCGGCAGGGCGAAGAAGCTGCCCGGATGAACGCGGCTGGGCACCAGATAGTCGCGGGCTCCCTCCGGGGTGGCCTTGGTCAGGATCGGGGTTTCCATATCGAGGAAATCATGGTCCTCGAGGAAGCGCCGAATGGCACCGGTCAGGCGGGAGCGCAGGCGCAGATTCCTCTGCATGCGATCCCGGCGCAGGTCCAGATAGCGGTAGCGGAGTCGCACCTCCTCGCCGTCGTCGTCGTTCATCAGCAACGGTAAGGGGGCGGCTGCATTCAACAGTTCGACATCGTCGGCCAGCAGCTCGACCTTGCCCGTCGGCATCTCCGGATTCCACTGACTTTCGGGGCGCAGGCGAACCGTACCGGTGACGCGGACCACGAACTCGTTGCGCAGGCTCTCGGCGACCTTGAACGCATCGATGTTGTCGGGCTCGACGATCACCTGCAGGACACCCGCGTGATCGCGCAGGCCGATGAAGATCAGACCGCCGAGGTCACGGGCGCGTGCCACCCAGCCACACAGGGTGACGGTCTGGCCCGCCAGGGATTCGTTGATGTTGCCGCAGAGATGAGTGCGCATGTTCAGCCGCTTTGTGGGTCGATGAAAAAATGAAGGAAACGATCAAACGCGGCGCGTCTGTCTTTCAGGCCGCGCTGTTCGATGAAGATTTACCACCGGAGCCGCCCTCCGAAGCAGGCTTCTTTCCGCCTGAACCGGACTCACCCGACGGCTTGCTGGTCGCCGCGGAACTGCCCGACGATTCGCTTGTGCTCTTGGTCGATGCGTCCTTCGAGGCATCCGGGGCGTCCTTGCCCGCGCCGTCGCCGGCCAGATTGCGCTTGCCGTCCTTCTTGAAGTCGGTTTCATACCAGCCCCCACCCTTGAGTCGAAAACCGGCAGCAGAAATCTTCTTGACCAGCGTCGACTGCTCGCAGGCCGGGCAGTCGGTTAGCGGGGCGTCAGACATTTTCTGGAGCTTTTCGAGCTCGTGGCCACAGGCCGTACAGCGGTATTCATAGATCGGCATGATGCATTTCCTGAAGCAAAGAGCAACCAAGGATTCGCTATAGTGGGGCCTGCTCCGGAGGATTTCGAGACTCCCAACCCGCCATTCTGCCAGAAACTGCCCAAGCACCTACTGTTCCTGACAATGTTGTCCACTTCAGACTCTCTTTCCCGGGCCGTTGCCGATCTGGATTTCGGGCGCGGCGATCTGCTTGGCGTGTCGAATCAGGGCGAGGTTCGGCGCTTCCGGATCGACGGACTGGATCTGGCGATCAAGCAGCCCAAGGGGCGCGGGCTGGCCTGGCGCCTGCGCGCGGCGACCCTGCGCCACGAGTACCGGGCCTATCAGCGCCTGCGCGGTGTGCGCGGCCTGCCCGCCTGCCATGGTCTGTTTCCGGGCGATCGCCTGGTCCTGGAATTCATCGAAGGCCGATCGCTGCGCGCGGCAGACCTCGAGCCCGAGGACCGCTACTTCACCGCGCTGCTCGATCTGATCCGCGCCGTGCACGCGCGCGGCGTCGCCCACGGCGATCTCAAACGCAAGGCCAACCTGCTCGTGGCGGCCGGTGGCGATCCGGTCATCCTCGACTTCGGAACGGCCACGCTGCTCAAACCCGGTAGGCACCCGGTCAACCACGGCCTGTTCAAGCTGATCCGCCAGACCGATCTGAACGCCTGGGTCAAGCTCAAATACGGCGGCTATGAGGGCCTGAGCGAGACCGACCAGCGTCTCCTCAGGCGAACCGGTATCGAGCGATGGCTGGGGCGACTCCGGCGGCGCTGATCAAACACCGCAATAACGGAAGGCTGGCAAGAGAAATTCTCGCGCAGAGGCGCGAAGGCGCAGAGAAACTAAAAAAACAAGGACCTTACTAACGAGATCAATGATCAGCCTATCTTTCTCTCTGCGGCTCTGCGGCTCTGCGCAAGTAAACCTTTGGGCTTTCTTCGTATACTTTTTTTGCGCGCTCAATCAGTTGGCCGGCTGCAGTCGTTTCAGGCCTTCGGTGATGGACACTCTGGGCCGGTAGCCGAGGTCACGCCGGGCCGCACTGAGGTCGTACCAATGGGCCGTGCTGAGGTGATCGACAACGAAGCGTGACAGCGGCGGATCGCTGCGACGGCGGGTCAGGCGCCACAGCCCTTCGACGACAGTAGCCACGGCCATCGCCAGCCGCGGATTGATGGCGCGGATTCTTGGCACCTCGCCCGCCCCCTCCAGCAGCGCAGCGATGATCTCGCCGGTTGCCATGGGCTCGCCGTTGGAGATGAAATAGGCCCGCCCTGCGGCCCGGCCCGGGCCGAGCAGATCCTCCAGGGCCAGCACGTGGGCTTCGGCGGCGTTGTCGATGTAGACCGTGTCGATCTTCTTGTCAGGTGCCGGCAGGCGAAGACGGCCGGCACGATTCTTCTCGATCAGGCGGGGCAGAAGCTGGTTGTCGCCCGGCCCCCAGATCAGATGCGGTCGCAGCGCGCAGGTTCTGAAGTCACGATCGTTGGAGGCCAGCACCATCTGCTCGGCGCGAGCCTTGGTTTCGGGGTACGGGGCATGGAAATGCGCTGGATAGGGCAAGCGCTCATCGCCGCCCTCGATGTCCCCACCGCCGTGGACGACACTGGGCGAGGAGGTGTGGACCAGGGCACGAACCCCGTGGTTGCGGCAGGCCTCGAGCACGTTGCGCGTGCCGATCACATTCGGGCGCTCGAAATCCGGCGTATACAGGCCCGGCCCGGCCTTTGCCGCGACGTGGATCACGGCATCGCAGCCGGACACGGCGCGATCGACGGCTTGAGCGTCGGCCAGATCGCCTTGCTGGCAGTCCACGCCGAGCGCCTCGAGCACCGGGTAGCTGGATCGATTGAGGACGCGGACCGCATGCCCTTTTTCGAGCAACTGATGCACTATGGCCTGCCCGAGGAATCCGCCACCACCGGTCACCAGGATTTTCATTCGACAAACTCAGTTCAGATTACCGTCCGTGAGAATACCCGTTCTGCCACAGCAATTTGAAAATCCAGGCGCAAGCCCAGCCTTTTGCTGCGACAATGCCAGCCCCATATAACAGCCTTCGATTCAATTACAGCCTGCCATGAGCCAATACGTCTACACCATGCACCGCGTCTCCAAGGTGGTGCCCCCGAACCGAACCCTGATCAAGGACGTTTCGCTGTCCTTCTTCCCCGGCGCCAAGATCGGCGTCCTCGGCCTGAACGGCGCCGGCAAGTCCACGGTGCTTCGCATCATGGCCGGCGTGGACCAGGAGTTCGACGGCGAAGCCCGACCGCAGCCGGGCACGCGGATCGGGTATCTGCCACAGGAGCCGGAACTGCCTGAAGAGATGAGCGTCCGCGAGGCCGTCATGCAGGGCGTCGGTGAAGTTCAGAGCCTGCTCGACCGCTTCAACGCCATCTCCGATCGCTTTGCCGAGCCGATGGACGACGATGAGATGACCGAACTGCTGGCCGAACAGGCCGAGCTTCAGGACAAGATCGATGCGGTCGGCGGCTGGGAACTGGACCGGACGCTGGAAGTCGCCGCTGATGCCCTGCGCCTGCCGGACTGGGACAGCAGGATCAATGTGCTCTCTGGCGGCGAGCGCCGGCGCGTTGCGCTGTGCCGGCTGCTGCTGTCCAAGCCCGACATGCTGCTGCTCGATGAGCCGACCAACCACCTGGACGCCGAGTCGGTCGCCTGGCTGGAGCGCTTCCTGGACAAATTCCCGGGGACGGTGATGGCAGTGACCCATGATCGCTACTTCCTCGACAACGTGGCAGGCTGGATTCTGGAAATGGACCGCGGTCACGGCATTCCCTTTCAGGGCAACTACTCGTCCTGGCTGGAACAGAAGGAAGCCCGGCTTGCGGTCGAAGAGAAGCAGGAAGACGCCCGCCAGAAGATGATCAAGTCGGAGCTGGAGTGGGTGCGCTCGAACCCGAAAGGCCGCCAGGCCAAGAGCAAGGCACGCCTGAAGCAGTTCGAGGAACTCAATTCGAAGGAATTCCAGACCCGCAACGAGACCCGGCAGATCTACATTCCACCCGGCCCCCGTCTGGGTGACCAGGTCATCGAGGCCAATGGGGTCTACAAGGGCTTTGGCGATCAGTTGCTGATCGAGGATCTGAGCTTCAAGATCCCGCCCGGCGCCATCGTCGGCATCGTCGGCGGCAACGGCGCCGGTAAATCAACTCTGTTCAAAATGATCGCTGGCCAGGAACAGCCCGACCAGGGCAGCATCGTGGTCGGGGAAACCGTCGAGCTGGCCTTCGTTGATCAGCGTCGCGACAGCCTGTCGGACGACGCCCAGGTCTGGCAGGAGATCGCCGACGGGGCCGAAGAAGTCGTGGTCGGCAATTATCGAATCCCGGCGCGTGCCTACGCCAGCCGCTTCAACTTCAAGGGCTCGGAACAGCAGAAGCGCGTCGGCCAGCTCTCCGGCGGTGAACGCAATCGCGTCCATCTGGCCAAGACACTGCGTCAGGGCGGCAATGTCCTGCTCCTCGATGAGCCGACCAACGACCTCGACGTTGAAACCCTGCGCGCGCTCGAAGAAGGCCTGCTGGCCTTCCCGGGCTGTGCGCTGGTGATTTCGCACGACCGCTGGTTCCTGGACCGGATCGCCACCCACGTACTGGCCTTCGAAGGCGATTCCCACGTGGAATGGTTCGAGGGCAACTTCTCGGACTACGAGGCCGACCTGAAACGGCGCCGCGGCGATCAGGCCGGCCCGCATCGGCTGAAGTACAAGAAGTTGAAGGACTGAGCGGCCTGGCACTGACTCTCAGGCCGCCGGGTCATGGAGCTCAGGCCGCTGGGCTATGGAGCTCAGGCCGCTGGGCCATGGAACTCACACCGCATGCGGCGTTCTAATGCCGCGTTGGATACATAACTTGGAGTCTTTCTAGCATGTCACGCATTGCCTTGATCCTTTCCTTGCTGCTGGGCGCCTGTGCGCTGGTCGCCTGTCAATCCTCACAGCCTGAACCCGATGATCAGGCAGCAACAGAACAGTCTCAATCCCCGGCGCCTGCCGCTGAACGCCCGGAGCCTCGCCAGCGACGCGAGCCGCTGGCACCCTTCGAGGACAGCGAACAGATCGTGGAGCGCCCGGACCGCATGCTGCCCAAGCTGGAGGGTGAACTCACCTCCGATGGCTACGGCATGACCATGATCATCGACGGCAGCAGCCCGGATGCCTTTGCCAACAGCCTGGAGCTGATCGCAGCAGACACCTCGTCGAGGCAGTTTCAGGAACTCAACTCGGCGTTGGAATACCTCCAGTTCAAGTCGATGCCACCGGGCGGGCTGCCCGAGTTCTATCGGATGTTCGACGGCCGGACGGCCGAAGAAGTTATCGAGATGGCGAGCGAGCGCAGCAGCCGCTAGTCATTTTCTAGGCAGCCACAGGTACCCTACAGCCACTAGCGCCGGGATCACTCCCCGGCGCTTTTCATTGCCACTTCGGCCAAAGATCCACCTCAAGGTCTGAACGGACGGGGGTCCCAGGCAAGACGCTCCCTCGCCGGACTATCGTCGACCACAAGGTCCATCGCCTGGCGCTGCAACATGATCGGCTTGACGTCTTCCAGGCGATGGATCGCGTGTGCGGCTGAGAGCAGCCCCTGCATGAACCAGGCGGGAAGTCGAATCAGGCGCGGCCTGAGGCCACGTGCGCTGGCGATGCGGGCCAGCATGGCGGGGTAAGCCAGCACCTCGCCACCGCCGAGCAGCCAGGCACCTGCAGATGAATCGCTGCGAATCAGGCAGCTGACGATCAGTTTTGCCAGGTCATCGGCATGCACGGGATGACGAAGACCCCGGCCACAGTAAGGCAGCCAGCGCAGACGATCTGCAAGCGCGCCGATTCGCCCGACATTGGCGTTGCGCCATCCGCCGTAGATCATGGTGGGCTTCAACAGGGTCAATGCGACTCCGCGTTCCCTGCATCGCCGGTCAAGAACCTGCTCCTGCTCGATCAGGCCTTCGATCAGCTCGCGCTCCTGTGGATCGCTGGACCGTGCCTTGAACTCGGTGCTGGCCGAGCTGATCGCAACGATGCGGCCGAGCCTCGTGCCGTGGTCAAGCTGCTGAATGGCGTGGATCAGGGGCCCGGTACTGATCAGAACGTTCGCTTCGAGAGCGGCGGGGCCATGGTCCAGGTCCTGCTGCATCCAGAACACATGGGGTTTGGACTCATCGGGGGCTTGGCGGGAGACCGCTGCGATATGCACCCCCTGCCCGGCAAGCCGGTCGATCAGAGCCTGGCCGCAGGCCGTGGTCGCGCCCAGCAGAAGAACCGGTGGACCGGCACTGTCCTCGATCATCGGCTCATCGCCGCAGCAAGGCTGCGGGCAGGGCAAACGCGAAGTGCACGGCAATGGCAGTCGCCCACAGCGGTCGTGACCACCAGGGCCACTGCGCCCTGCAGTGTTTGACCAGATAGCGCCAGAGTCCTCGATGCTTGTCGAATTCGACCTGCAGCGGCCGGTGCTTCGACGAGATCCCACCGGCATGCGAAATAGCCACCTCCGGTACCAGGCGAATCGTCTGGCCGGCAGCTCGCAGCCTTGCCATGAGGTCGAGGTCTTCGAAATGCATCGGGAAACCGATGTCGAATCCCCCAAGGGCCTTGAACTGGCTGCGCCGGATCAACATGCACGCGCCTGACACGGCTTCCACCTCGCAGGCTGTTTCCGGCGCGGGCAGATGGGTCAGGTCGACTCCGCTGCTGAAATGAAACTTGAGCACTTCGTTTCTGAGGCGCTTGGGGCTGGGCAATTGACGTCGGCTCCCGCGTTGCTCGTTGCCGCTCATGTCGAAGATGCGCCCCGAGACCAGGGCAGCATCCGGCCAGGCATCCAACTCCTCGATCAGGCGCTCGAGGGATTCGGCGACCAGCAGACAGTCCGGATTGAGAATCAACATGTAATCCTGCGTGACGTCCCGGGCGAGCGTGTTGATGCCGGGACCGAAGCCCAGATTGGTCTCGGAGCGGGTAATACTGAGGCCCGGCATGTCGGGCAGACGGTCGGCACTGCCATCGACCGAGCCGTTGTCGAGAATCCGGATCGGCGGCACACGACTGCCCTTGCCCTTGAGTGCACGCACGCAACGGCCCAGCCACTGGCCCGAGTTGTAGTTGACGATCAGGACACAGACTCGCTCGAGCGCCGGCTTCAAGCCTTTCTCCAACTGCGGTATCGGGCTGGCCGCGGACATCAGCCAGCCTGCGCCAGCAGCGCCTTGAGGCGCTCGATTTCCGCATCCCGCTCGGCCAGCAGATGACCGGCTCGGATATGCCTGGCGACCTCATCGTTGTAGTGCTGATACACCGACTCGTTTTGATCGGAATAGAGCGAAACGGGGACAATATCGGGCAGGACCTCGTCACTTGCGGCCGCCAGCGCCAGGAAGTAGATCGGGGCCACACTCGGCTCAGGCGCGTGCGAGACGCGGCCCTGGTGCTCGGTGTGAAAGGTCGCCCGGCCCCCGCGGCCGATCTCCCAGAGCGCCGAGACGAACATCAGCTTCTGCCCGAACAGGCGATAGGCGGGGAAATGTCGACCCAGCAGGGCCTCGAACTGGTCCCGATAGAGCTCCTTGACGTGGTACGGATTCCGGTAGCCCGTCTCGTCGCTGTAGGTCTTCCTGTCGGGCGAGGAGATCAGCAGACAACCCTCGGGTCGGAGGACTCGACGAAATTCAGTAAGCATCTGATCTTGCGCTTCGAGGTGTTCCAGCGTCTCGAAGGAGACCACCACATCCACGCTGTCGTCGGCCAGGTCGAGTCGGGTGACATCGCCCTGGTGGAACTCGAGGCTCTGCGAGGCGTAGCGCGCTTGTGCGTGGGTGATGGCTTCGGGGCTCAGATCCACGCCGATCACGTGTGCGGCGTGCGAGCTGAGCAGATGGCTGCCATAGCCCTCCCCACAGGCAGCATCCAGGACCCGTTGCCCCGCAAGAAGGGTGGAAGCCCAGGCGTAGCGGTGCCAGTGCTCATAGGCGATCTCACGCACGCATTCCGGCGTGAACCGCTCTCCGGTGAACTCCATTTCGGGGGTTTCATTCATGGTCAGACTCTGCCCGTCCAAACTTCGAAATTCTAGCGCACCCTGCCGGGAGAACGATCAGGCGGTCTGACCGAGCAGGCGATGATGATCCACGATGGTCTGGCGCCGGGCTGCCATGGGATCAGCCGCGATATAGGCCTGAACCCGATCCAGGTAGTCCGGGTGCCGGGTCAGGAGTGTCTCCATGGCCTCACCATTGGGTGCCAGGCCCAGCGGACCGAAGCTGGCCCCTCCGGCGTGCGCCACGAAGGCCGAGTCGCAGAGGATGTGGCGCCAGCCGGCCCGGGATGCCCGCATGCACCAGTCGTTTTCTTCACCGTAGCCCCGACCGAACGCGGCTTCATCGAATGCACCGATCGCATCAAGGCAGGCCCGTTTCAACAGCATGCAGAACCCTACGCCTGTGGGCACCTGGGGATACTCAGGCTCGCCGGACTCGCGGCAGGCCCGGGCCCAGCGGTCGACATCGTCAGGCCAGGGATTATTCCTGCAGAAGGTCGGGATCGAAGCGATTTCTGCATTGTTGCTCAGCGGCGTGACCGAGGCGATCGTGTCATCTCTACGGGCACAGTCCAGCATCGCCTCGAGCCAGCCGCAGGAAACCTGGGTGTCTGAATTGAGAAGGATGACATCGGCCGGACTGGCCAGTGAGATGCCAAGATTGGCGGTGCCGACGAAGCCCATGTTTTCACGGTTGGTCACCTGCACCCAGGATGTCGGAAGGCTCGCCATCAGCGCCTGGATGCCCGGATCGGTCGACGCATCGTCAATCACGATCACTGCCTGTCGGCCCGAAACTGTGGCTTCGAGGCTCTCCAGACAGCGCCGGGCTTCGGCGACCGCGTTGAAAAGCGGTACCACGATCGCGGTCAGCTGAGCCATTCGTGCTCCAGGCGCACCAGGCCAAGCTCTCGCGATCGACCAAGCACCGTAAATTCGACTTCGGCCGTATCGTGGATCCTCAAGCCCTCCGGGTCCATCGCATGGCCACGAATGGCGTAGCCACCGGGCAGCAGCGACAAGGCCGGAAAACGCAGCCGGACCTGAAACTCGCCATCGGCTGTGGCCTGAACCGGCACGTCCTCATGGTCGCTGGCGACACCGTAGACCGGGGTGCCATCAGCGCGCACCACACCAATCAAGGCAACCGGTGCGCGCCCGTCGGGGGACCGCATTCGCAGCGTGATGTCGAGATCTTCGCCCATGGCCAGGCGCTTCTCTCCCTCTGCCTTGCCGCCGATCGACAGCTCCGAAACGCCGTAGAGGTTGGCGCTGGCGTGGCCATGATGGCGCTTCGCATCCTCGGCATCCCGCCGCTCATGCCAGGCCAGATAGGCTTGAGTGACGTCGAAGACATCGCCCTGTGCGTGCGCCATGCCATCGTGCAGCCACAGGGCATGACGACACAGCTTCTGGACCTGGTACATGTTGTGGGACACCATCAGGAGCGTACCCCCCGACTCCAGGTAGTCCTCGATCCAGCGGATGCATTTTTTCTGGAATGACTCATCCCCGACCGCCAGCACTTCATCGGTGATCAACAGATCGGGGCGCACCGAGGCCACGACGGCGAAACCAAGGCGCACCACCATGCCTGAAGAGTAATGCTTGACCGGCTCGTGGATCGACTCACCGATGTCGGCAAATGCCAGAATGTCATCGAGCTTCTTTTCTACATCGGCTGGCGTCAGCCCGAGAAATGCCGCGTTCAGTTTGAGGTTATCGAGGCCGGTGTAGTCCGGATCGAAGCCGGCGCCGAGCTCCAGAAGCGCTGCGACAGTGCCTGATTGCTGGATGTTGCCCGAACTCGGGGCCAGGACACCGGTGATGACCTTCAGCAGGGTGGATTTTCCAGCGCCATTGCCGCCGATGATGGCCATCGACTCCCCGGCATGAATATCGAAGGACACATCACTGATCACAGTAGTACCACCCTGACTGCGTCCCCGAGTCAGCAGCTGCCAGAAGGCGCCGAAACGCTCACCGGGGTTGACCGTCGGCGGGTAGGTCTTTTCGACCTGGCGCAGGCTCAGGAGCAGTCGACTCAAAGAAAATCCTCGAAATGCGGCGAGAGTCGGTTGAACACGGCGCGACCTGACAACAGGAACCCCGTTGCAACCGCGACCATGAGCAGGAAGGTCTGGTCGGGGAGAAACTTGCCCGAGAACAAGGCCAGCCGCAATTCCTCGACCCACCAGGTCATCGGATTCAGCATCAACAGCCCCCGGGCCGCTTCAGGAAGCAACTCCGCAGGATAGATGATTGGCGTCAGGAAGAACCAGAACATCAGGGCCGTTGGCAGAAGCTGTTCCATATCGCGAACGAAGACCTGAATGGACGCCAGCAGGAATCCGAGACCCAGAGCGAACAGATACAACACGGCAAGAATCAACAGCACATAGGGTAATGCAATCCACTGGATATCGGCCGCCAGGCCCTGGATCACCAGCAGAACCACGACAAAACCGACGGCGTGAAGAACAAATACCGCGCAGACGCTGGTATTGACCAGCAGGTGGCGAGGAATCGCCACCTTCGAGATCAATGCCGCATGCTGCTGGATCGAGGCAGCTGCCCGCTGCAGGCCTTCGGAAAACGCGAGCCAGGGCCAGAGGGCCACCGCCAGCCAGGCCCAGAACGGGAGCTCGAACCCCTCGGGCACACGTGCCCTGAATATGACGCCAAAAACGAAGGCGTAGACGGCCAGCAGGAGAAGCGGCGTGACGACCAGCCAGATCCAGCCGGTCGCCGATCCGATGAATCGACTCCGGATCTCCCTGCGGAGCAGTTGCCCGAAAAGTCCGCTCTCCCGGATCACAGAGCTGAGTCTCAGAAGTCAGCGAGGAGCGCGCCGAATATCCTGATTACTGGGCCTGGGGTACTTCAGAATCCTCGGGCGAGTCGGAATACAGACGCCATTGGAGTTCGTATTGATCCAGGAACCGCTGCAGCTCAGGCACATCGACCTCCAACTGGCCGGCCCGAACCCGCTGTACCAGCCGTTCCCGTGCCGTATCCATATGCTGGGTTCTGGCAGCTACGATCGCCTGATCTCGCGCCTCCTCCCAGTCCAGAGCCTGTGCGGGGGACTTGTCATCCAGGCGGAGAATATGCCAGCCAAACTGGGACCGAACCGGCTCGGAAACATCACCTGGACTCATGACCGAAAGCGCCGCCGCAACGGCAGGATCAAGCGATTCGAGCGCCACGTCGGTGTAGCGGCCCTGATTGTCCTCGACCGCAGGGTCATCGGATTTCTCGATGGCCACCGCATCGATCGACTCCCCGGCCTGCAGCTGCTCATAGACAGAAAAAATGGATCGCATAGCGCCCAATTCGCCTCGCTCACGACCGACCTCGACCAGGACGTGGGTAAAGCTGACTGTCGGGTCGGACTGAAACCGCTCGGGGTCCATCAGGTAAATTTCTCTGGCCAGGGCCGTGTAATCCTCCAGCTCCTGCTCCTGAAAATACTGATCCATGTACTCCTGAGCGATCAGAACGATTGCGCCCTGATAGAGCTTGTTCTGAATCTCCGTCTGGTCGAGTAGCCCGGACTTCCTGGCTTCTGCGGCAATCAACCTGGGCAGGATCAGATTATCAAGCGCTGTCCCGATGCGGTCTCTGCTGCGAAGGAATCCTCCCTGGTGTTCTTCCGGAATACGCGACAGGTAGGTTTCCAGGTCAGCCGTGGTCAACACGACGCCATTCTGCTCGGCCAGCTTGGTTGACCGCACCAGAATTTCCAGGGAGTTCACGACGGATTCCTGATCGGCGTCCTGTGCGGCAGCTGGCGGCAGAGCGGCCGAAGAGATCAGTGCAAGGCAGGCAAACAATATTTTCATGGCAATTACGGTTGTCTTTTCAAAAAAGGGAGCAACAGGATTCTTTCCGCGAGAAGCCGTACCGGTGCTGCGAAAAACAGGCTGGCACAATCAAAACGGCGAATGCGCGCTAGTGTAGCGCGCATTCGCCTCGGGTTTCAGCGTCTCTGCTGTTACGGTGTGTAGATTGACGACGGCGTGATTGGCACACCACAACGTGTTGTCACGCAGGTCGGATGTGGCTCGATCTCGGCGGGCGGCGTTCCAGCGACGTCCTGTGTGAAAACGATGTTCAGGAAATACCGGGTGTTGGGCTGCAGCGCACAACGTCGTATGGCGTTGACGTTTTCACTGGATGGGCCGCCGTAATCGAACGACTGTGTCACGCCGAACTCGTCCTCCCTGACGCACCCCGGACCCATCTCGGCATCAAGAATGTCCTTGTTGAAGTCACCCGGGCACTGGGAGATCGACCACATCTTGGCGGCTGAAGTCGCGGGGAACTGAGGCACTTCCTGCGTCAGACGCCCTTCGTGGTCAAAAGGAATGTTTCCGCTATTGAACTCCATGGCGATGAACTGACGCCCCTGGCTTCCATCGACAAAAAGATCTCTTCTGACGGTCACGCTGGGCCAGGCAGATGGCCAGACCTGATCGAAGAAGCGGCAATCGGCTCCCGAGTCAGCGCCGAAAGGCCCCCACCTGCAGGAATTGGTGCCTGTGGTCTTTCTGACCCAATCGTTCAGCGCCCCCTGGCCAAGCAGTGGTCGAGTTGCGCACTCTGATGGCGGTGGATCATCGGGATCGGTGACATTCAATGAAACGGAAGCCAGAGGGGACTGCCCGCCGAGGTTACTGCAGCGCAGCGAAATCGTGTAGCTGCCGACCGGAACTGCAGAGGTATCACTGAAGACCTCGTTGCCGGACAAAGCCTTTGCGCCGGGCCATCCCGTGAAAGTCCCTGACGCCTGGCAGGACGTTGCGCTCTGAGAAGACCACAGAACAGTGACGGTATCACCCTGTTCGATGCTGGTCGAATTGGAAAACCCGTTGACGGTCAGGGTCGGCATCGGCGGCGGATTGATACTCGCCGCAGTGACCTGAACCTGAGCCGATCGGGTCACCGTGGACTCGACGTCGCCCGGAATGGCGCAGCTGATGCCCAGGTCGTACAGACCCGAAGCCGTCTCGACCGCCACGGGAACGGCGGTGGGGCCCTGAAGCCCGATGGTCGTACCCACCCAGCCCGGAAGTGGATTGCCTCCACCCGGGGTGGCCGAGCACGAATACTCTGCCTCGGGTCCGACGGAGGCCCAGACCACAGTCACGGAGGTTCCTGCCTCCACGATAGTCGGTGAGGTCAGGATTTCGCTGACATCGAGCGCATTGGCCGAACCCAGACAGCTCTGGAGGTCAGCGACGGTGATCGAAATGTCACCGCTGGTCGGATTGATGGTCAGGGATCCCGTACTGGCCAGCTCGCAGGGGTCTGCGACATTCTGCTGAACATCCTGTACGACGACAAAGCGTTCGGTCTGGGCCTGGGCCACAGACGCAAACACAAGAAGAAGCACTAATTTCGAGATGGAGAATGCCAAACGAAGCATATTGATATTTCCTGGTCGGGTCGCTCGCATTGAGCGTGGGTGATTTCTTCCGGCTACTTTAGCACTGGGGAAATCATTTGTTCCTAAACTGATTGTAAAAGTTCCGTTTCTTGTACAGATCCAGAAATGACCCGCGCCAATAAAAAGGGGCCATCAGAGATGGCCCCTTTTCAGGTCGTGAGTAACGACCCGGTATGACTTCACTTCAAACCAGATCAGTCGATGATGATGGTGTCGGTGAAGAGGTTACGGCTACCGTGGTGGTTGAACGTACCGCCGTAGTTGCGGATCGGCTCATCAGCCAGCGAAGACTGCTGGAAGGTGTTCACCCAGAAGCCGATCGCCGGCAGACCGATGACACGGTTTCCGGTGTCCGGCTCGACCGACACACGCTCACCGGTGGCAACGATGGCCGCATCAGTGCCTGATGCGATCGAAGCGCCCGTCGGGATGTCGCCGAAGTCGAAGCGGAACCAGCCTGCGTCAAAGCCGGACGGCAGATCGAAGTTGGAGTAGCCAAGCTTTCTGAAGTCGCCATCACGAAGTGACTCTCTCAGGATCTCCGTTGCGGCAGGCAGGGTAGCACCGGCAGCAGGCTGAGCGAAGCGAATCACGTTCGTCTCACGGCAAAGTTCGAAGATCGGCGGCTCGCCCTCGTCCGGACGCGGCGAGAACTCGACACCACCCGTTTCCGGAGTCGGGGTCAGCTCTTCGCGATCCCACACGGTGAAGGCCATCGCTTCGCAAGGGAAGTTCAGACCAGCCGGGGTGTCGTGCCAGGTGTTGGTGAACGGTGCAATCGGATCGTTCGGCGGACGCGTACCAATCGGAGCTTCAGCGTCAGTGTGGAAACGCTTGGTCGGGAAGGTGACAACCCACTCGGAACGGGCACCCAGACCAGCCTGAACGTTGTACTCGTTCATGTACTGATCGTAGGTGATCGTGGCGTTGACCGCGAAGATCGAACCAGGCCATGAAGCCTGAACCAGCGTACCGTTGACGAAGACGTTGCTGTCGGTCTCACCACCACCAGCCAGCGACGGGAAGACGCTGCCCGGGTTGGTGTGGTTACCGATGTCGTTCGCCCAGAAGCCATCCAGTGCGGTCGCGTTGTAGCTGAACATCACGCCGTCAAGGCCGTTGATGATGCTGGCCGCACCGAACAGACCACCGGAAACGATCACGTCGCCGTCGCCGTCAACACGGTTGAAGCCGAAGGCAGGGTCAAAATTCCAATGGGTCGGCTGACCCGGGCCCGGATCACCGGCACCCAGTGCAGGGTCGCGCCACAGATCTACTAGATAGGTGCAGTCGTTCGGCTTGCGATCGCCGGCAGGGCCGGTGTGCTTGGCCGCGAAAGGAACGTAGCTTGCTGACGCCTTGCTCGGAGCGCTCGCCGGGGTCGGAAGCAGTTCACCCATCTCGATGAACTCGATGTGACCTGACGCATTACGCTCTTCACCCTGCGGGCCGTCATCGGTGCGGCTGCCGGCATACTGGAAGGTCAAGAAACTGGCTTCACCATTGAGGCGACCACCCGGCAGGACATCGCCGAACGGCAGATTGGCATCGAAGACCAGCGGGGTGGTGCAGGTCGAGTCCGTGGTACGAACCAGTGCACCACCGTCGGAATCAGCGGTCACGGCACCAACCCAGACATCCCACTCAGACATGTAGATGTTGAAGTCAAGAACTTCACGTGAGTTCAGCGCTTCGAGGAAACGAATCTTGACTGCCTTACCACGGTCGGTGGTGTTGACAATTGAAATCAAGGTGTCGTTGCCACCGCGTGCGGTGTAGTAGGGATACATCAGTACCTGACCGAGGCCATCCGGGTTGACGTTGACAGCGTTTGAAACGCTGACCATGCCCGCCATGCCCGTCAGACCCGCCAGAACTGCGGTCGTCAAGGTATTTCTTTTCATTACAACACTCCTAAAGTTGTTGGACACAGGGCTCTGTGTTAAGCATCGCTGAACGGACGCGCTTGCGGCGAGTCCATCCAACCATGCTTAATTCTATGCTAACTGACCCGGCGATGTAAAGCAATCAGTCCTTTGCGAAAAACCACTGCCCGTCGAGCCGGATCCACTGCTCCTGGACGTCGCGCTGCATCTGCAGCTGGTTGATTCCGGTCGGGCCGCCGGGAACGCGGTAGCCCAGATTGACGGTCACGGTACAGCGGTCCTCGGACTCACATTCCGAGCCCCTGACCTCGGCGCCTGTCCAGACGACTGGACGGCTCCTGACCCAGATGGCGTAATCGGTCACCGTGGTGATCTGGCGGTACCCCGGCGTGTAGAAGGCCAGCGCCTGCTCGTATTCGTCGGCCAGGATATGATTCCAGCGGGTCTGGGAACGCTCTTCGAGAGTTTGCTCAGGGGCTGCGGGCGTACTGGCACAGCCCGCCAGGGTGGCCAGGGCTGCAGCGATCGAAATCAATTGTAATTTATTCATTTCTCTACTCTTTTCTTTTAGTTGGGCTCTGTGGCCGGACCCTCGGAGTCATCGACGCGAATCGGCTC
>CAYTQT010000026.1:18739-39696 GCA_964439915.1 uncultured Wenzhouxiangella sp. | reverse complement strand
ATTCGCCAGATCGAAGCCAAGGCACTGAGAAAACTGCGCCATCCGACGCGCTCGGAGCAGCTGCGGAGCTTCCTGGATCTGGAGTGATCTTCGGTGAGCTCAAGAGCGCTTAACGCGGAGCTGCCAAGAGTGCAAAGGAAATGATTGAAAACAAAAAAGGGAGCTTCGGCTCCCTTTTTCGTATTCGTTGACTTGCCCTTGATCTTCGGCGCTAAGGCCGATGATTTCTTACTGTATCGACCAGCGTCTGCACGTGCTCCGGATCGACACCCGGGGTGATGCCGTGGCCGAGGTTGAAGATGTGGCCGGGGGCGTTGCCGAAGCTCTCCAGCACGCGGCGGGCTTCCTGCTGGATAATCTCTGGGCTGGTGAGCATGACGGCCGGGTCGAGATTGCCCTGGAGGGCGACGCGGTCGCCGACACGTCGGCGCGCTTCGCCCATGTCCATGGTCCAGTCCACGCCCAGGCCCTGACAGCCGGTATCGGCAAGCAGCTCCAAGTGCTGGCCGCAGCCCTTGCCGAACAGGATGACCGGGGTGTCCGGGCAGGCGGCTTTCAGCTGGTCGACAATGCGCTGCTGGGAGGCCAGGGAATAGTCGCGATAGAGCTTTGGCGACAGGGCGCCGCCCCAGGAATCGAAGATCATCAGGGCGTCGGCACCGGCTTCGACCTGGGCAATCAGGTAGGCGGCTGTGGTGTCGGCGAGATGGTTCATCAGCTGGTTTGCCGCCTTGGGCTCGCCAAGCAGGAGTCCTTTGGCGGTCGCGAAATCCTTGCTGCTGCGGCCCTCGATCATGTAGGTGGCCACGGTCCAGGGACTGCCGGCGAAACCGATCAGCGGTGTTCCGGTGGGCAGATTCTGACGAATCAGGCGCACGGCTTCCATCACATAGCCCGTGTCGTCGTTCGGATCCGGCGTGGGCAGCTTGTCGATATCGGCCGGGGTGCGGATCGGGTGCTCGAAGTAGGGGCCTTCGCCTGGCTCGAAGCCCAGCCCCAGTCCCATCGCATGCGGCAGAATCAGGATGTCAGAGAACAGGATCGAGGCGTCGAAGCCGTAGCGTTCGATCGGCTGCAGGGTGACTTCGCAGGCCAGCTCCGGATTGCCGGCGAGCTTCAGGAAGCTCCCGGCCCTGGCGCGCGTGGCACGGTATTCGGGCAGGTAGCGCCCGGCCTGTCGCATCATCCAGATCGGCGTGCGTTCGGTCTCTTCGCGCCGCAGCGCTTTCATGAACAGCGAGTCTTTGATTGAAGAATTAGAAGTCATTAAATCGTCCAGGGCATCAAAAGATGCTTATAAAGCGGATCACCACAGAGACTATGGAGTTGCTGAGAAAAAAACAGAAGGGTTTTTCTCTGTGAACTCCGTGTCTCTATGGTGCAAATGATTTTGCATTTCTCGTCACTGCTCCAGCACCTCGCGGATATCGTCGGCCGGGCAGGGTGTGATGCTGGCCTGGCCGATGTCGTCCAGAAGAATCAGGCGGATCTGATCGGCCCGGTTCTTCTTGTCCAGGCGCATCAGGTTGAGCAGACGATCGGGATCGGCGTCTTCGGGGAGCCGGGTATCCAGGCCCAGGCGCTTCAACAGTTTTTCCAGCCGATCGCAGCTGCCGAGCGGGCAGCGGCCGAGCATTTCGCTCAGGCGGGCGGCCAGGACCATGCCGATGGCCACCGCCTCGCCGTGGCGGTAGCGCGTGTAGGCGGTGAAGGTCTCGAGGGCGTGGCCGAAGGTATGACCGAAGTTGAGCAGGGCGCGCTGGCCGGCTTCCTGTTCGTCGGCGGCAACCACCTCGGCCTTGTTGCGGACCGATTGATAGACCGCCTCGAGCAGGGCATCGGGCATGCGCGCGGCCAGGGCCTCGGCGTTGGCGTCGAGCCAGGCGAAGAAGGCCGGGTCGCGGATCGCACCGTACTTGACCACTTCGGCCAGGCCGGCCCGATAGTCGCGGTCGTCAAGGGTCTGCAGCGTATCGAGATCGGCGATCACGGCGGCGGGCTGGTGGAAGGCGCCGATCAGATTCTTGCCCTGGGCATGATTGACGCCGGTCTTGCCGCCAACGGCTGCATCGACCTGGGCCAGCAGGGTGGTCGGCATCTGCACCACCTTGATCCCGCGCATGTAGCTGGCCGCGGCAAAGCCTGCCATGTCGCCGACCACGCCCCCGCCCAGGGCGAGTACGGTGGCGTCGCGTTGGGCTCTGAGTTCGACCAGGGTGTCGAGAATCTGCTGCCACTGCCCGACGGTCTTGTGCTCCTCGCCTGGCGGCAGCACGACGCGCTTCTTGTGTTCGATGCGGGCCAGGGGTGGGCGCAGCCTTTCGAGGTAGAGTCGGCCGACGTGCTCGTCGGTCACGACCAGCACCCGTCCTTCGAGATGACGATCGATGATGCTGCTCATCGCGAGCAGGCCGTGGCCGACATAGACCGGATATTCGCCGCCGGCATGGCGAACCTGGATGACTTTCATGAAACCTGTTCGCTTTCGAGGTGGTGTTGGATCTGTCTGGCTGCGCGCTGGGCCATCTGCATGGGTGAGACATTATCCGATTGCACGATCAGATGGGCGCACTCGGCATACAGCGGGTCGCGGGTCTCGGCCAGCTTGCGCAGGCGCTCCTGTCGATCGGGCGCCTGCAGCAGGGGACGGCGCTGGTCTTTCTCCAGCCTTCTGATCTGTTGTTCGACCCGGGTCCTGAGCCAGACGACCAGCCCGCGTTCCCGGAGCAGCACCCGGTTGTCCTCCAGCAGAACGCTGCCGCCGCCGGTGGCCAGCAGCAGGGCATCGCCCCGGGTCAATTCGTCGAGCATGGCGTGTTCTCGTCTGCGAAACCCCGCTTCGCCTTCGATATCGAAGATGGTCCGAACCTCGACCCCGCAGCGGCGCTCGATCTCCTGGTCGAGATCGCGGAATTCCAGGCCCAGACGCCGGGCCAGAAACCGTCCCACTGTGGTCTTGCCCGAGCCCATCGGGCCGATCAGGAAGATGCGTGGCAGGGACATCGGGCGGGCGGGGTCACGGCGTCTCACGGAACAGCGAACATGCTACCACGTCGCGCTGTTGCAGCGCCCCGCGACCGCGCTCGGCAGACCCCGGGTAACTGCTCGATCACTCGCTCGAGCTACTGGATGCCTGAACAAAGCCCGACACGGGCATTTGATACACTTATGGCCCTGACTTCCTGTTGCCTGGCGGGCTTGCTGATGCTGCGTTTCTCGATCCTTTTCGTGGTGCTGATTCTGGGGCTGTTCACGATTGAAGTGCTCAAGCCTGTTCAGGATCACGTGATCCTGCCGTTCACGGCCGTCATAGCCAAGATCAGTGTCTTCCTGATCGAGATGTTCGACGACGGTGTCATGTCCCGGGGCAAGGAAATCTGGGACGTGGCTTCGGGCTTCGGGATCAGTATCGAGCCTGGCTGCAACGGCGTTGAGGCACTGATCATCCTGTTCGCTGCGATCTTTGCCTTTCCAGCCTCGCTCAAGCACAAGCTGATCGGCTTTTTCATCGGCTTCTGCGCCATTCAGGGCCTGAATCTGGTTCGCATCATCAGCCTGTTCTACATGGGCCAATGGAACATGGTCTGGTTCGAATGGTTCCATCTCTACCTATGGCAGGCCCTGATCATCCTGGATGCGCTTGTCGTCTGGCTGATCTGGTTGCGCATGCTGCCGCCCCGCCCCTCCGGCGGTGACCACGGAGGTGACGATGGACAGCCACCGACCGGCAGCGATGATGACCTGACGCCGGCGACGCCGTGAAGCATCTTCTGATCGCCGGTTTCGGTGATCTGGGCCTTCGGCTGTCGGCGCGACTGGCGGCCGATTCGAGCTGGCGGGTTCACGCGCTGCGGCGTTCAGCGGCGAATCCGGCAGGCGCTCTGATCAATCATCGAGCGGATCTGACCCGGCCCGAGAGCCTGCGTGGTCTTCCACCGCGATTCGATGCCATCGTCTACCAGGCCACCCCATCCGAGCGCTCGCCGTCGGCTTACCGGGCGATCTACCTTGACGGCCTTCGCAATCTGCTCGCCGCGACAGCCACCGGTCAGCTGATCATGGTCTCGAGTACGGCTGTCTACGGTCAGGATGAAGGCCAGTGGGTGGATGAGTCCTCGGTCACGGAGCCCGCGGCGTTCAACGGCGAGATTCTGCTCGAAGCCGAACGGCTGGCGCTCGAATCAGGGGGGCGGGTGGTCCGGTTTTCCGGCATCTACGGCCCCGGCCGCGATGCTCTGATTCGACGCCTCAAGGCCGGTCAGGTGCGCTGTTGTGAAACGCCGGTGCACTGGACCAACCGCATCCATTCAGACGATGCCGCCGGCGTGCTGGCGCATCTGCTCGAGCAGTCCGATCCGGGGCCGGTGATCTGCGCCAGTGACGACCGTCCCAGTCCGCGTTGCGAGGTGCTCGACTGGCTGGCCGAGCGCATCGGCTGTCCGCCGCCGTCGCGTGCCAGCGAACCTGACTCGGGTGCCGGCAAACGCGTTCGCAACGCCCTGCTGCGCGCCAGTGGTTACGACTTCATCTACCCGGACTACCGATCCGGCTATCAAGGATTGCTGCCATGACAGACTCCCCGCTTCCCGCAATGACACAGACCATGCTGGCGCGCTTTCGCGACGGCTTCGAGCGTGCCCGCGAGGCCGGCATTCCCGAGCACACGGCGATGCATCTGTCGACCGTCGATGACCAGGGCCGCCCGGCCGGACGCACGGTCCTGCTCAAGGATGCTGATCTGGACGGCTTCGTGTTCTACACCAACCTCGATTCCCGCAAGGGGCGCCACCTCAGGCACAGCCCCCACGTGTCGCTGGTGTTCTGGTGGCGCGAGCTTGAAGAGCAGGTCCTGATCGACGGTCTGGCCGAGCCGGTCAGCCCGGTCGAGGCCGATGCCTATTTTGCCAGTCGACCCCGCGGCAGCCAGGTCGGTGCCTGGGCCTCGAAGCAGTCGCAGGCGCTCGATGAGCGCCAGACCCTGATCGACCGGATCCGGGAGATCGAGCAGCGCTATGAAGGTCGTGAAATTCCCCGCCCCGAGCACTGGTCGGGCTTCCGCGTCCGGCCGCGCCGGGTCGAATTCTGGTACGGCCGCGAATTCCGCCTGCACGAGCGCATCTGCTTCGAGCTCGCGGACAATGCCTGGCAGGAGACGCTGCTCTACCCATAAATGAATTCACCGCAGAGACCCGCTTGGTCGATTTCCGCTCAGAGGCTTCTTGCCTCCGGCAAATCGCCTCTGGACTCCAAACTGTGCTGAGCTCAGAGAGGGAAAATCAATCCGGCCCTGTCTCTCAGGCGCCTCATCCAGGCGTAGCGTAGCTCAGGAAGTGAGACGATGGCCTGGGTGCAAATTTCATCGCAACAGTCTGAGGTCGACCTCGAAAGCTGCGTCGACGCGCTGAAGCACTTGGGCGCTTCTGACGTCCAAGGCGAAAATATGGCCTCCGAAATTTCATCGGGTGACGGATTCTCGATCCGTGCGAAGAATTCAGCTCGTGCGAAAAAATTGTCGATTTGTTGGGAGCTGTGGGAGTCAGATCAAAGACTGCGTATGAAGCAAGAAATCTGTAACCCTGGCGATCTGACTATGATGACTTCCATCACCTCTAGTGGGCCACTGGGTGAGTATGCATTGTTTCAATGTGTCCTCTGCGACTCTGTGGTGAGCATCTCAGCTTTTTACCAAGTGTCAGAGTCGTCCGGCGGGGGATTCCTGTAGCGGGCCAGGTCACGCTGGATCCAGCCCTCGGCCAGGGATTTCCATGGTTCCTCGTTCAGCGGGCGGGGCTGGTACATGCCGGCAAGCTGGCGCTGGCGCTGGGCCTCGTAGAGGATCAGCGCGGTGGCCACCGACACATTGAGGGACTGGGCCATGCCGTGCATGGGAATGATGATGTGCTGATCGACGAGATGGCTGGTTTCCTCGCTCACCCCGTGTTTCTCCGTGCCCAGGACGATGACCGTGGGCTGGGTGTAGTCCGGTCGTCGAAAATCGATCGCGGTGTCGGAAAAATGCGCGGCATAGAGACGAAACCCCTGGCCCTTGAGTGCGTTCAGGCCGCTGACCGCGTCCGGATGCCGCTCGAGCTCTACCCAGCGTTGGGCGCCGCCCGAGGTGTGATTGAACTTGGGTAGGCCACCATCGACCGGCACGGCATGGGCTCGCATCACGCCGACCGCGTCGCAGGTTCTGAGAACCGCGGAGACGTTGTGCGGCTTGTGGACCCGCTCCATGAAGACGGTCAGATCCGGCTGTCGGGTGGCAGCGATGGCTTCTATACGGGCTTTGCGTTGCGGCGTCATACAGGTATGGTAGCGGCAATGACGCCATCACGCCCTTCGAGCTGTTTGTTGCCAGTGCTGGCGCTGGCGCTGCTGCTGGCGGCATGGCCGCTGACGGCCGGTTCGCAGACGATTGCAGAGCCTGATTTCAGAGCGCTGACGCAGCTGATCTCTGCCTCCGTCCAGGGCAACGGCCCGGCGCCTCAGATCGGGGATCGCAGCGAACTCTATCGCTACACGCCGGAAGGATGGGAGGTGCAGATGTTTGCCGTCTGGTCCGGCCACCGCTGGCTCCTCCTGGCCGTCCACCTTTCCCACCCCGATCGGGACCATTACGGTCAGGGCGATTGGGAGGCGCGCTATGCGACCCTGCTCGAGACCTATCGCCCGGACTGGGTCGATCGGCTCAGCCTGCCCGACCTGTTCGAAGTGCCGCCCCCTGACTACAACCCGGCAGTCCCGGATGAGGTGCGAAGTCGGCGCTTCGTCTGGCAGGGATACTGGTACGAGGTCCGCTGGTTCAACAGCGGCGGGATCGATGATGCCGCCGAATGGTCGCTGGTCAGCTACGATCTGGTGGCCGAGGAGCCGCCGGCCGCTCAAGCCTCCGTGAGCGATGCAAGCACGTTCAGGACCGGTTCGCCGTAACGTTTCAGCTTGTGCTGGCCGACCCCGCTGATCCCGGCTAGTTCTTCAAGCGATTCGGGACGGGCCTCGACAATGGCAGCCAGGGTCGCATCATGAAAGATCACATACGGCGGAACGCCCTCTTCGCCAGCAGTGGCGGTGCGCCATTCACGCAAGGCCTGCCAGACCGGTGAGTCGGAGGGAACCTCCACGGCGGAACGGCTTCCGGTGCCGGAACGTTTCGGTTTTTTCCCCGCCTGCAGGTCGGCGCGCAGGGTCAGGTCCATTTCTCCGCGCAACAGCGCGCGACAGTCATCGCCCAGCATCAGGCCGCCGTGACCCTCGGGGTCGGGTTTGAGATAGCCCAGGGCGAGCAGCTGACGAATGACCGAGTGCCAGGTCGCCTTGCTCTGATCGCTACCGATTCCGAACACGCTAAGACCGTCGTGGCCGAAACGCTCGATCCGGGCCGTTGATTTGCCCAGCAGGACATCAATCAGATGACCGGCGCCGAAGCGTTGGCCGGTTCGAAAGACGCAGGACAGCAGTTTGCGGGCCGCTTCAGTCGCATCCCAGGTACCGGGCGGCTTGAGGCAGTTGTCGCAGTGCCCGCACTGCCCTTCGTGGTGTTCGTCGAAATAGGCCAGCAGGGCGGGGCGGCGACAGGCCGCATGCTCGCAATAGGCCAGCAGGGCTTCCAGCCGCTCGCGCTCGAGACGTTTCTGTCCCTCAGCGGCGCTGGATTGTTCGAGAAGCTGGCGAATCTGCACGATGTCGGCCAGGCTGTAGACCATCCAGGCATCGGCTGGCAGGCCGTCGCGACCGGCCCGACCGGTTTCCTGGTAGTAGGCCTCCATGCTTTTGGGCAGGTCCATATGGGCGACGAATCGGACGTCTGGCTTGTCGATGCCCATGCCGAAGGCGATGGTGGCACAGATGATCAGTCCATCTTCGCGAATGAAGCGGTCCTGATGGTCCTGTCGTTCCTGGTCGGACAACCCGGCGTGATAGGGCAGGGCCTTCAGGCCATGACCGCTCAGCCAGGCTGCGGTTTCTTCGGTCTTCTTGCGCGAAAAACAGTAGACGATGCCCGAGTCTTGCGGATGCTCGGATCGAATGAAGTCGAGCAGCTGATCGCGTGGACGGTTCTTCAGGCTGACCCGGTAGCGGATGTTGGGCCGGTCGAAGCTGTCGATGAACGTCTCGGCGTCCTCGGGCAGCAGGCAGCGGCGGATTTCGGCCCGGGTGCGTTCATCGGCGGTGGCGGTCAGGGCGATTCGCGGTACCCCCGGAAAGCGCTCACCGAGGACGCCGAGTTTCAGATATTCAGGTCGAAAATCGTGGCCCCACTGGGAGACGCAGTGCGCTTCGTCGATGGCGAACAGGGCCAGGGGTGTGCGTTCGAGCAGCCGCAGGGTGGGTTCCCGCAGCAGTCGCTCGGGTGCGATGTAGAGCAGGTCCAGCTTGCCGGCGACAAGCGCGGCCTCGGTTTCGCGCTGGATGGCGGTATCCAGACTGGAATTGAGGACCGCCGCCGCGACACCGTGGTGGGTCAGGGCCTCGACCTGGTCTCTCATCAGGGCGATCAGGGGGGAGACGATGATGGCAGTCCCGTCCCTGATCAGCGCGGGGATCTGGAAACACAGTGATTTGCCTCCGCCGGTCGGCATCAGCACCAGGGCGTGGTGGCCCTCGATGACGCGATCGACGATTCGAGCCTGCTGTCCGCGGAAGGACTGATAACCGAAAACGGTCTGCAGGAGCTCCCTGGGATCTTTCGAGGATGGTCTCGTTGCAGCGTCGGGCATTGCGTTGTCAGTATTCGATAGGACTGACCGCAAGGATAGCGCCCGACCGCCACAATCGGGCTAGGAATTTTGCCCGTTCGGGGATCGGAAAAAGACCCGTCATTTCAGGTTCAGACGCTCGGCCGCCTGGTCCGAACGTCTGACCCGGTCGGCCAGCGCCTCGTCGCCGGCGGCTTTCTGGCCGGCAAACTCCGGCCAGCCCTGGCCGTGCTTCTTGCACAGCTCGGCAAGAAGTTCGACATGATCCTCGGAGTCGTTCAGGCAGGGGATGTAGTCGAGACGTTTGCCACCGGCTTCGAGAAATTCCTCCCGATTCTCTTCCTTGATTTCTTCGAGGGTCTCCAGACAGTCGATGGAAAAGCCGGGACAGATCACCTGAACGTGTTTCGTACCGTTGCGGGCCATGGTCTGGAGAGTCTTGTCCGTGTAAGGCTTGAGCCATTCGGCCTTGCCCAGTCGCGATTGGAAGGTGATGGTCCAACTCCCGTCGGGCAGGCCAAGCCGCTCGACGATCTGGCGCGCGCTGGCCTGGCACTGGCAATAGTAAGGGTCGCCGGCAAGAAGATTCCGCTTGGGGATGCCGTGGAAGGAGAACACCAGTTGTTCGGCCGTGCCGTGCTCGGCTCGATAGCGCCGGATGCTGTCGGTAATCGCGTCGAGCCAGTCGGGCTCATTGCAGTAGTCGTTGATGAAGCGGACCTCCGGAACCCAGCGCAGCCGACTCAGGGAGCGGGTGACGGCATCGAAGACCGAGCCGGTCGTGGTCGCCGAGTACTGCGGATACATGGGAAGCACCAGCAGGCGCTGGATGTTTTCTGCGCGCAGCCGGTCGATGGCCTGATCGATCGAGGGCTGGCCGTAACTCATGGCCAGCAGTACCTCGACCCGGGGCAGGGTGTCCTGCAGGGTCTTGCGGAGGCGGTCGGCAAGGCGGCGATTCTGGATCAGCAGCGGGGATCCGTCATCGGTCCAGACCGACGCATAGGCCCGGGCCGATTTCGGCGCGCGAAACGGCAGGATGATGCCGTTTAGAATGAACCACCAGATTGGTTTCGGAACTTCGATTACCCGTGGGTCGCTCAGGAACTGCCGCAGATAGCGCCGCAGCGCAGCCGGGGTCGGCGCATCCGGCGTCCCCAGATTGACCATCAGGACGGCCGACTTGGGAGCCGTGCGGTGGGCCGTGACGTTACGCGTCTCCTCGCGTGTTCTGATCAGCGGTGTCTTGATTACAGCCATCGAATTCTCATGTCCTGAAGTTCTGATATCGATCCCGTCTGCGCCGGTAACCGGGTTGCGTGTTGCATTCTACAGAGGTCCGAGTGAGCACCTGGGCCGACAGCGTCGAAACCGCCTGAAACAGGGGCTTGTAGGCTTTTCAGGCCGACTCTGTTATGCTCTGCTTCCCTGTCACTGTGGAATGCTCGTCGTGATGTGCCCTGCTGCACCGATTCCGGTACGCACCGCCATACTGCTCCTGCTGTTGCTGGGCAGCGCGTCGGCGTGGGCGGAGACGATCGGCTGGGCGGTCAATTCCCGGGGCAATGAAATCGATTCCCAGCGCGTTGACGCGCTGTGGCGAATCGATCTTGAAACGGGTCAGTCCGAGTACATCGGCTGGACATCTTATCTCGACGTCGAAGGCCTGGCTTTCAATGCAGAAGGCGACTTGTTCGGCGCAGATGATGACACAAAGACGCTGATCAAGGTTAATCAGTCTACCGGCCTGGGAATTCCGGTGGGTGGTCAGGCCAACCGAAACAACATGGAGCTGCCGCTGTCGGAGAATCTCGATTTCGGAATGGCCATGGACTGCGACGGTCAGGCCTGGGTGGTCTCCAGCGCCCAGCAGACCCTTTTCCGGGCCGATCTGGAGTCCGGTGAGTTGACGGTCGTCGCCGAAGCCGGATCCCTGGGCGCACCGATCTCGGACATCGCGTTTCTCGGCGACGAGATTCTCGGTATCGGCGTCGGCCTGAATGCGGATCGAACGGCTGCCGCGCCCAATCTGTATTCGATCGACGCCCAGTCCGGTCGGGCGACCCTGATCGGCCCTCTCGGGGATGCCGCGCTGCCCTATTTCAATGCCGGTCTGGATTTCGATGACACCGGTGTCCTGTGGGCGGTGACCGATCGTCGCGCGGTCCCCGGGGGTGACTTTCCCAGTGCCATCCTGAAGATCGACCCGGTCACAGCCAGGGCCGAGCTGGTTGCCGAGACCGTGATCGGCCTGGAATCCCTGGCGGTCGGCCCGGCCGCAGCCTGCGAGCTGCGCGGCACCGTCATTCCCCGGCCGGTCCCCGTGCTTTCGCTCGAGGCGTTGCTGCTGCTGATGCTTGCAGTCCTCATTGTCGGCGCTGTTCAGGTGCGTTCTCGCTCCGCCTGATACACTTCAGCTTTCCTAATTGATGAAGAGCGCCGCTCAGGAGCGCAACCCAAATGCCGAATATTGGTCCGGTTCAACTCATCATCATCCTGCTGATCGTTCTGCTGGTTTTCGGAACCAAGCGGATTCGCACCCTGGGTAGCGATCTCGGCGGAGCGATTCGCGAGTTCCGCAAGGGCGTAGGCGACGGCGACGATTCGCCGAAAACAGCAGGCACCGACGACGACGACTCGAAGCCGGCTGCCAAGAACGACTAATTCGCCGCCGTGGGAAATGTCGGCTTCAGCGAAATGCTGCTGTTGGCAGTCGTCGCTTTGCTGGTGGTCGGCCCCCGCCGTCTGCCGGAGATGGCGCGCGGGCTCGGTCGGGTACATCGAATGGCCACTGGCGCCTGGCAGAACCTTCGGCGCGAGTTTCAGGCTGAACTCGACAACGAGCACAACCGGAAAATCATGGACGCTGCACGACAGGCTCGTCAGGACATCGAGCAGGTCGCGCAGGATGCCCGCGAGGGGGTCGACAAGCTCGCCAGGGATGCCAAGGACGCCGTTGACGGGGACAAGGGCCGGAAAGAGGACACTTGAGGGTGAGCGCTTCGGAGAATGAGCGCGAACTCACGCTGATCGAGCACCTTGTCGAGCTTCGGTCTCGCCTGATCAAGGCCCTGCTCGCGGTCATGCTGACCGTGATTGCCCTGGCGCCGTTTGCCCGCCAGCTCTACGCGATCTTTTCCGAACCCCTGGTCAGTCAGTTGCCCGAGGGGTCGAGCATGATCGCGATCGATGTGACCTCGCCCTTTTTCGCGCCCTTCAAGCTGGTCATGCTGCTGGGTCTGCTGCTGGCCATGCCGGTGGTGCTCTATCAGCTCTGGGCCTTTGTCGCTCCGGGGCTGTACAAGCACGAACAACGCCTGGCCAAGCCCTTGCTCGGTGCATCGGTCGCCCTGTTCTATGCCGGGTGTGCCTTTGCCTACTTCGTCGTGTTTCCGGTGATCTTCGCCTTTTTCACCGCAATGGCACCCGAAGGAGTGGCGGTGATGACCGACATCAACCGCTACCTCGATTTCGTGCTGACCCTGTTTGTCGCCTTCGGCGTTGCCTTCCAGGTGCCGGTGGTGACCATTGTCCTGGTGGCGATCGGTGTGGCCACCCCCGAGGGGCTTGCCCGCGTTCGCGGTTATGTGGTCATCGGGGTCTTTACCGTGGCCATGCTGGTGACCCCGCCGGACATGTTCTCCCAGACCCTGCTGGCACTGCCGGTCTGGCTGCTCTACGAGCTGGGGATCATGATGTCCCGAGCCCTGGTCACCAACCCCCGTCGGGCCGAAGAGGAAACGAGAGACTAGACAACCAGGTTGTCGTCGGGCGCTGTCGTATCAGGGCCTGGAGACCATCCGGAAATATCGCAGAACGCAACATACTGGGTTCCGGTCAGCACAACCTGGGCAAACAGGGTGGAGACGACGATGATCAGTTGACTGATGAACTGCCCGGCGGCACCCAGTGCCAGACCCAGCAGCGAGACCAGCAGCAGCATGACGATTCCAAGGGCGATGCCGAAGCCGACAATCGCGGTCAACATCCCCAGCATGGCGACGGGGTTCGACAGACAGGCCCGGTAGCTGTAGCGCAGGGCAGGCAGCAGGGATACACCGCCGAACATCACCAGCGGAACCGCGAAGAACAGACCGGCGAGAACGACCAGAAACAGCAGCAGCGCCAGAATGATGCCGCCTCCCAGGGAGGTCTCCTGAAGCGCCTGGGCCAAAGCCTCGGGGTCATTCATGGCGGCCTCGAGCGTGCTCGGATCGATCTGGCTGGTCAGCCAGGCGGCAAAGACCATGGCAGAAAGAAAGGTGCCTGACAGGCTGATCACCCCGAGCCCCAGCAGGGTGGTGCGCCGGTCGGGCAGGGACCAGGCGGAGAGCAGCGTGGTGGGTCGAACCCGGGAGCCGATGATCGACTGGTCGAACGCGGTCAGCAAGCCAGCGGTCAGCAGTGGCGTCAGTACCATCAGCGTCAGCTGGCCCAGGACCGGAATCAGTGAAGCGAGCAAGGACAGCAGCAGCCAGAGCGAAGCGACGCCAAGCAGGGGGCGCCAGTGACCCGCCAGCAATTCAGCGCCGGCGGGCAGCCAGCCGAGTCCGGACCGAAATCCTCGCCGGTTGATCTGTGGCCCGCTCATACCGGATTCGGGCCGCCCACGGCCGCCTCCAGCAGACGTTGACTCGACCATTCGGGCGCATCTGCCAGCGCATCATGAATCTGCTCGGGTTCGGCTACCGTCTGCCAAAGATCGAGATGCGTCTGACCCATGAAGTTTTCCTCGACACTCTGGGCCAGAAAGGCCAGCAGGCGATCGTAATAGCCGTCGGTATTGACCAGGATGATCGGCCCGAGAAACTGCCCCAGGCGCTTGAGCGTCATCACCTCGAAGAGCTCCTCGAAGGTGCCGCAGCCGCCGGGCAGCGCGATCACGGCCTCGGATCGCTCGAGCATTCGGGCCTTGCGGGTATGCATGTCGGGCACCACGTCCAGCCGGGTGATGCCTTGATGCCCCTTTTCGACTTCTGTGAGAAACTCTGGAATGATCCCGTAGACTCGACCGCTGGCAGACAGGGCAGCGTCGGCCATTGCGCCCATCAGCCCGCGACTGCCACCGCCGTAATAGATGCTGACCCCGGCCTGAGCCAGGGTCGCACCCAGGCGCGCCGCGGCGTCTTTGTATTTGTCTGCCACGGCCTGGCTGGAAGCGGCATAAACTGTTACACGTTGGATAGTCATACGCAGACCGACGAGGAAGGATTTGAGGTGCAGATCGTCAATTGTAAACATCATCGTGTGACCAGATGGGCTCGCGTCTGCGCCGTGTTCCTGGCCGCTGCCCTGGTGAGCGGCTGTGGTGCCGAGCAGGAGTCGATGGTGGATCTGGCTCCGGGCCAGGGTGAGTATCTTCGCTGGTGCGCGTCCTGCCACGGCAATGCCGGTGAGGGCAAGGCACCGGCCTTTCCGCCGTTGGCCGGGTCGGAGTGGCTGGATTTTCCTGACCGCGGGCTTGCCATGATCATTCTCTACGGGCTGCGCGGCGAGATCGAAGTCGCCGGTCGCACCTATCGGGGTTACATGCCGCCGATGACCCATCTTGCCGATGAGGACATCGAGGTCATCCTGGCGTATCTGACCCGCACCTGGGCCGGCCGGGAAAATCAGCTCACAGCCGACGACATCGCCGCGCTCAGGCAGGCTGATGACACCCGACCGCTGAATGCCCGAGCCGGCCTTGAAGCGCGCCTGCAAAGCCAACCGTGAATATGCTGCCCGGCCGACAGACGCCCTCCAGTGCGATCGTCCTCCTGGTCGTCACGGTGGTTGCATTCTTCATTCAGGTCAGTGGCCTGATCGACCCCACAGCGCTTGCCCTGTGGCCGCTCGGAATGGGGTTTGCCCCGTGGCAGCTGATCACCTACGGGTTCCTGCACGGCGGACTGGCGCATCTGTTTCTCAACATGTTTGCGCTTTACATGTTCGGGCCCTTGATCGAGCGCGCCTGGGGTACCCGACGATTTCTGATCTACTATTTTGTCTGCCTGGTCGGGGCCGGCCTGGTGCAACTGGCCGTGACTGCCCTGATGGGTGCACCGCGCCCGACAATCGGGGCTTCGGGCGCCATGTTCGGACTGTTGCTGGCCTTCGGTATGATGTACCCGAATGAACGAATCCTGTTGATATTTCCGCCGATTCCGATGAAGGCCAAGTGGTTCGTTCTCGCTTACGGCGCCCTGACCCTGTTCTTCGGTATGACCGGGACCATGGCCGGAGTCGCCCATTTCGCTCATCTGGGCGGCATGCTGTTCGGACTGGTATTGATTCTGTTCTGGGGCCGAAGTGATTTCCATCGCCGTCGTCGCTAGCGCCTCATTCCGGCGCAGCCTGGTCATGCTCGGGCTCGCAGGTCTTGTCCTCGGCCTGGGCTTGAGCGCTTCGGTGTTCGCCCTCAATCCGAATCGCCTGCCTACCCAGTACGTGCACGACCACTACACGCGGGCCGACGGCCTGCCGGCCGGAGCGGTGTGGAGCGTCACCCAGGATTCCGACGGCTATCTCTGGATGGGCAGTCAGAACGGTCTGGCTCGCTTCGACGGCGTGCGCTTCGAGGTGTTCGATTCATCGAATACGCCCGGGCTCGCCAGTCAGGATATTCGCGACATCGTCTTCGATCACGAGGGTCGGATGTGGCTTGGCAGCTATGGCGGAGGCATCTACCGCTTCCATCCCGATTCATCCCGCCTCGACGCGATCACCACGGGCGAGGGCCTGCCGAACAACGTGGTCTATGATCTGCTGGTCGACCGGGAGGGCGCACTCTGGGCGGCCACGGCCGGTGGCCTGGCCCGTCGCGACTCCGAGGGTCGGATCGAGGTCTGGACCGAAGCGAACGGCCTCTCGATCAACCGCGTCTTCGCTCTTCATCAGGATCGCGACGGAATGCTCTGGCTGGCGACATTCGGCGGTGGATTATCCCGCTTCGACGGTCAGGCCTTCACGCACTACAACGAGGCCGACGGCCTGGCCTCCAATCAGGTGCACTCGATCTATCAGGATCGAAGTGGCCGGCTTCTGATCGGCAGTTATGAGGGCGGATTCCAGCAGTACGCGGCCGGTCGATTCGAGGATGTCGACCTGCCGGAAGGTCTCGCTGGCCTGGCCATCCAGTCGATCCTCGAAGACGGCAACAACAACCTCTGGCTGAGTGCCTACGGCAACGGACTGATCCGATATCGCAATGGCGAGATCGCTCATCTGAATTTCGACGGGCTCGAACGCACGGTGATCTCGGACATGGTCGAAGACTCCGAGGGCAGCCTCTGGCTGGCGACTCGGGAGGGTCTGCAGCGCTTGCGCGACGGCAAGGTCACGATATACGGGCGGCCGGAGGGCCTGGCTGACACGACTTTCGTCGTTGCCGGCAAGCCCGGCGACTCGGACGTCTGGGTAGGAACCGAGGGGGCGGGCCTGTTTCAGCTCCAGGATGTCCCGCTCAGCCAGCTCACACGTGCGGGCAACGGACTGGCCAGCGATAACATTTCGGCTCTGGAGTGGGCGCCCGGTGGTGAGCTCTGGGCCGCCAGCTTCGGCGCGGGAATCAACCGTATACAGGATGGCGTGGTCGAGTGGTTCGGTGAAGCGCAGGGCTTGCCCAGCGGTCATGTCTTTGCGCTGCAGATCGACCGGCAGGAGCGTCTCTGGGCCGCCACAGCCGTTGGCATCAGCCGCCTGGAGGGCGACCGTTTCGTCAACTACAGCGTTCAGGAGGGGCTGCCGGCATCGACCGTGCGTCAGTTATTCCAGGACAAGTCCGGACGGATCTGGATCGGAACCAACGGGCAGGGCATCGCACACTGGACCGACGGAGTGATCAGCGTTCCCGCGTTCAACGATGACCTGCCGGGCTTGATCGTACATGCTTTTCATCAGGATCAGGCAGGGCGGATGTGGGTCGGTTTTCGCGACGGCGGCCTGGCCCTGCTGCGCGATGGTCTGCCGGTGGTCGCGTTCGGTGCCGACCAGGGCATCCCGTTTCGGTCGGTCAATTCCATTCTCGAGGATTTCCAGGACAATCTCTGGCTGGCGACCAGTTCCGGCCTGCTGCGGGTCCCGATCCAGGCGCTGATCGAAGTGGCGGAGGGCCGAAGTGAGCGCGTCGAACCGATGGTTCTCACTGAATCGGACGGTCTCCGATCGGTGCAGTTCATTGGTGGTTATCAGCCCACATCATGGCGCGACGCTGACGGACAGCTCTGGTTCGCCTCGGCTGCTGGCCTGGTCAGGGTCGATCCCGAACAGCTTGCACTCAACGATCGCCCGCCGCCGGTACGGATCGAGCGCCTCCGGGCCGATGGGGTCTCCTATGCCTCGGATCAGCAGATCGCGCTGGCGCCTGATGCGGTCAATATCGAGATCGATTACACCGGATTGAGCCTGGTCTCGCCCGATCAGGTTCATTTCAGGTATCGGCTGCTGGGCTATGACCGCGACTGGCAGGACGTGGGTGGGCGTCGAACGGCCTACTACACCGGTTTGCCAAACGGCCAGTATGTCTTCCAGGTTCTGGCTCGCAATAACGACGGGGTCTGGAGCCCGGAGCCTGCGCAGCTGACGATTGTCCAGCTCGCCAGGCTCTATGAGCAGCGCTGGTTCCTTGCCTTGTGCGCTCTGCTGGCTGCTTTCGCGGCCTTTGCCATGTTCCGTTTCTGGATGTCGCAATCGCGTCTGCGCGAGCAGCGACTGTCCGAGCAGGTGCGCGAGCGAACGCTGCAGCTCGAACAGGCCCTCAATGAGGTCGAACGCGCTTCGCGTATCGACGGGCTGACCGGCGTTGCCAATCGAGGCTACTTCGAAGAGCGCTTGAACAGAGCCTGGAAGGTGGCGCTGACCGAGCACCACCCGCTTGGCCTGATCATGATCGATATCGACCGCTTCAAACACCTCAATGACTCGCACGGGCATCAGGCCGGTGACGACGCTCTGCGCCGGGTGGCTCAGGCCCTCACCGACTCCGTGCATCGCTCAGGTGATCTGGTGGCCCGTTATGGTGGCGAGGAGTTCGTGGTGCTGCTGCCGGGCGCTGATCTGGAGGCGGTCAGGATGATGGCTGAGGCGATGCGCAAGACCATCACCGAGCTGTCGTGCAGTGAGACCACTGACTCCAGGCTACCTGAGATGACGATTTCAGCGGGCGGTGCCGCGATGGAGCCTGTGGTCGAAACAAGCCCGCGGGACCTGATCGGTGCCGCCGACGATGCCCTCTATCGGGCCAAGCGCAACGGCCGCAATCGGATCGAGCTTGCCGAATGAGGGGCCCGATCGAGCAGATCGTGACCGCCTGTGCTGTCGGTCATTCATTCGGCTGAGGCGTCGCTGATTCGACCGTGTTCCCAGAGCAGGATCGCTCGTTTGCGCCAGACCCCGCCGGAGTACTGCCCGAAGGCGCCGTTGCGACGCAGCACCCGATGACAGGGGATGAGCAGGGGGACGGGGTTGGCCCCGACCGCGGTGCCGACGGCACGCGCTGCACCCGGCATGTCCAGGGCGCGGGCCAGTTCGCCGTAGTTGATCATGCGCCCCGGAGGAATGCGCAGGAGGGCGTCCCAGACCCTCAACTGAAAATTGCTGCCCTGAATATCCAGGCCGGGGCTTTCGCCTGGGGCTTGCAGGCCGGACAGGATACGCGCCAGCGTTGCGGTCGCACGCTGGGGGTTCGGCTGCAGCTCTGCCTGCGGCCAGCGCTCGGCCAGCCTGGCCGCCGCGCCGGCCTCCGACCCCTGGTCGAGGAAGTCCAGCGCACAGACGCCGCGCTCGGTCAGGCCGATCAGGCAGGGCCCGAAGGGTCCATCGGCAATGCCGAAATCGATTCGCATGCCGTGGCCTGCGCGCTGGATCTGACCGGGAGTGGCGCCCTCGACGGTCACCATCAGGTCGTGCAGCCGCCCCGGCCCCGACAGCCCACTGCTAAGGGCAGCATCCAGCACGCTGGTCGAAGCCATCAGACATCGACGGGCTTCATTGGCGGTCAGGAATTCGATCAGCCGTTTTGGTGTGATGCCGGCAAAGCGTCGGAACAGGCGGTGGAAGTGTGACGGCGACAGACCTGCCACCGCTGCCAGCCTGTCGACCGATGGCTGCTCCCGCCAGTGCGCGTCGATCCAGGCCAGGACACGTTCGATGCGCTGGTAGTTGAGCTGTTCCATGTTCGGGTCGGTCGTCATGCCGACAGACTAGGCCGGTTCGAGTCCGGCAACAACCCGAATCCTGCCTTCACGTTCAGTCATTAGTCTGCGTCCGTGAATTATCGTCGAACAATCATTGCTCTTGCCACGCTGATCGTGCTGTCGAGTCCGCTGCGCGCTGACCCGGAACGGGTCATCGAGCAGGCCCTCGCCACGGATCGACTCCACAGCGTTCTGGTGCTCAAAGCCGGCGGGCCGGTTCTGGAGCATGTCCAGGGTGGTCCAGGCCTGGATCAGCCGGCCAATCTCAAATCGGTGTCGAAAACGGTCCTGGCCCTGCTGATCGGCCTTGCCGTCGATCGAGAATTGATAGCGGGGGCCGACCAGGCTCTGGTCGAACTGCTGGGAGATCGCCTTCCCGATGAGGCAACGATCGGCAGTGAGCGCATCACCGTGGGCCACGCCCTGTCTCTGCGAGCCGGATTGCAGAGTACGTCGGGTCGCAATTACGGCCGCTGGGTGCAGAGTGACAACTGGGTCCATCACGCCCTGACCCGGCCGATGGTCGACCGGCCCGGCGGGCGCATGATCTATTCGACCGGTCCCAGCCACCTGCTGTCGGCAGCGCTCATGGAAGCTGGCGGCGAGCCCAGTCGGCGTATCGCTCGGCGCTGGCTTGCCGAGCTGGGCATTTCCCTCGGCTTCTGGCCGAATGACCCGCAGGGGGTCGGATTCGGCGGCAACGACATGCATATCAGTCCGCGCGATCTGGCACGCATCGGTGAACTGTATCGGCAGGGCGGAGTGCTCGATGGGGTTCGCCGCCTGTCCAGGGACTGGGTAGAAGCTTCCTGGACGAGCTATGGCACCTCACCCTGGTCGGGTGATGACTACGGTTTCGGCTGGTTCATCACCGAGATCGCCGGCCAGCGCGCCTATTATGGTCGCGGTTACGGCGGGCAGGCCCTGTTCGTGCTGCCGGCCTCGGAGCTGACGATCGTCATGACCTCGGACCCGAATCCACCCTCGGCGGGCGGGCGCCACTTTCGACGCTTGCGTCAGCTGGTCGAAACCATCGTTGCGGTTCACGCCCCGGATTGAGGCGGCGATCGACTCAGTCGATCCAGTCGCGCGGTTTGAGATAGCCGGCAAGTTCGGCTTCGCGGCTCCCGGCCTCGGGTTGCCAGTCATATCGCCAGTGCGCAACGGCGGGGAGCGACATCAGGATCGACTCGGTCCGACCGCCGGACTGCAGGCCGAACAGGGTGCCGCGGTCGAAGACCAGATTGAATTCGACATAGCGTCCGCGCCGATAGCGCTGGAACTCGACTTCACGCTCGCCGAAGGACGTGTCCTTGCGGCGATCGACGATCGGCGGGTAGGCGGCGAGATAGCCGTCGCCGACGGCGCGCAGATAGCCGAAGCAGTCATCGAAACCCCACGCATTGAGGTCGTCGAAAAACAGGCCGCCGACCCCCCGTGTCTCGTCGCGATGCTTGAGATAGAAGTACTCGTCACACCAGCGCTTGTGCTCATCGTAGACCGTCGTACCGAAGGGAGCGCAGAGCTCTGCGGCGCGCTGATGCCATTCGCGACAGTCCTCCTCGAAAGGGTAGACGGGGGTCAGATCAAAGCCGCCTCCGAACCACCAGACATCCGCTTCGCCGGGCTTCCGGGCGACAAAGTAGCGGACATTGGCGTGGCTGGTCGGGCAGTAGGGATTGACCGGATGCATGACGATGGAAACCCCCAGGGCCTGAAAGCTCCTGCCGGCGAGCTCCGGGCGACGTGCGCTGGCTGCCGGCGGCAGGGAGTGACCATGAACGTGGGAGAAATTGACCCCGCCTTTTTCGAAGACCCGGCCGTTTTCCAGCACCCGGGTCCGGCCGCCGCCGCCTTCGGGCCGCTGCCAGGCGTCCTCACGGAACCGGGCCTGGCCGTCACAGCGCTCGAAGGCTGCGCACAATCGGTCCTGGAGGTCGGTCAGGTAGGCGTGAACCGACCCCAGTCTGGATTTACTCAAGGTCAATGGACTCCTCGGCTCTTGGGGGCCAGATCATGGGGGCCGGGCTCTGGTTGATCAGGGCGACCTGGTGCCTGCTTTCTTCTTGCTCGTTTTCTTCTT
>CAYTQT010000026.1:4881-18639 GCA_964439915.1 uncultured Wenzhouxiangella sp. | reverse complement strand
TTTCTTCTTGCTCGTTTTCTTCTTTGCGGACTTCTTTTTCGTCGATTTCTTGCCGGCCTTTTTCTTCGACGCTTTTTTCTTGCTGCTTTTCTTCTTGCCGGCTTTCTTGCCGCCGCCCTTCTTCTTTCCGAAGCGCCCGCGCTTGCCCTTCGGCGGGGCTTCATCGAGCATCTTTTTGCATTGCTCCAGATCCAGGGAATCGGGCTCGACATCCTTCGGTACGCTGGCATTGCGCTTGCCGTCGGTCACGAAGGGGCCATAGCGCCCCTTGAGGATTTCGATGCCTTCGGATTCAAAGGTCTTGATGATCCGATCCTTGAGCATCTGTTTGTGCTGAGCGACCAGTTCGAGCGCCTGATCGAGCGTGACATCATGCGGATCGACATCCTTGAGCGACACGAAGTTGCGGGCACCGTAGCGAATATACGGGCCAAAGCGACCGATATTGGCCTGGACCGGCTCGCCCTCGGGCGTCTCACCGAGATCGCGCGGTAGCTTGAACAGCTCCAGCGCCTCCTCCAGAGTGATCGTCTCCATCTTCTGACCGGGGCGGAGTCCGGCAAACTCGGGCTTTTCCTCGTCTTCAGCCTGGCCGATCTGGGCAAACGGCCCGTAGCGGCCGAGGCGAACGATGACCGGTTTGCCTGATTTTGGATCGGTGCCCAGCTCCCGCGCCTGCTGTGCTTCCTGGCGCGAAACGGTCTCTTCCTTCTCTTGCACCCGGTCGATGAACGGCTGCCAGAACTCTCGCAGCAGGGGCACCCAGTCCTGTTCGCCGCGCGAAATGGCGTCCAGCTCGTCTTCGAGGCGTGCGGTGAAATCGTAGTCGACGTACTGTTCGAAATGCTTCAGCAGGAACGATGCCACGACCCGGCCGGTCGCGGTCGGGGTGAAGCGCCGGTTTTCCAGATCGACGTACTCGCGGTCTTTCAGAGTCTGGATGATCGAGGCATAGGTCGACGGTCGCCCGATGCCGTGCTCTTCCAGCGCCTTGACCAGGCTCGCCTCCGAGTAGCGCGGCGGCGGCTCGGTGAAGTGCTGTTCACCACGCACTTTAATAAGGGGAATCTCGTCGCCCTCGTTGAGTTCGGGCAGGCGGTTGTCCTTTTCGGTCTGAGCGTCCTGGTAGACCTTCAGGAAGCCGGGCTCGATCAGGGTCGATCCTGAGGCACGGAAGGTGGCGTTGCCGACGTCGAATTCCGCACTGACGGTATCGTAGACGGCTGGAATCATCTGGCTGGCGACGGCACGGTTCCAGATCAGCTGGTAGAGCCGGTACTGATCCTCGGAAAGATGATTCTTCAGCTTGATCGGAATCAGTTTGGCCGATGTGGGTCGTATCGACTCGTGGGCTTCCTGCGCATTCTTCGACTTCGACTGATAGAAGTTCGGCTTTTCCGGCACGACCTGGGCGCCGAATTCACTCGCGATCACCGACCGGATATCGCTCAAGGCATCGGCCGACAGGGCCACCGAGTCGGTTCGCATGTAGGTGATCAGGCCCTGGTTGCCTCCGCCGATGTCGATGCCTTCGTAGAGCTGCTGGGCAATTCGCATCGTGCGCTGGGTCGTGAACCGAAGCCTGCGAGCGGCTTCCTGCTGCAGGGTAGAGGTGATGAACGGCGGCTGGGCGCGTCGACGTCGCTGGCGCTTGGTGATCCGCGCGACTTCGAATCGTCCGCCGGCCGCATCGTCGATCGCCCTGCGGATTTCGCTGGCCTGCGTTTCGTTGGCGATGTCGAACTGTTCAACCTTGTTCCCGTCGAGCTTGACCAGATTGGCCGCGAACTGTTGATCCTCGGCATCGCCCAGGTCGGCCTCGATGGTCCAGTATTCGCGCGGTTCGAAGGCCTCGATCTCCTGCTCGCGGACGACGATCATGCACAGGGCCGGCGACTGGACCCGTCCAGCCGACAGACCGCGACGAACCTTCTTCCACAGCAGCGGCGAGAGATTGAAGCCGACCAGATAATCGAGCGCCCGGCGCGCCTGCTGCGCGTCTACCAGCGAGCCGGCAAGGCTGCGCGGCTGGCTCATCGCCTTGTCGATCGCGCTCTTGGTGATTTCGGAGAAGACCACGCGCTGGACGGGCACTTTTTCCTTGATGCCCCGCTCTTTCAGGATCTCGGCAATGTGCCAGGAAATGGCCTCGCCTTCGCGGTCGAGGTCGGTCGCCAGATAAATGGCATCGGACTTTCTGGCCGCGGAGACGATCTTGTCGACGTGCTTTTTGTTGCGGTCGATGATGTCGTAGTGCATGGCGAAATCATGCTCGGTGTCGACCGCACCTTCCTTGGGGATCAGGTCACGAACATGGCCGTAGGAGGCAAGAACCTCGAAGTCCTTGCCCAGATATTTGTTGATCGTGGTCGCTTTGGCCGGCGACTCGACAATAAGTAGATTCTTGGCCATGGTTGTATGACTCCGAGGCTTCCCTCGCGCTGGTTCGGAATATGGATCGAGCGGGACAACGGCACCAACCCCTGGCACAGGCCGGGTCGATGCTCAGTGCCTGAGTTCGCCCTCGTCGTCGAACATCATGTCTTCCATCCAGGCATAGTTCGCTTCCTGCCCGGGCTGGTTGAACAGCACCATCAGGACGACCCACTTCACGTCCTCGATGTCGATGTCCTCGCTGTCGAGCGCCGAGAGACGGTCCAGGACCTGCTCGCGGCGAATCGAATCGAGGACACCAGCGTTCTCGAGATAGAGGATAAACCCGCGCGCATCGACATCCAGGCGCTGAGTTTCCTCAATGCTGAAGACGCGCACCGGATTGTCGCTGTGATGACCCAGTTCGGGCAGTTTGCGTTGCTCTGCCAGACCGTCGAGCCAGGCAAAGGCCCGGTCGATTTCTGCGTTGGTGAATCCAGCTTCTTCCAGACTGCCGGTCAGTGATTCTCGGTCCGGCGTGCTTTCCGGCTCCTCGTAAATGTAGTTTTCGAACAGGTACATCAACAGATCAAGCACGTTTTCTTTCATTCACTCCTCGTCCTTCTCAAGCGGGCCTTGCGCGGTGCGGCTGTAGCGCGCTCCCGGGTGCGCCGCAACGTGCCCTTCCAGCTCCATCATCAGCAGCATGGAGGATACCGCGGCAGCCGTCAACTCTGAGCGCTGAATTATCGTATCGATGGGGGTCGGATCGAAACCGACCGCGTCAAGCAGCTTCAGATACTCCTCATCTTCCATCAAATGGGTCTCGACCACCCGGTTGTCAAGCTCAAGGCGTTGGTCGCTGCCCAGCAGCGACTTCAGGCTGCGGGCCAGATCACCGGCCAGCGGCGCCAGTTCATCGATCACCTCGTCGGCTGTTTCGACCAGACGGGCACCATCGCGGATCAGGCGATGACAGCCGCGGGCCTGCGGATTGTGGACAGAGCCGGGAATCGCGAAGACCTCGCGTCCCTGCTCGGTGGCCAGCCGCGCGGTGATCAGCGAGCCGCTGCGCAGGCCAGCTTCAACAACCAGCGTGCCCAGGCTCATGCCGCTGATGATGCGGTTGCGGGCCGGAAAATTCCCCGGCAGCGGCGGGGTTCCCGGTGGAAAAGGGGTGATCATGGCACCGCGTTCGATGATTCTGTGGGCCAGGGCCTTGTTGCGCGCCGGATAGATCTGGTCCGGTCCGGTTCCCGTCACCGCGATGGTCAGGCCGCCTGCATCGAGGCAGCCCTCGTGGGCGGACGCGTCGACGCCGGCCGCCAGCCCGCTGGTGATTCCGAATCCGGCGCGCGCAATGGTGCCGGCGAAATCGCGCGCGTGCTCGAGACCTCCGGGGGTGGCGTTGCGGCTGCCGACGATCGCAAGCTGCGGATAAACAAGGAGCTCGGGGCGCCCGGCGACAAACAGGGCCAGCGGTGGATCAGGAATCTGCTTGAGCAGCGGCGGATAGAGGGTATCGTCGAGGGTGATCAGACAATGGTCCGGGCCGTGCAGCCAATCGAGGGCACGCTGCAGCGCATCGCCATCAGGCCTCTGGAGGGCATCGATCTGAGGCCGGGTCAGGCCGCAGCTACGGAGTTGTTCGTTCGAGAGCCGGGGCCAGTCCGACAGGGAGGGCAGCCGCTCGGCCAGACCAAGGACCCGCTGCGGTCCCAGACCCGGCGCCAGGATCAGGGCCAGCCAGGCCCGGGTGCGATCCGATTGCGGCACGAACCCGCGCCGCTGCTCAGAACTCGCTGAGACCGCGCACCTGGCCGGCATTATTCATGAGTCGCCGCGATGATTGCGCAGGGAATTGTTCGCACAGAGGACTTTCCGGCCGAGCGGAATACCATGCAGTATTTCCGAGGGCTGAAAAGCCGCTGTGCGGACAAGAAGCAAGCAAGGACGCGAGTGAGTTCATGAATAGTACGGGCTAGAGCCTGCGGTCCGGATGAGCCAGATGATCGTCGGCAACAATCTCCCGCCCACCATCGAGGACGATCGCATAGCTGACTCTGTCGAAGGTTCTGAAGACCATCACCTGACCGGCATACTCGTCGGGCAGGGTGACGAAGCGGCGGTCGGAATCGCGGAAGGCCGCACGGCTCATCAAGGGGTATTTCTGCTCATCGCGAATCCGCTCGCCCGGACTGAACACGGAGAAGGTGTGACCCGGCTCCACGCCGTCCTGGCTCCCGAGTGAAATGGCAATGATCTGGTAGTGACCGATGCCATAACCCGCCTCACTGACGGTCAGAACCCGACCGTGTTCCGGCACCTCGTCCATTGCCCGGGGGTGGAAGGCAGCCTCGTTGACGTGATAGTCCACGGGCAGAATCAGATTGCCCTCCTTGACCTCACGTCGCCCCGAGGTGATCTCGATGATCGCCGGATCACCAGCCTGGATCACCCGCCCGCGGGCTGCTTCCCAGAGTTCATAGCCGATCACGGGAAAATTGAAGCGCTCGAACTGGCCGAAGGTGTTCCGCCACAGATTGCTGGAGGGTCGCTCGTCGCTCGGCACCATGGAGTGTCCGAAGGACATGCGATTGCTGCGCAGCTGCTGGTGATCTTCCGATTTGCTGCGATCTTCGAACTGATAGGTCAGGTGCGCAATCGTCACTTCCTGACCGACCCGGGCCTCGTCGAGACCGCGAACATAGGTCAGATCGCCCGGTCCGGCGTAGCTTCGCTGGTCGTAGTTCGCAACGACATAGGGCAGGTTGTCCAGCTCTTCGGGGCTGACCACCCTTGGATGCTGCAGGAAGGGAGCGATAGCGTCGAAGGGAATGGTCGAAATCGGTCCGGTGCTGTCGTCGCGCCGAATCCTCGGTCCGAGGCGGCGGATCGAGTCATCGCGTGTCGTGGTCAGCCGCGGCTGACCGCCGATGAACTCCAGCGAGATCACGTCTCCCGGATAGATGAGGTGCGGGTCGGGAATCTGTTCGTTGGCCTGCCAGATGGCCGGCCACTGCCACGGCCTGGCCAGGAAGCGGCTGGCAATGTCCCACAGCGTATCCCCTTCCTGAACCACGTATTCGCGCGGATGGTCTTCTCGCAGCTCGACATCCTGAGCCTGTACACTCCCCCATACAAGGCCGAGAATTGCCATGGCGATCAATAGTCGTTTCACGGAGCGATCCCTCCAACGGTGCCGATCGGGCTTGGTTTTTGAGAGGCTATCATAAACATTATCATTGTAAAACGCACGTTTAAGCGATTTTTTTCATCTTATGTCAAGACTTACGATTCTCGAATTTCCCGATCCACGCCTGCGGCGGGTGGCCAAACCGGTCGATGAAGTGACCGAATCCGAGCGCCAGCTGGCCGCCGATATGCTCGAAACGATGTACGAATCGCGCGGCATCGGACTGGCTGCAACGCAGGTCAACAAGGGCATCCGGGTCGTCGTGATGGACCTCAGCGAAGACCGCAGCGAAGCCAGGGTCTTCATCAACCCCGAGATCATCTCACGCGAGGGCAGCCAGAAGTGCGAGGAGGGTTGCCTGTCGGTGCCGGGCGTCTACGCTGAAGTCAAGCGGGCAGAGCGAGTCAGGGTACGCGCCCTGGATGGCGAGGGTCAGCCCTTCGAGCTGGATGCCGAGGGTCTGCTCGCCGTGTGTATCCAGCATGAAATCGATCATCTCGATGGCAAGGTCTTCGTGGATTATCTATCGCCACTGAAGCGGCGTATGGTCGAGAAACGTCTCAGGAAACAGCAGCGCCTGGATCAGCCCCAGCCGGATAAAGTCAACGCGTGAGCGCCCTTCGGACGGTGTTTGCCGGCACCCCGCAGTTTGCCGTGCCGGCGCTGCAGGCGCTGATCGCCTCCGATCATCGGCCCTTGGCGGTGCTGTGCCAGCCGGATCGTCCCGCAGGTCGCGGGCGTCGGATGCGGATCGGGCCGGTCAAGGCCTGTGCCCTGGATGCCGGCATCGAAATTCTGCAGCCGCGCTCACTCAAGGACGAGGGGGCCAGAGCGCCGCTGGTCGAGCTTCGGCCCGACCTGATCGTGACCGCCGCCTACGGTCTGCTGCTGCCGCGGTCCGTGCTCGAGCTGCCCGCATATGGCTGCTGGAATCTGCACGCGTCACTGCTGCCGCGATGGCGCGGGGCCAGTCCGATCAACCAGGCCATCCTGGCCGGTGACGCGGAAACCGGCATGACCCTGATGCAGATGGATCCCGGCCTCGACACCGGCCCCGTCCTGATGACAATGCCGACCGCGATCGCACCCGACGAAACAGCCGGTGAGCTGCACGATCGCTTGTCCGTGATGGCGGCCGATCTTCTGCGTGAGGCGCTGGATGCACTGTCATCCGGTCGTCTCCCCGCCCTGCAGCCGCAGGACGACGCGCAGGCCACGCATGCGCCGCTGATCCAGCGCGAGGACGCGCGACTCGACTGGACCCGCCCGGCCGATGAGCTGGCCCGGCAGGTCAGAGCCTACAACCCCTGGCCGGTCGCCCACGGGCCCGTCAATGGTCTCGAGCTGCGCGTCTTCGAAGCGCGCGTGCTGAACCATCTGGCGGGTGAGCCCGGCACCCTGCTGCGCGGCCATGGTGAAAAAGAAGTCGTCGTTGTTGCCTGCGGCGAGGGCGCACTCGGTCTGGGTCAGGTGCAGGCGCCCGGCCGGAAGCGTATCTCGGCGCGCGACTGGCTCAACGGCCACCCCGACTGGGTATGAACACAGCGGCTTCCGGGGCCGGGCAGCTCGGTGGGCGAGCTGCCGCGGCGCGCAGTATCAAGCAGGTCCTCGACCACGGCCAATCCCTCGATCAGGCGCTTACCCGGGCCCTCGAGGGTGTCGCCGACGGACCCGACCGCGCCCTGGCGCGGCGCCTGGCCAATACCGTCCTGCGTGACTGGCCGGCGGTCCAGGGTCTGATGGCCGGCCTGATCCCGCGGCCGCCTGCGCGCCGCGACCGTCTGGTGCTGTTCATCGTTGCGGTCGGACTGGCCGAACTCAGGGAAGCGCGTGAGCCGGCACGCGCCGTCGTTCATTCGGCGGTCGAAGCGATCCGCGCAGTCGGGCTATCGCGTCTGTCCGGTCTGGTCAACGCAGTCCTTCGCCGCTATCAGCGAGAATCCGCCGAACTCGAGGCAGCCCTGGGCGACTCCGAGGTCATCCATACCGGGCATCCGGGGTGGTTGATCCGGGCCATCCAGGACGATTGGCCGGAGCAGGCTGCCGATATTCTGGCCAGTAATAACCTGCCACCCCCGCTCTGGCTGCGGGTCAACCGGCGCTACTGGACGCGTGCCGATGCATTCGACGCGCTCGTCGAGGCCGGATTCAATCCGGAGCTGCCCGGGGTGGCGCTGCCTGATGCGATCAGACTTCCGCAGCGGGCCAGGGTGAGCGCCCTGCCGGGATTCGGTCAGGGCGGTCTGTCGGTCCAGGACGGCGCGGCCCAGCTGACGGCAGACTATCTCGATCTGCGCGACGGGCAGCGCATCCTCGATGCCTGCAGCGCACCGGGCGGAAAAGCGGCCCATGCCCTGGAACGTGTCGATGCCGAACTGGTGGCCATTGATGTCGACGGCCAGCGTCTGGCCACGGTCCGCGATACCCTCGATCGCCTGCAGCTCGAAGCGCGGTTGATCGAGGCTGACGCCAGCCAGCCCGATCTGTGGTGGGACGGTACGCACTTCGACCGCATCCTGATCGATGCCCCCTGCTCGGCGACCGGCGTCATCCGGCGCCATCCCGACATTCGCTGGTTGCGCAAGGCGACGGACATCGAGCGCCTGGTCGAAACCCAGCGCCGCCTCCTCGATGCCCTGTGGCCGTTGCTGGCACCGGGCGGTATCCTTGTCTATTCGACCTGTTCGGTGCTGTCGGTCGAGAATCTGCGCCAGGCGCAAGCCTTCATCGAGTCCCGGAATGACTGTGAACCCATCGACCATCCCGATTTGCCAGGACGAGCACAGGCCCTCGGCCGCCAGATCCTGCCCGGTGATCACGATCTTGATGGCTTTTATCACCTTGCTGTGCGTCGGCTGCCAGGCTGAATCCGAGCAGGCCCGGGTTGTCGCTTTCGACCTGGTCGAACCCCGGCCGATCTGGATCGGCGGTGAGCTGCATATCAACACGGCTCTGGACTGGCGTCCCGACGATGCGGTCATCGAGGCACTGCATCACGGGGTGGTGGTGCCGCTGGAGCTGTCGGTGCGAATCAGCCGCCACCATGGCCTCATTGCCAGCGAGGATCGCACCCATCACCATCGATTCGAGATTCGCTATCTGCCGCTGTTGCGCGACTATGAGATGTGGGATGTCCGAGCAGACGAGCGCATGCTGTTCCCGCGCCTTGGCATTCTGACCCAGGCGCTGGCGCGTCGCCGGCAGTTCAGCACCGGCCTCAGCCAGAAAGAAGTGGATGATCGCCGCTGGCAGGTCCAGCTGCGCGCCCATCTCGACCGCAGTCGACTGCCCTCGCCGATGCGCTTACCGGTCTGGTTCGACTGGCGCTGGCGCGCAGAGGGTCCATGGCATACCTGGGTCTTTCCGAGCGAGGAGACCGGATGAGCCGGCGATCCGGATGGCGTCGGATTATTCGCGCCTTACCGTTGCTGGCGGTCCTGGCGGTCGTCCTCAGCGCGCTCTATCTGGTCTCGAGTGTCGAGCAGGAGTCGACCCAGCTCGGGCGCATGGCCTTGTGGGTATTCGTCCTGACCGCCGTGGCGCTGGCGGCGCTCATCGTCGTGATCCTGGGCCGACTGATTCGATTGATTCGGCGCCTGCGCCGCGCCGAGCCGGGCGCCAGACTGACCGCACGATTGGTCGCTGTGTTCATCGGTCTGGCCCTGCCGCCGGTGGTCATTCTGTATCTGTTCGCCCTCGAATTCCTCAATGAAACGATCGAGGGCTGGATGGATGTCCAGGTCGAATCGGCGCTGTCGGACTCGATCGAGCTCGGCCAGCTCTTCATCGATCTGCGCACCCGCGAGGTCAGCGATCAGCTACGTTCGCTTGCCCTGAGGATCGACCCGGAGGATGAGGATGGCGCCTTCGATCGCTTCCTGGCGCAGGTCAGCGCGGCCGGGCCGGTCGAGCTGAGCATCGTCGATGCCTCCGGCCGAGCGACGGTCTTTGTCCACATCGACCCGAGCCAGCTGATCGCCGATCGTCCGAGCAGTTTTGCCCTCGGCCAGGCGCTGGAGGAGGGCCAGTATGCGTCCGCCGAGCGTCGCGATGAACGCTTTGCGATTCGCGCACTCGTGCAGCTGGAGGGCAGCAGTTTTGGTGCCTCACGTTATCTGCTGCAGGGCATCTATCCCCTGCCGGAAGACTTTGGCGCCCTGGCCGACGGCATCGAGCAGGCCTATTACCGCTATCTGAATGTATCCTTCCTGCGCGAGCGACTGCAGCAGAGTCTGGTCCTGATCCTGACCCTGGTGCTGCTTCTCACTGCGCTGCTGGCCATGCTGGTCGCCTTCAACGCCGCACGCCGGCTCTCCCAGCCAATTCGCGACCTGGCGCTGGCGACCAGTGAAGTGGCCGCCGGTCGATTTCCTGAAGAACTCACCGTCAGCAGCCGGGATGAGCTGGGATTCCTGGTCGGCTCGTTCAACGTGATGACCCGCGAGCTGTCGGCCAGCCGGCAGGCCCTCGAGGCCCAGCGTCGTTATCTCGAGATCGTTCTCGGTCGCCTGTCGGCTGGTGTACTGGCCGTCGACGGTGCCGGTCGCATCAGCGCGCTCAATGCCTCGGCCGAGCGTATTCTCGATCTGGCCGGTCGGCAGGACCAGTCGCTCGAACGGGTCCGAGCCGAGCGCCCCGATCTGGCCGGCCTGCTGGACATCCTCATCGATCGCGGTCGGGCGCCGAGCGGCGACTGGCGTCAGGAAATCCAGCTCGGACTTCCGGACCGGCCGCTGGTGCTGGTCTGCCGGGGCTCCGATCTGCCGCAGGAGATCGGCGGGCAGGTGGTCGTATTCGATGATGTGACGATCCTCGATCAGGCCCAGCGCGAGGCGGCCTGGGCCGAGGTCGCCCGACGCCTGGCGCATGAAGTCAAGAATCCGCTGACGCCGATCCAGCTCGCTGCCGAGCGCCTTCAGTACAAGCTGGATCCCGTCCTGGAGGATTCCGAACGCGCGCTGCTGGAACGTGCGACGACCACCATTCGGGCCCAGGTCGAGACGCTCAAGCGCCTGGTTGACGCCTTCGGCGACTACGCACGACCGGTGCGGCTCAAGCTGGAACCGGTCGACCTGGCCGCCCTGGTGCAGGAAGTGGCCGACCTCTACACCAGCGGAGATCAGTCGATCGAATTCAGTTTGAAGGTGGACCGAGACACGCCGCTGGTGGAGGCCGATCAGGCCAGTCTGCGCCGCGTTCTGCTGAATCTCGTTCGCAATGCTCAGGAAGCCCATCCAGAGGGCTGTCCGGTGATTTCGATATCTCTGGCCCCCGATCAGAGCGATCCCGCTGCCGGCGTGCTGTGGCGGGTGGCCGACAACGGCCCGGGCTTCGCGCCGGATGTCATCGACCGGATCTTCGAGCCCTACGTGACCACCAAGGAGCGGGGTACCGGCCTCGGGCTGGCCATCGTGCGGCGCATCATTGAAGAACATGGTGGGACGATCGAGCTCGGCAATATCGAAGGAGGGGCGGAGGTTCGAATCCGGCTTTCGGCCGTCGCGGCTCGACCGCCTGTCGATCCCGCGTCCCCGGTACAATAGCGCGATGGCCAATGCGCGCATATTGATCGTCGACGACGAACCCGACATCCGTGAACTCGTCGGCGAGATTCTGGCCGATGAAGGCCACGAGATACTGAAAGCCGGCGACGCTGCCCAGGCGCGCGAGCTGCGCGGGCACACGCCGCCCGATCTGGTGCTGCTCGATGTCTGGATGCCCGGTACCGACGGGATCAGCCTGCTGCGCGAGTGGCGCGAGTCCGATACCCTCGACTGTCCTGTGGTGATGATCTCCGGGCACGGATCGGTCGAGGCGGCGGTGGAAGCCACCCGCCTGGGCGCCTTCGATTTCATCGAAAAGCCCGTCTCCATGGCCAAATTGATCGTCACGGTCAACAACGCGCTGGAGGCCGGGCGCCTGAAGCGCGAGAATGCCGGCCTGCGGAATCAGCAGGCCCCCGCCGTCATGGAGCCGATCGGCCGTTCATTGGCCGTCCAGCAGCTCAAGCGGCGTCTCGAGCGAATCGCGGCGCACGACACGCCCGTTCTGATCCAGGGCGAGGCGGGGGTCGGCAAATCGATGGCGGCACGCTGGATTCATGCCCATTCACGGCGCTCGACCCAGCCCTTCATTGTCGTGCCGGCGCGCAGCGATGGTGAGGACTGGTGTGCCCTGCTGCTCGGCCGTGACGGCCAGGCCGGCCTGATCGAGCAGGCGCGCGGCGGCATCCTGTTCGTCGAGGACGTGGGTCGACTGGACAGCAAGGCCCAGGCCGTGCTGCTGGGTGAAATCGAGCGCGGTGGACTGGAGACCGACGAGTCCCGTGGCATGGATGTCCGTCTCATCGCCGGAACGCACACCGGACTTGAGCAGCTGGTGCAGTCCTCGAGATTCGATGAGCAGCTCTATTTCAGGCTCAATGTGGTGCCGCTCGACATCCCGCCGCTGCGCGAACGCCAGGAGGATGTGCCCGATCTGATTCGCTTCTACGCTGAGTACTTCCCCAGCCGGGATGGCGTGCCCTACCGGCATTTTTCGGTCGCCGCGCAGAATCGCCTGCGCCAGCACCACTGGCCCGGCAATCTGCTCGAGCTGAAGAACGTGGTGCAGCGCCTGCTGATCCTCGGCGGGGGCGACGAGGTCAGCGTGGCCGAGGTCGAGGAAGCCCTGGCCAAATCGGTGACGCCGTCGGCCATACGCGGGGAGGGCCAGCTGCCGGGCCTGTTCCATCTGCCGCTGCGCGAAGCGCGAGAGGAATTCGAGCGCGAATATCTGACTTTCAAGCTCAGGTCGGTCGAGGGCAGCGTCGGCAAGCTGGCCGAAGTGGTCGAAATGGAGCGTACGCATCTGTATCGAAAACTGCGTCAGCTCGGCATCGACCCGAAGCAGGTCTGATGACTCCGGCCTGATCACTACTGAGGCATCACAGCGAAGGAAGGCAAACGGATGCAGATCATCATTCTCGGCGCAGGACAGGTCGGAACCGGGATGGCCTACAGCCTGTCGCGCGAAGAAAACGACATCACGGTGGTCGACACCAATCCGGTCCGTCTGCGCGAATTACAGGAAAAGCTCGACATCCGTACCGTGCTGGGTCATGCAGCCCATCCCCAGACCCTCATCCGGGCCGGCATCGAGGATGCGGAGCTGCTCATCGCCCTGACCAATTCCGATGAAACCAACATGGTGGCCTGTCAGGTCGCCTATTCGCTGTTCAGTACGCCGACCAAGGTCGCGCGTGTCCGCGCGGCCGATTATCTGGACCATCCAGAGCTGTTCACTCGTGAGCACGCGCCGATCGATGTGCTGATCAGTCCCGAAAAGCTGGTCACCGATCACCTCCAGCGATTGATCGAATACCCCGGCGCGCTGCAGGTCCTCGATTTTGCCGACGGCCGCGCCCAGCTGGTGGCCGCCCGGGCCTATCACGACGGACCTATCGTGGGACGTCAGTTGATGGCGCTCAAGGAGCTGCTGCCCGAAGGCGTCGAGACCCGGGTCGCGGCCATCTTTCGCGGCGACGAGGCGATCATTCCCAGGGGCGATACGCGGGTCGAGGTCGACGATATCGTCTTCTTCCTTGCGGCCACGCGCAATATCCCGGCGGTCATGGCGGAGCTGCGCAAGTTGAGCGAACCGGTCAACCGGATCCTGCTCTCCGGCGGCGGCAATATCGGCGCCAGCCTGGCCAAGCGCCTGGAGCGCAATCATCACCTCAAGATCGTCGAGCGCGACCCGGCCCGCGCCGAGCAGATCGCCGAAGAGCTCGACACGGCCATCGTGCTGGTCGGTGACTGTGCCGACGAGGATCTGCTGCACGAAGAGGGCATCAGCGAGACCGACGTCTACTGCGCCCTGACCAACGACGACGAAGCCAATATCCTCTCTTCCATGCTGGCCAAGCGGATGGGGGCGGACAAGGTGATTACCCTGATCAACCGCCCGGCGTATGTCGACCTGGTCCAGTCCGACCGGATCGATGTGGCGGTCAGCCCGCAGCAGGTCACCATCGGTGCGCTGCTCACCCATATCCGCAAGGGCCATATGGTTCGAGTGCATTCCCTGCGCCGCGGTGCGGCCGAGGCTATCGAGGCCGTGGCCCACGGCGTGCCCGGCCAGTCCCGCGTCGTCGGCAAGCGCATCGACGAGATCGATCTGCCCGAACACACCAGCATCGGTGGCGTGGT
>CAYTQT010000026.1:1227-4781 GCA_964439915.1 uncultured Wenzhouxiangella sp. | reverse complement strand
TACGCGCCGGTCCAGCGCATCGTCGGCGTGCTGCTGATGTTCACCTCGTTGGCCTTCGTACCCCCATTCTTCCTGGCGCTGGTGGGTCAGGACGGGGCGGCTCTGGCCTTCCTGTTCAGCGCCGTGGGTGTTTCAGCGGTCGGCTTCCTGGTCTTCTGGCCGGTGCGGCGCGCGACCAGCGACCTCCGGATCAGCGATGGTTTCCTGGTCGTTGTGGCCTGCTGGGGCTCGGTCTGCCTGGCCGGATCCGTGCCCTTCGTGATGGTGCTCGACGCCAGTCTCGCCGATGCCGTGTTCGAGTCGACCTCGGGCATCACCACGACCGGTGCGACCGTTTTCTCCGGCCTGGAGGACATGCCGATCTCCATCCTCTGGTACCGCCAGCAGCTCCAGTGGATGGGAGGGCTGGGCATCATTGTTCTGGCCGTTGCGATCCTGCCGATGCTTCGCGTCGGCGGGATGCAGGTCTACAAGGCCGAGGCCACCGGGCCGGTCAAGGAATCGCGACTGACCCCGCGAATTGCCGAAACCGCCAAGGCCCTGTGGGCCATCTACATCGGCCTGACGGCGATCTGCGCTGCGGCTTACTGGGCCGCCGGCATGAGCCTGTTCGATGCGATCGGGCACAGCTTCTCGACCGTCTCGACGGCCGGCTTTTCCACCTACGATGCCTCGATCGGTCATTTCGACAGCGCCCTGATCGACTGGCTGGTGGTGTTTTTCGTTTTCATCTCCAGCCTGAACTTCGCCCTGCACTATCTCGCCCTGCGTCGGGCCAGCGCGCAGGTCTATGTCCGCGACCCGGAACTCAAGCTGTTCGCCGGGCTGATGCTGGCCGTCTCCCTGCTGATCACGATCCTGCTCTGGCAGCAGGATGTCTACGGCAGCTTCTGGGCCTCACTACGCTACGCCGCGTTCCAGGCCGTGTCCTATGCCACCACCACCGGCTTTGCGACGGCCGATGTCTATCTCTGGCCCGGGACCCTGCCGCTGCTGATGATCCTGATCAGCGGTCTGGGCGGCTGCGCCGGCTCGACCACCGGTGGCTTCAAGATCATCCGGGTCTATCTGCTGACCAAACAGGGCCTGCGCGAACTCCAGCGTCTGGTCCACCCGCGCTCGGTCGTGCCCCTGAAATTCGGCGGTCGCACGCTCAATCAGGAAGTTGCCAACGCCGTCTGGGGCTATGTCTCCCTCTACATCCTCTGTGTGGTGGTTCTGACCCTGATCGTCTCCGGCATCGAACAGGATCTGGTGACCGCGGTCTCGGTCGTGTTCTCGGCCATGAACAATCTCGGCCCCGCCCTCGGCGAGGCTGGCAGCAACTGGGGCCCGCTGCACGACGCCACCAAATGGCTGATGAGCTTCGCCATGCTCCTCGGCCGCCTGGAAATCTTCACCATCCTGGTGCTCCTGACCCCGGCTTACTGGAAGCATTGACTACGCCGGAAGAGTCCGTGACTCGACTCGCTCGGAAAATTTAGTCTTCCTGATTAGGCACAAGACTCAGCCATCGATCAGGGATGGGAGGTTGGCGGGGCGATATCGCAGCTTGCTGCATCGAGGGGTGCCCAGGGCGTCGGGTCGAACGGGGTGCGGGTATCACCCGCATAGCAGCCGCATCTCTCAAACGACAGGGTTGGGGGAGGAGGTCTGTGCGCTTTAACGCTCACCGCAGGAATTCATAGGCATCCAGCGCCAATGAACTGGGCCTGATTCGTGTGGCCGATCGCACCGGACGGCCCGACGCCCTGGGCACCACCGGATGCTGGAAATTATCGACAAGCACCTGATGCGTTATCCTGCGGACTTTCCCAAGGTTCATTCCCTGAAGCTGTTCTCCCCTTGACCCATTGGCCGTTTTACCCCTTCGCCTTCCAACCCTTTCACCGATGCATTGACTTTCATGAACCCTGAAGCCATCGAACGCATGATCGAGCAGGGCCGCGACAGCTACGAGGCCCGACTGGCCGCGGGCCAGGCGCGGCTCAAGCGCGGTGAGATCGGCCAGGCCGTGGTGCACCTCGAGCGGGCAAGCGAGCAGGAGCCCGGCAAGACCATGGCCTGGCAGAGTCTGGGCGAGGCCTATCTGGCGCGCGGGCAGGTCGATGAGGCCGGGGCGGCCTGGGACCAGGGCATCGAGGTGGCCGCCGCCAACGGCGACAGCCAGGCCGAGAAGGTGATGCGGGTGTTTCGCAAGCGGCTCGACAAACGAGCGCCGCTGCCGGATCCGCGCGCCGTGTTTGCCGTCGGGCGTCTGCTGGCGCTGCCGACCGAGACCGTCTACGGGCTGGCAGCACCGATCGATCGGGCCGAGCTGATCGAGCGGGTGTTTTCGCTGAAAGGGCGGCCGATGGATCATCCTCTGATCGTCCATGTGGGCTCGGTCGAGCAGGCCCGGTCCTGCGTGAGTGACTGGCCGGACGCGGCGGAGGCACTGAGTCGGGCCTTCTGGCCGGGGCCGCTGACCCTGGTCCTCCCCCGGTCCGAACGCATCAGTTTGGCGATTACCGGCGGTCAGGCCACGGTGGCTCTGCGGATGCCCGATCACCCGCTGGCTCTGAGGCTGCTCGCGGCCGCGGGGGTGCCCATGGTCGCGCCCTCGGCCAATCGCTTCACGCGCCTGTCGCCGACCCGTGCTGGCGACGTGGCCGCGGCTTTTTCCAGCCGGGATGTCGAGGTGGTCGACGGCGGGCCCTGTCAGGTCGGCATCGAGTCCACCATCGTGGCGCTCGACGCGCAGCAGCAGACCGCCAGCGTCCTGCGGCCGGGCATGATCGCGGTCGATGAGATCGCTGCCGTCCTGCCGCCGGCCTGGCGGATCGAGGAAAAGGCAAAGAATGGAGGACGCAGCCCTGGCCAGATGGCCGTTCACTATCGTCCCGAGCGGCCGCTGCGTGTCGAGATCCTGAGCGATGGGGCGGCTCGCGATACGCGTCTTGATGCATTGCGTGCCAGCCCGGATCGGCAGCCGGTCGATCTGCCGGCCGCCGCCGATCAGGCCGCGCGGGCCCTGTATGCGGCCCTGCGTCAGGGCGAGCAGAGCGAGGCCGGAGAGCTGGTCGTGCTGCTGACCCGGGCAGAGCTGGTCGATCCGGCCTGGGCCGGTATCGTCAATCGGCTGAAGAAGGCGGCGTCGAGGTGGATCGAGCCTGCTTCCTGAAACGCGGATACCGGGCCGGCTCGCCCTCGGGGCATTTGCTGAAGCGCTTGTAGAGCCAGAGGTACTGCGCCGGTGCCTCGAGGATCCGATCCTCCAGCCATTGATTGATCCGGGTCAGGGCCAGATGCGCGTCATCGGTCGCGAGCAGCTCGGTGGCATCGATCAGGGTCTGGGTCCAGCCCCTCCCGTCGGCGTTGCGTCTCAGGTCGGTCAGCACTACCCGGCAGCCGGTCTTGCGGGCCAGCTTGTGGACCAGAGTCATGGTCAGTGTTTCGATGCCGAAGAAGGGCACGAAGACGCCGTCGCCCCGCTTCGGCTGGATGTCGGCCGCGATCGCTGCCGATTCACCCCCCCGAAGTGCCTTGAGCAGATGCTTGAGGGCGGCGCGGTC
>CAYTQT010000026.1:0-1127 GCA_964439915.1 uncultured Wenzhouxiangella sp. | reverse complement strand
GTCCAGCTCGGGAAAGCACATCTCCAGATTGCAGCGAATAACGGCGTGCTTGTGCCAGGGTATCCGGTAGACCAGTGCAGCGAGCAGCCTTGCCAGCAGATTCAGAACGCCTTGCGGCAGCAGCGACAGGCATCGAATCAACAGCTTTGCGAACCAGAGAAGAGCGGCCATGGGGTCTTGATCTATGTCGTCGGTCGGGCGTAGGGATCGGGCCTGCCTTCGGGCTGCAGGGCGAAGCGCTTGTAGCGCCACAGATACTGGGCGGGATGGTCCCGGATCAGTTCACAGAGCGTGTCGTTCATCGCGGCCATCGCGACCATTGGGGCCTCGGCGTAGGCCGCTTCAGGGGCTTCGCGATAGCGGATCGACCATCCCCGGCCGCGCGGCAGGCGGGCGCAGTCGGCGAAAACGATCCGGCAGCCGGTCTTGCGCGCCAGCCGATGGGGCAGGGTCATGGTCAGGGCCGGTTGGCCGAAGAACGGTGCGAAGACGCCGTCGCCCTGCCTGGGCTGCTGGTCGATCAGGATGCCGGCAGCCTGGCCGCGGCGAAGCTGGCGTAGCAGCTGCCGCATGGCCGGCCCGCCGCTGGCCACCAGCTCGGCGCCGAAGCGCTGTCTCGAACGGGTGATGGCCTGCTGCAGGGCCGCCTGAGCCGGCGCTCGGTACAGGGCCACCAGATCGGTCTGGAGCGAGGTATAGAGGGTCAGTAGCTCCCAGTTGCCCTGATGGCCACCGAGCAGCAGCACGCCACGCCCCTCGCTGACGGCCCGATCGAGCACGGCTTGACCCTCGACCTGAGGCACATGAGCCAGGATCCGGCGTGCGGACCAGTGCCAGACGGCACCGGACTCCAGCACCAGGCGCAGCATCTCGACGCTGTTTTCGCGCGCCAGGGCCCGGCGCCGCTCGGGCTCGAGCTCGGGCAGGGCCAGAGCCAGGTTGGCCTCGACCACGCGGGCCTTTCGCCGGCCGCGCAGGCGATAGACGAAGGCCAGCGGCCGGGCCAGCGCATGCAGCAGGCGCAGGGGTGCCAGACTGAGCAGCCAGATCAGGGCGCGCGCCAGATCGAGGCCGAGGGTCGAGAGTGTGGGCCGGGTCATGCCCTCAATGTTAGCCTTCGCGCCGCT
>CAYTQT010000025.1:0-40332 GCA_964439915.1 uncultured Wenzhouxiangella sp. | reverse complement strand
CGACGTGGGGCTTGAGCTGCTCGGCACCGAGGGCACAGTTGAACCCCACGGTCAGGGGATCGGCGTGCGCGATCGAGAAATAGAAGGCTTCAGGCGTCTGGCCGGACAGGGTGCGACCGCTGGCGTCGGTGATCGTGCCGGAAATCATCAGTGGCCAGCGATGGCCGTTCTTCTGGAACGCCTCCTGGACGGCAAAGATGGCCGCTTTGGCGTTGAGGGTGTCGAAGACAGTCTCGATCATGATCATATCGACTCCGCCCTCGATTAGGCCCAGCGTGGCTTCGAGGTAGGCCTCGACCAGTTGACCGAAATCGATGTTGCGATAGCCCGGGCTGGAAACATCCGGTGAAATCGATGCGGTCCGGTTGGTCGGTCCCAGTACGCCGACGACGAATCGCGGCCGTTCCGGGTCCTGCTGTTCGATGTCCCGAGCCACCTCGGTCGCGATTCGCGCAGCCTCCCGATTGATCTCGGCAGACAGCGCTTCGAGCCCGTAGTCAGCCTGGCTGATTCGGTTGGCGTTGAACGTGTTCGTTTCGATCAGATCGCAGCCGGCCTCCAGGAACTGTTGATGGATATCGGCAATCAGATCGGGGCGGGTCAGAACGAGCAGGTCGTTGTTGCCCTTGAGGTCGTGATTGTGGGACTGGAAGCGTTCGCTGCGGAAATCGGCTTCCTCAAGACCGGCGTTCTGGATCATGGTGCCCATGGCACCGTCGAGAATCAGAATTCGGTCGCTGAGGCTGTGCAGCAGCTTCTTCGTGCGTTCGGGGTCGAACCAGGGAAGTGACGTCATGGTTTTTCTGCCAGAAAAGTGAGAATCTTGAAGTTGGGGGTGCGTCGTTCGATCGAGGTTTCAGCGCAAAAGACAGGGCGCAGTCCGGATTGCTCGATCAGCGTCCTGATCTGGGTGGTGCTGAAGCCACAGTTGAGATGCCCGTAGGCCTGCACTTCACTGCGATAGCGGTGCCTGGCAAGCGTCGCCCCGAGCAGTCGTCCGCCGGGGCTCAGGACGCGCTGCGCCTCGGCGAAGGCCAGATCGGGTTGATCGCTGTAGGTCAAGGCATGCAGCAGCAGGATCGTGTCGAATCTGCAGTCATCGAAGGGCAGCGAATGCATATCACCCCGGTGAAAGCGTGCGTGTTCGAGCGGCTCGATACGCCTACGACCCGCCTCGACGACGCGCTCGGACAGATCGATGCAGTCGATCGATTCGGCCCGAGTTGCCAGCAGCTCGGCCATGACACCGTCACCCGATGCCACATCGAGGACGCGACCGGGCTGGATCAGATGAACCAGGGCACGCGCCGTGGCTTCCCAGGTCCGTCCGGGTGAATAGTGCCTCTCCATGTCGCCGGCCACCGCATCCGGCCAGTTACTGCCGCTGGCACGTTGATTCATCGCCTCCTCGAGGTGTTCCTTGTCTGCGAGGATGAGAGCATCGTCGAGCTGCTTTGCCAGCTCTTTCCAAAGGCGCATCGGGCCGGCGTTCTCGGCCCCTGACTGGATCCGGTAATAGACCGATACGCCTTCGCGCCGATCGACCACCAGGCCCGCTTCGCGCAGCCTGGCCAGATGTGTCGATACTCGTGGCTGCGCCAGGCGAGTAACCTGCGCAAGCTCGGCGACCGTGAGTTCCTCGCATTCAAGCAATGCCAGCAGCCTGAGCCGGGTCGGATCGCCCAGCAGCCCGCAGTGTCGACTGATCAGTTCAAGATTGATTGCAAATATCCTTGTATCGCGATCAAGAGATAGATGTAAGACTAGCGGGACTGAGCATGGCTTGCAACACTGAAACGGACCGTGAAGGTGGGTCGACAGGTCCGGACTTGGTCAGGCGAGGTGAATCCCTTTGGCTGCGGAGGTTTCCTGGAGGGCGACTTCAGGCTGCCGTGGGGTCGTGATGGCGGGTCTGGACACGGCCTGCCATGATACGCTGAGGGACATGTCAGACAGGCGAGACTGGTGCCGATCCAGTGCGCCAGTGCACGGAGCCAAGGGGCCGAGGGATAAAGCATTGAGTAGCCGGTTGATTGATCATGAAAAGCAGGATGGGCATGGCGACGTATCGGTTTCCGCGAGCTGGGACTCCGAGCTGTTCATCGCCTTGCTGGATACGATCCCTGGTGTCTTTTTTCTGATCGATTCCGGTTTCCGTTTTCGGCGTTGGAATCAGGCGCTGGAGAAGGTCACCGGCTACAGCCATGAAGAAATCGAGTCAATGCGACCGACCTCGCTGTTCAAGGCCTCGCACCATGACGGCGTCATTGCGGCCATGAGGCGGGTCTTCGACGCTGGTCAGGGTTCGCTCGAGGCACCGATGATCACGAAGTCCGGCGAGGCCAGGGATTACAGCTATTACGGGCGACGCGTGCTGGTCGAAGGCGAGAGGATGATCGCCGGAACCGGCGTCGACATTACCAAACTGAAGGACGTCCAACGCGATCATGCACGACAGGCCGAGCAGATGCGGCACCTCGCCGCGAATGTTCCCGGGGTGATCTATCAGCTGCGCCTGGATCATGATACGGGCTATTTCAGCATGCCCTTTGCCAGCGCCAAGATCTTCGAGGTGCTGGGCGTCCACCATGAAGATGTCCAGTCCGACGCGCGCGCTCTGTTCGAGCATATTGCCGCCGAGGATCAGGAGCGTATCAATCGAGCGGTCGAACTCAGCGGCCGCCATCTGACGCCTTTCCAGGAGCAGTTCAGAATCATCCCCAGCGGCGGCGATCTCGAGCACGCCGAGTGGATCGAAGTCGAGTCCAGCCCGGAGCGGCAGGCCGACGGTGCCATCGTCTGGCACGGTTTTGCCCGATTGATCACCGCGCGCCGGCGGATGGAAGACGATCTGAGTCGGCTGGCCTATTTCGATCCCCTGACCGGGCTGCCCAATCGCAGCCAGCTTCAGCTGTTGCTCGAAGAACAGATTTCAGATGCCTCGCTGCTGGGTCAGGAGCTCGCACTGCTCTATGTGGACCTGGACAACTTCAAGGAAATCAACGATATCTGGGGACATGGTGCCGGCGACCGAATGCTGGTTGAAGTGGCCGAACGTCTACAGGGGATCCTGAAAGAACAGGGGCGAATCGGCCGCCTGGGCGGGGACGAGTTTCTGGTCATCATGCAGGCGCCCGAAGTCGAGGCCATTGCCTGCCGCATGGCCGCCGCGCTGTGCGCGGCGATGGACGCTTCCCTGTCGATGAAGAGTCATGAAGTGCGGGTCACCGCCACGATCGGCATCAGTCTGTTTCCCGGCGACGGTGAAACGGCAGAAGACCTGTTTCGGCACTCCGATGCCGCGCTCCATCACGCCAAGATCGAAAAACCGGGTGGCTGGGAGCTCTACACGCCTGATCTGACTGCGGCGGCAATGGCGCGGCGTTACCTCGAGACCGAACTCAGAACCGCGGTCGATCGCAAGGAAATTCAGGTTGCACTTCAGCCCATCGTGGACCTGACCACCCGTGAGGTCGTGGGTCACGAGGCACTGGCCCGTTGGCATCACAGAGACGATGGCTGGATCGATCCTGAGCAGTTCATCATGCTGGCCGAGACCCGCGGCATGGTTGCGCAGCTGGGAGAGCAGGTCTATGCGCGAGCAATGCAGGCGGTGGTCGAGCAGTCCCTGCCGGGTGTGCTCGCCATCAATGTCGCACCCATGCAGCTTCGTGATCCGCAGTTTGCACGACGTCTGTGCCGAATGGCCGAGGCCTGTAGGCTCTCGCCGGAGCGCATCGAGGTCGAGATTACCGAGCGGGCGTTTCTTCAGTATCCGCACAAGCACCAGTCCCAGCTGCAGGCTCTCAGGGACCAGGGGATTCGCGTCGTCATCGATGACTTCGGAACGGGCTATTCCTCACTTGCCTATCTGGGCAATCTGCCGATTCAGGGCCTGAAGATCGATCGGATGTTCGTTGACCAGGTCGGCAGCAACCCGAAGAACGCAGCGATCGTCAAGGCCATGGTGACCCTGGCCAACGAACTGGGAATCTCGGTCACCGCCGAGGGCATCCAGACCTCGGAGGAGCTGGAGAGCGTCCGCGCCTTCGGCTGCCGCATCGGTCAGGGTTGGTATTTCGGTCGCGGTGATCTGGTTTAGGTGTGATCTCTCAGTAGGTTGCCCTCTCTTCCTGCCAGAAAATCGATCGGTGACTTAGCTGGCATCGAGCATCGGTGGGTGCCGGGCCGGGCGAGCGGGTCAGAACGATCGACCCGGTTGATCATTTCCGTCAACGGGCGCTGGCTGCCCGCGATTTCCTTCGGTGGGCGTGGAACCCTGTCAGACCTCAGGACAGCGATGGTTCTCTTGTTCAGGATGCGTTCGACTTTGGCGCTTGATCCGCGTTCCGGCCCGCTCGCCCGACCCGACACTCCCCTCGCCGCCAAGCGCCTCATTCCAATTCGAGAATAACCTTCTGAGACTTCACACCTAGTGCGAAGGAGAACACCAGCGGCCGTTCAGAGGCTTTCGTCATCCCATTCGCCCTCATCGAGGAAGGATTCGTAGTCCGGGGCCTGGGCTTGCTCACCGTCGAGAAAGAAGCGCCGACGCTGCAGATAGCCGTCGCGAATCAGTGCGTATTCATCGAAGGCGCGTGCAAGCTCGGGCTCGAGCGGGAGAAGGCCGGCGCGAACGTCGACGATTCTCAGGACCTGTAGTCCCCAGCGCCCGCTCTCGAGGCCACGCTGCCAGACGTTGTCCTTGGTCGAATCAACGGCGATTCCGACCCCGTCACGAAGGGTTGACGGGCCGAGCAGGGGAAGCATCAGAAAGCGCGACTCCTGCCAGCCCCAGCTGTGCAGAGTCTGTCCAAAATCGGTCTCGTTGTCTTCGATCTCGGCCCGATCGGCCAGGTCGAAGATCCCGCCCACGCCGTAGACGGTGTTGACAAAAAAGCGCTGGAATTCCTGCTCGAGGTCCTGGCCTCGCCCCTGCAGCAGAAGGTTGATCATGATGACCGGTGAACCGAGATTACGAAAGAAGTTCCCAACCCCGGTTCGGACCGGTTTCGGGGTGACCGCGTCATAGCCGCGCGCCACCGGCCGGAGTACTGCCTTGTCGACACCGCGATTGAACTCGTACATGGAGCGATTGAACGGCTCCCAGGGATCGGCCGGAATTCGTTGCTCCGGCGAGGGCGCAGTCGTGGCGCATCCGGCCAGCAGAAGGGCCATCGCCAAAGTGATCAGTCTGTTCATTCGATTTCTCCCGGGGCGCTGGCACTGGTGCCCGTCTCCCAGCCTAGCAGCTCGGAGGCCTGGCTCAGACTGGCCAGAACACGCAGACTTTTCGGCGGCGATTTAAATTCGACTTCGATGTCGTGCGCATGGGCCTGGGATTGCCACTCCAGCAGTAGGGCCAGGGCGCTGGAGTCGGTCTGTCCGAGGCGACTCAGGTCGATCTTCCTCGGCATCTGGCCGGCGCGACAGGCAGGCCGGGTGTGCCGATAGATGCTGGCAACGTCAGCGGCGTCCAGATCGCCCTCGAGGTCAAAAGCCTGTTGGTTGGACATCTCGTCAGCTGCCTTCGACCGTCAGCTCGATCTCGCCGCGCCGCAGGCGCTCGAGGGTGGCGTCGAAGCCACGCTGGCGAATTTCCCCGGCAAACTGGTTGCGGAAGGTCGACACATAGGAGATTCCTTCGACGATCACGTCGAATATCAACCATTTCCCGTCGCGTTTGCGAACCATGTAGTCGACCGGTGCGCGCTCGCCGTTGCCGAGCGTGATTCGGGTCCGGACGCGAGTCATCCGATCGCTGTTGTCCCCGGCCAGCGGCAGGACTTCGATCTGATCGCGGCTTTCGAAGTCGAGCAGCCCTCCGCCGAATCGTCGCATCAATAGGTCGGCCAGCGCATCGGCGAAGGCCTGAACCTGTTCAGTCTCCAGGCCTCGACCATGGCGCCCCAGCACCAGTCGCGCCGAGTAGACTGAATCACTGCGGTTGCCGATGATGGTTTTCAGACCGGCATAAAGACGTTCGCGGTCGTCCGGATAGTCGCTCCGATGCAATTCAATGAGTGAAAACAGCTCTTCGGTGGTGTTTTGAATCATCTCGACCGGATCGCTTTGGGCCAGCGCGGTGCCAGTCATCCATAAAGCAAACAGCGCCGTCAGGGCTTTCGACATCTCATTCCTCTCCTTCGGTGTTGAACAGGTAGCGGCTGATCAACTGCTCGAGCTGAAGCGCCGAATTGGTAAGTAGTAGACGGTCGCCCGCCTGCAGTGGTTCCGGAGATCCTCCGGGTTCGATGCCGATGAACTGGTCGCCCAGGATCCCCGATGTCAAGATGGAGGCAGAAGAATCGTCCGGCAGGTCATTGAAATTGTTGGATATCTGCATGACGACCCGCGCCTCGAAGCTGTCCTTGTCGAGGGTGATCGACTCGACCTGTCCGATCGTGACACCGCCGAGGGCGACCTTGGCACGAGGCTTCAGGCTACCGACGTTGGTGAAGTAGGCGTTGAGTTCGTAGCTGCCGCCGGAAGTCACCCCCCGATCCGTCGCCTGAACTGCGAGAAAGACCAGAGCGCCGATCGCCAGCAGCAGGAACAGGCCGGCCGTCAATTCGATTTGATGTGAGCTTTTCATGGTGTCGTTCCAGGGAATTCCATTTCGATTCGATCGTGCGCCGCCATTACAGCATGAAGGCCGACAGGACAAAGTCCAGCATGAGGACCGAGATTGCGGTAGCGATGACAGTCTGAGTCGTTGCCAGGGCAACGCCTTCGCCGGTGGGCCGCGCTGTCCAGCCGTAGTAAACCGCTAGCCAGCCGGCCAGCACACCGAAGGCAACGGCTTTCAGCATGCCGTGTCCGAAGTCACGCCAGAGCTCGACGGTCGACTGCATGCCGCTCCAGAAGGTGATGGGGTCGTTGCCCATCATGAAGACGGCAAATACGACCCCACCAAGGATGGCGCAGAGGTTGAATATCAGGGTCAGCGCCGGGACCGCGATGATGCCGGCGATCAGCCTGGGCTGGACGATCCGCTCCATCGGATCGATCGCCATCAGATCCATGGCATCGAGCTGTTCGGTGGCGCGCATCAAACCGATTTCGGCGGTGATCGAAGTGCCGGCGCGGCCGGCAAACAGCAGGGTGGTCAGTACCGGCCCCAGTTCGCGAAACAGCGACAGCGCCAGCACTGTGCTGGCGGCATCGGCGGCCCCGAATCGGGTCAGGGTGTCATAGGTCTGCAGGGTCAGGACCAGACCGACGAAAAAGCCGCCGGTGACGATGATGACCAGTGAGCGCACGCCGGCAAAGTAGATCTGACGAAGCGTTTCGCCCAGCTGAAGCCGGGAGAATTTCATATGTTTCAGGGCGGTCAGCAGGAACAGTCCTGCCCGCCCGAGTTCACGTAAAGGTGCGGTCCATCCGCTGGGTCGGTCGCTCGGATTCACTGGGCATGCTCCCGGCCGGTCTGCATGTCGGTCGCTAAGGGAGGCGCTGGATAGTGGAAAGGCACGGGGCCGTCCGGGAGCCCGTCGACGAACTGTCGGACCAGGGGGTGGTCGCTCTGATCCAGCTCGCGGGGAGAGCCGGAAGCGACCAGCTTGCGATCGGCGATGATGCAGACCAGATCGGCAAGCTTGGCGACTTCGCCGACATCGTGAGTGATGACAACGCTGGTCGTGCCCAGCGCCTGATTGACGTCGCGAATCAAGCGCAGGGACACGCCGAGGGAAATCGGATCCAGCCCGGCAAAGGGCTCGTCGTATAGCATCAGATCGGGATCCAGTGCCATCGCACGTGCCATGGCGACGCGCCGATTCATGCCGCCGGACAGTTCTCTGGGGTAGAGTTCAGCCGCGCCACGCAGTCCGACAGTCTGCAGCTTGAGCAGCACGATGCGTCGAATCAACGCCTCGGGCAGGCCGCTGTGCTCGCGCAGCGGCAGGGCAACATTGTCGAAAACGGTGAGGTCGGTGAACAGCGCGCCATTCTGAAGTAGCACGCCAATATTCTTGCGCAACCTATTGAGTTGTCTGGGCTTCAAGGTGTCGACTCGCGTTTCGCCCAGCCAGACAGACCCCTTGTCGGGCTTGAGTTGACCGGTGATCAGGCGCATCACAGTGGTCTTGCCAGCGCCGCTTGGTCCCATCACTGCGGTGACCTGCGCGGCGGGAATCTCGAGGCTGAGGTCCTCGAGAATCGGGCGTCCGCCCAGCGCCAGGGAGACGTTCTCCAGCCGGATGGCGGTTGCGTTCGATTCTGTCATCATGCGTATCCGACCGGATGTCCCTGAATTTGCTTGCAGTCTGTTTGCGCGGAAGCGGAGTCTATACCGATTCGGCGCAAGATCTGGTGAGCCTCAGCTACAAGATATAACGACTGAGATCCTCATTTCCGGCCAGCTCGCCGAGATGCTCATCGACGTAAGCGGCATCGATCTCGAGCGTGTCACCGGATCGGTCAGGCGCAGTGTAGGAGATCTCCTCGAGCAGGTGTTCCATCACCGTGTGCAAGCGTCGAGCCCCGATATTTTCGGTCGATTCGTTGACCGAGAAAGCAATCTCGGCCAGGCGGGTGATGGCGTCGTCGGTGAAGGCCAGTTGCACGCCCTCGGTTTCGAGCAGGGCCTGATACTGGCGCGTCAGGGCGGCATCCGGCTCGGTCAGAATGCGCTTGAAATCATCACTCGACAGGGCCCGGAGTTCGACCCGAATCGGCAAACGGCCCTGGAGCTCAGGCACCAGGTCGGAGGGCTTGGCCACGTGAAACGCACCCGAGGCGATGAACAGCACATGGTCGGTGCTGATCGTGCCGTAGCGGGTGTTGACGGTGCAGCCCTCGACCAGCGGCAGCAGATCGCGCTGGACCCCCTCACGAGAAACCTCTCCGGCGCTGCCGCTGTCGGCGCGCCGGGCCACCTTGTCGATCTCGTCAAGAAAGACGATGCCATTGTTCTCTGCATTCTTCAGGGCGATCTGCTTGATCTCTTCGTCATTGATCAGGCGAGCGGCTTCTTCCTCGATGAGCAGCGGGATCGCGTCCTTGACCTTCATCTTGCGCTTCTGCTTCTTGGCGCCCGACAGATTGGAGAACATCTGCTGGAGCTGGTTGGTCATTTCTTCCATACCTGGCGGCGACATGATTTCCACGCCGACGTTCAGGGAAACATCGATCTCGATTTCCCGCTCGTTGAACTCGCCGTTGACCAGCTTGTTGAAAATCTTGCGCCGTGTTTCGGACTGCTGTTGTTCCGGTTCGCTCGGGGCGTTGGCGAAGCCTGCGCTCTCGCGGCGCGGCAGCATGATATCGACCACCCGTTCGATCGCCGCATCCTCTGCGCGCGAACGCACCTTTGCGATCGCATCCTCGCGGGCCATCTTGTAGGACGTCTCGACCAGGTCACGCACGATCGACTCGACGTCCTTGCCGACATAGCCTACTTCAGTGAACTTGGTCGCTTCGATCTTGACGAAAGGCGCTCGGGCCAGGGCGGCCAGGCGACGAGCGATCTCGGTCTTGCCGACCCCGGTCGGACCGATCATCAGAATGTTCTTTGGAGTGATTTCAGCGCGCAGCGCATCATCGACCTGCATCCGTCGCCAGCGATTGCGCAGGGCGATGGCCACCGCGCGTTTGGCCTCGTTCTGGCCGATGATGTGGCGGTCCAGCTCCTGGACGATTTCGCGGGGGGTCATCTGGGACATGGCGTTATTCCGAACTCAGGGTTTCGATGGTGAAATTGCTGTTGGTGTAGATGCAGATCTCGCCTGCGACGGTCAGGGCTTCTCGGCAGATGGTCTCTGCATCCAGCTCGGTATGCCTCAGCATCGCTTTGGCGGCGGATTGCGCGAAGGGACCGCCGGAGCCGATCGCGATCAGGTCATCCTCCGGTTCGATGACATCACCGTTGCCGGTGATGATCAGCGAGGCTTCCCTATCGGCAACGGCAAGCAGGGCCTCGAGCCTCCGGAGCAGGCGATCGGTGCGCCAGTCCTTGGCCAGTTCCACGGCGGCTCGGGTCAGGTGACCCGAATGCATCTCGAGCTTGGCTTCGAAGCGTTCGAACAGGGTGAAGGCATCGGCGGTGGCCCCGGCAAAGCCGGCCAGTACACGGTTCTTGTAGAGGCGTCGAACCTTGCGGGCGTTGGCCTTCATGATCGTATTGCCGAGCGTCACCTGTCCGTCGCCGGCAATCACTACCTGATTGCCGCGCCTGACCGAGACGATCGTCGTGCCGCGGTACTGTTCCATGCGAATTCCAAAGCTGCGTGAACTGCCTACATGGGGACGACGGGCGGCCTGAAAAAGGGCAGCTGCTTGAGCAGCCAGAGCAATCTGCAATGCTGGTCCGGTGTAGCGTGCGGCGTGATCAGTCCTTGTTGCGTTTCCTTGCCCGCGGATGGGTTTCGTCGTAGACCCGGGCAAGATGCTGGAAATCGAGGTGGGTATAGATCTGGGTCGTGGTCAGGTTGGCGTGCCCGAGGAGTTCCTGAACGGCACGAAGATCCCCGGAAGATTCAAGGATATGCGATGCAAAGGAGTGGCGCAGTTGATGCGGATGGACCCGCTGATCCAGGCCCTGCCGTTCCGACCAGTAGGCCACGCGCTTCTGGATGGCTCGAACGCCCAGCGCCCGGCCCTTCAGGCTGGTGAAGATTCTCCTCTCATCAGCGCCGGGCAGGGCAGCTTGCACCCGCCGCCACGCATCGAGTGCCTGCAGTGCCGGCTGACCAACCGGCACGAGCCGTTCCTTGCGGCCCTTGCCAAGGACCCGGACCAGCGCCTCGCCCGGATCGAGGCGGTCCCAGGTCAATTGGGCCAGTTCGCTGACGCGCAGGCCGGAGGTGTAGAACAACTCGAGCATCGCGCGGTCGCGGGTGGCCAGATCGCCTTCATCGGGAATCGACAGCAGTGCGACCACCTGGTCCACGTCCAGCGGTCGCGGCAGTCTGCGCTTGACCCGGGGGGCCCTGACACCTTCCACCGGATCGCCGTCGATCCGTCCTTCCCTGCGTAGAAACCGGAAGAGGCGGCGCAGTGCGGACAACTGACGCTGGATACTCCTCGGATTGAGTCCCTTGCGGTGCCGTGAGGCAGCGAACGACCTCAGGTGCGCCGAAGTCAGTTCACTCGGATCATCGATCTTCTCGCCGTCCGACCAGGCAAGAAACTGCGCCAGATCGCGTCCGTAGGCATCCAGACTGGCCTCGCTCAAGCCCAGCTCATCGCGGGCATGGGCGAGAAAATCATCAATCGCTGCGGCGAGAAATCCAGCTTGCTCAGGCACGTTTGCGCTGGAGCGCGATGGATTCGGACAGCCGGGTGATCAGCGTTTCCGCCAGGAGTTCGAGAAACAAGGTGCCCATGCCCGGATGGAAGCGCTCCGCATTGTGCGAACCGATCGCCAGCAGGCCGACAGTGGCCAGTGGAACCACGGCCAGCGATTTCACCGAGTCAGCCTCGTGCGCTCCGAAAAGTGCTTCAAGCTTGTCTCGAGTCAAACGCCCGCAGCGGATTTCGGCGCGTTCCTTGAGCTGCAGCAGGGGCTCGCTCCACTCCCGATGCAGGACCACTGCATCCAGGTCCTCGGCGTCAGCGATGGACAGGCCGAGATGCAGCCGGACGGCATCCGCCTGGAATTCGATCTTGAGTCGATCGATCAGTGTCCGAAGACATTCATCGATAGCTTCCTCGGCCATCAGGCTCAGGCTCAGCGCATGCAGGCGGCGGATGAGCTGTTCGTTCTCGCTGGCAATGCTGGTCAGGGTTGCCAGCCGCTGCTCCAGGGCGCGATGGCTCGTGCGCAAACGATCGACCTGGCGCTCGATGAGCGAGGTCGTTCCAGCGTCGTGCGGCAGATTGAGTTGGTCGAGCAGCTCGGGATGGTCGATCAGAAGGTCGGGGTGATCAGCCAGCCAGCTCAGAACATCGTTCGTTGTCAACATGTCCGTTGGTTCTATCCTGGTAGGGAGCGCAAGGTGTCGAGGTGGATGGTCCCGGCAAAGACCCGCCGGGCAGGGCCGGTCATCGTGATGCCCCGACCCTCACCCCGCCAATCTATCACAAGCCGCCCTCCCGGCTGATCCACCTGGACCGTGGGCCCGACTCGCTTCCGGCGCATCATGCTGACCGCCGTCGCGCAGGCCCCGCTGCCGCAGGCCGGCGTCGGACCGGCCCCGCGTTCATAGACCGAAAGGCTGATGTGCTGGGGGTCCGACACGTGTGCAAGACTGACGTTGGCACCGTGCGGGAGCGCCGGGTAATGGCTGAATTCCTGGCCGATATCGACCAGCAGCGCGCTTGTCGCCGGCTCGGCCAGCTCGATCACCAGATGGGGATTGCCGAGGTCGATGTAATTCAGCTCCAAATCGCTGCCGTGACGATGCTCCCGCCATCGCTGGCCGGTGCCCATGGGACTGGCGGGTGGCGGCAGGGTGGCGCTGATCCGGTCGGCATCTTCGAACAAGACTTCGACCGGTCCGGCACGGGTCTCCAGCTCCGCGGTGTCGGTCATTTCTCCATGAAGTTGCAGATACAGCGCGACTGCGCGCATGCCGTTGCCGCATTGTTCGGCCGGGCTGCCGTCGTGATTGTGGATGTCGATCTGAACCGCCGCATGATCACTGTGGCGGAGGATCAGAAGCTGATCGAAGCCGATGCCGAGGCGTCGGTGACCCAGCTGGCGTACCTGGTCGGCTGAGGGGTCGAAGCCTGTATGACGGGCGTCGACAATCACGAAATCATTGGCCAGGGCTTCGTATTTACTGAACTCGATCATTGCAGGACCTCTACCCCCGGCAGACTTGCGAGTCACTCGCTCCGGCCGGCACCCATAACACCCCGGACCAGCCAGTGCCGATCCGAGGGCAGACTGATTTCGAGCTGACCGAGTCCACAGCGTTCGAGCTGGACGGCCACTTCGCTCGCGGTGTAGGCCGCCAGCAGGCTGTTGTAGAAATCGCTCGCCAGAACCTGCGGCGCATCGGCGGCATGGGTTTCAACAAGCGCTCGGGCCCGAGCCTCGCTATCGGGACGGTGCAGATCCATGATCTGGATCAGGCAGCCTGCGGGTGCCTGCTCGGCAATGGTGGTCCACAGCGACATCGGATCCGGCAGATGGTGAAGCAGACTGTTCGAGACGATTGCCGTGAACTCATGCGGCGGAAGCCGGCAGGGCAACTGATCGTGGACCAGGTCGATCCGGTCGGTCAGGGCCACGCTCTCGACTGCTGCTCGCGCCAGTTCGAGCATATTCGGGCCGGCGTCGAGGCCCACGATCTGCCAATCGGGCAAAGCGCGTGCAAGGCGAATGCAGATGTCACCGGGGCCGCACCCGAGATCCAGCGCGCAGCCGGGCTCCCGACGGTTTCTTTCGGCCAGTGCCACAAAGCGATCGACAAAGGCCTGATTGGATTCGCTGAAATCGGCTTCGGCATAGGCCCGGGCCTGCGCCGGGGCATCCATCAGTTCGGGTTCAGGCGTTCGAAGCATCATCGTCGACTTGCTCGCGATCCAACGCGTCGCTCTCTGCGTCGTTGATCTCGGTGGCAGATTGCCGGGGTGCGTCATCCGGCAGGTACAGATCGTCCTTGAGTCCGCAGGCGCTCAGCAGAAGCAAGGCGAGTCCGGGTAGAATCAAGCGCATGACTGAATCCGATAAGCAGGCGCTGGAAAGCGTCGTTCAGGAGACCGGGCCTCAACCCGATCATGCCATCATCTGGCTTCACGGGCTGGGTGCCGACGGGCATGATTTCGTCCCGATTGTACCGCACCTGACTGCCGCCCGGTCGCGTCCGGTCCGGTTCGTTTTTCCGCATGCGCCCGTGCGCCCGGTCACCGTCAATGGCGGCATGGCCATGCGGGCCTGGTACGACATTCTCGGCGTGTCGATCGACCGCGATCAGGACGAAGCGGGGATCCTGGCCTCGGTCGATGCCGTGAATCGCCTGATCCAGCGTCAGATCGAGGATGGCTTCTCAGTCGATCGAATCGTTCTGGCCGGATTTTCCCAGGGCGGTGCCATTGCGCTGCGGGCCGGGCTGACACAACGATCGCCGCTGGCCGGAGTGATTGCGCTGTCCTGCTATCTGTTGCAGGCCGATCGCCTCGAGACCTGGTCATCGCAGACCTCAAGGGAGGTTCCGATCTTCATGGGCCATGGACGTCAGGATCCGGTCGTTCCGATGGCTCTGGGGCAGGCGGCGGCCGGGCGTCTCACTGCGGCCGGATATCGCGTCGACTGGCATGACTACCCGATGCCGCACTCGGTTTCGCCGGAAGAAATCCAGGCCGTCGATCGATGGTTGGAGCAGCGCTGGACGTGAACTCGCGGCTCCGGGTCGTGCTGGTCGACGACGAAGCGCCCGCGCGCGATCGCCTGGCTCGCTTGCTCGAGAGCTGCGAGGAGGCTGAACTGATCGGGCAGTGTGAGGACGGCAGCGATCTACTTCAGCTCTGTTCGAATCAGCAGCCCGACCTGGTTCTGCTCGATGTCGAGATGCCCGGACCCGATGGTCTCGAGCTGGCGCGGCAGATCAGGTCACTGAAAGATCCACCCGAGGTCGTGTTCGTGACGGCCTTCGAGAATTATGCGGTTGAGGCATTCGACGTCCGCGCGGCTGACTATCTGGTCAAACCCGTTCGTCTGGAGCGGCTTCGGGCGGCCCTGGATGGGGCCCGGGCCCGCAGACCGGGGGTCGAGCCGATGCTGGTGGCACGACTGGCTGATCGGATTACCCGGATTCCGATCGGTGAGATTCGAGCTCTGATCGCCGAGGACAAATACGTCAGCGTCCACTCGGTGGGGGGGGTTGCGCTGGTGGAGAACTCACTGGTCCAGCTCGAATCTCGCTTCGAGGGCCGGTTCCTCCGTATCCATCGCAATGCGCTGGTCTCGACGTCGCATCTCAGATCGCTCTATCGTGACGCTCAGGGATCCGAACGGGTCGAGATCGACGATGTCGATATCTGCCCGGAAGTCAGCCGGCGTAATCTGCCGGCAGTGCGGCGGGCACTGATGGGGAAATCATGAAACGAATACGAATTGCAACCCGACAGTCGGCGCTTGCGCTGTGGCAGAGCGAGCACGTTGCCGAACAGCTTCGGGCACACCATCCGGACCTGCAGACAGAGCTGGTGCCACTGAGTACGAGAGGTGACGAAGTGCTCGATCGGTCGCTGGCCGAAATCGGCGGCAAGGGCTTGTTTCTCAAGGAACTCGAGGTTGCGCTTCTGCAGTCCAGAGCGGATATCGCTGTTCATTCGCTCAAGGATGTCCCGGCCGAAGGACCTGACGGACTTGCACTCAGCATCGTGCTTGCCCGGGCCAACTGGGCTGACTGGTGGCTGACGCGCGATGGCTGCGCGCCGGAGAACATGCCGGCCGGCGCAACGGTCGGGACTTCGAGCCTGCGCCGTCAGGCACAGCTGTTGCGGGCCTGGCCGCAGCTTCGGGTGGTGCCGATTCGAGGCAATGTGCAGACGCGACTCGACAAGATGCTCAGCGGCGAAGTCGATGCGGTGATTCTGGCCGCGGCCGGGCTCGAGCGCCTGGACATGAAGCTCGATCATATCCATCCGTTGCTGCCACCGGCGTTCATTCCGGCACCGGGGCAGGGTGTCATCGTGGTGCAGTCGCGCGCCAACGATCGCGCGATTCAAGGCCTGCTGGAACCGCTGGATTGTTCCGATACCCACACCCAGGTGCGTGCCGAGCGGGCCGTGGTGGCCGAACTGGGTGGTGACTGCAGAATGCCGCTGGCCGCCCACGCTCGGATCAATGACGATCAAGTGTCTCTGAGAGCACGTCTGTGCAGTCCCGATGGTCGGGAATGCATCGACGCCGAGGGCTCTGCCCCGGTCGAGGGAGCCGAAGCGCTGGGGCGCCGAATTGCCGGCGAGCTGGTCAGGGGCGGCGCCAGGCAAATCCTGTCGGCGCTGTGAGGGATGCCTGAAAATTTCTTGAATTTCTACTGGACATGGCGCTCGATCTGTGCGAGAGTTCAGGTCACTAGAACAAGGCGAAGGGGACCGAACGATTCGTTTTCCGGGCGTCATCCACGGTTCAGTCTGTTGAGGTGCGTCCCCCTACTGCCAACGCCAACACGCAAGCCCCCAGCACTTCGAGAGGCTGCATCAGACGCCCGGATCTTACAGCTGAGAAAACCCGCCTCCTTCGGCGGGTTTTCTCGTTTCTGGTCGTCGGCGACACTAGCCGCCGCAGAGGTCTGAACTGTTGGAACGATTGCATGTTCTCGTGACACGCACCGGGGTCGAGGGTCAGTCCCTGGCCGACAAGGTGGCTGCACTGGGTCCGGTGGCGCTGCATCTGCCGCTGGTTCGACTGCGGGGTCCGGCCGATCCGGCGCAGGTCCGCCGGAATTTTTCAAGCTTGCCGGCAATGGACGGTCTGATCCTGACTTCGAAGGAAGGCGTCCGCCAGGCTGCAGCACTCGGCTTTCTGGCGTCCTTGCAGACCACTCTTACCATCGTTCCGGGACCGGGCACCCGTTCTCTCGCGATTGAAATGGGCCAGCGGCAGGTCCGTTGTCCAGGCACGGATGGCGGCAACAGTGAGGCGATGCTGGCGATGGCCGAACTGCAGGATGTGGCCGGAAAGCAGTGGCTGATCCTGGCCGCCAGCGATGGTCGAAGACTGCTCGATCGCAGCCTCCAGGCGCGCGGCGCCCGGGTCCACCGATTGACGGTCTATCGACGATCTCCCGAGCCCCCCGATGAGGCTTCGATCCAGGCCCTGCGAGCTGCTCCGAACTGGATCAGCCTGATCGCCAGCGGCAGCGCGCTCGATCGACTGGCGACCAGCCTGCCCGGCGATCTCTGGGACAAGCTGAGAGCGGGCAGCATGATCGTGCCATCCGAACGTCTCCACCAGCTTGCCGGCGCCTGCGGCGCCTCGAAGGTCATCGTGAGTGCCGGAGCTGGTGATCAGGACATGCTGGATGCCCTCAAGGCCAGCACATCGGGCCGCTGATTTGGGTTAATCTCGTGGGCGATCGACTGAAATCTCCCGGCCCAGGCTTGGAAACAGGTATCTCATGAGCGAAAAAGACGCTCCGAATCAAGGCGCTACCGACCCATCCGATCCGGGCTCCGGCCAGGCATCGGATCGCTCCAGCGATCCCGTCCTCGATCGAAGCAAGGCAGAAGCCAGCGCGGCGACCAGTGGTCAGGAGACTGACTCCGACCGGGCAGATCCGAAGCTCGTATCCGGGTCGGATCAGCCCGAGTCCGATGTTCGCGACGTCCGTGACAGGCCAGCGCCGAGGAGAGCGGGGCGTGGCCTGGCGATCTTGGCCATGGTCCTGGCGCTGTTGTCGCTTGCAGGCGTGGCCTGGTTTCATTATCAGAGCCGGTCTGGTGCCGATTTCAGGAATGATCAGGGCGCGACAGCGCTGTCCGATCTTCGCGCCGATCTGGCTTCACTGCGTGAGCAGATGGCGGCCGCTGAGGCCGGCCGTGATCGCATCGAGAATGAATCGTTGGAATCAAGGCAGGCGGCATCCGAGCGTATCGCTGCCGTCGAGAGTAATCAGGACCGGTTGCAGCAGCGGCTCGAGGCCCTCGAAACCGGGCAATCGGACAGCGATGAAACCATGGCGGCACTTTCCCGACAAGGCGATGCCCTCCAGTCTCTGCAGGACAGGGTCGATGCGATCGGGCAGGGCCAGGGTGATCTGACCGCGAGTCTGACCGCCGCCGAGTCCCGCCTCGAGACGATGGCCCGCTCTGTACGGGAACAGCAGGGCATTCAACGCGAGGTCGATCGTGACCTTGCGCTGAAGCTCGATCTGATCGAGATCGCTGCCCTGGTCTCCATCGGACAGGCTCGATTCGAACTGGGCGGCGACAAGGGCGCGGCACTGGCAGCCTATGAACAGGCCCGACGCCAGCTCGGCGAGATCAGCGATCGCCGATTGAATCAGGTCGCTGAACGACTGGCCGAGGAAATCGCGCTGATCGAGTCCCGTGTCGATCCCGACTGGACAGCTTTCGCTGCCCGGCTTGCCCAATGGGAGCGCCAGGTGGCCGAGTGGCCGCTGCGTCCTGATACGGGTGTGGCCTCGGCGCTGCCGGAACAAGCCGACGGGCAGCAGGACTCTGGCTGGCTCTCGACCGTGCGCCAGTCGCTTGGGCAGCTGGTCACCGTGGAGCGTCTCGACGGTCTGAGCCTCGATGAAGACATGGTCGTTGCGATTCGGGAGCAGCTCCAGCTTCACCTGGCGGCAGCGAGCCTGGCGGTCCAGCGGCGCGATACCGAGGCCCTGAAACTGCGCCTCGATCACGTCATCAATCTGGTTGATGAATTCTTCCGCGTCGATAGCGAGCCTCTGGCCTCGATTCGCTCCGAGCTGGAGGCCATGGCCGGGGTCCAGCCGCCGGCTCCGCCCGAGGGCCTGGGAGAATCGGCGGCCGCGCTCGATCGCGTTATCGAAGCCCTGTGAAACGCCTGATTCTCATCCTGCTGGCACTGGTGGCGCTGGTCGTCACCGCGCTGGCCGCTCCCCGGCTGCTGTCGGATCCGGGGCTCGTCTCGATCGAGGTTGGTCACTATCGTCTCCAGATGTCGCTGTTGACGCTGGTCGGCGGCGTGATTCTGGCCTGGGTCCTGATCAGCCTGCTTGTCGCGCTGATTCGATGGCCCGGAAGAGTGCTGCGTCGGCAGCGCGAACACCGAGCGCAGCGACAGCTCGAGAATGGCCTGCTGGCGCTGACCGAAGGCGACTGGCAGCGCGCCGAAAAGGCGCTCGGCAAGTCGCTGTCGCATCATGGCACGACGGCCGGTTATCTGGCAGCCGCCCAGGCGGCGCAGGGGCAGTCCGATGTCGAGGCCAGGGATCACTGGCTCCAGCTCGCTGACCGCCGGTTCGGGCGCAAGCACTTCGTCACCGACCTGGCCAAGGCGCGCATGCTGGCGGCAGAGGGTCGGGTCGAGGAGGCTGTGCCGATACTCGAATCCCTGCATCTGAAAAAACCGAAGCACACGGGCGTGCTGCGCCTGCTGCTTCAGGACTATCAGGATCTGGACCGTTGGCGCGATGTCAGGCTGCTGACTCCGGCCTTGCGCAAGGCCGGCATCATCGATGAAAAGCGAGAAGTCGATCTGGCGGTCCTGGCGGCCTGCCGCGAGATGGCCGCAGCCCCCGACCTCGAATCACTGGAGAGCGCCTGGCATGCGCTGAGCCGCAAGCAACGTGGCCTGCGGGAGATCGTTCTGGCCTATGCTCGTCGCGCCTCGGAGCTGGGCCATCCCGAAGCCGGCGGCAAGCAGCTGCGCAAGCTGCTCAAGGCCGGGCCGGATCGCGATGCCCTGCGGCTCTATGCGCAGGTCGACGATGGGGGTCGGGCGCAGCGGATCAGCGACTGCGAAAGCTGGCTGGGGCAGCATCCCGGCAACCCCGCCCTGCATCTGGCGCTGGGTTTCCTCTATCTTCAGGATCGCCAGTATGATCAGGCGCGCGGCCACCTCGAAAAATCCCTAGATCAGACACCGGACGGGGAGGCCTATGCTGCCCTGGGACGAATCTACGACCGATCGGGAAGCCTCGAGGCGGCGGCCCAGAGCTACCGCAATGCCCTGCGGCTCCAGCAGGGCCGAAGCGTCCAGGCTCTGCCGGCACCCGGCGGGGACTGAACGGTCTTTCCGGCTGAATGCGGCCTCATTTCGTTGCGGGGTTAATGTTTCCCGCCAGGCACATCGGGCTCGTATAATGGCGGGCTGCCCTTTAGCCGCTCGAGCGCTGAATCATGAATCTCCGCAACATCGCCATCATCGCTCACGTCGATCATGGCAAGACAACCCTGGTCGACCAGCTGCTCCGACAGTCCGGAGAATTTGCCGCGCACGAACGCATGACCGAAAGAGTCATGGACTCGGAGGATCAGGAGCGCGAGCGCGGCATCACCATCCTGTCGAAGAACACCGCGATCACCTGGCGCGATTGGCGCATCAACATCGTCGATACCCCGGGCCACGCCGATTTCGGGGGTGAGGTCGAGCGCGTCTTGTCGATGGTCGACTCGGTACTGCTGCTGGTCGACGCCGTCGACGGGCCGATGCCGCAAACCCGATTCGTTACCCAGAAGGCCTTCGCGATGGGCTTTCGGCCGATCGTGGTAATCAACAAGGTCGATCGCCCGGGTGCGCGTCCTGACTGGGTGCTCAATCAGACCTTCGATCTGTTCGACAAGCTGGGTGCGACCGACGAGCAACTGGATTTTCCGGTCATCTATGCCTCCGGGCTGAACGGCTATGCCGGCCTTGATGAATCGGTTCGCGAGGGTGATTTGACGCCGTTGTTCGAAGCACTGATCGAGCACGTGCCGGCGCCTCCAGTGGACCCGGCGGGACCGTTCCAGATGCAGGTCACCAGCCTGTCCTATTCCACTTATGTCGGCCTGATCGGCATCGGGCGCATCCGCCGCGGCAGCGTCAGAACCAACCAGGCAGTCGCCGTGGTCGATCGCGAAGGCAAGAAGCGTTCCGGCCGCGTACTTCAGGTGCTGGGCTTCAGTGGTCTGAAGCGCGAAGAGATCCCGGAGGCTCAAGCCGGCGATATCGTCGCGATTTCAGGCATCGAAAACATCAGTATTTCCGATACCCTGTGCGATCCGGCCAATGTCGAGGCCCTGCCGCCACTGTCCGTGGACGAGCCCACCATCCACATGACCTTCCAGGTCAATGACTCGCCCTTCGCGGGGCGCGAGGGCAAGTATCTGACCTCCCGCCAGCTGCGCGCGCGGTTGTTCCAGGAAGCGACCCACAACGTTGCCCTTCAGGTTTCCGATACCCCGGACCCGGATCAGTTCGAAGTGGCCGGCCGCGGGGAGCTCCATCTGTCGGTCCTGATCGAGACGATGCGCCGCGAAGGCTACGAGCTGGCGGTGTCCCGCCCGCGCGTGCGCAAGCGCGAGCTTGACGGCGAAGTACAGGAGCCCTGGGAGTCGGTTGTCCTCGACATGGAAGAGGATTACCAGGGGGCTGTGATGCAGGCGATGGGTGAGCGCAAGGCTCAGCTCAAGGACATGGTGCCCGACGGCAAGGGACGGGTCCGACTCGACTACCTCGCGCCGGCGCGAGGGCTGATCGGCTTTCAGTCCAGCTATCGGACCATGACGGCCGGAACCGGTCTGTTCTTCCGGGTCTTCGACCACTGGGGTCCGGCGACCGACAAGCTCGCCGCCCGAATCAACGGCACCCTGATCAGCATGGACAAGGGCAGCACGGTGGCCTATTCACTGTTCAACCTGCAGGATCGCGGCAAGCTGTTCGTTGGCGCCGGCGAGGAAGTCTATGAGGGCATGATCATCGGCCTGCACAGTCGCGAGAACGATCTGGTCGTCAACCCTCTGAAGAAAAAGCAGCTGACCAATATCCGGGCCGCCGGCAAGGACGATGCCCTGCTGCTGACCCCGCCGATCCGCATGAGCCTGGAGCAGGCGCTGGAATTCCTCGCCGACGACGAACTGCTGGAAGTCACGCCGAGCAATATCCGGCTACGCAAGAAACTGCTCAAGGAGCATGAACGTCGGCGCGCCGACCGCGAAGCTGGCTGAAGTCAGCCTGTTCGACCCTGGCGACGGCGCTTTCACCGCTGCTTCTGTGGCGGGTTCCAGGGTCTGATGACGCCTTCCTGGGCGACCGAGGCAACCAGCTTGCCATCCCGGGTGTAGACCTGACCGCGGGAAAACCCCCGGCCTGAGTGGCTCGACGGACTGTCGAGGGCATAGAGGAGCCAGTCGTCGACTCGACAGGGTCGATGAAACCAGAGGGCGTGATCGATGCTGGCCATCTGCACGGCCTTGGCGGCGAAATCCAGCGGATGCGGCAGCGTTGCGGTTCCCAGCAGCTCATAGTCCGACACGTAGGCGAGCAGGGTCCGATGCAGTTCATCGCAGTCAGGCAGGGGATTCCAGGCCCGCATCCAGAGGTGCTTGCGCGGCGGACGCGGGCCCGGCTCGATGACCTTCGGCGCTTCCACCGGGCGAAATTCGAAGGGCGGGCGGTGCGCCAGAAGTCGACGCATTTTCTCCGGCACCTTGTCGATCATCGACGCGTTGATCTCGATGCTCCTGGCCAGGCCCTCGGGTCCGGCGACCTCGGGCATGCTCGACTGGTGTTCGAAGCCCTCCTCGGCGCGGTGGAATGAAGCCGCCATGTTGAGGATCGGTCGGCCCTGCTGGATCGCCACCACGCGCCGATTGCTGTAGCTGCGGCCGTCGCGGGAGCGTTCGACCTGATAGACCACTGGCAAATTGAAGTCGCCAGGTCGCAGGAAATACGCGTGCAGGGAATGGGCGCTGGCCTGATCGACCGTTGAGCTGGCCGCGCGCAGGGCCTGGCCGAGAATCTGGCCGCCGAAGACCTGGGGTGAGCCGATATCGTGGCTCTGTCCACGAAAGATCAGATCCTCGAGCCGTTCGAGTTCGAGCAGGTCGATGACCGCTTTGAGGTCCTTGTTCATCGGTTGGCCTGCAGCCGGGTCGGCGCCAAATGCGGTAAGCTTCGATTATAGATCGTTTGCCCCTCTCGACTGCGAGCCCCCTGTCTTGATCAAGCTTCCTCTGGTCGATCGACTCAAGTTCCTGATCGAGCGCCAGTTCGTCAAGGGCGCGGGATTCCAGCTGCTGGTGGTCGCCGCCGGGATTGGCCTGATCACTATTGTGGGGGGCATTGCGGCCGCTTTTTCCGGCTTCCAGGGCAGCCTGCCCGAGGCCTTCTGGTGGGCCTTTCTTCGCCTGACCGACCCCGGCTATCTCGGTGACGATCAGGGCGGGTGGAAGCGTCTCGTCTCCACGCTGTTGACGATCAGCGGTTACGTGGTCTTTCTCGGCGCGCTGGTTGCGATCATGACCCAGTGGCTGATCGCAAGGATGCGTGATTTCGAACGCGGACTGACGCCGGTCGATCTGATCGACCATGTCGTCATCGTCGGCTGGAGCAATCGCACGATTCCCCTGCTGCGCGAGCTGCTCGGAACCGAGCGTTCCAGGAAACACTTTCAGCGCGCTTTCGGCACCCGGCGACTCAAGGTGGTCGTCCTGTCCGAGGGCGTCACGGCCGCTCAGGCCCAGGCCCTGCGGGCCGATCCGGATCTTGGTCGCTACGCTCGCGACGTCATCCTACGCGATGGCTCTCCACTGGAGGACGAGGCGATTCATCGGGCCGGCTGCCTGAAAGCTGCGCTGGTGATCATGCCGACTGATTTCGGTCGTCTGAACCGTCTGGTCAGCGTAGACGTCGAGATGATTCGCTCGCTGCTCTCGATCGATGCCCGGGCCGAGCAGTCCGGCCACCCGCCGCCGCGGATCATCGCTGAACTGCAGGACATTCGTCGCGATGAAATGGCCAGGAACGCCTACCGTGGGTCTCTGGATCTGGTTCCGACCGACAACACGCTGTCGGCCTTGCTGGTGCAGAACATCCTTCACCCCGGCCTGGCGGCGTTCTACCGTGAGGTCCTGACGGTCGAAGACGGCAATGAAATCATGTTCAGGGATAGCCGCGGGCTGGTCGGCGCCAGCCTCAGAGATGTGGCTGTCCGCTGTCCTCGCGCCGTCGTTCTGGGCCTGGTCAGGCGGCGCGGCGGACGTCAATCGGTCGAACTCGGCGTCAATTCCGAGATCCGGGTCGAAGCCGAGGATTCGATCGTGTTCCTGGCCCGCGAACTGACCGATGTCGAACCGGTCGGGCAGGGAGCGGCTCAGGCGCTGCGGCCGGCGAGACGGGATGCCCCGTCTCCCCTGATGGCCCGGCGCAAGGTCCATCATCTGCTGCTGCTGGGCTGGAGTCGGCGCCTGCCCAATCTACTGGCAGAAATGGCGGTCTATGCCGATCGTCAGTTCGATATCGATCTGATTTCCAGTGCTGCCGTCAAGGACCGCACCGAGGCCATCAGCGCCTACGGGGCTGCACTGAACAATGTCACCCTCCGGCACCATGTTGCCGACTATCTGCTCGACGGCGTCCTCGATGGCTTCGATCTCGAGCGCTATCACTCGCTGATTTTCATCTCCAGTGACCTGATGGCCAGTGAAGAAGAAGCGGATGCCCGTGCCATCGTTGGCCACCGCGTGATCGAGGGCATGCTGAGGGAATCGAAGAGGCGTCCGCAGATCCTGCTCGAGTTGTCGGATGCCGCCAACGAGGGCCTGATTCGCCAGCCCGGTGCAGAAACGGTCGTCAGCCCCCTGATCATCAGTCACCTGCTGGCGCGTAATGCGCTGCAACCCGAGAGTCGTCTGGTCTTCGATGAGCTGTTTCGGGCAGGGGGCGCACAGATCGACTTTCGGCGCTGCATTCATTACGGTGTGAGCGGCGCGGTCTCGGTCGATCAGATCGAACAGGCAGTGGCCGCCTATGGCGAAACCCTGCTCGGCGTCGAACTGCAAAGCGAGGGCACGGCCCCGTCTCTGACGCTCAACCCCAACCACGCCGAGCGCCTGATGCTCGGAGAGTCGGATCGGCTGTGCGTGCTGATTCGCGATATCGAGTCAAAAAAAGCCTAAGGATGAAACATGGATCTGACCCCATCTGAGCGCGGCAAGGCGCTGGCGCTGAAGCTGCGCCACTTCATGCGTGACCACGTTGAACCCGCCGAGCCGCAATGGCATCGAGACATGGCCTCACGCGATGATCCCTGGGTGGTCTTGCCGGTGATCTCGGAGCTCAAGGCGAAAGCCCGCGAGGCCGGACTCTGGAATCTGTTCCTGCCCGATCCAGAGCTGGGGCAGGGATTGAGCAATCTCGACTATGCGCCGCTGGCCGAACAGATGGGGCGTTCGTTCATCGCACCCGAGATCTTCAACTGCAATGCGCCGGATACCGGCAATATGGAAGTTCTTTTCCACTACGGCAGTGAGGCCCAGAAGGCACAGTGGCTGGCGCCGCTGCTGGCCGGCGAGATCCGCTCGGCGTTCTGCATGACCGAGCCCGGGGTTGCTTCATCGGACGCGACCAATATGGCCGCCACGGCCGTGATCGACGGTGATCAGATTGTTCTCAATGGCCGCAAATGGTGGTCCACGGGGATCGGTCATCCTGACTGCCGGGTCGTGATCTTCATGGGGTTGACCGACAGTCAGGCCGACCGCCACCAGCGCCATTCCATGGTGCTGGTGCCGCTGGACACCCCCGGTGTAAAGGTCGAGCGGATGCTGACGGCCATGGGTATGCTCGATGCCCCCTACGGTCATGGAGAGGTCAGCTTCACCGATGTGCGCCTACCCCTCGATGCGGTCATTGCCGGCCCGGGTCGCGGCTTCGAGATCGCACAGGGACGGCTCGGGCCAGGCCGGATCCATCATTGCATGCGGCTGATCGGTCTGGCGGAGATGGCCCTCGAGCTGGCCTGCAAGCGCGCGCTGTCGCGCCAGGCCTTCGGTCGCCCACTGGCCAAGCTGGGCGGCAATGCCGAGCGGATTGCCGAGGCCCGGATCGCGATCGAGCAGGCCCGATTGCTGGTTCTCAAGGCGGCCTGGAGCCTGGACCACAAGGGCATCGTCCGCTCGATGAGCGAGGTGTCACAGATCAAGGTTGCCGTGCCGGCGATGGCCCAGCGGGTGATCGATATGGCCATGCAGCTCCACGGAGGCGCGGGCGTGTCGGCCGACTTCCCGCTGGCCGCGGCCTGGACGGCAGCGCGATCACTGCGTCTGGCCGATGGCCCGGACGAGGTGCACCGCGGCCTGGTGGCCCGAATGGAGTTGAAGAAGTATCGCGATTGAGGGCAGGTGTGTCGGCACCCGGGCCGATGCCTGTGCTCAAGGACGCGCGATCAGGGACTGGCTAGTGGCCCACTAGGGGCCGGGCTGAAATCAGATGGATGCGGCGCGGTGGCTGGGCGCGCTGGCTGAACTGGCCGATCACCGGATCGATTTCGAACTGGTCGCGGAACAGCGGCTGCTCTTCACCCACGGTGATCTGAAGGTCGAGGTCACGTGACCAGCTCTCGCTGCCGTTGTGGATCGAGACGCCGATCGTGACCTGCTGAACGCTGGATACCAGCTCGACAGGCGGGTTGATCGTCAGCTCGATGCTGGCCAGACCCGTGCTGGCAATCTCACCGGCCCGAGGGCTGGCGACGATCCAGTCAACCGGCCGTTGCTCGGCGTCACGCAGATCAAGATGATAGATGGCCTCGTCGAAGGCGTTCTGCCGGAATTCGAAGTCAAGACGAGTTTCGCCACCGACGGCGGCGGTCAGATTGACCCGCTCGAGACTGCCCGTCGGGCAGACGGTCTGCAGCTCGCTTGCGCTGCTGACTTCGACCCGGGTGACCCCCAGTATTCGAGTGATTTCATCGGAACAGGGATCCGGCGGCGTCTCGGCCAGCGCCGCGCCGAACGGCACCAGCAGCACCCAGGCCAAGGACCTGTAATGCTGCATCCACCGACGCAGATGCTCCGGGCATGTCCGGAGTCGCACGATCACAGATTCTCTGGCAAGAAGACGCATAGCGCCATAGTGTAGCCTCGAGCGCCCGAGAATGGAAATCGCAATCCGGCTCGAGTGATCGGCATGGGTGCAGACCTGCAGCCGGGCGCGCCGGTATCGATCTGCTGTTCTTCCGGCAGGCTCGGGTTACCATCGAGTGCCAGCCGATGACTCCGCACCGAGCAATCAAGAATCCATGAGTTCCGACAAGATCAGCGACGTCACCGACCTCCTCCAGCGCTACAGCGAAAAGGGCGATCAGGACAGTCTTTACCAGATGCTTCCGATGGTCTATCAGGAGCTGCGGGCCCTGGCCGGCCGGCAGCTGGCCGGGCAGGGCCGTGACCATACCCTTCAGGCCACGGCACTGATCAACGAAGCCTATCTCAGGCTGGCAGACCAGGACTATCACAACTGGGAGAGCCGCCGCCACTTCCTGCTGGTGGCCTCGACCGTCATGCGTCGGGTGCTGGTCGACTATGCGCGCCGTCGATCTGCGGGCAAGCGACCGGACGCCCGCCAGCGCGTCGTGCTGGACAATGACCAGCTCGGCCAGGATTTCGGTTCGGACCTGATCGCGCTCGATCAGGTCCTCGAACAGCTGTATGAGCTCGACGAGCGTCAGGCCCGCATCGTAGAGCTGCGCTATTTCGCCGGCTTGAGCGTGCCCGACACCGCCGAGACCCTGGAGATTTCCGAGAGCACCGTGGTTCGGGAGTGGCGGATGGCCCGGGCCTGGCTGAAGCGCAAGCTCTCGGAATAGACGACAGGCATTCAGCCGCCGCTGCGTCGTTCGACCTCGGCGAGGCGCTGCTGGATGGCGGATCGCAATGCATCCCGGGTCCCGGCGCTGTCGAGGGTCAGGGCCTCGATCGCCTGGCGATAGATCACCGCTGCCTCATCGTAGCGCTGCTGCAGGCTCAGGGAGGTACCGAGGATATCGAGGGCCGAGGCGTAGTAGGCCGTCTCCACGCCCCCCTCGGCCCGGGCGCGTTCGGCCAGATCATCCAGGATTTCGAGGATCAGGCGTTCGGCCTGTTCAGGATCGTTCTCCCTCAGATGCAGGGCCGCAAGATTGGAGATCGACAGGCGGTAGAGATAGTGATCCTGATTGGCGACCGACTCGATCATTCGCGACGCTCGCTCGAAGGCCGCCATGCTTTGACGGGTCTCACCGATTCGGGACAGGGCCACGCCAAGGTTGCCGATGGTGTTGGCCAGACGTTGTCCGGGTCCGATCAGGCGCTCGTGATCGGCCACCAGTCGGGTGTAGACATCGACGGCGGCTTCAGGGTCGTCGAGCATGACGGCGGTGGCGTAGACAAAGCGACCGCGCAGTTCTCGCGGGTCGTCGTCCTCCCACAGCCGGGCGGCCAGGTCGCGCGCAGCGGCAGCCGTTTCGATGGCGCGCTCGGCATTTCCCTGAATCACGTAGGCACCGACCAGCGCGGCCTGGGCGTCGAACAGCAGCTCACCCCGATCGACCGGCTGGGTCTGGAGACGCCCGACGATGGCGCGCAGCTCCTCGATGGTCTGGTCGAGGGGGATATCGAGCACGTTGGCGTGATTTCGAAGCTGCCGGATCCGCAGCCTCAGAATCGCGGCCTCATGGTCCCCCTCGGCCTGTTGAAACAGATCGATGGCGCGCTGATCGGCTTCGATGGCGTCGATAGCGCGCCCGGCTGAATCGAGTGCAGCGGCCATCTGGCCCTGAATCACGGCCAGTTCGAGCGCGGTCGATTCGGACGACAGGGATTGATCGGCCTGGGTCAGAAGGGGCAGCGCCTGCTCACCGAGCCCGAGCGCATTGTAGGCACTACCAAGCGCCAGATGGATCGAGCCGGTGAAGGCCGGGTTGACCGAGCCGTCGCCGCGCAGCTGATCGGCGCCCAGATCGAGAATCTCGCGAACGGTCACTTCGTTGCCGCGAGAGGGCAGGGAGTCGGCGCCGGCAAACAGCTCGTTCATGAACTCGGTCACTGCTTCGGCCCGGTCACGCTCCCAGGCGATGCGCTTGAGCTGCGCCTCGCGATCGAGCATGAAGGTTGCGATCAGGACCAGGCCGGCCAGGGCCACCGCCAGTCCGAGTCGGTGCCGACGTCCGAAACGCTGCGCACGATACAGCAGGTGCCCCCGGCGGGCGGCAATCGGTTGATGCGCGAGCAGGCGATCCAGATCCGCACTGAAGTCCCGAATCGATGGATAACGTTCGGTTGGCTCGCGCCGCAGGGCCTTGAGCACGATCGCATCCAGATCGCTCCGCATGGTGACCGGAATGGAGACGCTGGCCTGGCGAGCGGGTGACGCGATATGCCCCTCGAGGATGGCCTGTGGAATCAGATGCGCCGAATCCAGGTGGTCGAACGGGCGTTGTCCGGTGATCAGTTCATACAGGATGACGCCCAGCGAATAGACATCGGTGGCCGACGTCAGTCCGTCGCCTTCGATCTGTTCGGGGCTGGCATAGATCAACGTCATCCCCGGCTCCGAGGTATCGGTCGCGCCGGCCTTGCTCTCGCTGTCGTCGAGCAGGCGGGCAATGCCGAAGTCCAGCAGTTTGACCTCGCCCTCGCGACTGACCAGGATATTGCCGGGTTTCAGGTCGCGGTGAATGACCATATGGCGATGGGCATAGTCGACCGCTGCCAGAACGTTCTGGAACAGAACGATTCGCGCCTCGATGTCCAGGCGCTGGCTCTCGCACCAGGCGTCGATCGGCTGTCCATCCACGTACTCGGTGGCCAGGAAAGGCCGGCCTTCGGCGGTCAGGCCGCCATCGATCAGATGGGCGATGTTCGGATGATTCAGGCGCGAGAGGATCTGGCGTTCGGTCGCGAAACGGCGGGCCAGGGTGGCATCGGGTTCGGAGGTCAACTGGAGCAGTTTCAGCGCCACGGATTGGCGCAGATCACCGTCGATACGCTCGGCCAGATAGACCGTACCGCTGCCGCCGTCGTTCAGGCGTTGGATCAGCCGATAGTCGCGCGGCAGGGGAATCTTCAGCGAGACTTCACGCACCACCTCACGGGCAGCTGCCTGGAACTGTTCGGGCATGTCGTCGTCCGAGTCGTCCTCGGCAGCGGCCATCATCCACTCGACCTCCGGCCACAGCGACGGGTCATCGCTGCATTGCGCCTGCGCCCAGGCCGAGCGCTCGCCCGCCGCGCACTCGAGTGCTTCCATCGCGATCGCCTTGGCCCGGCGGTAGCGTGATTCGGAGGACGAATTTTCGTCTGGGGACTTGGTATGCTCGCCACTCATGTCCCGCGAAGTCTACCAACAATGCCCGCCAAGCCGTTGATTGACCAGCCGCGCGACCTGCGCGAGGAAGACCGCTTCGACGTCGAGGCAGTCGATGCCTGGCTCAAGGCCCGGATCGATGGGCTCGAAGGCCGCCCGGCGGTCGAACAGTTCGCGAAGGGAGCATCGAACCTGACCTATCTCCTGCGCTACGACAAGGGTGAGGCCAGCCGGGATCTGATTCTGCGCCGACCGCCGCCGGGGACCAAGGCGAAATCCGCCCACAACATGGTGCGCGAGCACGATGTCCAGAAGGCGCTCAAGCCGGTCTATCCCAAGGTGCCCGAGATGCTGGCCCTGTGCACCGATGAATCGGTGATCGGCTGCGATTTCTATGTCATGGAACGGATCGAAGGGATCATCCTGCGGGCCAACCTGCCGCCCGGACTGGATCTCGACGAGGCGCAGGCCGCGACGCTCTGCCGGCACGCCATCGACGGCCTGATCGAGCTGCACTCGGTCGACGTGGAAGCGGCCGGGCTTGACGCGCTCGGCAAGGGCGCCGGCTACAACCGCCGCCAGATCGATGGCTGGTCCGAGCGTTTCCGCCGCGTCCGCACCTGGAATGTGCTCAAGGGCGAGAAGGTCATGCACTGGCTCGATGCCAATGTGCCTGAAGAAGTCGGTATCCGGGTCATCCACGGTGACTACCGCTTCGACAACATCGTCCTGTCGCCCGATGACCCGCTCGAAATCATCGGCGTGCTGGACTGGGAGCTGGCGACCCTGGGCGATCCACTGATGGATCTCGGCAACTCCCTGGCCTACTGGGTTCAGGCCGATGATGATCGCTTTCTGAAGGGCTTTCGTCGCCAGCCCACCCACATCCCCGGAATGATGACGCGCCAGCAGGTGGTTGATCACTACTGCGCAAGGACCGGCCTCCAGCCCGATACCTGGGCCTTCTACGAGGTCTATGGCCTGTTCCGCCTGGCCGCCATCGTGCAGCAGATCTACTACCGTTATCATCACGGCCAGACCCGGAATCCGGCCTTCAAGGGCTTCTGGAAGGCGGCCAATTACCTGATCTGGCGCTGCGGGCGGATCATCAAGCGACAGTGACAAAAGGCACTGGCCCGGGGGCGGACGTCAAGCCTATGCTGTTCATCACCGATCACCCGAACATCAAGGGAATGAGCTTCCACCATGAATGAACGCGCCAACCCGTTCAGTAACCGGCCGGTCGAGATAGAAGCGCTGCCGGACTTTCGCGACGCCGAACTCAATCCAGTCGTCGCATCCTATCTGAGGCACAAGGTGGCTACTACCATCGGATTCTGGGGCCTGTTCATCGTGGTGTCCCTGGCCGCGCCGTTTCTGCCCTTTGTCGATTTCAATCTGTCGAAATATCCCGCAGCGATCGCCAGTGTCATCATGCTCCTGTCGCTGTTGCACGCTCGTCTGGATGCCCGTCATCGCGGCTGGGCGCTGCGTGAGCACGATCTCATCTACCAATCCGGCGTGATCTTTCGCAAGCAGGTCATCCTGCCCTTTGCCCGCATTCAGCACGTCGAAACCCTGTCCGGACCCGTGGAGCGTTATTTCGACATCATGCGGGTCAAGTGCTTCACCGCCGGGGGGCAGTCGGCCGATCTGGTCGTGGAGGGTCTGACCACGGCCGGGGCGGGTCAGGTCCGCCGTTATCTGCTCGAACAGATTCGCGACGACGAGACTCCCGCCGAGGCAGATCCCTCCGAAAAGGTGACCAGCGGCGACGATGTCTGAGCCAGTCGAATCGCACCGCCGTGAATCGACGGGCTCGGTCGAGTGGCACCGCCTGGCGCCCATGGCACTCGTGTTCCTGCTGCTGGCCGGAATTCAGAAATTCGTGCGCGAGAACCTCTTCATGTTCGCCGGAGCCGGATTCGGCGTGGCCGTGTTCGACTTCCTCGATGCGTGGAAACTCGGATTACTGGTGATCGCACTGCTGCTGATGAGCCTGGTCGGCACCATGATTTTTCATCGCCGCTTTCGTTTCCGGATCGAAGACGATGCCGTACGCGTGCGACGTGGCCTGCTGGAAAAAAAGGAGCTTCGGGTCCGTTTCGCGCGCGTCCAGTCGGTCCAGATCGGCCAGCCTTTCTATTTCAAGCCCTTCGAGCTGGTGCGCTTTACCCTCGAGACTCCCGGGGGGCAGGAATCGGAAGTCGAGTTGCCCGGCATCCCACGTCACCTTGCCGAAGACATGCGCGACCGCATCGTCGGCCTGCAGGGCACCTTTGCGCCGGTTGCTGACTCCGAAGTCGAGTCGGGTGAAGAGGGCAGTGAGCCCGATCGCAGTCACGCCGGAATCGGGCTCTACAAGGCGTCGACCCGGCGGCTGTTCCGCCACGGCCTGAGCAGCAACCAGATCTGGCTGCTGGCGGGCATTGCCGCCTGGTTTTTCGGCAGCTTCTCGGAGCGAATCGGCGAATGGGCCGATTCTCAGGGCTGGTTTCGATATCTGGACCCGATTCCCTACGAATTCCTGCTGCTCGCTTTTGTGGCTATCGCCATAACGGTGTTGGGCACGTTGCTGCTGCTGTCGGGCGTGCTGTCCATCATCCGTTTCCATGGTTTCGTCCTGAGCGATCGCGGCGATCGCCTGGTCGGTATCGGCGGATTGCTCGACCAGCGCGAGCAGACCGTCAAGCGCGAAAAGATCACCGGCCTGACCGTCAAGCAGTCCGCCCTGGGTCGCCTGCTCAACTGCTGGCATATCGTGGTCCGCCAGACCAGCAGCGCGGAAGAGGAGATGCCGGGCAGGAAGAAGGCCTTCATCGTGCCCGGTCTGGATAATCAAGACCTGGCCCTCACCGAGCAAATCGTCTCGGGCTGTCGATTCCCTGATGGATTCCAGCGGGTGGACTCGCGCTTTCGTCGCGTCTTCTGCGTCCGCATCACCACTATCGCACTGGTGCTGATCGGGGTTTGGATGCACTTAAGCGGCAATGGCCTGCTCGAAGCGCTGGTGCCGCTGAGCCTGTTGGGCCTGGTTCTCGGCGCGGTGCACCTGCGCTGGTCCCAATGGGGCTGGACGCTCAACGGACGCCAGCTCTGGGTCCGGCAGGGATTTCTTGGGCGCCATCAGGACGTGTTCGATCTGGATCGTGTCCAGCAGGTCCAGCTTCGTCGTAGCCGCTACCAGCGTAAGCATGACCTGGCCAATCTGGTGCTCGTCCTGCCCCAGGGACCGGTGACCGTACCGTATCTGCCCCTGGAAGACGCAGCCGAACTCGCCAACCAAGCGCTGTACACGGCCGAGACCTCGACTCTCCACCGGATCTGATCGAGCGGATCCTCTCAATCTGTTCTCGAGCGGGCAGCGGCTGGATCTCGTGAGCGCCGCGCAGCGACTCTGCGGATCGACTTTGGTTGATTTCTGATCGGGTCGCCGTTACTCCGGAAATTTTCAAGTTAATTTCATCGTAACTTCAAGCAAGAATCCTGGCGATTGGGAAAACTAGGCCTACCGATTCAGGTCGAGCTGAGTGCTGCCCAATAATTTTTTGCACAGCTCCAGCTTCGCCTGAAGACCACTCAATGAGGACTCTGCGATGAAACTGAACTACCGCGATACCGGTTTTTTGTTCACCTTTCTTTTCACGATGGGCTTGCCCATTTCAGCCCTTTCGCAGGACAGCGCCATTTCCTATCAGGGGCAATTGCGGCAGACTGGTGAACCCTTCACCGGCACGGCGAATCTTGAATTTCGCTTGTTTGACCAGTTGGTTTCAGGCACCGAAGTAGCCAGCGCACAAACCCTCGATGACTGGCCGGTTGAAGATGGCCTGTTTCAGGTCGAGCTGGATTTCGGCACCGCGGCCTTTGACGGCAGCGAAAGGTTTCTTGAAATCCGCGTCGACGGCGCCGCGCTGAACCCACGGCAAAAAATTACGGCGACGCCTTATGCATTGTTTGCGAGCGGCGTGGCGGCAGGCTCGGTTGATGACGATTCGATTGACCCCACTGCGATTCAATTGCGCGTGGTTGGCTCCTGTCCACAGGGTGAGTACGTGCGTGTTATCAACCAAAATGGCTCGGTAGTTTGCGGTGAAGACGAGAGCGGCAGCGGTGAAACGGGTTGGTCATTGTCTGGCAATGCCGGTACTGACTCGTCGACAGACTTTATCGGCACCACCGATGCCACTCCTTTGGAACTGCGCACCGCCAGCGTTAGAAGCCTGCGAATTGAACCGAGCAGTATTTTGTCTGACGGTATACCCATTACCACTAACATCATTGCGGGTTCATCGGCCAATCAAGTGTCAGACGGGGTTCGCGGAGCAACCATAGCTGGAGGCGGAGCACCAGAAAATAATAGTGATCCGGACTTTTTTACTGAGAATCCCAATCGAGTATTGGGTCATTATGGGACCGTAAGCGGTGGATATGGCAATGTAATTGGGGACTTTATCGGCAATCCACTTATTGGCGCTTTGGGGACGATTGGCGGAGGGGCAAACAATCGCGCGACTGGGGAAGCCAGTACCGTTAGTGGAGGATCTCAGAACGACGCAGAAGCACCAAACAGCGTTGTTGGTGGAGGAAGATTGAATGATGCTCTTAGCGCAGATAGCACTATCAGCGGCGGTCGTAGCAACTCAACCAGCGAATTAGCACCGGGAAGTACAATTAGCGGCGGTGTTCGCAACGCCACGAGCGGAGCAAGAAGCACTGTTGGGGGTGGTGAAAACAATATAGCGGCTGGTGCGCATAGTTTTGTTGGCGGTGGAGAGCGCAACTCAACCGAGAGTCAACACAGCGCAATTAGCGGTGGAGAAGGAAATATTGCGAGGGGTAATGCGAGCAGCATCAACGGCGGGTTTTTGAACATTGCCGAAGAATCCGTGAGTTCGGTAGGTGGTGGTTCAAGGAACGCTGCAAATGGTGTTGGCAGCTCAATAGGCGGCGGTCGATCAAATACCGCGAGCGGAGAAAACAGCACCGTAGGGGGCGGGTTTAATCATGAAGCGAGCGGAGAAAACAGCACCATTGGGGGGGGATTTGAGAATCAAGCGATCGGACTAAACAGCGCCGTTGGGGGCGGACGTAGAAATCAAGCAAACAGCAACACTTCCGTGGTGAGTGGTGGAATTAACAATACAGCCAGCGGCCTATCCAGCACAGTCAGTGGAGGCGAACTAAATTGTGCTGGTGGACACGTATCCTGGGCAGGTGGTTCTCGAGCCAAAGTTCGTCCAGGTGCGGATTCAGGGGATATGGGTACAGGATGCCTACAAGTTCCTGTATCCAGTAACCCCAATGGTGACGAAGGCACGTTTATCTGGGCCGACAGCCAGCAGGAAAATTTTGTATCCACGGGTTCCGATCAATTTTTAGTTCGTGCACAAGGCGGCGTTGGTTTCGGTCGTGCACCAACGGACTATTTTGAGATTCAAACTCCATTCGGCTTTGAAGCCGGCAACGGCGTAGGCCCGCGGGGTGTGCTTCGGGTGCGATTGAACGGCAACACTCAGCTCCGCATGTTTGCCAACGGCGGCTTGGGTATTGGCAGCAGTTTTAATACAACTGGCGTTCCCGAAAGAGGTCTGCGAATCAGCGGCATCACGCGGCTGGGCACGCTGGGCAGCGCTGGAACGACTCAGCTATGTAGAAACGGCGACGGGGAAATTGCCTCTTGCTCCTCTAGTGGGCGCTACAAGACCGACATTGAGGATTTGGACCTCGGGCTCGACACCATTCTGGCACTGGCACCGGTGAGCTACCGCTGGACCAGCGATAACAGCGCCGATATCGGCTTTGTCGCCGAAGAGGTCGCCAAACTCGATGAGCGATTGATTACCCGCAATGCCGAGGGCGAGATCGAAGGCGTGCGTTATGACCGCATCAGCGCCGTGCTGGCGAACGCGGCCAAAGAGATGACCGAACGCGATCAGCGCAATGAGCTGGCCCTTCAGCAGCTCGAAGCAGAAAACGCGCGCTTGCGAGATCGACTGGCGCATGTTGAGTCCGTGCAGGTGACCGAGATGGCCAGCATCAAAGCGATACAGGACGAACAGCTCAGCAGCCTGCGTGAAGAGCTGGCTTTGCTGCGCCAGCTGATTGCACCCCGGGTGGCACAGGAAGCGCCATGAAGTTTGTAGAGGCAGATCGCACTTACTCGCGGTCTAAGCAGGCGTCAACAATGGGACTAATGCTCGCAGGCTTGGTTGCCGCAGGCGCTGCTTCGGCCCAGGATTGGGACGTTGACTGGTCCACCCTAGATGGTGGCGGCGTGATCGAATCAGAAACCGCGGATCAGCAGTGGCAGCTGTCCGGCACCATCGGGCAGTGGGACGGTCAGTCAAACCCGTCACCATCCGGCGGCGGATTTCAGTTGACCGGCGGCTTCTGGTCCCTGCTCTTCGATCCCTCGGACGGATTGTTCCGCGATCGTTTTGAGTGGGTGTCGCCGCCCGTATCGACGAACGGATCCGATTCTGAAGAGAATCCCTGAAGCATCGAGGTGAGGACGACGCCCGTGGGCCGATGTTTCAGCCCGCGCCGGGATTTCAGGGCATTACGTCCTGTGCACTCGCAAGCCGCGACCGGGCAGCAGCCTCTTGTTCCACGCGTCGGCGCAGGGGATGGTCCGGTCCGAGTAAACGCTGCGACTCGCTGCGCAGCGCCTGCCACAGCTCGGCGGTCGAGGATTCGACGGCCTGGGCGCTGGCTGCGAGTGCAGCAATCAGATGGACGTAGACGCGTTCGGAGTTTGCAACGGGAGCGCCCGAGCCAGTGAGCAAGGCATTCATGGCTTCGGAGTGCTGAAGCGCCAAGGACGTATCATCGTTGTCGAGGGCGAGTTCGGCGGCCAGCATGTGGATCCAGAGGGCGCCGCGCGGATAGGCCTCGGTCATCCTGGGTAATTCGCGCAGCAGCGCGGGGAGGGTGGCGAGCGCCGCCTCGCTGTTGCTCGCCCGCCTCTGCGACCAGGCCAGCTGCGTCACCATGAACACAGAATAGGGGTCGTCCCCCGATGTGTCTGCTTCGTGGATAGCGACGGCGCGTCGAAGGTTGGGCAGGGCGCGCTGCCAATCCCCCTGCCAGGTCTGGATCATCGCGAGATTCCGGCGATAGCGCGCGCTGGCAGCACTGGCGGGCCCGTAATAGGCTTCGGCGAGGTTTAGCGCCTCGGTCTGCAAGGATTCGGCTTCGACGAGATGGCCGAGCGTTTCAAGCAGAAGTGCCAGATTATTGGCGGCGGCGGGATTCGGCTGTCCGTAATTTCGGACACCGATGTCATAGGCTTCGCGAAGCATGAGTTCCGCGCGGTCAAGCTCGCCTGCTACGCGCAACATGCCGCCCACGGTACTCAAAGCACTCGCCGTCCGGTCGTGATCCGGTCCGAAGCGATCTCGGGCGCCGGCAACGGCTCGCTGCCCCGTGAGTAGAGCGGCTTGCGTTTGCCCTGCGCGATTGAGCGTCAGCGCCGCAAGCAGTTCGATCCGTGGCACCAGCAGCCTGGTGTCCTCGGATTGATCGGCCAGTCGGGCCGCCTCGTTCAGCGTCGCCAGGGCCGCCTGGTACTGGCGCGACGCGCTCTGAGCGCGCCCCAGTTGAAAGAGAATGGCCGCGCGCTCGACGGGTGACTGACCGGCCTCTGTCGCCAGGGCGTCGGCGCGTTGAAGGGCTTCGCCTGCCGGGACCATGCGCTCCTCCAGGCTTTCGATCTGTCCCAGTTCGAACCAGGCCTCAATGAGTTCGGGTCGGGACGCGCCGGACCCGCCGGCCTCGGCGGCGTTGATTGCCCGCTCCAGCAGGGGCCTGGCCTGGTCTGTCAGTCCGACCCTGCGTAGCACCCTTGCAACCGCAATCGACAGTCGCAGAGCGTCCTCCTGGCTATTGTCGAAGTTCAGTTCAAGCTGAACGGCCGCCCGCTCGGCGAGATCGCGTCGAGTCGTTTGCAGCGGCGACTCGAAGTCGCTGGGATTATCGGCTTCGAAGACCGAGAGAAGAAATGCGGTTGTCGCCTCGGCTCGTTGAGCGCTTTCATTGGCCAGCTGGGTCTGCTGGATGGAGACCGTCAGTCCGGCCAGCAGACTGAGCAGCAGCATGAAACCGAGGCTGGCTCCGAGGCGATGGCGATAGAGCCAGCGAGAGAGCAGATAGGGCTTGCTCTGGGCCCGCGCGCTGACCGGGACGTGCCGCAGGTGATCCCTGAGATCCTGCTGCAGCGGGTCGATGGATGCGTAGCGCATTGCAGGATCACCGGCCAGCGCGCGGCGGCAGATCGCATCGATATCGCCGCGCAGTCGATTGATCGGCACCAGGGGCGAGGGATGTTCAGAGGGAGGAACAATGGGCTCGGAATCGGCCGGGTCGAGTAGTAATCTGGTCAAGGTCTGCCCACTTCGTATCGGTGTGCCGACCAGCAGTTGATAGAGCAGAGCCCCGACGCCGAACACATCGGTGGCCGTGTTGACGGCAAGGCCACGGAGCTGCTCCGGTGCGGCGTAGGCCGGTGAACAGCGAAGGAGCATCGCGCGATCATCGCCTGCTGCTTCGCGTTCCTCACGCAGGAGGCCTGCAATGCCGAAATCCACCAGTTTGGGTTCCCCCGAGCGGCTGACCAGCACGTTGGATGGCTTTATGTCGGCGTGAACGACCAGTTTGCCGTGGGCATAGCGAACAGCGTCGCAGACCTTGATCACGAGCTCGATTCGCTGGCGCCAGTCCAGGTCCTGCTCCGCGCACCATTGGTCGATGTGAGCACCATCGACGTACTCCATCACCAGATACGGCCAACCCTGATCACTGAGTCCGCCGTCGATCAGACGTGCGATCCCTGGGTGCTCGAGCCGAGCCAGTACGCGGAGTTCCTCCTGCAGTCGATCTCGATCGCCCGATTGATCAGCGCCCGGTTGCAGTAGCTTGATGGCAACGTGCTGCTCATAGGCGCCGTCCGCGCGCTGAGCGTGGAAGACGGTTGCCATTGCACCGTGCCCGATCGGTTCTCCAATCAGCCAGTTGCCGAGCCGCTGTCCCGCGAACTCGGCAGTGAGCTCGCCGAAATCGGGGGTGTCGACGCCGGCGAGGTTGGCGGCAAAGCGATCCACGGTCTGGTCCAGCACGTGGGCGTCGGCGCTGTCGTGCGCCGCAAGCAGCTGTTTCAGCCAGGTGCTGGTGGGCGGGTCAAGCTTGAGCTGAGCCAGCTGTTTTTGGCGTTGCGCCTCATCCAGGTCGACAAGCTCGTCGAACAGGGTGCTGACCGTTTTCCAGTGGGCGGCGTCGATCCGCATGGCTGCGCGAACTCAGGTCGCCATGACCGTCTTGATGAATGCCCTGGCCTTGCTCCACTCACGACTGGCACTGCGTGGCGAAATCCCGAGGCAGTCTGCTGTCTCGGCTATCGTCAGTCCAGCAAAGAAGCGTAATTCGACCAGGCGGGCCAGGGCCGGTTCGAGCTTGTCGAGCGATTGCAGTGCCTCATCTAGCGCCAGAATCGTGCTGCCGGTCTTGTCCAGCTCGCAGTCATTTTCGAACAGCGGGCAGTCATCAACCGGCGTACGCTTCTCCGAGCTCCGGCGCCGCGCATAGTCGACCAGCAGCTGGCGCATGGCCAGGGCGGCGGTGGCCAGATAGTGCTTGTGATCGCGCCACTGCATCGAACTGCGCTCGAGCTTGAGCCAGGCCTCGTTGACCACGACCGTTGTACTCAGGGTGTCGGAAGGATTACGACGGCGCTCGCGGCGGGCGATATGGCGGAGCATTCGATACAGCTCGGGGAAATCGGCCAGAGGGTCCTGGCTGTTGCCCGAGTCTGGATCATTCAATCTTGCGGTGCTTGATCTGCTCATTCGCCGTCTCAATCCGCCAACGACTGTCAGTATAGCGGACCTTTTTTGTGGCTCAAGGAGTTGGAGCAGGGTTTATCCCGCCCGTCCTTCCATTGGCCTCTCCGACGAGTTGTCGCTATCATCAAGTCTGTGGCGTTAGGGCAAGATGCTTTCGATGAGCGACACGATCAGGCTGCTGAAGGAAGTGAATCCGGACCGTCCTGAAGAGATCCAGATTCTGTTCTCCTCCCTGCACCATGAGCTGAAGGGGATGGCGCGGCGCGAGCTGGCTCGACATTCGGCGTCGACCCTGAGCCCGACGGCACTGATCAACGAGGTCTGGCTCAAGTTGGACGGCGCCCAGTCCTTGAGTATCGAGAATCGGAGGCATTTCTTTGCCTGTGCCGCCAACGCCATGCGGCAGATCGCCATCGATGCGGCGCGTGCGGCGCTGGCGCAGAAGCGCGGTCGCGATGTCGTCTTCGTGACGCTCACCGAAGGCGGCCAGGAGCAGACCAGCGAAGAGCTGCTCGCTCTCAATGACGCCATGGAAGAACTCGATGCGGTCGACAGACAGCTCCGGGAATTGGTTGAACTCCGGTTCTTTGCGGGACTGAGCCTGAACGATATCGGTGAACTGACGGGGCGATCGGTCCGTAGCCTGCAACGCGATTGGGCGCGAGCTCGCGCCTTCCTTCACGCGCGTCTGGCGGAGGTCTGAACCTTGGCTTTTTCCGCAGAGACCTGGCGAGAAGCAGATACTCATTTTTCCGCGCTACTCGAGCATCCGGAATCGTCCTGGCAGGAGCGCGTCGAGGCGCTGAGTCTGTCATCGGAGGTGCGCGAGTGCCTGGAGCG
>CAYTQT010000024.1:2658-40378 GCA_964439915.1 uncultured Wenzhouxiangella sp. | reverse complement strand
CTCAGGGCAGCGAGGTTGTCGTAGCGATCCTGGAGCAGCAGTCCGGCCGGCAGGAAGGGCATGTGGTAGCGGGCCAGCTTCACCAACGAATCGAAGGGCGTGACCAGCATGACAGCGGCGACGGCGGCGGGGCGCTCGCGCACGACAGCCGAGGCCACACCGCTGCCGATCGACTCGCCGATGATCAGAAGCGGTTCGGCGCGCTGCGCGATCAATTCATCAACGGCGGCGAGCGCCGCGGCGGTGAATTCCTGTTCGCCGGGGCTTCCGGGTCGTGGCCCGTAGCCGGGGTACTCGAAAACGTGGACTTCCCAGGGTCCGGAGCGCCGGAAGCCGGAAAGCAGGCGGGCGTAGTAGCCCCGATTCAGCGCCATGCCGGCGTTGCCGTGGAAAACAAGGGCTCTTCCGGCCGGTGCTCCGAGAGGCGGTTGAACCGGTCGGTAGACCCACCCCTGCCATTGCCCTTGCGCATCCAGCCACGGGGTGACGCCCAGATCCGCTGCCTGACGCTCGGCCTGGGCCAAGGGGACAACCAGCGGATAGTAGATCAGGCTGCGCTGCATCAGCGCATAGATCAGCACGAGCAGGAGGTAGGCACCCACCAGGGTGGCTGCCACCGTCAGGAACAGCTTCATTCGACCACGACCTCAGCGATCCGGAAGTGCCTCAGGGTAGCGGATCGATCGATTCGCCGCAGGGATTCAGGCTGCAGCGTGAAAGCAACGGCCTAATGGCGGCGGCGGATCGCGTCGATCAATTCGTCTTTCGACATCCTGCTTCGGCCGCTGATATCGAGCGTCTTCGCGCGCTGATAGAGCTCGTTTTTCGTGCGCTCCTCGAGCGCCGTGTTCGGATTGCCTTCGCCGGTCGTCGTGCGGTTCGGCGTCCGGCCCTCCTTTCGTCGCTGCTTGTTGACCGTGCGCGCCGCGATTTCCTCGGCACGGTCCTCGCTGGCACCACGATCGAGCTCACTTTTCTTGATTTGTTGATACTGTCGCTCGTCCTTGTCGCTCCAGGCTTGTGGCATCTCACGTTTCCTGATCTTAGCTTCACGCAAGAGCGTGGTACAGGATCGATCGACCGTCCATAACACGGGTTAAGAATCCTACTCAGGTTGGAGAGCCCCGTGACGCATCGTCAGAAGACAACCACTCCCGGGCCGGTCTGATTCAGGATTCGATCTATTCAAATGGCGCGATTCCATCCCTCGAAGCGTACGTCGCAATCAAGGGGCTAGTTCACAGGAGTACGTGTGCATGAAGCGACTGAATCTTTCTCTGTGTTTGATGATGCTGTGTGCCCCCGCCTGGGCCGCCAATTTCTGCGTCACCAACGCATCCGAGCTGCAGGCGGCCTTCGATATCGCCGAAAACAACGGCGAATCGGACATCATTCGCATCGCCGAGGGAACCTATACCGCCCCCACGGGCGGGTTCCTCTTTGCGCCCAACATCAATGGCGGCGTTGATGAGACCAGTGATATCGAGATCATCGGCGGTTGGACCGCATTTTTTAAGAATCCCTGTGGGATCGGTCCGTCAACTGATCCTGCCGGCACCGTCCTCAGCGGCGGAGGCTCGAATCGAATCATGGACGTGAGGCTACCCCAACAGGGTGAGGTCTCGATTCGGAATCTGACTTTCATCAACGGATTTACCCCTGATCTCAGCCAGGGTGCAGGCCTGCGCATCTATGCCGCCAGCACGCTGGGCTTTTCGGGAACGCTCACCGTTCAGTCCAACGCCTTTATTGCCAATTCAGGAGGCTATGCATCCGGGTTGATGATCGGCCGACTCAATACCGGTAACAATATGCAGGGAACGGTTTTCACCAATATTCGTATCCTGAACAATCTCTTCGTCGGAAATACCGCGCGCACGGGCGCTGCAGGTGCTGCCATGGTTCGCCTGTCGACGCCCCTGCCGCAGTCCGGTCCGGTTCTGGACCCTCGGCCGGCACTGACGCTGGCCAACAACACGATTCTGAACAATACAAGTACAGCCCCGATCCTGCGTGGCGTATTCGAGACGGCAGATGCGGTCACGCTGAATACCGCAGGGGCCAATCTCAGTGTCGTCAACAACAACATCCGGGGAAACGGCGATCGTGACGTGGAAGTCTTTTCCGAGTCCGATCAGAACTTCGTTGTCAGAAACAACAACCTCGGGACGGTGTTCTATGCAGTCGTGCCGGATGTGTTGACCGCGAATATCGCTGTCGAGCCCGAATATGTGAGCTGTGGCGCCTTCTGCATCGATCGCATTCCGGTCGGTGATTCTCCTCTGATCGATGCGGGTACTGCGCCGGGTCTCTTCGGCTCGGCCTGGTCGCTACCGGACACGGATGCGGCAGGTGGAATCCGAGTGCGTGGAACAGCAGTGGACATCGGCGCTTACGAGGGCACCCCGGATCGACTGTTTGCCGATCGTTTCGAGGATTGATCGTTACCGTCGAATGCTCGAACGAGTAAGCAGAGTTGATCTTGGGTCCCGGAAGCTTTGGTCGTGAGTGATGGTTTCGAGGTGCTCACCCTGGCCACAAACCAATCGTTGAGGGGAACTGAGTTGTGAGAAATCCTGGATTCATGCTTGTTCTGTGTGGCTGGGCATCGCTGGTCGGAGCGGCCGAGTTCTGCGTCGAGTCGTCGACCGAGCTGCAGGCGGCGCTGGATGCCGCGGCTTCCAACAATGAATCGGACGTCATTCGAATCAGCGTGGGCGACTATCCGTCGCCCCCGGGTGGCTTCAGCTTCTCGCCGGTCGGATCGGCGGACCTCGATGACGATCTGGCCTTGAGCGGGGGCTGGTCCCCGCTGTTTGCCCTGCCCTGCGTGGTCAACACCCCCGATCCAGCGTTGACGACGCTCGACGGCGGCGGTCTGGAGCCGGTCATGCAGATCGGCGTGCCGTCTCTTGGCGATGTAGAGATTCGCTTTCTGACCTTTGCCAATGGCAGCGGCATTCCAGAGAGTAGCGGTGCCGGACTCGCGCTAACCAATAGCTTTGCCTATTCCGGTCGGCTGACCGTTTCTCAGAATATCTTCAGCAATAACTCTTCAGGTGCCGCTTCGGGTCTGCTGATCGGGGTGGTGGGAAGCGTCGGGGTTGATATTGAAGTCCTGAACAATCTGTTCGTGGACAACAGCGCCGTCTTGGGCGATGTTGCAGCCGGGTCGATTGCTCAGTTCGGCCCGTCTCGAACGCATGATGTTGCCCTGGTGGGCGATTCAGGGGCGCTGACCTTTGCCCATAACACTGTGGTCGGGAATCAGAGCGTCGGTCTGATCGGCGGGTTGGCAGTGTTCGCGGATACGCTCGATGTCAACATCGCCAGCAACAATCTGTGGGGAAACAGTGGGGATGATCTGGTTGTGACAGCAGAGGGGTCGAGCCAGCATCTCTATGTCCTGAACAACAACATCCAGTCGCTGCGGCTGGAAGGCACCACCACGCCCACGATCAGCGATGGCAACATCAACGTTCAGCCAAACTACGTCGACTGCGGCCCCGGTTGCATCGAGCGCGTCCCGGTGGTGGATTCGCCGTTGGTCAACGCCGGTTTTGATCCGGCGTCGATGGGATTGTCGTGGGTGTTGCCGTTGACCGACGCGTCAGGTGGGCTGCGGCGCGATGGCCCTCAGATTGATATCGGAGCCTATGAAGCCCGAGAAACGATCTTTTCGGATCGGTTTCAAAGCCTCTGACAGGTCGGAAATGAACAGCCGGCGATGAAACTGACTTGCACGGCCTCAGCGCATGGCATAGCCTCGCTAAGGGGGGTTATCGTAGAGGCCTGCATGAGTCGATTCACCGGTTCCGGTTCCCGCGTAACTGAGCTTCTGTGCCAGAGCTCGGCAGATGAGCGAGAAGTCCTTGACCAGATCGTTCCGCTGGTCTACGACGAACTGCGGCAGATGGCGCGGCGGCAGCTGGCCGGGCACAAGCGCTACACCCTGGATACCACGGCGCTGGTCGATGAGGCCTATCTGCGTATGGTCGACAGGGACTCGGTTCCCCTGGGCTCTCGCGCCTTCTTCTTCGGCGCGGCAGCCCGAGCCATGCGCCAGGTGCTGGTCGATGCGGCAAGGCGGCGCAATCGCGACAAGCGAGGCGGCGGGCGGGCCGATACGGAACTCAGGGAAGAGTGGGTGGCGGCTGACGGCCTGGCGGCCGAGGTGCTGGAATTGAACGAAGGCCTGGAACGCCTCGCCGAGCATTATCCGCGCCAGGCCAGTGTAGTCGAATGCCGCTTCTTCGGCGGGTTATCGGTGGAGGAAACGGCGCAGGCGCTGGGTCTGTCCAAGCGCAGCGTGGTGCGCGACTGGACGCTCGCACGCGCCTGGCTCTATCGAGAATTACGTACCGATCCAACCCAGGTATGAGTGCCCGGCCGTACGATCCCGGTGAGCTGTTCGAGGAGCTGCTGGCCTGCGACGCGGCGCAGCGCGCGAGACGCCTGGCAGAAATCCACAGGCAGGATGTCGCTCTGGCCGACGAGTTGGCCTCGCTGCTGCAGGCGCATGTATCGGCGGATGGTTTTCTGGGGCCGCTGGACAGCAATGCGGTGGCCCATCTTCTTGACGAGGATGATCGAGATCAGATGCCGGAGACGGCCGGTTCCTGGCGTCTGATACGCGAGCTGGGTCGCGGTGGTCTGGGCGTGGTCTACCTGGCCGAGCGGCACGGGGAGGACTTCGATCAGCGCGCTGCAATCAAGCTGGTCAAGCGCGGCATGGATTCCGATGCCATCCTTTCTCGTTTCAACACCGAACGCCGCATTCTGGCTTCACTGGATCATCCCAACATCGCCCGTCTGATCGACGGTGGCGTCCTGGCAGATGGTCGTCCCTGGTTTGCCATGGACTACGTCGACGGGCTGCTGATCACCGATTGGTGTGATCAAAGGAAGCTGCCGATCCGAGAGAGATTGCGGTTGTTTCAACAGGTCAGCGAAGCCGTGCAGGCGGCGCACGCCAGCCTGATCGTGCATCGCGATCTCAAGCCCAGCAATATTCTTGTCACCGTCGAGGGGCAGGTCAAACTGCTGGACTTCGGCATCGCCAAACTGCTCGACCCGGACCCTGGGCATTCTGCAGCCTTGACTCGAGTGGGCGCCGTGGCGATGACGCCGGAATATGCGGCGCCGGAGCAGATCGAGGGCCGTCCGATCAGCGTTGCCACGGACGTCTATGCCCTCGGTGTCGTGCTCTACGAGCTTCTGAGTGGCCGACATCCCTATCGGGATCAGGCGGCAACCCGCGAGTCCTTGCAGCAGGCCGTGCGAGATTCCAGCCCGGCACCGCCGTCGACGCTGGCCGGCCGCGACTCTCTCGAAGCATCGAGCGATCAGATGCGGCCGTCGACGCTTCGCAGGCAGTTGCGCGGCGATCTCGACGCCATTGTGCTGACCGCCATGGCGCGTCAGCCGGAGCAACGTTATCGATCGGTCGAAGCGCTGGGCGAAGACATTCAGCGTCATCTCGACGGCATGCCGGTGCGAGCGCGTGCGCGATCGCGTCGTTACCGGGCCAGCCGATTTCTGCGCAGACATCGCGTCAGCGTTACGGCCATCGCAGGCGTGGTCGCAGCGCTTTGCATCGGACTGGGGGTGGCCATCTGGCAGGCGCAGGAAGCGAGCCATCAGGCGATGCTGGCCGAACAGAGCCGCGACTTCGTTCTGACGATGCTCAAGGAGACCAATCCCGGAGGCAATGAAGACGGCGTGGAGCTGCGCGCCGTGGATATGCTGCTTGCGGCCGCAGATCGCGTCGAGGCAGCCGATGATCTGGCACCGCTGATTCAGGGTCGTTTGGCGATGGTGATTGCCGAGGGTCTGCTCGAGCTGGGCTCGATGGATCGCGCCCTGACCCTGGCCCAGCTCGGTGTCGACAGGCTTGCGGTCAGCCGCGATCGCGACGAAGGCCTTCTCGCAGAAGCGCTCTATGTTCTGACCCGGATGCAGGTCAATGTGGGACGGAGTGATGCCGCTGAGGTCTCTGCACAAAAAGGACTGACGCTCCTCGATCAGATCAGCGATCTGTCGCCCAGTCATCGCCTCACGCGCATTCGTCTCCTTGAGATGCGCGCGCGCCGCTTCTCGACACAGTACGAGGCGGAGCAGGCGATCGCCCTGCGCCGGCGCGCCCTGGATGAGCGTATCGCCCGCTTCGGTCCGGATCACATCGACGTGGCTTCAGGACACAACAATCTGGCCAGCGCGCTGCATACGGGGGGTCAGTTCGCGCAGGCCGAGTATCACTACCGTGAGGTCGGACGCCTTCTGGGCTTGAACGATCCCGATCATCCGCGCATTGCCAATGTCTATCTGGGGCTGGGCGTGACCCAGATGGGGCAGGGCAGGCTCGATGCAGCCGAAGTCTCGCTGGGCCAGGCGATGACTTCTGCCATGGCGCACTACGGAGAAGCGTCCGGCCTGGTCACCAGCGCTCGAATGCATCTGGCCCAGCTTCGACGACTTCAAGGTCGTTTTCGGGATGCCTACGATCTACTCCGGCAGGTCGTATCGTCCCCCGATTCCGATCTGGTGACGTTCAATCAAGCCATCTCATCGAGCTGGATGGGGTCACTGGCGCTGACCCTTGACCGACCGGCAGACGCCATCGATCATTTTGAACGGGCACAGGCGAGTCTTGATGCGCTGGGACATCAGTCACACTCGCACGTCATGATCGGCATCCTGGGCGCTTCCCTGGCTCGACTGCTCGAACACGGTGAGATTCCCGATCTGGAGCGCATAGAACGTGTCACCGGCGATCTGTTCGAGGTCGGCGCCGGGCCTGGCCAGATGCATGCCGAAGGCGCGGAGATTCTGGCTGCGCTGATGCAGGAAATGGCGCATCCGCGTGATGCAGAGCGCTGGTTGGTCCGAGCCCGGGCGCTGTTTTCCGAGCACTTCGGCCCTGACCACCCGCGAACACGGGCGGTGGGATCGCTGTATGATCGCGCTCTCCCTGTCAGAACGGCGGAATGATCGCCGCCCGCAGGATCCGGGCCGATCAGCCCGGAATGCACGCAAGCGGAGAAACGAGTTGAGCGATGCGATCGACATGGTGGAGGGTGGCTGGACGCAGCGTTTTATCGGCTTTGCGAAGTTGAGCGAGGGGACCCGGCAGATCCTTGAACAGTCCTCACGCATCCGGCGATTCAAGGGCGGGCGCCGGGTCTTCAGCCCGGGTGAGTCGCCACAGGGGATGCTTTTTCTCATCAAGGGAACGGTGCGCGTGCATCAGCAGGGCGAGAACGGGCGCGATATCGTGCTCTACCGGGTCACTGGCGGCGAGAGCTGCGTGATGACCACGGCCTGTCATTTCACCCAGCTCAACTATTACGCCGAGGGCATCGCCGAGACCGACGTGATCGCCGCCGAGGTGCCGCGTGCGGTGTTCGACGGTCTGGTCAAGGACTCGCCGGAGTTCCGGGATTTCGTCCTGTCAGCTTACTCCCATCGCATCGTAGACCTGTTCCGCCTGATCGATGATGTGGTCTTCGGCCGCATGGATCTGCGCATCGCCAATCGCCTGCTGCAGCTCGCCGATGAGTCCGGCCAAGTGAAGCTGACCCATCAGACCCTGGCCGACGAACTCGGTACGGCGCGCGAGGTGGTCTCGCGCCAGATCAGCGAGTTCCAGAAGCGCGGCTGGATCGAGCAGGGGCGTGGTCGGGTTCAGCTGCTCGACACCCCGGCCCTGGAGCGTTTCGCTGCCGCGGGCTGATCGCTCGATCCCGACGATGGCCTGTCTGCAGGTGGTGCCGTGGCCCTTCCGCTGTCCATTCCTTCTATCCCTGTTGTGTGATCTAGTCACTGACAGCGGTCCGGTGCCGGAACACACTGAAACTCCTGATCCAGCAACTCACTAAGGAATATGACAATGAGCAAGAATATGGGAACCATCGATCGCGTCCTCCGACTTCTCCTCGCCGCCGGACTGTTCTGGTGGGCGTTTCTGTCCGGCAGCGCGGCTGCAGCGGGTGTGGCTTTCTGGATCGCTCTGGTGGTCGGGGTCGTCATGCTGGTCACGGCCGTGGTCAGCCGTTGCCCGGCCTATCGTCTGCTCGGCCTGCGCACCTGTCGTGCGTCCTGAGCCCGGCATACGATTCCTCTGTCACTTGAATCTCAAGGAGACCGGCCATGAATGAAGCGACATCCTCCGCTGGATCGCCTGTGGACATCAGCCGACTCGTCAATCTCGACATCAAGCCCGAAGTGCAGGGCTTCCATGACCAGGCCACCGCGACGATCAGCTACATCGTACGTGACCCGAGCTCGAAGGCCTGCGCCATTATCGACAGCGTCATGGATTTCGACCCCGCCTCGGGCCGGATCAGCTTCGACCACGCCGATGTATTGATCCAGCAGGTGCGTGACCAGGGTCTGGCGCTTGAGTGGATCATCGAAACCCACGCCCACGCGGATCACCTCTCCGCCGCACCCTATATCCAGGAAAAACTGGGCGGCAGGATCGGCATCGGCGAGAACATCCTCACCGTGCAGGAAGTGTTCGGCAAGGTGTTCAACGAAGGCACCGAGTTCGAACGCGACGGCAGTCAGTTCGATGCCCTGTTCAGCGATCGCCAGACCTATCGGATCGGCAATCTGACCGGCTTTGCCATGCATACGCCTGGTCATACCCCGGCCTGCATGACCCACGTCATCGGCAACGCTGCTTTTGTCGGCGACACCCTGTTCATGCCCGACGGCGGGACGGCGCGTGCCGACTTTCCCGGCGGAGATGCCGGAACGCTCTATGACAGTATCCAGCGCGTCCTGAGCCTGCCCGAGGAGATGCGCCTGTTCATGTGCCACGACTACGGACCCGGCGGCCGCGAGGTGGCCTGGGAAACCACGGTGGCCGAGGAGAAGGCCGGGAACATCCACGTCGGGCATGGCACCAGCCGCGATGATTTCATCCGGATGCGGACCGAGCGCGACAAGACCCTGAATGTACCGAAGCTCATCCTGCCCTCGCTGCAGGTCAATATTCGCGCCGGGCATATTCCACAGGATCCGGATGGTCGACCGATGCTCAAGATTCCGGTCAACCAGCTTTGAATTTGAGATGACCAAGGAGACAGTCATGGACATTCGCACCATCAGTCAGGACCTGGCGGTCAGTCCGCAGATCCAGCCCGATGAACTCGATTTGATCTGCGCGCGCGGCTTCCGATCGATCCTCTGCAACCGACCCGACCTCGAGGACAGCGACCAGCCAGCCTTCGAGGCGATCGCGCAGGCGGCCCGGCAGCTCGGTCTGGAGGTCTGCTTCCAGCCGATCGTTCCGGGGCAGATCGGCGCCGGCGAAGTCGACGACTTCCGCCAGGCCCTGGACCAGCTCCCCGCACCGGTGCTGGCCTACTGCCGGACCGGGACGCGCTCGGCCACGCTCTGGGCTCGAGCCCAGTCCGGCGCCGGGTCGATGACCGTACCGGAGGTTCTGGACGTGGCCCGGCGAGCAGGCTACGAGCTGCAGGGTTTCTGAGTCCCGAGACAGTCTGATCAAAAGCTGATTCACCACTGGGGCACGAAGGCCAAGACGAATGGCCTTTTCCTCTCGAATGTCGCCGACCCGGCGGCTTGATCCTGCGTCAGCCCTCTGTGGATTCGACGAGGCGTTAAACTATCGGGTATGGGATCCCCTGCCTCGTCAAACCTTCCTGAAATCACTCTGATTGCCGCGATGAGCCGCGATCGGGTGATCGGCCGCAAGGGCGACATGCCCTGGCATCTGCCGGCAGACCTTAAGCACTTCAAGGCGGTCACCCTGGGCCATCCGGTAATCATGGGGCGGCGCACTTTCGACTCGATCGGCCGTGCCCTCCCGGGCCGCAGGAATATCGTGATTTCGCGGTCGGCGCCGGAACTGCCAGAGGGGGTGATTCTGGCGTCGGGGATTGAGCAGGCCCTGGCAGCCTGCAGCGATGTCGAGCGGGTCATGGTGATCGGCGGTGGCGAGGTCTATCGTCAGTCCCTCGCCCTGGCGCAGTGCCTGGAGCTGACACTGATCGATGCCGATATCGACGGCGATACCCGTTTTCCCGAATTCGATATGCGGGACTGGGAACTGCGCCGCATGCAGTCGCGCCCGGCCGATGACCGCAACGCCTGGCCGCTGCACTTCATCCGACTGGTTCGGGCATGATCGAATTTTCGGTCGCCGAGTCGAACTGGCAAGCCAAGCGTCGGGTAACGCTGGTCGGCGTCGCGGTCAACCTGGTCCTGGCCGTGGGCAAGATCATCGGCGGGGTACTGGGTCATTCCCAGGCGCTGATTGCCGACGGTATTCACTCCTTCTCCGACCTGGCCAGCGACGTTCTGGTCCTGGTGGCGGCCCGCTGGGGCTCGCTGTCGGCGGATCATAACCATCCCTATGGCCACGCCCGGATCGAAACCGCGGCGACGGCGGTGATCGGCGTCATGCTGATGGTGGTGGCGGCCGGCTTTGCCATCGACTCCATCCGGCGCCTGATCGACAATGGCGATCTTCCGGTCCCAGGCAGCCTCGCGCTGGTCGCCGCGGTGATGTCGGTGATCCTCAATGAAGGCCTGTTCCGCTATACCCTGCACGTGGGTCGGGCGACCGGTTCGCAGCTGATTCAGGCCAATGCCTGGCATTCCAGATCCGACGCGCTCTCCTCGATGGTCGTCATCGTCGGCGTGATCGGGTCCATGGCCGGCGTGGTCTGGCTGGATCTGGTCGCGGCGGTGGTCGTCGCCGTCATGGTCGGAAAGATGGGCTGGAGTTTTCTGGCTGCCTCGGTGGCCGAGCTGGTCGACACAGGGCTGACCGAGGAGCGCAAATCCTCACTGAACGCGCTGATCGAGTCGGCGCCGGATGTCCGCGGGCATCAGCAGCTCAGGACCCGTCAGATGGGTGGTCGGATCCTGATGGATGTCGAAATCCTGCTCGACCCGGAGCTGTCGCTCGCCCGCGCCGATGCGATTGCCCATGATCTCGAACAGCGACTGCTGCGCGAGATCAACGAGCTCGAGGATGTGGTGGTACGAATGCGCCCCTGCGATCGGCAGCGCTCCGGCGACTGACTGCGCTGGGCCTCATCAAGGTTAATTCCTGCTCCTGCATCGTTACAATGCGCAGGGATGAAAAGACAGATCTTCATCGGGGACGTCCAGGGCTGTGCTTCCGCGCTCATGCGCCTGCTCGACAAACTCGAATTCGACCCGGCCAGTGATCGCCTGCGTTTTGCCGGCGATCTGGTCAATCGTGGCGGCGAGTCGCTGGAAACGCTGAGGCTGGTCCATTCGCTCGGCCAGTCCGCCATGACGGTGCTCGGGAATCATGACCTGCACCTGCTGGCCTACGCCCAGACCTATCCGAGGGTTCGCAAGCGCAACAAGGAATTCGAGGTCATTCTCAAGGCCGAGGATGGTCCGATGCTGCTCGACTGGTTGCGCGGTCAGCCGCTGTTCTGGAAGAGCGAGAAGAAGCGCCTGGCCATGGTGCACGCGGGTGTCGATCCGCGCTGGGGACCCGTCCAGTCCGGCGAGCGTGCGGCCGAGGTCGCGCGGGCTCTGAAAAAGTATCCCGAGCGCTTCTTCGAGCATATGTACGGTGACCGACCGCGGCGCTGGAAGCCGACCCAGTCGTCACAGGCGCGACTGCGCTGCATCACCAACGTGATGACCCGGATGCGCTTCTGCGACAAGAAAGGGCGGCTGGATTTCAGCGCCAAGGGCAGCCTGAAATCCGCGCCCAAGGGCTTTCGGCCCTGGTTCGATTATCTGCACCCGGACTGGGCCGGCTGGACGCTCGTCTTCGGCCACTGGTCGATGCTGGGTGTCTTCCAGAACGACCGCGTGGTGGGGCTCGATTCGGGCTGTGTCTGGGGTGGGGCTTTGACCGCGCTGGTCATTCATCCCGATCAGGATGCGAGCGCCCGGGCTCTTGTTTCCGTCGACTGCGGCTGCTGAACAATCAGACCTCGCGCAGGATTTCCAGCACCGGTTCGATCGCTGGCCGCTTGCCAGTCCAAATCTCGAAGGCCAGCGCGGCCTGGGCGACGAGCATGCCCAGGCCGTCGTGGCAGGGCAGGTCGAAGGCGTTGGCCCAGCGTTCCAGGCTGGCGTGAGCGGGGCCGTAGTTCAGATCATAGAGATGGGCTTCCCGACCCAGCCAGGCCCGGCGCAGCGGGGGCAGCTGGCCCCCGTGGCCTGCGCTGGTGGCCTGAATCAGCACATCGAAGCCCTGAATCGAAGCCCCTGTCTCGGCCAGGCCGGCGCCTGCGATCGGGCCGCGATGGGCGAAACGCTCGGCCATCTCCACGGCGCGTTCAGGCGTGCGATTGAGCAGCAGCACCTCGGCTGGTTCGGCGGTGAGCAGGGGGTCGAGGATGCCGGCAGTGGCACCACCGGCGCCCAGGATCAGCACGCGCTGATCCGTGATCGGCACCTGCAGCCGGTCGAGGTCGATCATCAGCCCCGCCCCGTCGGTGTTGTGGCCGAACCAGCCGCCGTCGCGCCAGTGCAGGGTGTTGACCGCGCGGGCGCGGCGGGCCGCTGGATCGATCTGCTGGCAGAGGCGAATGCCTGCGGCCTTCAGCGGTACGGTCAGGTTGACGCCCAGTGCGCCCGCATCAGCCAGCTGCCTGAGCCGACCGGGGAGCTCGTCCGGCGTGGTCCGGATCCGGTCGTAGTCGACAGGCAGTCCGAGAGCCTCGCCGAAGGCGGAGTGGATCCGGGGAGAGAGGCTGTGCTCGACCGGGTCGCCGAGGACGGCCAGTTTCAGCGTTTCCACGATTCAGCCGGCCTTGCGCAGCTGACGGGCGATATCGATCGCTGCATAGGTAAGGATGGCGTTGGCCCCGGCGCGCTTGATGGCGATCAGGGACTCCATCATGACCGCCTCGCCGTCCAGCCAGCCATTGGCGGCGGCTGCCTTGAGCATCGCGTATTCGCCGGAGACCTGATAGGCCAGGGTCGGTACGCCGAATCGGTCCTTGACCCGGCGGATGATGTCCAGGTAGGGCATGGCGGGTTTGATCATCACCAGATCCGCGCCCTCGTCGATATCCATGCCGACTTCCAGCAGCGCTTCGTCGCTGTTGGCCGGGTCCATCTGGAAAGTCTCCTTGCCGGATTGGCCCAGCGCTTTTGCCGATCCGACGGCATCCCGAAAGGGGCCGTAGAAAGCCGAGGCGTATTTGGCGGCATAGCTGAGGATCTGTGTGTTGACGTAGCACTCTTCTTCCAGCGCGCGACGAATGGCCCGGACTCGGCCGTCCATCATGTCCGAGGGCGCGACGATATCGGCGCCGGCCTGGGCGTGGCTCAGCGCTTGCCGAACCAGTGCATCCACGGTCTCGTCGTTGAGGACGTAGCCCTGATCGTCGACCAGGCCGTCCAGGCCGTGGCTGGTGAAGGGGTCCAGGGCGACGTCGGTGATGATCCCGAGCTCCGGGAAGCGCGACTTCAATTCGCGCACCCGGGTCTGGACCAGGGCATCGTGATGCCAGGCTTCGCTGGCGTCTTCGCTTTTTCGATCCTCCGGCACGACCGGAAACAGCGCCAGTGCCGGGATACCCAGTTCGAGACAGGTCTCGGCTGTGCGGAACAGCTCGTTCCGACCCAGGCGGTCGATGCCGGGCATGGAGGGGATCGCCTCGCGGCCTGTCTCCTGATCGATGATGAAGACGGGGTAGATCAGATCGTCGGCATGCAGGCGATGTTCTCGCACCAGGCGACGCGAGAAATCGTGGGCACGACGTCGACGGGGGCGTTGCAGGGGAAAGGTCACGGCATCGGGTCCGGTTCAATCAGGCTGGATTATATCGCGCCCCAATGATCCGGAATCCGACCGGGCTTCAGTCAGACGCCGGCGCGAGCCCCCAGTCCGGCTGGCGTCGCCGCGCGCGCAGGATGAAGCGTTCGGGGGTCAGCGCCGTGACCAGATCGGGTTCGACGCTCGGGCTGATCCCGCTGATCAGGTCGGCCAGCAGGTCGGCGGTCAGCGGGGTATGGGTCAGGCCGCGCGAGCCGTGGGCAATGTTCAGCCAGAGCCCGTCGATCGCCTGGTGCGGGCGCTTCCTTGGATCGGGCAGCGGCCCGGCCTGGGGCAGGAAATCCGGGCTCTGACAGCGCACGCCGACGCGGTGCCCGAGAATCCGGGTCTGATCACCGCCGAGCTCTGCCCAGCGTTCGGGCAGAAAGGCGCGCAGCTGTTCGAGATTGGTCTGGTCATCGGCCGGATCGAGTCCGTGGTCGGGGCGTTTCAGATCGTAGGTGGCGCCCACGCAGTGTCTCTCCCCCAGGGCCGGGGTCAGATAGCCGCCGTGGCAGATCGCCTGCTGCCAGGCCTGAGTTGCCTCGGTCGGCGCACACTCGCTGACCTGGCCGCGAATACGCTTGATGAACAGCCAGTCGAGGGGCGAGACCCCGGCCGTCTGATGGGCCAGGCAGAGCACCACGGCATCCCTGTCCAGCACCCGCCCGTCCTCAAGCTTGACGCGCCCGTCGTTTAGCACGGTCCGAAGCGTACCGGGCTCCATATCGATGGCGGGGTGGTCGAGCAGGTGGTCGATCCAGCCGGCCGGATGCAGATAACCCCCGCCGTGCAGGACGAATGCATCCTCATCCTGCCTGCTCAATAGCTCACTCGGCCAGGCACCGCTGCTGAGTGCCTGCTCGAGCTTATGCCGATGTCTGTCCGAGGTCGGGACCTGGATCACATCGTTCAGTCGGCCCTGCTCGGGTGAGGCAGGAAAGCCGTGGCGTTGCAGCCAGCTACGGGCGCGCACGAAAGCGGTCTGGTAGAAGCGATTCTGCGGCGTCAGATGGGCGCTGGGCGTGGTGTGGAGCACGCCAGCGGTATTGCCCGAAGCGCCGCTGGCCGGGCCGTGCCGGTCGATGATCTGGACCTGCCAGCCGCGCTCGGCCAGGGCGCGTGCCGTGGTCGCCCCGGCCAGCCCGGCGCCGGCCACCAGGGCCTGCCCGCGCTGCAGCCCGGCGGCCTGCCAGTCGCCGGGCCACTGGCCCGACAGTCGGTCCCGCTTGGCGGCGAATCCGGCCACCTTGCGGACCTCGAATCCCGCCGCCTGGAGCCCGCGCCGCACCTGACCGGCTGCGGTGAATGTGCTCAGCGTCGCCCCCGGCCGCGAGCAGGTCGCCATGGCCTCGAACAGTGTCCGGGTCCACATGCCGGGATTGCAGGCGGGTGCAAACCCATCGAGGAACCAGGCATCGATCACTCGCGGCATCTGCGGCCAGATCGATTCGGCATCGCCGAGCATCAGCACCAGATCGATCCGGTCACTCAGGGCCAGGCGGTGATAGCCCGGCACCGGCGGAGGGTACTGGTCGATCAGGGTCTGTCGCCAGCGCGCCAGACCCGGGAAGCCCGCCAGCACGCGCTTCAGGTCCCGTTTCGCGAGCGGATGCTTCTCGCAGGAGAAGATCCGCAGTCGAGCGCCCGGCCCGGCGTGTCGATCGAAGCAGTCGGCAGCCAGCAGCGCGTTGAGACCGGAACCAAAGCCGTTTTCACCGATCACGAAAAGCTGATCGCTGCCGAGGGTCTCGAAGCGCGCCGGCAGGGCGTTACCGAGTACGAAGACGGCCCGGCTCTCATCCAGGCCCTGGCCGGGCATGAAATAGTGATCGCCGAAATCCCGCGACCGCAGGCCGCCGTCCTGGAAATCCACCCTGGCCTGCTCGATGGGCTCAGCGCTCGACTTCATGGGGCGGCACGCAGGCCCGGGCAGGTCCGGTTCCAGCAGCGGGTGAGTGGAGGCCGGTCTTGCAAGCCGTCATGTCGGATGGCCATATCGATCAGGATGTCTGCGGTGGGGATCCTGGATTCTGCCATGGCAGCGTTTTGGGTCGGCCGACCATGCGCGTGGCTCACCAGACGGGTGTCATGACGGATGTCACGACAAGCTAAATGTTATATCATAGCTATTCGTTTCAAAAGAACCCGCCATGGCTGCCGTCATCAAATCCGCAACCCCCGAAGTCACGACCGTTTCCATGCTGGACCGTCTCGGCATTGCCGTCTCGGCCTTCTGTCTGGTGCAATGCCTGCTGCTGCCGGTTCTGGTGCTGGTCTCCCCGCTCACCTCGCTGGGTCTTCTCGGGCACGAAGCCTTCCACCTGCTTCTGCTGTTCGTGATCGTACCGGTCAGCGCAGCGGCCTTCGCGCTCGGTTACCGCATGCATCGCAACCGTGCGATGTTGATTCCGGGGCTCAGCGGTCTGCTGGTTGTCGCCTTTGCTGCGGTGTTCGGCCATGATCTGATGGGCGACCTCGGCAGTGCCCTGGTCACCTCCCTCGGTGGGCTGCTGCTGATTACCGGGCACTGGTTGAACCTTCGCCGTCGTCGCGAACTCGTCTTCGGCCAGCGCTCCAAGCGCGGGTATTCGCAAGTCTCTTAGCGTTTCGATCGGCCAGTGTGTACCATGGCCAACCGGGTGTTGCACCGAGACCGATCATGCGTGAATCCTTCTCCAGCTTCAGCGATTTCTACCCCTTCTATCTGAGCGAGCACAGCGACCTGCGCTGCCGGCGTCTGCATTTTGTCGGCTCCTTGCTGGTTCTGGTGGCGCTGGGGCTCGGGATCTTCCTGTCTCCCTGGTGGCTGTTGGCCATGCCCCTGTTCGGCTACGGCTTTGCCTGGGTCGGGCATTTCGTTTTTGAAAAGAATCGGCCCGCGACCTTCCAGCATCCGCTCTACAGCCTGATCGGCGACTGGGTCATGTTTGCCGATATCCTGCGCGGCCGCGTCAGGATCTGACGCGGCCTTCATCTTAAGGCCTCAATCCCTTGGGCACCGACTGCAGGCTGCCCTTCACGCTGAAGTCCAGGTGGCTATTCCTGTCGCAAAAGCGCAGGCGGGTCATGACGCTGAAGGTGCAGCAGCGCAACCCCGCATGAGTCGACTGGTTCATTTCAGCGCTGCGGTCGATTGCCGTAGACGCGCTCCAAGAAAGCCCCGCGATACTTGGTCGGGGCGTGGGCGGCTTGAGCGGCTCGATCTTTCGCCTTTGGTCTTGCGGTAGCGACTAAGGTTTATCGCTGACCGCAGCCAGTCACTCTGCGGGTGTCGAAGTTCACTCGTAGGGCTGAACGCGCGGCGAGAGCTGAAGGATGGCGGCGTAGGTGTTGTTGACCGCCGAGCCGCTGCCATTGTCGCGAAGCATTGAGACCAGCCAGAGCAGGCCGTCAGCGCTGACGTCAACCACGCCCACGTTTTCCCAGCCCGAGTCGTCGATGCCGACCTCGGCCAGAATATCGGACAAAGGCTGAAGGCCGGTGGCGCGTGTCCAGATAAAGCCTCGGGTGCCGACCCCAATGCTGCTGCCTTGAAACGCGATCGGGTAGTCGCCGACGAGCAGGCTACCCTCAGCACTTGAGGTCAAAAAAGCATCAAATGTCGAGAAATCAATCGCACCCGGCAGCCGGCCAACGTATTCAGCGCCGAAGTCCTCAGTCCAAAGCCAGGCCCGGCGGGTCGATGAGATATCGGGCTCCACATCGGGATCGTTATCGGCATTGGCATCGGGGATCTGCCCGCCACCAAAAATTACCTGGCCATTGACGGCGGTACCAAACGCAACCAGCAGCGAATTACCTGCAGCATCGCGCAAGAACTCGGCCTGCCCGTCTACCCAGCGCACGGCCCGATCACGTCGAGGGAAGGACGGCGGGCCCTCAAAGTCCGTCCCGAATCCGACCGCCGTGCGGCCATCGTCAGACCCACCTCGGACCCCGAACGTGAAGTCGAAAGCCTCCTCATTCGCTATCTCTCGCAGGCCCTCTTCGCTGCTCCAGGACCATATCGCGACGGAATTGTCGCTAGGGTTGTCATAGCCCGTGCCGACGATATGCGTACCGCTGGCCCCGATACTGCGCAGGACGGTGCGATCGAAAGGAAAATCGGGTATCAACTGCCATCCGCTGGCAGCTTTCCATGCGTGAAAGATATCGAAATTGCGGAGTTCTTCGTCATCAGCTCTCTGCAAGGTGGCATAAATCGTTTCACCGTCGGGAGTCATCACTGGATCACCAAATCTGGCTTCTCGAGGTAACTCAGTAAACGCTGCGTCCCCCGCTTCCCAGCGCAGAATACGCTGAAAGCCGTTGGTACCGAGCACCACGCGGCCGTCCTCAGACATCGAGACCACGCGGTTGTTGGCCGGAAAGCCCGGTGTGCCAATCGGCACTTCGGTGACTAGGCTGACGTCATACAGGTCTAGCAATGTCGGCATCTCACGTTCGCAATCGAGCTTTTCCAGGCGGGTCAACCGGCCGAGGTTCAAGCCGCCTTGACCAAACTCAGGCAGCGGCGAGTCCCAAGTCATCGTGCCGGCATCGCAGTCCAGCGTCATGGTCACTTCCCCCCAGGGCAGCAGCTCCACCTCGTTGGGATCAAACTCGGGTCCAAAGCGACCGCCGCGGCTGGTCTGCATAACTTCAAAGACAATCTCATCGCCCTCGCGCTCGCCCTGACCGATCATCCAGCGCTGGTTGCCCTGATCATCGTAGGTGTACCAGGTCAAAAGCGCCGCATCGCGATCCAGCCACTGCAGGGAAAAGCCCTGGCCTGAGAGTTCCGGATCAAACCAGGAACCGCTTAGGCGCGCATCCTCCGTTACCGGAAAGAGCGTTCGACCATGAATCGGCTCGGCGCAATCCGCGCCCATGGTGCGGCTTAAGCGGGTCATCGGCAGCGTTTCTTGTTGACCAAAGGCCTCGTAGGTGAAGAGGCCTTCATCGCAACTGGAAAACGACATCATCGCCGTGCCCACGTTTTCAAGCTCGACCTCGTCGGGGTCAAAGTCCGGGCCAAAGCGGCCGCCGCGCGTTGCAATCAAACCCGGGAACACAGCGAACGTGCTGCCGTTCTCGGTCAGTAGGTCACCGGTGCCGATCAGCCAGCGCTGATTGCCCTGCTCGTCATAGGTAAACCAGTACATCTGGGCACGGTCGTTCTCAAGAATCTCCAGCGCGATCCCCTCCCCGGCGCGCTCCGGGTTGAACCAGTGCGCGCTGTGGCCGGGTCCCACCACGGACACGTCGGGCGATGTTCCGATCGTGATCTGGGCCTCAACCAGGCCCACACAAAGCCACCCAAAGGCCACCGCTGCGAAAAGGCCCAGCCGCCGAGGGCGGCGGCTGGGCAGGTTGTGCGAAAAAAGACTCATGGCAGGGGGCCCGACGGACACGGGAAGTTCGCCGAGCGATGAGCTGAGCCCCAGGGGTTGGTCACGGTCAGGCTGACGCTGACCGTGGACGACGGACCGCAGGCGCCAAACAGGAGTTCACCGCTGCTGCTGTGACCGGTGCTTGACGTCCATTGCACCGTCGTGGAGCCCTGCGTGTCGTAGCTCATCTGGCACCAATACTGCCCGCCGCCGCTATTGGCGGCATCCGGGCAATCAAAATAGGTGATTGCTGGCGGATTGGATCCGTGGTTGGTTAACAGATTCAAGGTCGAGTAAGTGCTCAGCGTATCGGCCGCGGGCTGGAACCAGCTTTGCGGAGGGCTCGAAACCGAACCGGTACAGGTGCCGTTGATGCCGCCAATCGTCGTGCCCTGAGCGTGGCCCGTGCCTGAGAGATACGGGCCGCCTGAGTCGCCCTCCTCGACGCAGATATTGGTCTCGGTCGTGCCTTGGATATACTCATAAATCTTGGATACGACTGCCTTGTGGCGCAGAGTTCCACGTCGAGCCCTTAAAGGTATCCAAAGGCTGCCCGGAGCATGAATTGACAGAATGCACATTGGCAACTCCGCAATGCCCTGCGGTAATAAATCCTTTATCCACCGCAAATCCGATGGAACACGGAAGCGGGCCGCCGTTAAACGTGAAGTTCGGATTGTCGTAACAGTCGGCACCGCGAATCTGATTCGACAGCTCCGGGGTTTCCGTGACCTTGCGGAAATGATAGTCTGTTGGTCCGATGAATAAGCTGTCTAGGGCACCCGCGAGGGCGGGCTGAGCTTCGGGCAGCACGCCCAAGGCCAGGCGATTAGCAGAGTAGTCGACGCCGAGCGAAACCAGGCCGGCAAACGCCTCGGGATTGTCGGCCCGCGCGCTCTGAATCTGTCTTTGGATCGCTTCCAGATTGTTCAGGCTGCGCTCAAAGACTACGGTGGTTGCGCCCAGTCTCTCAAGTAAGTCGATATGTTCCGTAGTCGTGACTCCGACTTTCAGCGCAAACGATTCCTCATCGAACCACGCCCCAGCGTAGGCTTCACCCAACAAATCGGGTAACTGCGAATACAGCCGGGCGGCTTCGGCCTCTCGGGCGAGGCGCTCAATCACTTGGTCTTCGGAAACACCATAGTAGGCCGTAAGCGCGGTCAAGGTGTCCGCATCTGGCTGTGGTGTCAAAAGATCACTCGCCATCATCATCGGTGAAGCAACCAGTGCTGCCCCCAAAGCAGCGGAACGAAAGTTAAAGCCGGAACTTGGATGTCGCATAGCTCAACTCCAGTGTAGTTGGGAGCATGGGTTATATCATTATAATGATATTAATTTGGCAAAAAGAATATTAAGAATTCGTCAATCCAGATCGTGATCGTCATCGTTACTATGATGGCGGTTGGCAGTCGACAGACATCAAAAGCCGGCTGCTCGCTTCCTGATCGGGATGGATCACCAGGGCGGTCAGTGCGCCGCCCCAGACGCTGCCAGAATCCAGACCGACTAAGCGGTCGTTCTGAAACACCCCCAGCATCGACCAGTGGCCGAAGACCAGCGTTCAGCCGGCCCAGTGGGGGTACTGGTCATTGAACCAGGGCTGAGGGTCCCGGGCCTGCTGGATTATTGCTAGAATCGCGATCGTTTGCGGCCGTTCGTGGTCGCGTCGCTTTGAACCATCGAAACTCAACAGGGAAGCAAGAATGAGCGAGATACCTTCTGAACTGCGCTACAGCGAAAGCCACGAATGGGTCGGCGAAGAGGACGAAGGGCTGGTCCGGATCGGCATTACCGATCATGCCCAGGCCCAGCTCGGTGATCTGGTCTTCGTCGAACTGCCCGAGGTCGGCAGCACGGTCGGCCAGGGGGATGCCTGCGCGGTCGTCGAATCGGTCAAGGCGGCATCGGATATCTATTCACCGGTGTCCGGCGAGGTGGTCGAAGTCAATGAAGTACTGATCGACTCCCCCGAAACGGTCAACAGCGAGCCCTACAGCGACGGCTGGCTGTTTGTCGTCCGTCTGGAAGACGCCGAAGAGCTCGAGAGCCTGATGGATCACGAGGCCTACGAGGAACACATCCAGGACTGATCTCAGCGGCCTGAGCCGGCCAACCGGTCGGCGGCGCGAATGGGTTCCGGCAGGCGAAAGCGCGGCGTGCAGGCCAGCGTGATCCTCACGGCCTGTTCGAGATTCAGGCCGTGACCGACCGAAACAAAGACCGGTTTGACCCGTGCGCGGCTTCGCAGCACTGTCCCGATCCGTTCATCGCGATCAATGAGCGCGGCCTGATCGCCGCGCCGTTCTCCAGGCATCTCGTAATTCCCGCACAGGCGTGATTTGCCGACGCCGATCGTGCGCAGCCCGGTGCTGACCCCCAGATGGCAGGCGATTCCGAAACGCCTCGGATGGGCCAGGCCCTGACCATCGCAAAGCACCACATCCGGTGTTCTGCGCAGGGCGTCCAGCGCGGCCTGAACCGCCGGCAGCTCTCTGAACGACAGCAGGCCGGGAATATAGGGCAGCTCGGTGGGTATTTCGACCACGGCCTGATCGATCGGCTCGAGGTCGGGCAGGCGCATCAGTACCGCCGCGCCACGGGTGACGGTCCCTCGATCAGGAAAGGCCGCATCGACCCCGGCCACCCACTCGACCGGCCGCGAGTCGAGGTCCTCGACAGTGACACGCTCGGCCAGTCGACGCTGCTCTGCAATCAGTTGGCGGGCCAGACCCGTCGGAGCACGCACGCGAACTTGAAGTGCCGCGGATCGAAAGGGCCGTCAGTAGCTCAGGCCGAGGCGCCGATAGACGAAGGCCATCAACCAGGCCGGGCCGATCATCAGGAACACCAGATCCTTGAAGAAAGACGGCTTCTTGCCCTCGATCCGATGGCCGATGAACTGGCCGATCCAGGCAATGACGAAGACCGCCAGAGCCACCTGCCACAGCGGCCAGGTCAGCTGCTGCTCGACCAGCAGACACAGGCCCAGGCAGGCCAGCAGAAACAGCCCGATGCCGACCGAGAGCTTCGGTGAGAGCTTGATGTAGTAGAGCTGGGCCGCCACTGCGGTCACGATCGCCCAGTTCAGCCAGTCTGCCGGCGAAGGAATCGACCAGATCAGGGCCACGACACTCCAGACGATCGCCGGAACGCAGATCCAGTGGATCAGCTTGTTCGTCGCATGACGGTGGCTCTCGCCGTATTCACTCAACCAGGCGTCGACTGCTCGCATGGACGTGCTCCTGCAAAGTTACCCAAGCAGCGTTGATCATAGCGGATCAGTCGGGACGATCAAAGACGTGCGACCAGGCATCGCGAATGTCGTTGCTCGGTAACTCGAGATTGTCGTTCCGGCCGGAACGACTGAGCCACTGCATGTGGCGCGTGGACAGCAGCTTCTCCCAGGTCTGGCCCAGCGAGTGGGCGAGGGAGGGATCAAGCCAGCCGATTTCGGCCAGCCTGGGCAGCAGCTCGCCGGGACGTCGAATGTCGAGCAGCTCGGGGTGTTCGCGGCCCAGGCAGAGTACGCCGCCTTCGGCGATGAACTGCAGATCGGTCAGCAGCGCCTTGACTGCCGATTCCTCGCGATCCTGCTTCTGCCGAGAGCGCATGCTCGCGAGGCGGTCGCGGATCAGGCCCGGGTCTCTTTCCATCTGCAGGGCCTCGGTGCGGATGCTGGAGAAGACCGACTCCAGTTCCGGGCTGCCGGCGACCCAGCGCGCGCGGATCAGTGCCTGGTGTTCCCAGGTGTCGGCCTGGGTCATCTGATAGGTTCTGAAGTGATCGGTGCTGGCCACCAGCGTGCCGGCGTTGCCGTTCGGTCGCAGGCGGGTGTCGATCTCGAACAGGCGACCGCCGGGCAGGGGCAGCTGCATGTAGCTGATGAAGCGCTGTGCCGTTCTCAACGGAGCCTGGTCGTCGTGATGCAGAAACACCAGATCGAGGTCTGAGTCGAAGTGAAGCAGACCGGCGCCGAGGTTGCCGTAGGCGACCACGGCCAGGGGCGGGTGATCCGGCCCGATCAGCGCGAGGATCCGATCGATGCAGATCGAGGCGATATGCGAGAGCTGGTCGGCGGCCTCGACAGCGTTCAATGCCCCATCGATCTCGGCCAGGGCTGTGCGCAGGAAGCCGGTCTGCCGCCAGCGGCCGAGCTCGAAGAGGCTCGCTTCCGTATCGTCCAGATCGATCGCTGGCGGTTCTGGCAGCACCAGGCCGCGAACCGGATCGAGCAGATCATCGAGCAGCTGGGGTGAGGCGACGATCCACTCGGCCAGGCGACCGCTGAAACGAAAGGTCTGCACCAGCCGCTTCAGCGTGGCGGGGCGCTCGAAGAGCAGGGCCAGATAGGCTGAGCGCTGGATGATCTGTTCGACCAGGTGCAGCAGATCGGCCAGCCCGATATCCGGCGGCTGGTGCTGGGTCACCTCGAACAGCAGACTGGGCATCAGCCGCTCCAGTCGGCCCCGACCCTCGGCGCTGATGGCCCGGTGTCCGACGCGCTCGGCCAGGCCGCGCAGTTGATCTGCGGCCTCTTCCGGGCGCTCGAAGCCGGCGGTTCGGAGGTGCCCCTCGATACCGTCTTTCGGCGGCCACAGCGCGCTGGCGCGGGAATCGACCACGCAGTGATCGCCGAAGCGGGCGCTGAACTGGCCGCGGACGCGCGCACGATGCACATCGAGCTCCTGAATCAGAGACGACCAGTCAGGTGAGCCCATGATCCGGGCCAGGGCAGTCTGCTCTTCGGCCCGGTCGGGCAGGTGATGGGCGCCCTGACCGCTGATGGCCTGGAGGCGATTCTCGAGGATACGCAGATACGCATAGGCAGCCTCGATTTCTGTCTTGCTGGCCTGATCGAAGACCTGGGCCCGGGTCAGCGCACGCAGCGCCGGAAGAAAGCCCGGCTGCTGCAGCTCGGGATTGCGACCGCCACGAAGGATCTGCTGACTCTGGATCAGAAACTCCAGCTCGCGAATGCCGCCGGGGCCGCGCTTGATGTCGTCGCGCCGCGAGTCCTGGCGGCTCTTGATCTCGATCTGATCGTGCAACTCCCGCAGGCTCTGAAAAATGCCGTAGTCCAGGTAGCGGCGAAAGATGAACGGGCGGATGGCCTCCAGAAGCGCCTCGGCGGTCTTGATGTCGCCGGCCGCCGGGCTGGCCTTCATCCAGGCATAGCGTTCCCAGGCCCGGCCCTCGTTGAGGAAATACTGCTCGATGGCACCCAGCGACCAGACCAGGGCACCTGCCGACCCGAAAGGCCGCAGGCGGGTGTCGACGACCCAGCCCCGCCCGTCGGCGGTTACTGCATCAAGGAGACGGATCAGCTCCAGCGCAAGGCGTTTCAGGTAGCTTGCTGCCTCCACGGCCCGGCGACCGTCGCTCTTGCCGCCGCCGCGGTGAATGAAAACCAGATCGATGTCGGAGTTGAAGTTCAGCTCGTCACCGCCCAGCTTGCCCAGTCCGATCACCGACAGCTCGATCGGCTGGCCATCTGGGTCGCGCAGTACGCCGAGGTCGGCCTCCATCGTTCGGCGGGCGGCCTGCAGGGCCATATCGATACATTCCCTGGCCAGGGCGGACAGGGCGTTGCCGGTCTCCTCGACGCTGGCTGATCCGGTGAGATCTTTCCAGAGGATGTGCAGAGACGCAAGCTGTCGATGCCGACGGATCGCCGCTTCGGGATCGGCCTGCAGCGCTTCTGCATCGGGCAGGGCGGGCTTGTGTTCGGGAGAGGGGGCGTCGGGCCAGCGTCGCGAGGCCTCATCGGCATAACGACTGATCTGCCCGAGGGCGGTGGGGTCGATTTCGATCGCGCGCTTCATGCCTCAAGCTTATCCGAGCCAGACAGCAAGCGCGTAGCGGGGCGTATGCCGATCCCGGCCAGACAATTCAGAGCGGTTTCCCCAAAAGGAAAACCCCGACCAGTGGCCGGGGTATTCCTTGGTTTTGCGATTGGCCTTGAGAGGGCCTGGGTTCTAGAGCTGCTTACATCATGCCGCCCATGCCACCCATGCCGCCCATGCCACCCATGTCCGGGGCACCGCCACCCTCATCCTTCTGAGGGAGTTCGGCAATGGCCGCTTCGGTGGTGATCATCAGACCGGCGACAGAAGAAGCGTTCTGCAGGGCAGAGCGGGTCACCTTGGTCGGATCCAGGATGCCGGCTTCGATCATGTCCACGTACTCACCGCTGGCCGCGTTGAAGCCGAAGTTACCGCTGCCCTCGGCCACTTTGGCCAGGACCACGGACGGCTCACCGCCAGCATTTGAGACGATTTTGCGCAGCGGCTCTTCCATGGCACGCAGTGCGATCTTGATGCCGACGTTCTGCTCTTCGTTGTCACCCTTCAGATCGCGGATGGCGTTGAGTGCACGAACCAGCGCGGTACCGCCGCCGGGGACCACGCCCTCTTCAACGGCCGCACGGGTGGCGTGCAGGGCATCTTCGACGCGCGCCTTCTTCTCCTTCATTTCGACTTCGGTAGCGGCACCGACCTTGATCACTGCCACGCCGCCGGCCAGCTTGGCCACGCGTTCCTGCAGCTTCTCGCGATCGTAGTCGGAGCTTGCGTCCTCGATCTGGGCGCGGATCTGACCGACCCGTCCTTCGATCGCGGTGGCATCGCCAGCGCCGTCGATGATGGTGGTGTTTTCCTTCGAGATCTGGACCTTCTTGGCCGAACCGAGTGATTCGATATCGGCCTTCTCGAGGCTCAGGCCGACGTCTTCGCTGATGACCTGGCCGCCGGTCAGGACCGCCATGTCTTCCAGCATCGCCTTGCGACGATCACCGAAGCCCGGCGCCTTGACGGCCGCGACCTTGACGATGCCGCGCAGGTTGTTGACGACCAGGGTCGCCAGCGCTTCACCTTCGATATCTTCGGAGACGATCAGCAGGCTGCGGCCGGCCTTGGCCACGCCTTCCAGCACCGGCAGCAGATCGCGAACGTTCGAGATCTTCTTGTCGTGGAGCAGGATGTAGGGGTTCTCCAGCTCGACCTGCATGGTCTGCTGGTCGGTGACGAAGTACGGTGACAGGTAGCCGCGATCGAACTGCATGCCCTCGACGACGTCGAGTTCATTTTCCAGCGACTGGCCTTCTTCGACCGTGATCACCCCTTCCTTGCCGACCTTGCCCATCGCATCAGCGATGATCTTGCCGATTTCCTCGTCGGAGTTGGCCGAGATCGTGCCAACCTGGGCAATCGCCTTGTCGTCGGTGCACGGGGTAGATATCTTCTGCAGTTCGGCAACGGCGGCCTTGGTGGCCTTGTCCATGCCGCGCTTGAGATCCATCGGATTCATGCCGGCGGCGACCGACTTCAGGCCTTCGCGCAGCATGGCGGCGGCCAGAACGGTCGCGGTGGTGGTGCCGTCACCGGCAGCATCGGAGGTCTGGGAAGCGACTTCCTTGACCATCTGAGCACCCATGTTCTCGAACTTGTCTTCCAGCTCGATTTCCTTGGCGACGGAGACGCCGTCCTTGGTGACGGTGGGTGCGCCGAAACTCTTTTCGAGGATGACGTTGCGGCCTTTCGGGCCGAGCGTGACGCTGACCGCGCGGGCCAGAATGTTGACGCCGCTCAGAATCTTGTTACGGGCGTCTTCGGAAAAACGGACTTCTTTGGCACTCATTGCTAAATTCCTTGTGATTCAATGCGTCGAATGATGAGACGAGGGGCGGATCAGGACTCGATGACGGCCATGATGTCGTCTTCGCGCATCACCAGAAGCTCTTCCCCGCCGACCTTGACTTCGGTGCCGGAGTACTTGCCGAACAGCACGGTGTCGCCAGGCTTGACGTCCAGCGCACGCTGTTCGCCGTTGTCGAGGATCTTGCCGTTTCCGACAGCGGTGACTTCGCCGCGGATGGGCTTTTCGGCGGCCGAATCAGGTATGACGATTCCGCCCGGAGAGGTGCGTTCTTCTTCAACGCGCTTGACGATCACGCGATCATGCAAGGGACGCAGGTTCATGGGTAATTCTCCCTTCTCAATCCAGTTAAAAGATTTGTGGCAAACCCGGACCGCCGCCTATCAGAAAGGACAGCCGACCGGAAGTTCTGCTCGGGCGGCCGGAACGAACGCTTGATCAACTTGCGTACGCCCGCGCCGACTGCCGATACGCAAGCCGTAATGGAGCCCAGCCTTCGGCATTTCAAGGGCCGTTGATGAAATTCGTTTCGGGTCTTGATCCGGATCGGCTACTCTACGGGGTTAGGCGATTCGGCCCGGATCGGCGCAGGCGCGGTGGGCGGGGCATCTCGGGGCCTGCCCCGCCAATGCCCCGGACCCGGGTTTCTATTGGAGGCGATTGATCATGCCGAATGGACTATTGGTGGCGATGACCACTTGTGCGAACCTCGAGCAGGCGGAACGACTGGCTCGACTGCTGGTCGAACAGCGTCTGGCGGCCTGCGTGACGATCGGCCAGGTCGTTCGCAGCATCTATCCCTGGGAAGGGCAGGTCAATGCCGATGAGGAAGTGCCTTTGATGATCAAGACCGCGCCGGAGCGCGCCGCAGAACTCAAGCGAACGATCGATGAACACCATCCCTACGAGGTGCCGGAGCTTCTTCTGACCGACGTTGATGACGGTCTGAAAGCCTACGTCGACTGGGCCCGAAATTGGGTTCAGGTCGAGACTTGCAGTGACACGGAGTAACGGTTGAACAGTCGAATACTGAATGGCTGGGTGGCGCTGGTTCTGCTGCTGGCGGCGCCGCTGTCGGCGCAGATATCTCCCGATGATCTGCTTCCCGTCGAAGAGGCCTTTGCCCTGTCGGCCAGCGGCGGGGAGGGCCGGGTCGAGCTGCGCTTCGATATTGCCGATGGTTACTATCTGTATCGCCACGCCTTCCGCTTCGAGGCACAGACCGACGGCGTGGTTCTTGGCCAGGCCCGTATCCCTGAAGGAGACAAGGGCTTTGATGATTTCTTCGGCGAGATCGAATCCTATCGCGACAGGCTGAGCATCATCCTGCCGGTCGAGGCTGGCCAGGGCGAGCTTGCCATTGCGGTCCGGTTCCAGGGCTGCGCCGATCTCGGCGTCTGCTATCCGCCGCATCGCCAGATCGTTACGGTACCGGTCACCGCCGCTGCGGCATCGGTTGCATCCACCAGGCCGCCGGCAGCCGGTCTTCAGGCCCTGCTGGGCCTGCCGTCGTCATCGGGCCTGATCGATTCAGCCGGCGCCCTGCCCGAGGCGCAAGCCTTTCGCTACGAGGCCATTGCGGTCGATCCTGTCACCGTTCTGGTTCGCTTTACCTCCGCACCGCAGTACTACCTGTATCGCCACACCATCGACTTTTCGATTCCTGGCAGCGAGATCCGGGTCAGTGCCATCGATCTGCCCGAAGCGCTGGCCATTCATGATGAGTATTTCGGGGACACGGAGGTCTACTACGATCAGGTCGAGATTCCGGTTCGACTGGAGCGTCCCGCCGGGCCGGCGCGCAGCGTCGAGCTGCTGGCCGAGTTCCAGGGCTGTCTGACCGACGGCATCTGCTACCCGCCAATGAGTCGCGCCGTGGTCGTGGACCTGCCGGCCGCAACGCCGGAGGATGTCGCGGCGGCTCTCAGCCTGCCTGCCGCGGGCGATTCGATCACCCCGTCGGCCAGCGCGGGCCTGAGTGAGCAGGATCAGCTGGCGGGTCTGCTCAGCGGCTCGCCGATGGTTGCGCTGCCGCTGTTCCTGGTTGCCGGAATCCTGCTGGCCTTCACACCCTGCGTGTTTCCGATGGTGCCGATCCTCTCTGGTCTGATTGCCGGTGCGGGCGAGGGCATGACGACAGCCAGGGCCTTCAGGTTGTCGCTGGTCTATGTGCTGGCGATGGCTCTGGTCTACACCGCTTTCGGGGTCATAGCCGGCCTGTTCGGACAGAATCTGCAGGCGGTATTCCAGCATCCCTGGGTGTTGTCCGGATTTGCTGCCCTGTTCGTTCTGCTCTCGCTTTCCATGTTTGGCTTTTACGAGCTGCAGATTCCCGCCGCCCTGCAGACCCGCCTGAATGCGCTCTCCAATCGTGCCGAAGGCGGCACGCTGCTCGGCGCGGCCATCATGGGGGCACTTTCAGCCCTGGTCGTCGGTCCCTGCGTCGCGGCTCCCCTGATGGGAGCACTGATCTACATCGGCCAGACCGGCGATGCCGTCCTCGGTGGTGCGGCCCTGTTCGCGATGGCCATGGGCATGGGCCTGCCCCTGATGATATGGGGGACTTCGGCCGGTGGTTTGCTGCCGCGAGCGGGTGCCTGGATGGTGGCGATCAAGGCGGTGTTCGGCGTCGGTCTGCTGGCGCTTGCGATCTGGATGCTGGAGCGGGTCGTGCCGGGTGCAGTCACCATGCTGCTCTGGGGCGCGCTGGCGATCGCCTGCGCGGTGTATCTGATCAGCACCGGCCGCGCCGAGGCGGCCTTGAGCGGTTGGCAGAAGCTCTGGCGCAGCTTCGGCGTGATGCTGCTGATCTTCGGCTCGATCCAGTTTCTCGGTGCCCTGTCGGGTGGAAAGGACTGGCTGCGGCCACTGCATCATCTGCAGACGACGGGCAGCGGCGCGGCGAGCTCAGCGGCCGCAGCAACCTTCGAGCGGATCGACAGCCTGGATCAGCTCCAGGCCCGGATTGCCGACAGTCCGCGTCCGGTCTTCGTCGACTTTTACGCCGACTGGTGCGTTGACTGCGTGCGAATGGAGCGTCGGACCTTTCCCGATCCCGGGGTGGCGCAGCGCATGCGCGAGCTGACCCTGATCAAGATCGATGTCACCGACTACAACGATCAGCACAAGGCGATCCTCGGACACTTCGGTCTGATCGGCCCGCCGGCCTATCTCTTCTTCGACGAGGGCCAGGAGTTGGACCAGCTCAGAACCTTCGGATTCATGCCGCCCGCGGATTTCGCCGTGCTGCTTGATCAGGTCCTGCTGTGAATCGCTGGCTTGTCTACGGCCTGGTCGCCATCGGCGGTCTGGCGCTTGGCGTCATGGTGGCGTGGTTCAGCCGCAGCGATCCGCCGTTGCCCGGTAGCGAAGGGGCGCAGGTCGGCGATGCCCGCCCATCCTTTCGTCACGCCGCCGTCGACGGTCGCTTCGTCTCGGCCGATGATTTCGACGGTCAGGCCCTGCTGGTCAACTTCTGGGCGACCTGGTGTGCGCCCTGTCGGCGCGAGATGCCGCTTCTCAACGAGGTGGCCCGGACCCATGCCGGGCGCATGAACGTGGTCGGCATCGCGATCGACGAGCCGGGTCCGGTGATCGACTTCGTCGAGTCTCTCGGCATCGACTACACGATTCTGGTCGGATCGACCGACGTCATCGCGACCCAGCGCGCCTGGGGTAATTCCGCAGGCGCGCTGCCGTATACCGTTCTGGTCGATGCCTCGGGCATCATCCGCTGGCGGCATCTGGGTGAAGTGACCGCCGAGGAGCTCGATCCGGTGCTGGTCGAATGGCTGGCCGAATAGGCGGCATTTTTTGGCAATGTCCGCTAACTGGCCGGGAACTTCGCCGAACATGTGGACATATCCTCTCAAATCGTGCACACTCGACGGTCTTTGAGCGCTGTGGAGCCGCATGACCTCGATCCTTGTCCTGCATGGGCCGAATCTGAACACTCTGGGACGCCGTGAACCATCGGTTTATGGCCGCACCACGCTGGATGAAATCAACGCCCGCATGGCCCGTTTCGCGGCCACCGCCGGGATGGACTTCAGTGCCTTCCAGTCCAATGCCGAGCACGCGCTGGTCGAGCGAGTCCAGCAGGCGGCCGACGATGGCACGGACTGGATTCTGATCAATCCTGCGGCTTTCACTCACACCTCTGTTGCACTGCGCGATGCGTTGGCAGCCGTGGACCTGCCGTTCATCGAGATACACCTGAGTAATCCGGCGCAACGCGAGCCGTTCCGCCACACCTCCTATTTTTCCGACCTGGCTGTAGGCACGATCTGCGGCTTCGGAGCGGATTCCTACTTGCTGGCGCTGCAGGCCGTCGCGCATCGCACCAGCACCTGAATACAAGAAAACGCCTGTTGGGGTAGACAGACCATGGATTTGAGAAAAATAAAGAAACTGATCGAACTGCTTGAAGAATCGGAGCTGGCCGAGATCGAGATTCACGAGGGCGAGGAGTCGGTTCGACTGATCCGATCACACCCCCAGCCGATGCCCAGTCAGATGCTGCACTTGCCGGCGGCCAGTCCGGCAGCGCCGGCTCCGGCCGTCCCCGCCGCGGCGACATCCACTGCGCCGGAAGACGACAAGGCCGACCTGCCGGATGGCGACATCGTTCGTTCGCCGATGGTCGGGACCTTCTATTCATCGCCCAATCCGGATTCCCCCCCCTTCGTCAAGGAAGGCAGCTCCGTCTCGTCTGGGGATACGCTGTGCCTGATCGAGGCGATGAAGATGTTCAATCAGATCGAGTCCGAATTGGCCGGAAAAGTGGTCCGGGTTCTGGTTGAAGACGGCCAACCGGTGGAGTTCGACGAACCCCTGTTCGTGATCCAGCGGAGTTGATATGGCCGCATTCAAGAAAATTCTGATCGCCAATCGCGGTGAGATTGCCCTGCGGGTTCTGCGCGCCTGCCAGGCCATGAACATCCGAACGGTGGCCGTCCATTCCACGGTGGATCGAAACCTCAAGCACGTCGGCATGGCCGATGAGTCGGTGTGTATCGGTCCGGCGCCGGCCGGGCAGAGCTATCTCAACGTGCCGGCGATCATTGCCGCCATGGAGGTGACCGACGCCGAAGCGGTCCATCCCGGTTATGGCTTTCTTGCCGAGAACGCAGATTTCGCCGAGCGGGTCGAGGAGTCCGGGTTCACCTTTATCGGACCACGCGCCGAGACCATCCGGCTGATGGGCGACAAGGTCTCGGCGATCAATGCCATGCGCAAGGCAGGTGTTCCCTGCGTACCGGGCTCGAACGGGCCTCTCGACGACGATCCCAAGCGCTCGGCCCGGCTGGCTTCAGAAATCGGGTTTCCGGTACTGATCAAGGCCGCCGCTGGCGGCGGCGGGCGCGGTATGCGGGTGGTCGAAGATCCCGATGACCTGATCAAATCGATTTCGCTGACCCGTCAGGAGGCAGCGACCGGCTTCGGCGATGACACGGTCTACATGGAAAAGTATCTGACCAATCCTCGCCATATCGAGATCCAGGTTCTGGCCGATGCTCACGGCAACGCGGTGCATCTGGCCGAACGCGATTGCTCGATGCAGCGGCGCCACCAGAAAGTCATCGAGGAAGCCCCAGCCCCTGGCATCACGCCGGAGCAGCGCGAGCAGATCGGCAGGATCTGTACCGACGCCTGCCGCCGTATCGGCTATCGAGGTGCCGGAACCTTCGAGTTCCTGTTCGAGAACGGCGAGTTCTATTTCATCGAAATGAACACCCGCATCCAGGTCGAGCATCCGGTCACCGAATGCATCACCGGTCTGGATCTGATCCGTGCCCAGATCCTGGCGGCTGCCGGTCAGACACTTCCCTTCGAGCAGTCGGATGTCACGATCACCGGCCATGCGATCGAGTGTCGGATCAACGCCGAGGATCCGGAGAAGTTCATCCCGCAGCCGGGCCAGGTGGACTCGTTCCACGCGCCCGGCGGGCCCGGAATTCGGGTCGACTCGCATATCTACGATGGCTACCGGATTCCGCCCAATTACGACTCGATGATCGGAAAACTGATCGCCCACGGTGAAACGCGCGAAGCGGCGATTGCCCGGATGCGCGTGGCGCTCGATGAGATGGTACTGGGTGGCGTGGTCAACAATATCCCGCTTCACCAGCGATTGATCCGGGATTCAGGATTCATCGAGGGCGGAACCAACATCCACTATCTCGAAAAACTCCTCAAATCCTGAGTCAGGACAAGAAAGTCTTCCGTGTGCGAAGCAGTGCAGTAGCAAAGAAACACACTCAAAAAAGCGTTAGCTCTTCTTTGCTTCTTTGCTGCTTTGGGACAACAGGGTTTTGACTTTTCTGATACGCCGATATTGCCTGGGCGCACTATTTCCTAGCTGGTCAGGGGCAGGGCTCCGAAGGCTGCGTGGGCGACAAGGTGGCCGAGTCGATCGAGGTCGGGAACGAAGGCCTCGGTGTTGTCGACGATCACCTTGCCCGCCACGGCGATCGGTTTGGTCTGCATCGGCACTTCGGTGACGTTTTCCGGGGTAATGGTCGTCAGTCGGGGAAAGCCCTGGGCCAGAATGGCGATGTAGGGCATCCGTTCGTTGTCGATCAGAGTCTTGGTGATGCATAGGCGGGCGTTATTGACCGGCTCGGCCTCATTGCTTTCAGTGAGGACTGAAAAGCTGATCAGCGGAACCTGCCAGCCCCGCCAGAGAAAAGTGCCGAGCAACCAGTCGGGCCCGTCCTGAACGGTTTCGGGCGAGGCGTACCCGACGACCTCGGCCACAGTGGCATTCGGTATCAGAAGGTGAGCGCCGGTCAGGGGCACCATGACGCTTCGAATTTCGGTGTCGGCCATCGCTTTGCTATCCTTCCGTCGGGGCCATCTTCAGCAGTTTGAATACATGCTCGACGAGTTCTGCTTCCTGGTAGGGCTTGGCCAGATAGTCGTTGACGCCGATCTCTCTTGCCCGCTGGCGATGCTTCTCGCCGCTTCGCGAGGTAATCATCATCATCGGGATTTCCTTGAGTCGCGGATCGTTCCGGACGTGGGTGGCAAGCTCGTACCCATCCATTCGAGGCATCTCGATATCCAGCAGGATCAGGTCGGGTACGCGGTCGAACAGCGCCTCGACCGCGTCAAGACCATCTCGGGCCGTGACGACTTCGAGCCCTCGGTGCTCGAGTACGCGCGAGGTGACACGGCGCATGGTGATCGAGTCGTCGACCACCATGACAAGCGGGGTGCGCTTGATCTCTTCGGTCTCGTCGGTTTCCAGAATGTCACCGCGTCCCGGAAGGATATCTTCGGCGAATGCACGCCGGATCAGGGGACCGATGTCCAGGATCGACACGACCTGACCATCACCTGTGATGGTGCCGCCCAGAATACCCGTGATCGAGTTGATCTGCGGTCCGACGGGCTTGATGACGATTTCGCGGTGGCCGAGGAGGTCACTGACGCGCAGCGCCGCTCTCTCGTTGCCGGCCTCGACCATCAGCAGCGACAGGGTGCCGGTGGTCTGTTCCTCGGGCTGGAAGTCGAGCTGAGGCTCCAGTTCCAGCAAGGGATAGGACTCGCCCGCGTATTCCTGCGCTGGCTCGGGATCTTCGATGGCGCGCGACCATTCCTCGGCCAGAATCCGGGTCACACCCCGGACGGACTGAAGGGGAATCGCGAACTGGCGATCGGAAGCCCGAACCATGATCGCCTGCATGACGGTCAGAGACAGTGGAATGCGGATGGTAAACAGCGCGCCTTCGCCTCGGGTCGACTGCGCTGCGACGCTGCCGCCGATCTGACGGACTTCGTTGGCCACCACGTCCATGCCGATGCCGCGCCCGGACAACTCACTGACCTGCTCTGCCGTGGAAAAGCCCGACTGGAAAATCATCTGGGTCAGCTTCTCTTCATCGACCTCACTCTCGTCGAGCAGGTTGCGCTCGACGGCTCGGTGACGAATCGCTTCGAGATCCAGACCGGCACCATCGTCGCTGATCCGCATGACCAGCTCGGTGGCCTCTCGGGAGACGGCGATCGTGATCGTTCCGGTCTCCGGCTTGGCTGCTGCGCGTCGGTCTTCCGGCATCTCGATGCCGTGAGAAATGGCGTTTCGAAGCAGGTGTTCGATCGGCGCGGTAATTCGTTCGAGCACGTTCCGGTCCAACTCACCCTCGCCGGCCAGCTGAACTCGCAGCTGGGCCTTCTTGCCGACTTCGCGGGCAGCATTCCTGATCACCCGGCGGAAACGTGGGAGAAGGGTGTTGAACGAGACCATCCGGGCCTGCATCAGGCCTTCCTGAAGCTCGGTATTGACTCGTGACTGCTGCATCAGCAGGGTTTCTGACTGTCGGGTGGCATCATCGAGGATGCCGGTCAGCGATGTCAGGTCATTGACCGACTCCGCCAGGCCGCGCGAGAGCTGCTGAATCGTCGAGTAACGGTCGAGTTCGAGCGGGTCGAACTCCTCATCAGCCGGTCCATGCTCGCGTTCATAGCGGGCCAGGATCTGTGCTTCGGTCTCGATCTCGAGCTTGCGCAGCTGATCGCGCAGGCGAATGACCGTCTCATCGACTTCGCCGACGTTGTTCCTGAATACGCTGATCTGCTGCTCGAGGCGCGAGCGGAAGATCGAAATCTCGCCGGCGTAGTTGACCAGCTCGTCGACCAGGCTGGAGGGTACGCGCAGATTCTCACCACGCGCCACCGGCTCTTCGCGGTCGCCGCCGGCCACGGTCGGCGTCTCGGCGGTGAATTCTGGCAGTTCGACCGCTTCCTCGAAGTCCTCGGCCTGGTCGGCAAACAGATCTTCGATCGGGCGCATCGGCATGGCCTGACGCTTGTTGACCGCGTCGATCATCAGGTTGAGGTGATCGCAACCCGTCTCCAGGGCATCGATTCGATCTCGGGTGGCCTCCTTGAGGCCCGCCGCGATGCCCTCGAGCAACTCTTCCATGACGTGGGCGACCTGGCCGATCGGATTGAGCCCGACCATGCGAGACGAGCCCTTGATCGTATGCAGGTCTCGCTGGAGCGCTGTCACCAGGCTCCTGTCGTCCGGCTTCTCGCGCCACTGCTGCAGGACACCATCGGAGTGTTCAAGAAGCTCCTGGCCTTCTTCGAGGAAGGCTTCCAGAAGGTCCTCATTGAGATCCGAGTAGTCGATACGGATCAGGCCGCTCTCTTCGTCTTCGGCGGCCTGTTCGGTATCCTCCCGCTCATCGTCGATCGATGCTTCGCCGGTCCCGGTCGTCTCGTCCGCGTCGATGCGCTCGAAGTCGGGCTCGACACCGCTTTCAGCCGCCTCCTGAGCTGCCAGGGCTTCGCGCTCCCAGTCGACAAGCTGTTCGTGCTCGTCATCGGTCGCCTGCTCCTCGTCGCCTTCGTCGCCTTCGTCGCCTTCGTCGCTCTCGTCGCTCTCGTCGTCCTCGTCGTCCTCGTCGTCCTCTGGGTCTTCGGTTTCGACCTCGGTCTCGACGCTGGCTTCGTCCTCGTCAGAGTCTGCTTCCGTGTCCTCGTCGATGGCTGCTTCGTCTTCCAGAGCCTGTTCATCGACATCAAAGTCATCGCTCGACCCGGCCGAGGGCTCGAGAGCGTCTGCATGCTCGTGGTCCTCGTCCTCGTCCTCGTCCTGCTCAGGGCCTCGAGCGGAATCTGCCGGCGCCAGATCCTCGTCCTCGGCTGCAGAATCAAGGGCTGCGTCGGCTTCCTCCTCGATGGGTTCGAGCTCTTCGGTCTCGTCAGCTTCGTCAGCTTCGGGCTGATCGTGAGCATCTTCGAGCTGATCGGCGTCTTCTGGCTCGCTCAAATCGAGCTCGGCGTCCGTCTCCTTCGATTCATCAGACTCGATCAGTGCGTCACCTTCGGCGTGTTCAGGCGTCTCACTGGGCTCGACCGTGAGCTCTTCATCGTCGATCTCGAAGAAATCGATCGAGTCCTGTGCATCCGTCGGGTCGGCGTCCGATGTCAGCGCGGGCTCTTCGGTCTCGGTGCTCTGAAGCGGCGGCAGGTGCTGCAGCGTGCCGTGCTCTCCGGTTCGATCGCGATGCGCCTTGCTGTGCAGATCGCGCAGTTCGCCGGCCAGGGCCGAAGTATTGAAGGTATCAGGGTCGACCAGCTCGCCACGCAGGCGCTCGAGACGATGGCGGAACAGCTCGGCGCAGTGCGCCATTGCCTCCATCCCGGCCGAGGACGGCGCAGAATGGGTCAGAGAAAGCTCTTCGAGATAGGCTTCGAGGATCTGGGCGGTTTCCGTTTCATCACCGATCGGTGCCAGTCGCATCGTCCCTTTCATGGTGTGCACGATGCGCACCATGCCCTCGTCGATCTCTGGCGTATGGCCCGACTCCTGGCTGTCGTGCAGCCAGCGTTCCATGGCCTCGAGATTTTCCGATAGTTCCTTGACCATCAGATCGACGAGCGTCGAGTCCAGACCCTCCAGTTCGGGTGGCAGCTCGTCGGCATGCGCCGTGTCGGCGGCTTGTTCGGTCTTTTCGTCGTCCGTGTCGAGGCGCCCATCAGCGGCTGCATCGGCGCTCTCGGCAACTTCCTGACAGGTCGCTTCGTCGAATTCGGCCTCTTCCTTGCCGGTCAGTCGAGCTCGCATGCTGGGGAGCACTGTGACGGCATCTGCAACGATCGAGGTGACTCGCGGCTCGGGCGCGAGCTGACCATCGAGGATGCGATTGAGCATATTCTCGATATGCCAGGCGAACTCACCGATTTCCATAGCACCCGCCATCCGTCCCGAACCCTTCAGGGAATGGAATGCGCGGCGTATCGTCAGCGTATGTTCTTCTTCGGCGGGCTGATCCTGCCACTTGGGAACCACGTCTTCCAGAGAGGCCAGCTCCTGGTCGAATTCTTCGAGGAAGATCTCGACGATGTCGAAATCATCGAAAGCCGAATCAGGCGACTCGAGCAC